>NZ_JAEMVM010000030.1:0-183852 GCF_016463925.1 Pseudomonas sp. P20 | reverse complement strand
GAGGCGCACCTGCTGGGCTCCAAGGTGGAATACGACGAAGAGCGCGACATGCTGATCATCCGCCAGTTGCCGACCCAGTTGAAGGACCAGCTCAAGCGGCGCAAGGACTGACCCGCGCCGCCCCGGAGCGCCGCCGGCGCTCCCTTTCCCTCCTCAGCCGCAGGCCCAGTCGAAGCGCATGTCGCGGAAATCGAGCTGGGCGTTGCCGCCGCCGAAGTTGTAGCCGCCCAGGTATTCCTCGAACTCTACGTAGAAGGGACTCATCTCCGGTACGCCCTGCACCGGACGCATGGTGCCGCCGATATGGTTCGGCAGGTGCCCTTCCACCCAGGGATGCTCGCGGTAGTTGTCGCGCTCGATCTTGCCGTCCAGCCAGTAGTGCGGCAGCTGGTAGCCGCCGTCGCCGTATTCGCTGGGCACCACCCCGGCGTTGGGGTCTTGCGCCCGCGCCGTCCAGCGCAGGGGGTAGCGCTGCTGGTGGCCGGCCGCCGGGCGGCCACCGAGGGCGCGCAGCAGGTAGTAGTCGTCCTCCGCCCAGTCCGGCACGAAGCTGGCCGCCGAACCAGCCTCCAGCCACTGCGGCGGCTCGGTCTGCGCCAACAGCGGGTTGCCCGCCGGCAGCGCCGGCGGCTGGCAGGGCGCGCCGCTGAATTCAGCGGCGTCGAGCAGGATCAACGCATAGGCGCCGCCGAGGATGTCCTCCATCCGATGCAGACGCGGATGGCTATTGCGCCCGGCCTCCCAGAACGGCCGCAGTTCCGCTTCGGCCGGCGGTTGCGCGGGCGGATCGATGAGCATCTCGCGAATGCCGTCGACGCTGGTCGGTCCACCGTCGTTCTGGTCCGGGGCGAGGGAGAAGAAGCTCAGCGCGACGATCTCCGGGCCATGCACCCGGTAGTCCTCCGGCAGCAGCAGGGTGAAGCCGTGCATCAGCGGATAGCCGGTGTCCGGATCCAGCGGCCACTGCTCCGGACGGATGCCCGGCGGCAGGCCGAAGCACCAGCCGTGGTTGGCTTCGCCGGCGTGCGCGGCGTCGTTGACGATTTCGATGTCGTAGGCGTTCATGGCCACTCCCTGGTCGGTTTTTCCAGTTCCCGGCCACGCCGGCCGGGTGTCGCAGTGTAAAACGGCGTCCCCGGCAGGCGAAGGACTTTCAGCCCAGGCCCACGCCGAGCGCGGTGCCCAACCCATAGGTGAAGGCCGCGGCAAGGGTACCGACCAGCACCTGGCGCAACGCCGAGAACGCCAGCGGCCGCCCGGTGAAACGGGCGGTGACCGCGCCGCTGAACAGCAGCGCAAGCAGGCTGGACAGCAGGCTTGCGACCAGCGCCGCGGCACCGTCGAGGAACAGGAACGGCGCCACCGGCACCAGGGCGCCAAGGGAAAACAGCAGGAACGACGTGCCCGCCGCGTTCCACGGGTTGCCGCCCAACTCCGTCGGATCGATGCCGAGGGCCTCGCGGGACAAGGTGTCCAGCGCGCCACGACCGTCGTTCATCAGTTGCAGGGCCACGCGCCGGGCGGACACCTCGCTCAGCCCCTTGGCAGTGAAGATATCGATCAGTTCCTGGGTCTCGGTGTCCGGGCAGAGCCTGAGCAGGCGTTCTTCCTCGGCGATGCGCTTGCTCGCCATCTCGCGGGCGTTGGTCACCGACAGCCACTCGCCGAGGGCCATCGAACAGGCCCCGGACACCAGTCCGGCCATCCCGGTGAGGACGATGGACGAATGCGCCATGCTCGCACCCGCCACGCCCATCACCAGGCACAGGTTCGACACCAGGCCATCGTTGGCACCGAGCACCGCGGCGCGCAGCTTGGTGCCGGCGTCGCGGTCCGGCCTCGCCTCGGGCAACGCGCACTGCGGCGGATCGGCGTCCGGCCGCAGCGGCGGGGTCTCCGCCGGCATGCCTCAACGCGCCTCGATGCGAAAGCCCAGGCGCGGGAAATGCACATGCACGGTACCCGCCCGCGGGTCTTCGCGGCGCAGGATGAGTTCCTCGCTGCCGGCGAAGAGCAGTTCGCCCTGTACCGCGTCGACACCGTAGTCGGTGGCGGCGATGGCGACCGCCTGGCCGGGCAGGAAACCGTTGGGGTCGCTGAAGGATTCGTCCGGCAATGCCGCGGGCTGGCTGCCGCGAGCCACCTCCAGGGCTTCCTCCGCACTCATCTCGGCTGGCGCGCCATGGCCGAAGCCGAGCACCCGTCCCAACCAGGCCTGCACCTGCGGGTAATCGTCGACCAGCGGCGCGGTGACCGGCGTGCCCTTGAGGAACCACAGGCAGTGCGCCACGGCGAAGTCGGCGACGGACGCTTCGCCGAACAGGAAATCGCCGTCCTCGCGCGACAACTGGCGCTCCAGTCGCGCCATGAATGCCGGCCACTGGTGGCGCGCCTGTTCCAGCGGCAGGCGGCCGGCGCTGCCGCCGCTGAATAGCTGGCTGCGATCGGCCATGAAGGCCTTGAGGAATTCCGGCGGCAGCTTGCCGAAACGCACGGCGATGGACTCCGGGGCGAACGCCAGGCTTACCGCGTGCTGGAACAGCACCGCGTCGGCCCACTGGGCGAAGCTCGCGGCGACCATCTCCTGGCCTTCGGGAAACAGCGCCGGAACCGCCTTTTCCTGCTCCAGGCGACGGGCGATCAACGCGGTATCGCAATACACATCGGCGCCGACCTGCAACACCGGGGTCTTCCGATAGCCGCCGGTCAGCGCCACCAGGTCCGGCTTGGGCATCACCGGCGGAATCATCACCGAACGCCAGGACAGTTGCTTGAAACCGAGCAGCAGGCGCGCCTTCTCGGCGAAGGGCGAAGTGGGATAGTGATGCAGGATCAGCTCTGACATGGGCGCCTCCGGGCGGATGTGAGGCACCAGCTTAGCGCGGCTGAGAAAACACGCCTATGACAATCCGGGACATGAAGGGCGCCCCATCGCCTGGCCCGATGGGCCTGGCGATGGGCGCGCTCAATCCAGCCGGCACCCCTGGCGGGTGATGGTCATCCGCCGGTACGCCGCACGCGGCGCCTCGCGCGCCTCCAGGGCGGCGAGGAACTCCCGGGGTCGGTCCAGCGGCAGGCCGGTGAGGAAGGCGCTATCCAGCTCCCACCAGCGTGAGGCGAGCAGGCCCTCGATGATCTCCGGCGGATGCCGGTAGCGGATCACCTGCGCCGGAGTCCCGGCGACGATGGCATAGGGCGGCACGTCGCGAGTGACCACGGCGCGCGTGGCGATGATCGCCCCAGTCCCGACCTTGACCCCTTCCATCACCATCGCGCTGTGCCCGATCCAGACGTCGTGGCCGATTTCCGCGTAGCTCAGCGCCGGCTCGTAGCGCAGCGCGGTGCCGGTGTGCTGGAAGGGGTGGCTGCTCACCCAGTCGCTGGGATGGGTGTGTTTTTCCTGGCCGATGAAGCAGTCCGAGCCGATCGAGCAGAAACGCCCGATGGACGCCACCAGGGACAGGTCGGTGCCGCTGCGCACATAGCTGTAGGCGCCGATCTCCAGCCTCGGCGGGACGATGCGCAGGTGGCCGAGTTCGACCCGCTCCTCGAGCACCAGCGTGGTGCGCTTGCCGACACTGGCCGGGCCGCCGGCCAGCTTGCAGCCGCGGCGGCGGATCCAGCGTTTCCACCAATGATTCTTCAGGTAACCCACGAATACCCCATGACCGCAGATGAACGTCCTAGATTGCCGGCTCGCCGACCTCGCGCAACACCGGTACGCCGACCAACAGGCGCTCCTTGGCGCGCTTGCTCAGGGCCTTGATCGCCCGCTCGCGGCGCAGGGCGTCGCCCTTGCTGGCGCAGGCCTCGACGTAGACCAGCGCGCGGGCGGGGCTGGAATGGAAGAACCGCGCGCCCTTGCCGCTGCAATGAGTGTCGAAGCGGCGCAGCGGATCGTCGCTGATGCCGCAGTACAACGCGCCGTTTTCCGCCCTCACCAGGTAGACCGACCAACACTTCCCGATCGCCGCCGTGGCGGCCGTCGCCTCACTCACTCCAGACCCGCTCCCGCATCCGCTCGCAATACGCCACCAGGCGCGGATAGCCTCGCGCCACATGGCTGAGTGGGGTATCCAGGGTCGCCTCGATGAGGTTGGCGAGGATACCGTAAGCGGCGGCATCGGCGCTGCACGGATGTTCGCCGCCGTAGTACGGGACCTGGCCAAGCAGGCCGTCGAGGGCATCGAGGTCGTCGCGGGCGAAGGCCAGCAGTTCGTCCCTGCCGTGGACCCCGAGTCCCTGCGCCCTGAGGGTAGCGCGGACCTTGCGGCGCATGGCCCAGGCCACCGCGTCGCGCACGCCGAATGGCAGCGAGCCGAAGAATACCGGCTTGAGCACGCGCCAGCTGTCCTCATCGAACCAGCGGAAATACAGCATCAGGTAGTACAGGTGTTCGTCGCACAGGCGCGTGATCGCCCGTGCCCAGCCCTTGCCCCGGGCATCCAGGCCGGCGTCGAGAGTGACCCCGTAGCGCTCGCCGAGGGTACGGATGACGATCTCGCTGTCACCGATCGCCTCGCCCTCGATACGCACGTAGGGCAGCTTGCCCTTGGGCGCCTTGCGCGGGTCGCTGACGACCTTCACCTGATACTCCAGGCCGGCCAGGCGCAACCAGGTTTCCAGTTTCAGGCAGTAGGGACTGGCATTGGGTACGTTGAATGCGGCGGGAAACTGGAAGAGCGTGATCATCGCGGCGTCCTGCGGGTTGTCCGCGGCGAGCTTAGGAGATTATCCGCGCTTCGGCCACCGACAGCCTCAGCCGGCCGCCGGATGGGCAGCCTGGTAGGCGGCCAGGCCCTTGCGCGCCTGCCCGCGGATCGCCCGCTGCACCGGCGGCGCCCAGCCCAGCAGCAGGCCCTTGGCGCCAAGCGCCTGGCGGCTCCAGCGCCACAGGTCGAACTGGTCGCGATGCTCGACGATCAAACCGCCGGCGAAGCGGAAACGGGCCTCGATGCGATTCTCCACCCTGCGCCCGGTCTGGGTGAACAGGTAGTGGGCCACCCATTGCGCACACCCCTCGTTCTGGTCGGCGCGGACGTTCGCGTAGTCCAGGCGGAAGTCCCGCGCCCGGCTGGTCAGCAGGCGCCACATGTCGCCCACCTCGCGCCCGCGCAGTTCGCCGAAGGCCGGGTCGTGGAAGGTCGCCTGGGGAGCGTAGCAGGCCGCCATGGCCTCGCCGTCGAGGCGCTGGAAGGCCTGGTAGAAGCGCTCGATCAGTTCGGCGTTGGGGTGGGCCATGCGGGGTTCCTTGCGATGATAGGGACTTGCCAGGCGTCCCCAGGCGGGAACGCCGTCGTGCCGGGTCGTTTCAGCCGAACCACTCGCGGGCGCTGCGCCAGAGGCAGATACCGACGAAATAGGCCGAGGCGGCGAACCACAGGCCGAGCAGGATCGGCAGGTCGGCCGGCTGCTGAACGATCAGCAGACCGCTGCTGATCAGCCAGACGAAAGTCACGGCGATGTTCAGCGGCATGAACTGGCGCACGCGGAACGGGTGGAGGAACTTCATCCGGGTCAGGGTCAGGGCAGCCAGCACCAGCACCGTGGCGAGGTTGACCCAGGGGTGCAGGTCGAGCACGTAGAAGTACACCGCCACCACGTTCCAGGCGGCCGGGAAGCCGACGAAGTAGTTATCGGTGCTCTTCATGTTGACGTTGCAGAAGCAGAACAGCGATGAAACCAGGATCACGCCCACCGCCAGCAGCTCGAAATGCTCCGGCAGGGGGATGTAGCGGTAGATGAAGATGGCCGGGATGAACACGTAGGTCAGGTAGTCGATCACCAGGTCGAGCACCGAGCCGTCGAAATGCGGCAGCATTTCCTTGACTTCGTACTTGCGCGCCAGGGTGCCGTCGAGGCCGTCCACCAGCAGGGCCAGGCCGAGCCAGAGCAGGCAGGCCTGGGGTTTGTTGTCGACCAGCGCGAGCAGGGCCAGCAAGGCCAGGATCACGCCACTGGCGGTGACGGCGTGGACGCCCCAGGCCTTGGCTTTGTTGATGGGAGTCATCGATAGGTTCACGGGCATTTCTCTTGTTCGGTGTTCGGCATGACGCGTCGCTCTATAGTGCACCGGCACCGGTGCGTCTGTCTGTTATCGGATTGTCGGTGCTGGCGAGAGTTCAGCCAGCCCCGCCGGTCAGCGAATCGGCGGCGCATAGTGCAGGCCGCCGAGATTCCATTGCGCGTTGAGGCCGCGCGGCATCTTCAGCGGGCTGCCGTCGCCGACGTTGCGGGCGAAGATCTCGCCATAGTTGCCGACCTGGCGCACCATCTGCACCACCCAGTCGCGCGGCAGTTGCAAGTCCTTGCCGGCGTCGCCCTCGCTGCCGAGCAGGCGGGCGACGTCCGGGTTGCGGCTGTCCCTGGCCTGGCGCTCGACGTTGCTCGAGGTGACCCCCAGCTCCTCCGCGTTGAGCAGGCCGTACAGGGTCCAGCGGACGATGTTGAACCAGGCTTCGTCGCCCTGCCGCACGGCCGGGCCGAGCGGCTCCTTGGAGATCACTTCCGGCAGCACCACGTACTGCTCCGGCTTGGCCAGCTTCAGGCGCTGGGCGTAGAGCTGCGACTGGTCGGAGCTGAGCACGTCGCACTGCCCCGCCTCCAGTGCACGGGCGCTCTTCTCGTAGCTGTCGTCGAGCACCGCCTTGTAGCGGATGCCGTGGGCCCGGAAGTAGTCCGCCACGTTCAGCTCGTTGGTGGTGCCGGACTGGATGCACACCGTCGCGTCCTTCAGTTCGCGGGCGCTGGACACGCCGAGCTTGCGATTGACCAGGAAGCCCTGGCCGTCGAAATAGGTGACGCCGGTGAAGTGGATGCCCAGCGCGGTATCCCGCGAGCTGGTCCATGAGGTGTTGCGCGACAGCAGATCGACCGTGCCGGACTGCAACGCCGAAAACCGCTCGGTGGCGGACAGCGGGGTGAAGCGCACCTTCTCGGCATCGCCGAACAGCGCGGCGGCCAGCGCCCGGCAGATGTCGACGTCGAGCCCCTTGAAACGGCCCTTGGCGTCGGCGTAGGAGAACCCCGGCAGGCCGTCGCTGACGCCGCACTGCACGTAGCCCTTGCGCTTCACCGCATCCAGCGTCGCACCGGCCTCGGCCGTGGCGCTGGCGCCGAGGCAGACAGCGGCCAGCAGCAGCCAGGTACCTTTCATTATTGTCATCTGTTCGCCACTCCCTTCGCCGCCCCTGGGTGAACCGCCGGCCCCGCGCCGGTCGCTTCCCGGGCCGGTCGCCGCACTGTAACCGCAAGCGCCGCGGCACCGGCAGAGGCAGCCGGCGGCGCGACCGCGGCGGGCGACGAACGGCGTACCCGGCGCACTTCCCTTAGCAAAGCGCATCCGCGGGAAATTGGCGAATGCATGATCTGCGACAATCTGGCCGACTTGCGAGCGGGAAAGCGCCTGTTGTCGAATGGTCCTCCCATTCCGAACGCATATGCCCCCTGCCTGGAGCCGTCATGAGCGAACCCCTGATCCTCGATGCCCCGAATGCCGACGCCTGTATCATCTGGCTGCACGGCCTGGGCGCCGACCGTACCGACTTCAAACCGGTGGCCGAAGCCCTGCAGATGGTCCTGCCGAGCACCCGCTTCATCCTCCCCCAGGCGCCGAGCCAGGCGGTGACGGTCAATGGCGGCTGGGTCATGCCGAGCTGGTACGACATCCTTGCCTTCAGTCCGGCGCGGGCCATCGACGAAGACCAGTTGAACGCCTCCGCCGACCAGGTCATCGCTCTCATCGATGAACAGCGCGCCAAGGGCATCGCCGCCGAGCGGATCATCCTCGCCGGTTTCTCGCAGGGCGGCGCGGTGGTCCTGCATACCGCCTTCCGCCGCTACGCCCAGCCGCTCGGCGGGGTGCTGGCGCTATCCACCTACGCGCCGACCTTCGACGACCTGGCGCTGGACGAGCGCCACAAGCGGATTCCGGTCCTGCACCTGCACGGCAGCCAGGACGACGTGGTCGACCCGGCGCTTGGCCGCGCGGCCCATGACGCCTTGCAGGCGCAGGGCGTGGAGGTGGGCTGGCACGACTACCCGATGGGCCACGAGGTGTCCCTGGAGGAAATCCACGACATCGGCGCCTGGCTGCGCAAGCGCCTCTGACGCCCGGAGCTTCTCTCAGACGGCGTGCAGCCGGTAGTTCAGCGCGTAGCCGCCGAGCAGCTCTTCCAGCGCCGCCTGGCGTCTTTCGTCAAGCGCGGGAACGTGCAGGTGGGCGAGCTGGCCGTGGCGCTCGTCGGCGACCACCTCCACGCGGATATCCTCGGCGATCCTCCGGCTTTCCTCCTCCAGCACCCGGCGGATCGCGTCCAGGCGCAGCGCCGGCTTGAAGGTCTTGCCCACCGCGGTGACCGGCATGCTCTCGATCAGCCAGATATCCTTGGGCACCGCCGCGCGCTCCGGTACGTGGCGGCTGGCGTGCTCCAGCAGCTCTTCCTCGCTGGCGCTGGCGCCAGGCTTGAGCTGGATATACGCCACCGGCAGCTCGCCGGCCTTGGCGTCCGGCTTGCCCACCGCCGCCGCCAGGGCCACGGCCGGATGCCGGTGCAGCGCTTCTTCGATCATCTGTGGGTCGATGTTGTGGCCACCGCGAATGATCAGGTCCTTGCTGCGCCCGGTGAGCCAGATGTAGCCGTCCTCGTCGATACGACCGAGGTCGCCGGTATTGAACCAGCCATCGCCGATCCAGATATCGCGGTTCCGGTCCTGTTGCAGGTAGCCCTTGAACACCGTCGGGCCCTTCAGGCAGAGGTTGCCCACCTCGTTCGGCGCGGCATCGCGCAGGTAATTGCCCTCGCCGTCGAGCACCGCGACCTTCACCTGGCAGTACGGCAGGCGCAGGCCGATCGAACCCGGCCGGCGCTCGCCGCCACGCGGGTTGCAACTGGTGCCGCAGGTACCTTCGGTGAGGCCGTAGCCCTCGATCACCTTGAGCCCGGTACGCGCCTCGAACTGGCGGATCAGCTCCACCGGCATCGGCGCCGCGCCGCACAGGGCGAAACGCAGGCTGGACAGGTCGCGGCCATCGCTGGGGACCTGCAGCAACGCCGCGTAGATGGTCGGCACGCCACTGAAGCTGGTGACCCGGTAGCGTTCCACCAGCTTCCAGAAGTCCTGGATCAGGGTCGGATTGCGGTAGCCCTGGGGCCCGGCCAGGAGCACCTGGGCGCCGCGATGGAAGGGCGCCAGGCCGGTAACCATCACGCCGTTGACGTGGAACAGCGGCAGGCCGCAGAGCAGCACGTCGTCCACCCCGTAGTCGGCGTTCAGGCCCATGATCTCGGCCATCGCCACCTCGTTGAAGTGGCTGTGCGGCGCCAGCTTCGGCGTGCCGGTGGTGCCGCCGGTGTGGAAATAGGAAGCGACGTCGTCCGGATGGATCGCCCGTCCGCTCTCCAGGCGGTCTGCCGGGCAGTCGGCGATCAGCGTATCGAAGTCCAGCACGCCCTCCGGCAGCGGCCCGCGCTGGGCCTTGAGCGCCTCGCGCTGCGGCGCCGGCAACAGGTTGGCCGGATCGACCACGACGATCGCGTACAGCTCCGGCAGCTGCGCGCGCAGGCCGGCGACCTTCTGCCACAGGTCGGTGCCGGGGAACGGCGCCAGGGTCACCAGCACCCGCGTGTTGGAGGCGCGGATCAGCTCGGCGATGTGCTCCGGCTCCAGCAGCGGGTTGATCGCATTGACGATCCCGGCAGCCTCGCCGCCCCAGATCACGTAGTGGGTCTGCGGCAGGTTGGGCAGCAGGAAGGACACCGCCTGGTGGCTTTCCAGGCCCAGCCGGTGCAAGGCGTTGGCGGTCTGGGTGACGCGGGCGAACAGCTCGGCATAGCTGATCCGCAGCGGTTCTTCGGCGGCGCTGCCATGCAGCAGGCAGCTCAGGGCGATACGCTGGCCGTGGCGCTGGGCCGAGCGTTGCAACAGTTCGTAGGTGCTGGACGGCAGGTCACGCTGTTCCAGCGGCACGCGTTCCAGGGCTTCGATATCGCTCAGCCCGGCGATCGATGGGGACGGATTCATGGTTTTCTTGTTCTTCCGTTGGTGAGTGGGCGGACACTCGCCGGATCGCTCCGGCACCGTCCCGAAGATGCCACCCCCGTCGTCGCCCTACCGTTGTCTTTTTGTAGCGCGCCACCGGTCGCGCGCACGAGTCCTCCCGAAGGCTGCCCCGGGAGCTTCGCGCAGCCCCCTCCAGGCCCCGTCCGGCCAGGGCTGGAGGGCGCCGGCCAAGCATGGATTTCTCCCCGCTGGCAACATGCTTTACACTGGCGCCCGTTCATTCCTTAACCACTACGAGATCGCCGTGCTCAAAGCACTCAAGAAAATCTTCGGCAAGGCCGACGGAACCCAGCCGCAGAGCGGTTCCTCCCCGGTCCCGCAAGGCCCTGCCGGCGCTACCGCGAAAGGTACCGCCCCCACCGGCGAAAAGCCGACCGAGAAACGCCCACGCAAACCGCGCCCCCCGCGCGCCGACAACGAGTCCGGCGCCCCGCGCGCCGCTGAAAAGGCCGAGAAAGGCGAAAAGCCCGCCAAACCCGCCGCCAAAGAAGGCCGGGACGCCAAGCCGCGCAGCGACAAGCCGCGCCGCGAACGCAAGCCGAAGCCGGTGGACAACTGGAAGCTGGAAGACTTCGTGGTCGAACCGCAGGAAGGCAAGACCCGCTTCCACGACTTCAACCTCGCCCCGAGCCTGATGCACGCCATCCATGACCTCGGCTTCCCCTACTGCACCCCGATCCAGGCGCAGGTACTGGGCTTCACCCTGCGCGGCCAGGACGCCATCGGCCGCGCACAGACCGGCACCGGCAAGACCGCCGCGTTCCTCATCTCGATCATCACCCAATTGCTGCAGACCCCGCCGCCGAAAGAGCGCTACATGGGCGAGCCGCGCGCGCTGATCATCGCCCCGACCCGCGAACTGGTGGTACAGATCGCCAAGGACGCCGCGGCGCTGACCAAGTACACCGGGCTGAACGTGATGACCTTCGTCGGCGGCATGGACTTCGACAAGCAACTCAAGCAGCTGGAAGCGCGCTTCTGCGACATCCTGGTAGCCACCCCAGGCCGTCTGCTGGACTTCAACCAGCGCGGCGAGGTGCACCTGGACATGGTCGAGGTGATGGTCCTCGACGAAGCCGACCGCATGCTCGACATGGGTTTCATCCCGCAGGTCCGGCAGATCATCCGGCAGACCCCGCACAAGGGCGAACGCCAGACCCTGCTGTTCTCGGCGACCTTCACCGACGACGTGATGAACCTCGCCAAGCAGTGGACCGTCGATCCGGCGATCGTCGAGATCGAGCCGGAGAACGTCGCCAGCGACACCGTCGAGCAGCATGTCTACGCCGTGGCCGGCAGCGACAAGTACAAGCTGCTGTACAACCTGGTGGCACAGAACAACTGGGAACGGGTGATGGTCTTCGCCAACCGCAAGGACGAAGTCCGCCGCATCGAGGAACGCCTGACCAAGGACGGCATCAGCGCCGCCCAGATGTCCGGCGACGTACCGCAGCACAAGCGCATCCGCACCCTGGAAGGCTTCCGCGAAGGCAAGATCCGCGTCCTGGTGGCAACCGACGTGGCCGGCCGCGGCATCCACATCGACGGCATCAGCCATGTGATCAACTTCACCCTGCCGGAGGACCCGGACGACTACGTGCACCGTATCGGTCGTACCGGCCGCGCCGGCGCCTCGGGCACCTCGATCAGCTTCGCCGGCGAGGACGATGCCTTCGCCCTGCCGCCGATCGAAGAACTGCTGGGCCGCAAGATCACCTGCGAGATGCCGCCGGCCGAACTGCTCAAGCCGGTACCGCGCAAGCACTGAACGCAGGCGTGGAGAAAAAAGGCGAAGCCATCCGGCTTCGCCTTTTTCGTTTCTGCGACACGCAGGTGCCGCCGTCGGTCATCGAGGCGGGTCGGCGCTTGCCCGGCAATACCTTAAAGTCCAGAATGGACAAATTGTTTACATCCATTCCGGAGATCGCATGAGCGCCGCCACTCCCCTGATCGTCCAGCAGGCCGAAGCCGAGCAACTGCTCGCCCGTATCGACGTCCTCCAGGCCATGCGCCAGCTGTTCCTCGACCTGGCCGCCGGCCAGGCGCTCCAGCCGGCCCAGCAACTGGTGGAGTTCCCCGCCGGTCGCGGCGACTTCATCAACTACCTCGGCGTGCTCGCCCAGGAACAGGTCTACGGAGTCAAGACTTCGCCCTACATCGTTCGCGAACAGGGCCCGTTGGTCACCGCCTGGACCCTGCTGATGTCGATGCAGACCGGCCAGCCCTTGCTGCTCTGCGATGCCGCCCGGCTGACCACCGCGCGCACCGCCGCCACCACCGCGGTGGCGGTGGATGCCCTGGCTCCGGCCGAGGCCGGCCGCCTGGCGCTGATCGGCAGCGGACCGGTGGCCCATGCCCACCTGCAATACGTGAAGGGCCTGCGTGACTGGCAGGGCGTGCGAGTCCATTCGCCGAGCCTGGACGAGCGCCGCCTGCAAAGCCTCCGCGCCATCGACCCGCGCGCCGAAGCCGCAGGCAGCCTGGAGGAAGCGCTGGACGAAGCCGATGTGATCCTGCTCTGCACCTCCTCGGCCCGAGCGGTGATCGACCCGCGCCAACTCAAGCGCCCGGCGCTGGTCACCTCGATCAGCACCAACGCGCCCCGCGCCCATGAGGTACCGGCGGAAAGCCTGGCGGCCATGGACGTCTATTGCGACTACCGGCACACCACCCCAGGCTCCGCCGGCGAGATGCTGATCGCCGCCGAACAGCATGGCTGGAGCCCCGAGGCGATCCGCGGCGACCTCGCCGAACTGCTCAGCGGCCAGGCGCCACGTCCGGAATACCGGCGCCCGGCGTTCTTCCGCTCGATCGGCCTGGGCCTGGAAGACGTAGCCCTGGCCAACGCCCTCTACCGCCTGCGCCAGGCAGGCTGATCGCGCGATGCAGGAGAGCAGCATGATCGAAGCGGATTACCTCGTCATCGGTGCCGGCATCGCCGGCGCATCCACCGGCTACTGGCTGTCGGCCCACGGCCGGGTCGTGGTGCTGGAGCGCGAGGCGCAGCCCGGCTACCACTCCACCGGCCGCTCCGCCGCGCACTACACGGTGGCCTACGGCACACCCCAGGTGCGCGCGCTCACCGCCGCCAGCCGGGCCTTCTTCGACAACCCGCCGGCCGGCTTCTGCGAGCATCCGCTGCTCAGCCCGCGTCCGGAAATGGTGGTCGACTTCAGCGACGATCCGGAAGAACTCCGCCGCCAATACGAAAGCGGCAAGGCGCTGGTGCCGCAGATGCGCCTGCTGGACGCGGAACAGGCCTGCTCGATCGTGCCGGTGCTGCGTCGCGACAAGGTCTTCGGCGCCACCTACGACCCCACCGGCGCCGACATCGATACCGACGCCCTGCACCAGGGCTACCTGCGCGGCATCCGCCGCAACCAGGGGCAGGTCCTGTGCAACCACGAAGCGCTGGAGATCCGCCGGGTCGACGGCGCCTGGGAAGTCCGCTGCGACGCCGGCAGCTACCGCGCGGCGGTGCTGGTCAACGCCGCAGGCGCCTGGTGCGACGCCATCGCCGGGCTGGCCGGCGTCCGCCCGCTGGGCCTGCAGCCCAAGCGCCGCTCGGCCTTCATCTTCGCCCCGCCGCCGGGCATCGACTGCCACGACTGGCCGATGCTGGTCAGCCTCGACGAATCCTTCTACCTGAAGCCGGACGCCGGCATGTTGCTCGGCTCGCCGGCCAACGCCGATCCGGTCGAAGCCCACGACGTGCAGCCCGAGCAACTGGACATCGCCACCGGCATGTACCTGATCGAAGAAGCCACCATCCTCACCATTCGCCGCCCGGAACACACCTGGGCAGGGCTGCGCTCGTTCGTCGCCGACGGCGACCTGGTGGCCGGCTACGCCGCCGATGCGGAAGGCTTCTTCTGGGTCGCCGCCCAGGGCGGCTACGGTATCCAGACCTCGGCGGCGATGGGCGAGGCCAGCGCCGCGCTGATCCGCCACCAGCCGCTGCCGGCGCACCTGCGCGAGCACGGCCTGGACGAGGCGATGCTGTCGCCGCGCCGCCTGTCCCCCTGATGACCCGGCGGCGGGTTTGCGGCACACTCGCCTCGCCCGTCGTCCCACGAGAGTTCCTGCGCATGAGCCCGAGCCAAGACCCCAGCCTGGAGAACTACCGGGCGATCGCCGACGGCATCGCCACCCTGTTCTTCCCCCACGCCGAAGTGGTCCTGCACGACCTGCGCAGCCAGCGGGTCGACTACATCGCCAACAACCTGTCCAAGCGCGAGGTCGGCGACGACTCGGCGCTGGAAGACATGCTCGAAGGCGATAGCGACGAGCGCAACATCGGTCCCTACGAGAAGCTCAACTGGGACGGGCAGAAGATCCGCTCGGTCAGCACCGTGCTGCGCGACTCCGCCGGCCAGCCGCTGGCGGTGCTGTGCATCAACCTGAACATCAGCCTGTTCGAGAGCGCCAAGGCGGCACTCGACCTGTTCCTCTCGCCGAGCAAGCTGATCCCGCAACCGGACGCGCTGTTCCGCGACGACTGGCAGGAGCGCATCAACACCTTCCTGCACGGCTGGCTGCGGCAACGCCAGCTCGGCTTGAACCTGCTGACCCGCGAGCACAAGCGCGAACTGGTCCTGGCCCTGCACGCCGAGGGCGCGTTCAAGGGCAAGAGCGCCGCCAACTATGTGGCCAACGTGCTGAACATGGGCCGTGCGACGGTCTACAAGCACCTCAAGGAGCTGAAGGAAGGCGGCGACTGACGGCAGCCGCCGCCGGCGAGCGGTCAGTCGCCGTAGATGTCGCTCTTGAAGTACTTGCCCTCGATGCGCTTGTAGGTCCCGTCGGCACGAATCGCGTCGATCGCCGCGTTGAGCTTGCCGACCAGCTCGGCGTCCCCCTTGCGCACCGCGATCCCGGCGCCCTCGCCGAAGTATTTCGGGTCCTTGAACTCCGGCCCGACGAAGGCGTAGCCCTTGCCGCGCGGGGTATCGAGGAAGCCGGTCTGCAGCGGGATGGAGTCGGCGAAGGTGGCGTCGAGGCGGCCGGCCACCAGGTCCAGGTAGATCTCGTCCTGGCTGGTGTAGCGCACCACTTCGGCACCGGCCTTGGCCAGCACCGCACTGGCGAAGCGGTCGGCGGTAGCGCCGCGCTGCACGCCGATGCGCTTGCCGGCCAACTGGCTGAAGCTGTCGTCGAGCTGGGCGCCTTCCTTCATCACCAGGCGGCCCGGCGTGAAGTAGTACTTGTGGGTGAAGTCCACCGAGCGCCGGCGCTCCTCGGTGATGGTGATGGAGGACAGCGCGGCGTCTATCTTGCGAACTTTCAGCGAGGGAATCAGGCCGTCGTACTCCTGCTCGATCCACTGGCACTTCACCTGCATCTGCGCGCACAGCGCGTTGCCGATGTCGTAGTCGAAGCCGGCCAGTTCGCCTTCGGCGGTCTTGAAGGAAAACGGCGGGTAGGCGGCCTCGATGCCGATCCGCAGGTTGCCATCGGCGGCGACGGCGGATCCGCTGGCGAGCACGCCGAGCAGCAGGCCTCCCAGCAGGTTCTTGGTGTTCAGCGACTTGATCATGGACGACTCCAGGGGTGACGAAGGTGCGCCCGCGGCCCGGGCAGGAAACAGACGGTGATCCGCCTTTATACTTTTCGTCCAATCTGGACCAAAAAGTATACATCGTCAATCGCCGTCCCTCCTCCGCTACCCCTCCTTACCTCCTTCGAGGAATAGGCCCGCCGGCCCGCGGGACTTAGTCTTGAGCCATACACAGCCACCCCGCGAGGTGTTCCGCTACGCAGACATCACCCCTTGCTCCATTTCAGCTATCACGGTTAAGGCTCTATTTACGCCTGGATCCCCGCGTCACGCTCATGCCGCGGGGATTTTTTCGTTTCGTCAACGCCCTTGAGAGGCTTCGCTACCCGTCGCAAGCCGCGCTCCGCCAGCTAGCGCGCCCAGGTCGGCGCCGAGCGCGAGTACCGAAGGGTGCCTGAGCGACGTACGGGACCCGGTCGGGCTGGACATGCCCGGCCACCCGGACGCGCGGCGCAGCTAGGTGATCGCACGCAGTTCCTGCGACGGTTATGCCGTGATGTTTCCGGGGGCGAGCTGTACAGCAGCGAGACCGGCGACGAGACCCTGGTGACCTACCAGAAGAGCGGCCTCGCCCTGGCCGCTGGCGAAGGCCCGCTGGAGGCGCCCCGAGTCGCCTCAGCCGCCGCTCATGTTCATGAAGCGCAGCACCTGCACCTCGCCGGCGGCGCTGAATTCATGGCGCGCCGGCTTGCGCTGGAGCGCCTCGCCGATCGCTTCCAGCAACGGCCCGTCGTGCAGCGGGTGGCGGCGCAGCAGCGCGCGCAGGTCGAGCGAATGCTCGTGGCCGAGGCACAGCAGCAGGCGGCCCTCGACGGTCAGGCGCAGGCGGTTGCAGGTGGCGCAGAAGTTGTGCGAGTGCGGCGAGATGAAGCCGATGCGTGTCTGCGGATGCTCGACCAGGCGCACGTAGCGCGCCGGCCCGCCGCTCTGCTCGGCGCTGTCGAGCAAGGCGTGGCGCTGGGCGATCAGCGCGCGTACTTCGTCGCTGGAGCAGAAGCTCTCGCCACGTTCGCGGCCGACCTGGCCAAGCGGCATCTCCTCGATGAAGCTGATATCCAGGCCGCGGGCGATGGCGAAGTCCACCAGCGCCGGCACCTCATCGGCGTTGCGCCCCTTCATCACCACCGCGTTCAGCTTGATCCGGCGGAAACCGGCGGCCTGGGCGGCGTCGATGCCGGCCAGCACCTTGTCCAGCTCGCCGTTGCGGGTGATCGCCCGGAAGCGCAGCGGATCGAGGGTATCGAGGCTGATGTTGAGACGCGACAGGCCGGCGTCGTACAACGGCCGGGCGTAGCGCACCAGTTGCGAGCCGTTGCTGGTCATGCACAGTTCGCGCAACCCCGGCAGTGCCGCCAGGCGCTCGCACAGGCCGACGATGCCGGGCCGCACCAGCGGCTCGCCGCCGGTCAGGCGCAGCTTGCGCACACCGCCGGCGACGAACAGCCGGGCGACCCGCTCGATCTCCTCCAGGGTCAGCACCTGCTGGCGCGGCAGGAAGCGCATGTCCTCGGCCATGCAGTAGACACAGCGGAAGTCGCAACGGTCGGTGACCGACAGGCGCAGGTAGTCGATCTGTCGGCCTTGGCCATCGATCCAGTCGGTCATGTCCTGGGTACTCCGATTGATGTGCGGGAGGGAGAGGGAAACATCGGCACCGAAGGCTATTGCACCAGCGCCCCATCCGCACCCTCGAAGGCGAAGCCCTCGATGCAGGCGTCTCCCGCCAGCACGCCGATGTACTGTCCCACCGCTCGCTGCAACACCTGCGCTTGCAGGTGCGCGGCGATCTGTGCGCGGGCCGCGTCGAAGTCGAGCGGCTCGCCGCCTTCGCGCGCCAGCAGTTCCACCACATGCAGGCCATAGCGGCTTTCCAGCGGATGCTCGAGCAGCCCGGGCGCGCGGCGCAGCAGGCGCTTCTCGAATTCGGGGACGGTCTGCCCCGGCTCGATCCAGCCAAGGTCGCCACCCGACTCCTTCGACGGGCAGGCGGAGAAACGCCGGGCCAGGTCGACGAAGCGCTCGGGATGCCCGCGCAACTCGTCGAGCAGCTCCGCGGCCTGCTTGCGCGCCGTCTCGCGGCCTTCCAGGTCGTCCGGCGCGCAGGCCAGCAGCACATGGCGCAATTGCAGGCGCCAGGGGCCGAGCAGGCGCCCCGGATTGGCCGCGTACCAGGTCCGGCAGGCGTCTTCGTCGGCTTCCGGGACCTGCACCTCTTCCTCCAGCAATTGGCGGATGCGCGCTTCCTCCGGCGTCTCGCCGTCTTCGCAGCGGGCCTCGATGCCCAGCGCGTCGGCCCGTTGCAGGAGCAACTGGCGGACGATCAGCGCACGGCAGGCGGCCTCCAGCGCCAGCGCATAGCTGTCCGCCGGGTGGTATTGCAGTTCGCGGGCCAGCAGGTCTTCGCCGATGGCCATGCCGTTGACCTTCAGTTGCGGCAGTTCGACCTTCTCGACGCGTTCTTCGTAGTGGGAGCAACTCATGATCGATCACCTCGGTTCGGCGGGCCGGCGCCGGATGCGCCGGCCGCCCAGGGTTCAGGCAGGACGTTTCTGACGCACGATCTGGTAGCGCCGGCCCAGGTACCACACCGGCGCGCTGACGATGTGCACCAGGCGGGTGAAGGGGAACAGCACGAACAGGGTAAGGCCCAGGCCGACGTGCAGCTTGTAGACCAGGCCCACCGGCGCGATGGCCTCGGCCGCCGCCAGCGGACGCAGGGTGACGATGGCCTGGGCCCAGTCGGCGAGCATCACCATCACCGAGCCATCCATGTGATGGGTCGAGGCGACGATGGTGGAGAGGCCGAGGATCAGCTGGGCGTAGAGCACCAGCAGGATCATCAGGTCGGAGGCGTTGCCAGTGGCGCGCACCCGTGCGTCGGTCAGGCGGCGCAGGATCAGTCCGCTCAGGCCGATGAAGCAGAGCACGCCGAAGAAGCCGCCGGAGACCATCGCCAGCAGTTGCTTGTTCTCGGTGCTGATCAGGTGGTGGTAGACCGAGGCCGGGGTCAGCAGGCCGACGAAGTGGCCGGCGAGGATGAACAGCACGCCGACGTGGAACAGGTTGCTGTATACCCGCATGCCCTTCTTGCTGAGCATCTGGCTGGAACCGGCCTTCCAGGTGTACTGCGAGAGGTCGAAGCGCGCCCAGCTGCCGACCAGGCAGATCAGCAGCGCGACATAGGGATAGATCCCGAAGAACAGAAGATTGGTCGACATGCTCAGACTCCTTCGCGGGCCGCGCGGTACTGCATCTGCGGTACCGGCTGGGCGACCCATTGCAATGGTTGTTCGGTGGACGCCGTTGGACGGCGGCCGCTGCTCGACGGGCAACCGCCGGCGGGGTCGGTGAAGCTCACCGGGGTTTCCTCCCAGGCCCGGTCGATGGCCTCCAGGCTGTCGTCGCGCTGTTCCTGGGCCTGGTCGCGACGCAACGCGCCGAGGTCCGGGCGCTCGCCGCCGAGTTCCAGCAACGCCTCGAAAATCGCCGCATAGGCGCTGCCGCGTTCCTCCAGGCGCAGCGCCAGCAGGCCGAGGATGTGCGCCACTTCGGCGAGCCCTTCGCTGGCCGCCGCGAACGGCAGCAGCGACAGGTATTCGAGGTACAGCGGCAGGTAGTCCGGCAGCTCCGGTACGTCGATTTGCAGGCCGGCCCCGGTATAGCGGTCGAGCAGGTCGACCATCGCCTGGCCACGGTCGCGGCTCTCGCCGTGGACGTGCTCGAAGAGCAGCAGCGAGACCGAGCGGCCGCGCTCGAAGAGACCGTCGTAGCGCGCCTGGACGTCCAGCAGGTCGCCCTGGCAGAGCTCGTTGAGCAGCGCCGCGAGGCCGTCGCGCAGCGCTTCCGGCAGTTCGCAGGTGCGGATCAGCGCATGCAGGCCGAGGCTCTCCTCGCGCAGCTCGGCGCGTGGATAGTCGAGTAGCAGGGCGAGCAGGCGGAACAGTTGGCTGTGATCGTTCATGGCGCTCACTCCTGGATCTGCACGACCTGGATCACGTCGCGGCGGTTGGTCGGCTTGCCGCCGAACAGGTTGACGGCGGAGTTGCTGCCGCCGGAACAGCCGTTGCCGAAGCTGAAGCCGCAGCCGGAACGCTCGGCGAAGGCATCGGAAAGCGCTTCCTCGCGGTGCGCGCTGGGGATCACGAAGCGATCCTCGTAGTTGGCGATGGCCAGGTAGCGGTACATCTCCTCCACCTGCTCCACGCTCAACCCGACCTTGGCCAGCACCTCCAGGTCCTGGCGGCCTTCGACGTGCTCGGCGCGCTTGTAGGCGCGCATCGCCAGCAGGCGCTTGAGCGCCAGCAGCACCGGCGCGGTGTCGCCGGCGGTGAGCAGGTTGGCCAGGTACTGCACGGGGATGCGCAGCGACTCGACGTCCGGGATCACCCCGTCGCTGCCGATGTGCCCCTCGGCGGCGGCGTTCTGGATCGGCGACAGCGGCGGCACGTACCAGACCATCGGCAGCGTGCGGTATTCCGGGTGCAGCGGCAGGGCCAGCTTCCAGTCCATCGCCAGCTTGTACACCGGCGACTTCTGCGCCGCCTCGATGACGCTGTCGGCCACCCCATCCTTGCGCGCCTGGGCGATCACCGCCGGGTCGAACGGATCGAGGAAGATCTCCAGTTGCTTCTCGTACAGCTCGCGCTCGTTCTCGCAACTGGCCACTTCGTGGATACGGTCGGCGTCGTAGAGCAGCACGCCGAGGTAGCGGATGCGCCCGACGCAGGTCTCCGAGCAGACGGTGGGCTGGCCGGCCTCGATGCGCGGGTAGCAGAAGATGCACTTCTCGGACTTGCCGCTCTTCCAGTTGAAGTAGATCTTCTTGTACGGGCAGCCGGAGATGCACATCCGCCAGCCGCGGCACTTGTCCTGGTCGATCAGGACGATGCCGTCCTCCTCGCGCTTGTAGATCGCCCCGCTCGGGCAGGACGCCACGCACGCCGGGTTCAGGCAGTGCTCGCAGAGGCGCGGCAGGTACATCATGAAGGTGTTCTCGTACTCACCGTAGATGTCCGCCTGGACCTGGTCGAAGTTCTTGTCCTTGCGCCGCTTGGCGAACTCGGTGCCGAGGATCTCCTCCCAGTTCGGGCCCCACTCGATCTTCTCCATGCGCTGCCCGGAGACCAGCGAGCGCGGGCGCGCCACCGGCTGGTGCTCGGCCTTGGGCGCGGTATGCAGGTGCTGGTAGTCGAAGTCGAACGGTTCGTAGTAGTCGTCGATCTCGGGCAGGTCCGGGTTGGCGAAGATGTTCGCCAGCACGCGGAACTTGCCGCCGATGCGCGGGCGGATCGAACCGTCTGCCGCGCGCACCCAGCCGCCCTTCCACTTCTCCTGGTTTTCCCATTCCTTCGGGTAGCCGATCCCAGGCTTGGTCTCGACGTTGTTGAACCAGGCGTACTCCATGCCTTCGCGGCTGGTCCAGACGTTCTTGCAGGTGATCGAGCAGGTGTGGCAACCGATGCATTTGTCGAGGTTCAGCACCATGCCGACTTGCGAACGAATTTTCATGGCGTCTCTCCTCAAATGTCCTGGGGCAGCGGTTGCGGCAGGGCGTCGCCGCCGAGTCCGCCGTGGCGGGGTTCGTCCAGCCAGTCGACCTTGCTCATCTTGCGCACCACGACGAACTCGTCGCGGTTGCAGCCGACCGTGCCGTAGTAGTTGAAGCCCCAGGCCTGCTGGGCGTAGCCGCCGATCATGTGGGTCGGCTTGAGCACCACGCGGGTCACCGAGTTGTGGTGGCCGCCACGGGTGCCGGTGGTCTCGCTGCCGGGTACGTTCACGATGCGTTCCTGGGCGTGGTACATCATCACCATGCCGTCCTTGACCCGCTGGCTGACCACCGCGCGGCAGGTCGCCGCGCCGTTGGCGTTGAACACCTCGACCCAGTCGTTATCGACGATCCCGGCCTTGGCCGCGTCGTGCTCGCTGAGCCAGATGATCGGACCACCGCGCGACAGGGTGAGCATCAGCAGGTTGTCGCTGTAGGTGGAGTGGATGCCCCATTTCTGGTGCGGGGTGATCCAGTTCAGGGTGATCTCCGGGTTGCCGTTGGGCTTCCTGTTCAACAGTTTCTCGGTGGTCCGGGTGTTGACCGGCGGCCGGTAGCTGACGAAGCCTTCGCCGAACGCCTGCATCCACGGGTGATCCTGGTAGAACTGCTGGCGACCGGTGATGGTGCGCCACGGGATCAGCTCGTGGACGTTGGTGTAGCCGGCGTTGTAGCTGACGTGCTCGTCCTCGAGGCCGGACCAGGTCGGGCTGGAGATGATCTTGCGCGGCTGCACCTGGATGTCGCGGAAGCGGATCTTCTCGTCTTCCTTGGGCAGCGCCAGGTGGGCGTGCTCGCGGCCGGTGATCTTCGACAGCGCTTCCCAGGCCTTGACCGCGACCTGGCCGTTGGTTTCCGGAGCCAGGGCGAGGACCACCTCGGCGGCGTCGATGGCGCTGTCGATACGCGGCCGGCCCTGGCTGACGCCGCTCTCGACCACGCGATGGTTGAGGTCGCCGACCAGCTTCACTTCCTTCTCGGTGTTCCAGCCGATGCCCTTGCCGCCGTTGCCCAGCTTGTCCAGCAGCGGACCGAGCGAGGTGAACTTGCGGTAGACGTTCGGGTAGTCGCGCTCGACCAGGTGCAGCGTCGGCAGGTTGCGTCCCGGCACCGGCTCGCACTCGCCCTTCTTCCAGTCATGGCCGTCGCCGCCGAACGGCTGCGCCAGCTCGGTGGGGGTGTCATGCAGCAGCGGCACCGTGACCAGGTCCTGCTCCACGCCGAGGTGGCCTTCGGCGACGGCGGAGAACTTCTTGGCGATGGCCTTGTAGATCTCCCAGTCGCTCTTGGCTTCCCAGGCCGGATCGGTGGCCGCCGACAGCGGATGGATGAAGGGGTGCATGTCGGAGGTGTTGAGGTCGTCCTTCTCGTACCAGGTAGCGGTCGGCAGGACGATGTCCGAGTACATGCAGGTGGAGGACATGCGGAAGTCCAGGGTGGTGACCAGGTCGAGCTTGCCCTCGGCACCGTCGTCGACCCAGTCGACCTCGGTGGGACGCGGACCGCCGGCCTTGCCGAGGTCATCGTTCATCACCCCGTTCTTCGCCCCGAGCAGGTACTTGAGCATGTACTCGTGCCCCTTGCCGGAGGAGCCCAGCAGGTTGGAGCGCCAGATGAACATGTTGCGCGGGAAGTTCTGCGGATCGTCCGGCGATTCGCTGGCGAAGCGCAAGCCGCCGCTCTTCAGTTCGCGCACCACATAGTCGGCGACCAGCAGGCCGGCGGCCTCGGCCTCGGCGGCGATGCGCAGCGGGTTGCGGTTCAGTTGCGGCGCCGACGGCAGCCAGCCGAGGCGTTCGGCCTGGATGTTGTAGTCCAGGGCGTGTTCGGCGAAGCGGCTGGCGTCGGCCAGCGGCGACAGCACCTCGTGCATCGACAGCTTCTCGTGGCGCCATTGCGAGCTGTGCAGGTAGAAGAAGCTGGTGCCGTTCATCTGCCGCGGCGGCCGGCTCCAGTCCAGGCCGAAGGCCAGCGGCGCCCAGCCGGTCTGCGGGCGCAGCTTCTCCTGGCCGACATAGTGCGCCCAGCCGCCGCCGCTCTGGCCGATGCAGCCGCACATCATCAGCATGTTGATGACCGCGCGGTAGTTCATGTCCATGTGGTACCAGTGGTTCATCGCCGCGCCGATGATCACCATCGCCTTGCCGCGGGTCTTGTCGGCGCTGTCGGCGAACTCGCGGGCGACCTGCGTCGCGCGCGCCGCCGGGACGCCGGTGATGCGCTCCTGCCAGGCCGGGGTATAGGGCGTGTCGGCGTCCTCGTAGGAGGTCGCCACGTTGTCGCCGCCCAGGCCGCGGTCGATGCTGTAGTTGGCCATCTGCAAGTCATAGACGGTGGCCACCCGCAGGCGCTTGCCGTCCGCCGCGACGATCTCGCGGAACGGCACCCGGCGCAGCAGTACCTCGTCGTTGGCGACGCCCTTGAAGTGCGGGTGCTCCTGCCCGGCGAAGTACGGGAAGGCCACCTCGCAGGCATGTTCCGGGCCATCGAGCAGCGACAGTTGCAGGCGCGTCTGGTCACCGCTCCTGCCGTCCAGCTCGGCGATGTTCCACTTGCCAGACTCGCCCCAGCGGTAGCCGATGGCGCCGGTGGGCGAGACCAGCCCGCCGCTGCGCTCGTCGTAGGCGATGGTCTTCCACTCGGGGTTGTTGTCCTGGCCGAGGTTGTCCGCCAGGTCGGCGGCGCGCAGGTAGCGGGTCGGCTTGAACGCGCCGCCGGCGTGTTCTTCCAGCAACACCAGCATCGGCATGTCGGTGTACTGGCGGCAGTAGTCGACGAAGTAGGCGCTCGGCCGGTCGAGGTGGAACTCCTTCAGGATCACGTGACCGAAGGCCATGCCCAGCGCGGCGTCGGTGCCCTGCTTGGGGTTGAGCCAGAGGTCGGTGAGCTTGGCCACCTCGGAATAGTCCGGGGTGATGGAGACGGTCTTGGTGCCCTTGTAGCGCACCTCGGTGAAGAAGTGCGCGTCCGGGGTCCGCGTCTGCGGCACGTTGGAGCCCCAGGCGATGATGTAGCTGGAGTTGTACCAGTCGGCCGACTCCGGCACGTCGGTCTGCTCGCCCCAGATCTGCGGGCTGGCCGGCGGCAGGTCGCAGTACCAGTCGTAGAAGCTCAGGCAGACCCCGCCGATCAGCGACAGGTAGCGGGCGCCGGCGGCGTAGCTGACCATCGACATGGCCGGGATCGGCGAGAAGCCGATCACCCGGTCCGGACCGTAGGTCTTGGCGGTGTAGACGTTGGCCGCGGCGATGATCTCGGTGACCTCGTCCCAGCTGGAACGGACGAAGCCGCCCAGGCCGCGCTGGCTCTTGTAGCTCTTCGCCTTGGGGGCGTCCTCGACGATGCTGGCCCAGGCGTTCACCGGGTCGCCGTGCTGCGCCCGCGCCTCGCGCCAGAGCTTGAGCAACGGCTTGCGCACCTTCGGGTACTTCAGGCGGTTGGCGCTGTAGATGTACCAGGAATAGCTGGCCCCGCGCGGGCAGCCGCGCGGCTCGTGGTTGGGCAGGTCCGGACGGGTGCGCGGGTAGTCGGTCTGCTGGGTTTCCCAGGTGATCAGGCCGTTCTTCACGTAGATCTTCCAGGAGCAGGAGCCGGTGCAGTTCACCCCGTGGGTGGAGCGCACGATCTTGTCGTGCTGCCAGCGCTGCCGGTAGGCACCTTCCCAGGCGCGGCTCTCGTTGCTGGTCTCGCCGTGGCCATCGGCGAATTCGCCCTGCTTCTTCTTGAAGAACTGCAGGCGGTCGAGCAGGTGACTCATCTTGATCTCCTCACCCGGTCTGTGCCGGGCGTTACAACGCTAATCAGGGGTTGCCGCGGGCTGCTGCCGACGGACTCAACAGGGACTCTCCGCACCCTTGCGCGCGTACCACCACCAGGTGGCGACGATGCAGCTCAGGTAGTAGGCGATGAACACGTAGAGGGCGCCCTCGGCGCTGCCGGTCATGTGCAGCGAGGTGCCGAACGCCTTCGGGATGAAGAACCCGCCGAAGGCGCCGATGGCGGCGGAGAAGCCGATCACCGCGGCCGACTCCATGCTCGCGTTGCGCGCCGCGCCGGCTTCGTCGGCCTGGCCGTCGCGCACCCGCCGGGCCCACTCGTTGCGGAAGATCACCGGGATCATGCGGAAGGTGGAGCCGTTGCCGATGCCGGCGAAGAAGAACAGCAGGATGAAGGCGCCAAGGAAGCCGAAGAAGTTGCCCTGGCCGCCGTCGCCCGGCAGGAAGGCGATCACCGCGAACACCCCGCCGATCATCAGCGCGTAGTTCCACAGGGTGATCCGCGCGCCGCCGAACTTGTCCGCCAGCCAGCCGCCCAGGGGCCGGCTGAGGGCGCCCACCAGCGGACCGAGGAAGGCGTATTGCAGCGGGTTGACGTCGGGGAACTGGGTCTTGCTGAGCATCGCGAAGCCGGCCGAGAAGCCGATGAACGAGCCGAAGGTGGCCACGTACAGCCAGCACATCAGCCAGTTGTGCTTGCGCTTGAAGATCACCGCCTGGTCGCGGAACGAGGCCTTGGCGTCGGCGATGTCGTTCATCCCGAACCAGGCCGCGACCGATACCACGGCGATGAACGGCACCCAGATCCAGCCGGCGTTCTGCAGCCACAGGCGACCGCCGTCGCCGAGCTGCTGCGGCTCGCCGCCGAAGGCGCCGAACAGGCCGCCGGCCACCGCCAGCGGCACGGCGAACTGCATCACCGAGACGCCGAGGTTGCCGAGCCCGGCATTCAGGCCGAGGGCGGTGCCCTGCTGGCTCTTCGGATAGAAGAAGCTGATATTGGACATGCTCGAGGCGAAGTTGCCGCCGCCGAAGCCGCAGAGCAGCGCGATCAGGGCGAACACCCAGTACGGGGTGCTCGGGTCCTGCACGGCGAAGCCCAGCCAGATGCACGGGATCAGCATCGAGGCGGTGCTCAGGGCGGTCCAGCGACGACCGCCGAAGATCGGCACCATGAACGAATAGAACACCCGCAGGGTGGCGCCGGAGATCGACGGCAGCGCCGCGAGCAGGAACAGCTGGTCGTTGCTGAAGGCGAAGCCGGCGCTGTTCAGGCGCACAGTCACCGTGCTCCAGATCATCCACACGGCGAAGGCGAGCAGCAGCGCGGGGATCGAGATCCACAGGTTGCGGCTGGCGATGCGCTTGCCGTTGCGCGCCCAGAACTCGGGGTCCTCGGGGCGCCAGTCGAGCAGCAGCGGTCCCCGTGCGGCTTTCAGTTGGGTATTGGCGATCATGCCCATGACGGCATTCCTCAGGAGTGGGTGGGAAGGGTGGGAGGAAGGTCGACGTCGGCCGAGGCGGCCTGGCCGTCGATGCGGCGTTGCTGCTTGATCGCGTAGTGCATCCAGACCATGCAGACCACGGTCAGGCCGAACAGCAACATGAAGCAGGAGGAGCGCACGCCGATGTGGTCGGCGGCGTAGCCGAACAGGATCGGCAGGCAGAAGCCGCCGAGGCCGCCGATCACCCCGACCATGCCGCCGACGGTGCCCATGTTGCTCGGGTAGTAGTCGTGGATGATCCGGTACACGCTGGCCTTGCCGAAGCCCTGGGCAATGCCGACGACGAACACCAGGAAGGTGAACAGCCAGACGTTCAGGCCGATGCCCAGGCTGAGGTCGCCCTGGATGCCGTGGATGGTCATGGTGGTCTGCGGGTAGGAGAGGAAGAACAGGCACACCAGGCAGACCCAGAACACGCCCCAGTTCACCGAGCGCGCGCCGTAGTGGTCGCTGAACCAGCCACCGAGGGCGCGGATCAGGCCGGACGGCAGGGTGAACAGCATGGTGATGAAGGACGCGGTCTTCAGGTCCAGGCCGTATTCGGCGATGTAGTACTTCGGCAGCCACAGGGCCAGGGCGACGAAGCCGCCGAAGACGAAGAAGTAGTACAGGCCGAAGCGCCAGACGCGCAGCTCGGCGAGCGGCGCCAGTTGCTTGGCCAGGGTCGGCCGCTGGCTGGCCTCGGCGGCACCCTTGAGGTGCGCCGGATCGGTCCAGGTGAACAGCCAGAACAGCACGGCGGTGACCAGCATGGCTACCGAGTAGACCTGCGGCACCATGCGCCAGCCGAAGGCGACCACGATCATCGGCGCCACCAGGTTGGTGATCGCCGCGCCGGCATTGCCAGCACCGAAGATGCCCATCGCGGTGCCCTGGCGCTCCTTCTCGAACCAGGCCGAGGTGTAGGCGATGCCGACCGCGAAGGAGCCGCCGGCCAGGCCGACGAACAGGCCGAGCACCAGGTAGTGCCAGTACTGGCTGGCGAAGGCCAGGCCGTAGATCGGGATGGCCACCAGCAGCATGTGGATGAAGAACACGATGCGGCCGCCGAAGCGGTCGGTGATCAGGCCCAGCGGCAGGCGCACCAGGGAGCCGGTGAGGATCGGCAGGGCGACCATCAGGCCGAACTGGGATTCGCTCAGGCCAAGCTCGTCCTTGATACGGATGCCGATGATCGAAAACATCGTCCACACGGCGAAATTCACCGCGAAGGACAAGGTACTCATACCGAGGACGGAGTACTGTTTCTGACGTAGGGAAGCCATGGCTAAACTCTCTGCACGGACAGCGTTCAGCGAGAGCCTAGGGAAGGTGTTCCTATGCAAATTTGATAGGAATCAATGAAATACCGGCCGTTCCGTGCCTAGATGCGCGCCCCTACCTCGAAAGAGGTACGGCTGAAATTATTGCGCAACTCACTGTTTTAAAAGGCTTTTCTCATGAACAAGGCGACCGCGCCGGACGCTGACCAGCGGGACAGATTCTTTGGAGGTAGTGACAGGGCCGGAAAGCCGATCCTGCGCCGCTCCCTGGTAGTCCGCTTCGGCTGCTACCTCACCCTGCTGGTATCGCTGGCGCTGATCGGGATGTTCAGCGCCCTGCTCTTCGCCGACTACACGCACCAGGACGCCGCGGTGATCAACCACGCCGGCTCGTTGCGCATGCTCACCTACCGGGTCGCCCTGGAGCCCAGCCTGGAAGGCCGCCAGGCGCTGCTCGGGACCCTCGGCGAACGCCTCGACAGCGGCGACATCCGCCGCCTGCTGCAACGCCAGGACGCCGACGACCCGATCCGCCAGTTGCACCAGGAGCTGCGCGAGGGCCTCGCGCGCCTGGACCCGCGCGCGCTGCCCGGACGCGCCGTGCTGGACGCCTACGTCGGCGACATCGACCGTTTCGTCGGCATCCTCCAGGCCAAGGCCGAGCGCCGCTCGCAACTGCTCAGCACGGTGCAGGGCCTGTGCCTGTTCCTCAGCCTGCTGGTGGTGTTCGTCACCCTCTACGACCTCAGCTATCACGTCATCGGCCCGCTGCGCGAACTCACCAGCACCGCCCGCCGCCTGGGCCGCGGCGAGCTGGACGCGCGGGTCACCTACAGCGGCGAGGACGAACTGGCGCAACTGGGCGAGCGCTTCAACCAGATGGCCGGCGAGCTGAAGAGCATCTACGGCGACCTGGAAGAGCGCGTGGAGGACAAGACCCGCGCCCTCTCGCAGAGCCACCAGCGCCTCGAACTGCTCTACGCCAGCGCCCGCCGGCTAGGCGAGAACCCCTACGACAGCCGCACCCTGCAACCGCTGCTGAACCAGTTGGAGAAAGTGCTCGACGCCGGCCGCGTGACCCTCTGCCTGAACAAGGACGGGGTCGAGCGCGCCTACAGTTCGCTGACCACCACCGAGCGCCCGGCGGACTTCTGCCTGCAGGGCGACTGCGGTAGCTGCCGCGAGCAGGCCAGCGCCTGCGACCAACCCTCGTCCCTGGCCCAGCCATTGCTGATGCAGCCCTTGTCCATCGCCGGCCACCGTTTCGGCGAACTGTTCATCGAAAGCCGCAGCGGCCGCCTGGAGAACTGGCAGCAGCAACTGATCGAGACCTTCTGCGACAACATCGCCCGCACCTTCGCCCTGTCCCTGCAACAGGAACAGGAAAGCCGCCTGGCCCTGTTCGCCGAGCGCGGCACCATCGCCCGCGAACTGCACGACTCGCTGGCACAGTCGCTGTCCTACCTGAAGATCCAGGTCAGCCGCCTGGGCACCCTGCTCAAGCGCGAGGCGCCGGCGGAGAAGATCGAGGACACCCTCGACGAACTGCGCGAAGGCCTCAACGGCGCCTACCGGCAACTGCGCGAACTGCTCACCACCTTCCGCCTCAGCCTCGACGAGCCGAGTCTGGAAGCCGCGCTGGGGAACGCCGTGGCCGAGTTCGGCGAGCGCGGCGAGGTGACGATCGAACTGGACAACCGCCTGCAACACGTGCCGCTGAGCCCCAACGAGGAAATCCACGTCCTGCAGATCGTCCGCGAGGCGCTTTCCAACGTGGTTCGCCATTCGCAGGCGCAACGGGCCTGGGTGCGCCTGAGCAGCCAGGCCGACGGCCAGGTGAGCATCGCCGTCGAGGACGATGGCGTCGGCTTTGATCCGCAGCAGAACCGCAGCGGCCATTATGGGCTTACCATCATGCAGGAGCGCGGCCAGACCCTCGGCAGCCAGTTGCGCTTCGAAGCGCGCGCACCTCACGGCACGCGAGTGCTCTTCAGCTTCGTGCCGACCGCCCTGCAACCCTCCGCCGCCAAGGAGCCGACCCCATGACGGACATGCCAGCCACCGCCGACGAACCGGTTCGCCTGCTGCTGGTGGACGACCATCCGATGATGCGCAAGGGCGTCGCCCAGTTGCTCGAACTGGAAGACGACCTCAGCGTGGTCGGCGAGGCCGGCAGCGGCGAGGAAGCCCTGCGCCTGGCCGCCGAGCTGGACCCGGACATGATCCTGCTGGACCTGAACATGAAGGGCATGAACGGCCTGGACACCCTGCGCGCGTTGCGCGAGGCCGGAGTCGACGCGCGCATCGTGGTGTTCACCGTGTCCGACGACAAGGGCGACGTGGTCAACGTCCTGCGCGCCGGCGCCGACGGCTACCTGCTCAAGGACATGGAGCCGGAGCGCCTGCTCGAGCACATCCGCCAAGCCGCCACCGGACAGATGACCCTCAGCCCGCAGTTGACCCAGATCCTCGCCCAGGCCCTGCGGGGCGACGACCGCTCGAAGAGCCTCGACGAGCTGACCGAGCGCGAACGGCAGATCCTCCGCCAGATCGCCCACGGCTACAGCAACAAGATGATCGCGCGAAAGCTGGACATCACCGAAGGCACGGTGAAGGTCCATGTCAAGCGGGTGCTGCACAAGCTCGGCATGCGTTCGCGGGTCGAGGCCGCGGTGTGGGCGGTGGAGAACGACCTGGTGTGAGCCGCGCGCGGGCTTGATTCCGGTCAAGAAATCCACCGCGGCGCTGCGTCGATACTGGCGGCTTCCTTCCACGAGGCGCCCGTCATGATGTTCGAACGCAGCCCCGACGATCCCCTTCCCCTGGTCTACGCCTGCTCCGGCTGCTCCAACGTGGCGCAACTGGCCAACGATCTCGCGCTGCGCCTGGATCGCGCCCGGCTGGCGGAGATGTCCTGCATCGCCGGAGTCGGCGGCGACGTCCCGCTGCTGGTCCGCCGGGCCCGCTCCGGGCGACCGATCCTGGCCCTCGACGGTTGCCCGCTGCATTGCGTGAAAGGCTGCCTGGCGCGCCACGAGGTAGTCCCGACCCTGCACCTGACCCTCAGCGAACACGGCCTGAAGAAGCGCTACGGCGAGGACTGCGAGGCGCAGGACGCCGAGCGCCTGTTCGTCGAGCTGGAGCGTCTGCTGACGCCGGGCGGCAAGCGCCGCTGCGAATGACGGCGAGGCCGGGGGCGGCGGCTATCCCCAGCCTGCCGAAACCCGCATCCCCGCCTTTCGGCCTCCCTCGCGCATATCGCGGCGCCTCCGCCGCGTAAGCGTGCCCGTACCGCCTGCGATACGCAGCAGTGCGCTAGGATGTCCCCTCGGCTTCGAAGAAAGGACATTTCAATGCTGATCGGTGCGCTGCTGGTTCTCACCTGGGTCATCCTCCTCGTCCGATACCCGGCCAAGGCCCTGCCGGTCTCCCTGGCGGCTCTCGCCGGGCTGGGCCTGGTGGCGGCCTGGGTGATCTGGCAGGACAACGACGAAAGCCGCCACCTGCAACGCCAGGAACTGCGCCTGAGCTATGCGCCGGAACGCTGTCCGGTGGACCGGCCGCTGGCGGTCGAACTGAAGAACGGCAGCGACCGTCCGTTGCTGGAGCTACGCTGGAGGATCGCCGCCTACCGCCCCGGCGACAGCGTCAACCTGGCCGACACCAACTTCGACAGCCCGCGCTACCGGGCGCCGAACGCCCTGCTCGGCGGCGACAGCTGGCACGATTGCCTGCCGCTGCCGCCGCTGCGTCCGGGCTATCGCGCCAGCACCCTAGAATTCCGCGCCGAACGCCTGGACGGGCGTTTCGGCAACTGACCGAGGGAGGACCCGATGGAAACCCGCCCTCTGTTCGACCAGGGCTCCGCTGCCTACGCCAGCGCCCGCCCGCGTTATCCCGATGCGCTCTACCGCCATCTCGCCGGGCTCTGCGGCCAGCGCCGGCGCGCCTGGGACTGCGCCACCGGTACCGGCCAGGCCGCGCTCGGCCTGGCGCAGTACTTCGGCGAAGTCCTCGCCAGCGACACCAGCACGCAGCAGATCGAACACGCCGTTGTCCATCCGGGTATCCGCTACAGCGTGCAGGACGCCGAAGCCACCGACTATCCCGACGCCGCCTTCGACCTGGTCTGCGTAGCCCAGGCCTGGCACTGGTTCGACCATTCGCGCTTCAACCGCGAGCTGCTGCGCGTGCTGCGTCCCGGCGGCGTGTTCGCCGCCTGGGGCTACGGCTGGTTCAGCATCGACGCGCAGATCGATGCCGCCATCGACGAGGAATACCTGCGCCCGATCGGCCCGTACTGGGCGCAACAGAACCGCCTGCTGTGGAACGCCTACCGGGATGTCGAGCTGCCGCTGGGCGAACTCCCCGCGCCGGCCTTCGTCATCGAGCAACAATGGAGCCTGGCCCGGTTGTTCGACTACATGGCCACCTGGTCGGCCAGCCGCCTGTGCCGCGAGGCGCAGGGCAACGCTTTCGTGCGCCAGGCCCTGCAACGGGTCGCCGCGCTCTGGGGCGAGCCGACCTCGACACGCAGGGTTCGCATGCCGCTGGCGCTGCGGATCGCGCGCAAGGACGCCTGACCGAGCCTTCGAGCGGTTTTCCGCGGCCGGCGAATCCAGTACGGTAGGCCGCCCTCCTTCCAACTCCCAGCCAAGGAACGCTGCCCATGAGCCAACCCGTCGCCTTCGTCACCGGCTGCTCCAGCGGCATCGGCCGCGCCCTCGCCGACGCCTTCCAGCGCGCCGGCTACCGGGTCTGGGCCAGCGCGCGCAAGGAGGACGACGTGCGTGCCCTGGCCGAGGCCGGCTTCCAGGCGGTGCAACTGGACGTCAACGACGCCGCCGCGCTGGCCCGTCTGGCCGAGGAACTGGAAGTCGAAGCCGCCGGCCTCGACGTGCTGGTCAACAACGCCGGCTACGGCGCCATGGGTCCGCTGCTGGACGGCGGCGTCGACGCCATGCGCCGGCAGTTCGAGACCAACGTGTTCGCCGTGGTCGGCGTGACCCGCGCGCTGTTCCCGCTACTGAGGCGCAAGTCCGGCCTGGTGGTGAACGTCGGCAGCGTCTCCGGCGTGCTGGTCACGCCCTTCGCCGGCGCCTACTGCGCCTCCAAGGCCGCGGTGCATGCGCTGAGCGATGCCCTGCGCCTGGAGCTGGCACCGTTCGGCGTCGAGGTGCTGGAAGTGCAGCCGGGCGCCATCGCCTCGAACTTCGGCGCCAGCGCCAGCCGCGAGATGGACAGCGTGGTCGACGAACGCTCGCCCTGGTGGCCGTTGCGCCGGCAGATCCAGGCGCGCGCCGCGGCATCCCAGGACAATCCCACGTCCGCCGAAGACTTCGCCCGCCAGTTGCTCGCCGCCGTGCAGCGCCGTCCGCGCCCGCCGCTGGTGCGCATCGGCAATGGCAGCCGGGCCCTGCCGGCGCTGGCCCGCTGGCTACCGCGCGGCCTGCTGGAGCGGCTGCTGAAGAAGCGCTTCGGTCTCGACACGCGCCTCTGAAACCGCCAGGAGATACCGCCATGGGCGACCGCCTTGCCGTACCCATCCGCTACTACGCCCTGGCCGGGATCGCCGCGGCGATCCTGCTCAACGTGCTGCTGCGCGGGGTGGTCCGCTTCGGCGGCCTGCCGGCCAGCCTGCTGATCGCCGCGCTGGTCGCCGGCGGCCTGGCCTGGTGGTTCGCCCGCGCGCAGCGGCGCTGGCCGACCTGGGGCGAGCGCTTGCGCCTGGTCGCCCTGTATGGCGGAGTGCTCGGGGTCCTTTACCTGCTGCTGGTCGGCCTCGCCTCGCTGAAAGGCGATCCCAGCCCGGCGGCACTGCTCATCGTGGTGCTGCACTACCTGTGCTATCCGGCGCTGTTGCTGGTGTTCTTCTCCGGCAGGGTCTATGGATTCTTCCTGCGCTGACAGGTGAGGCTGCCTCAACGAATTCTTCACATTCTCTTCAGCTCGGCTTGACCCGCCCTCGCCTAGTGTTGGCCACCCACCGCACGAGGCCGACATGCACCGTTCACCGCTCGCCTGGCTCCGCCTGCTCCTCGCCGCCGTGCTCGGCGCCTTCCTGCTCGGCGGCCCGCTGCATGCCGCCGAGACTGCCGCCACGCGTTCGCCAGCCTGGGCGCAAGCGGTCGACCCGTCGATCAACCTCTACCGCATGAGCCCCACCCTCTATCGCAGCGCGCTGCCCAACGCACAGAGCGTCGCGCTGCTGCAACGCCTGCAGGTGAAGACGGTGGTCAGCTTCATCAAGGACGACGACCGCGCCTGGCTGGGCCAGGCTCCGGTGCGGGTGCTCAGCCTGCCAACCCACGCCGACCGGGTCGACGACGCCGAGGTGCTCAGCGTCCTCCGCCAGTTGCAGGCCGCCGAGCGCGAAGGCCCGGTACTGATGCACTGCAAGCACGGCAACAACCGCACCGGACTGTTCGCCGCCATGTACCGCATCGTCGTGCAGGGCTGGGACAAGCAGGCCGCGCTGGAGGAAATGCAGCACGGCGGTTTCGGCGACGAGGACGACATGCGCGACGCCAGCGCCTATGTGCGCGGCGCCGACGTCGACGGCCTGCGCCTGGCGATGGCCAACGGCGAATGCAGCCCGTCGCGCTTCGCCGTCTGCCATGTGCGCGAGTGGATGGCCCAGGCGCTCGACCGGCCGTAAACACGCGCAGGGCCGAAAGGCTTGGTCCCGTCACGCAAGTTTGGCACCCTTGGGACTCGCCGCCGCACGCGGCGGCCCACTTCGACAGCCGCGACGAGACTCCCATGAGCGATGCCCCGACCTCCCCGCGCTTCAGCGCCGCCACCAGCACCCGCCTGCTCGACCATGCGCAACTGGAGGCGCTCTGCGCCGACTATGACGGCTTCCTTCTCGATCTCTGGGGCGTAGTGATGGACGGCGCCGAGGCGTTCCCCGGCGCCCTTGCCTGGCTCGCCCAGCGGCACGCCGAAGGCCGCCCGGTCTGGTTCCTCAGCAACTCGTCCAGCAGCGTGGTGGAAATGAGCGCCGGGCTCGAGCGCCTGGGCATCCGGCGCGACTGGTTCGCCGGCATCACCACGTCCGGCCAGTTGACCATCGACGCCCTGCTGCAAACCGCCGAATACCGGCGTGGCGGTATCTACCTGGCCGGCGTCGGCCTGGCCCAGCAGAGCTGGCCGGCGGAAATCCGCGAGCGCTTCGTCGAGGACATCGCCCAGGCGGCGCTGATCGTCGGCGTCGGCAGCTTTCCCCAGGATGAACTGGAACAGCGCTTCGCGCCCCTGCGCGGCGCCACCGACCTACCGTTCCTCTGCGCCAACCCGGACCGCGTGGTGGTTTCCGGCGGCCGCACGGTATACGGCGCGGGCATGCTCGCCGAGCTGTTCAGCGAGGAAGGCGGCCAGGTCAGCTGGTACGGCAAGCCCGACCCGGCGGCCTTCCGCATCGCCCAGCGGCAACTGGAAGCGCGCGGCGCGCGGCACATCCTGTTCGTCGGCGACTCGCTGGTGACCGACGTCCCCGGCGCCCTCGCCGCGCGCATCGATACGCTCTGGCTGGGCGCCACCGGCATCCACCGCGAAGCCCTGGGCGCCGAGTTCAACGGAGCACTCGACGAGGAGCGGGTCAGGTCGCTGCTGCACGGCTATCCGATCCGACCGCACTTTGCCGCGCCAGGGCTGGTCTGACCCTCAAAGGTCGGAAAAAGGATGCACGCATGCACTGGCTGGACTACCTGCAATGGCCCGCCATGCTGGTCACGGTGGTGGCCGCCTGGCTGGTGGCGTCGGCGCATCGGCGAAGACGCAAGGTCGGCTTCTGGGTGTTCCTCGCCAGCAACCTGCTGTGGATCGCCTGGGGCCTGTACGCCCAGGCCTATGCGCTGATCCTGCTGCAGGTCTGCCTGGCGGCGATGAACCTGCGCGGCACCCATCGCAACGAAGCGCCACAGGACAGCGCCTGATGGCCGCCAACGAAAACGCCCGCCATGACGGCGGGCGCTCGCTTTGCGAAGGCTGCGCTCAGTGCGCCCCCTCGCTTTTCTCCAGCGGCTGGCCGGCGTAGATACGACGCACCAGCGGGCCGATGGAAAGCCCCTGGAGCAGGATCGATACCAGCACCACGATGTAGGTCAGGCTGAGGATCAGGTCGCGCTCCGGCCCCAACGGCAGGGACAGCGCCAGCGCCACCGAGACGCCGCCGCGCAGCCCACCCCAGACCAGGATGCGGATGGTGCCCGCCGGTACCTGCCGGTTGGCGCCACGGAAACGGCGCAGGACCAGGATCGCCGGGCCCACCGTGAGCAGGCGCGAGACCAGCACCGCGCCGCCTAGGGCGAAGGCCGCCGCCACGTGCAGCCAGGAGAACGGCAACAGCAGCAGCTCCAGGCCGATCAGGGCGAACAGCAGGGCGTTGAGGATCTCGTCGATCAGTTCCCAGAACTTGTCCACGTAGCGCCGGGTCTCGTCCGACATCGCGTAGTGGCGTCCGTGGTTGCCGATGATCAGCCCGGCCACCACCATCGCGATCGGCGCCGATACGTGCAGGCGCGCGGCCAGCGCGGCACCGCCGATGACCAGGGCGAGGGTCAGCATGACCTCCACCTGGTACTGGTCGATGCCGCGCATCATCACGAACACGCCGTAGCCGAGCACCGCACCGAAGACCACGCCGCCGATGGCTTCCTGGACGAAGAGGATCGCCGTGGCGCTGACCGTGGGCGCCTCGCCGAGCTGGAGGATGCCGAGGATGATGGCGAACACCACCACCGCGGTGCCGTCGTTGAACAGCGACTCGCCGACGATGGTGGTCGCCAGCGGTTTCGGCGCGCCGGCGGACTTGAGGATGCCGAGCACGGCAATGGGGTCGGTCGGCGAGATCAGCGCGCCGAACAGCAGGCAGTAGATGAAATCCACCTGCCAGCCGAACAGCGGGAAGGTGTAGTAGGCCAGGCCACCGATGACGAAGGTGGCGATCAGCACCCCGGCGGTGGCCAGCAGGCCGATCGGCCACTTGTAGCTGCGCAGGTCGGAGAGGTCGACGTGCAGTGCGCCGGCGAACAGCAGCGCGGGCAGGAACCAGGTCATCAGCACTTCGGAGAAGTCGATGCGGCGGATGATTTCCTGCATCTCCACCTCGAGGATCGGATAGCCCAGTTCCGACAGCCCCTGGACGATCAGCGAGAACACCAGCGCCGTGGCCATCACGCCGATGGTCGGCGGCAGGCGGATAAAGCGGTAGTTCACGTAGGTGAGCAAGGTGGTCAAGGCAATGAATGCCGCGACGAGATCGAGCATGACGCGGGGTACTCCCTTAGCAGAAGGTAAAACACCTACCCCAAAAGGCCGATCCGTGAACCGTGGGGTGCGAATGTCTGGAAAAGCCCGAGAAAATTTCGGAACCCGCATCATAACCGCAGAAAAGCCCTGGACGTCCAGCGCACCGATACGGTGCATGGCGCGCCGCCGACACGGCAGCGCCATTATCGACCGCTTCCCCGGGAAAATTTCTTCGTTCGCCGCCAGCCCAGGCGAGACGGCGGCTGCGGCCGCTTGCCCAGGCCCGGTCATGGCACAAGCATGGCCGTTTCGTTGAACCTCCGCGAACGACGAACGGTCAACCCTTTCAGGGTCGGGAATTCGGTGCCCATCCGAAGCCTTTGATTTCCGGCCTGTTTCCGCGCTTCGACGAAGCGCCCGACAGCGTAGCCAACGCTCATTCCGAAGGGAGTCCCGACCATGGTGAAAACCTGTGGCAAGGCCCTGCTCGGCCTCTGCGCCGCAGCCGCCGTACTGGCCTTGCTGATCCACTGGATCACCCCCGCGACCATCCTCCACTACCGCGAGGACCTGCTGTTCTACTTGCAGGCCCACCTGGTGCTGGTCTTCAGTTCGATGGCGGCCGCCCTGCTGGTCGGCGTGCCGGCCGGCATCCTGCTCAGCCGTCCCGGCATGCAGGCCCAGGCCGAACGCCTGATGCAGGTGTTCAACGTCGGCAACACCATCCCGCCGCTGGCGGTGCTGGCCATCGCCCTGGCGATCATCGGCATCGGCAACGGCCCGGCAATCCTCGCCCTGTTCCTCGCCTCGCTGCTGCCGATCGTGCGCAACACCTACGAGGGCCTGCGCAATGTCTCGCCGGCGCTGAAGGAAGCCGCCACCGGCATCGGCATGACGCCCAACCAGGTGCTGCTGCGGGTGGAACTGCCGAACGCGGTGCCGATCATCGTCGGCGGCGTGCGCGTGGCCCTGGCGCTGAACGTCGGCTCCGCGCCGCTGGCGTTCCTGATCGGCGCCAACAGCCTGGGCAGCCTGATCTTCCCCGGCATCTACCTGAACAACCACCAGCAACTGCTGCTCGGCGCCGCCTGCACGGCGCTCCTCGCCCTGCTGCTGGACGCCCTGGTGGTGCTGTTCAGCCGCATGTTCCTGGAACGCGGCCTGACCGCCAAGGAGGCCTGATGAACCGACTGATCCGCTCACTCTGCCTGGCCTGCGCCGGCCTGTTCGCCGCCGGCCTGGCGCAGGCGGAAACCCTGCGCATCGGCGGCAAGACCTTCACCGAGCAGCGCATCCTCACCGCCATCACCGCGCAGTTCCTGCAGAAGCGCGGCTACGACGTGACGGTCACCACCGGCCTGGGCAGCACCCTGGCCCGCGCCGCCCAGGAAAGCGGTCAACTGGATATCGTCTGGGAGTACACCGGCTCGTCGCTGATCGTCTACAACCACATCGACGAGAAGCTCGACGCCGCGGCTTCCTACCGCCGGGTCAAGCAACTCGACGAAGCCCAGGGCCTGGTCTGGCTGAAGCCGACCCGCTTCAACAACACCTATGCCCTGGCCATGCCCGAGGAACAGGCCGAGCACCTGGGCATCCAGAGCGTCAGCGATCTCGCGCGGGTGCTCGCCGAACAGCAGGAGGCCGAGCCCGGGAGCACCCACCTGTTCGCCATGGACCCGGAGTTCGCCGGCCGCCCCGACGGCCTCGGCCCCATGAGCGAGCTGTACGGCCTGCACTTCACCCGCAACGACATCCGCCAGATGGACGCCGGGCTGGTCTACACCGCGCTGAAGAACCGCCAGGTGTTCCTCGGCCTCGTCTACACCACCGACGGCCGCCTGAAGGATTTCAAGCTGCGCGTGCTGAAGGACGACAAGCAGTACTTCCCCTTCTACAACGCCGCCCCGGTGGTGCGTAAGGAGGTCATGCAGCGCCATCCGGAGTTCGCCACGCTGTTCGATCCGATCATCGAGCGGCTCGACGACGCCACCATGCAGGCGCTCAACGCGCGGGTCGATATCGAGCAGCAGACGCCACAGAAGGTCGCCGCCGACTTCCTCCGCGAACACCACCTGCTCGACGACGGCCAGGCCGGCCAGGGAGGTAGCCAGTAATGGACTTCTTCAGCGTGCTTTCCCATCTCGACTGGTCCCAGGTCGGCCAGCTCACCCTCCAGCACCTGCTGCTGGTACTGGTCGCCGTAGGCCTGGCGATCCTCGTCGGCGTGCCGCTGGGCGTGCTGATGACCCGCTTCACGTGGCTGGCCGGCCCGTTGCAGGGCGCCGCCACGGTGATGCTGACCATCCCCTCGATCGCCCTGTTCGGCCTGCTGATGCCGGTCTACTCGGTATTCGGCCAGGGCCTCGGGCCGCTGCCGGCGATCACCGCGGTGTTCCTCTATTCGCTGCTGCCGATCCTGCGCAACACCTACCTCGCCCTGACCGGCGTCGAAGCGGGCATCCGCGAGGCCGGCAAGGGCATCGGCATGACCTTCTGGCAACGCCTGCGGATGGTCGACATTCCCCTCGCGGTGCCGGTGATCCTCGCCGGCGTACGCACCGCCGTGGTGATGAACATCGGCGTGATGACCATCGCCGCGGTGATCGGCGCCGGCGGCCTGGGCGTGCTGATCCTCACTTCCATCAGCCAGAGCAACATGCCGATGCTGGTGGTCGGCGCGGTACTGGTCAGCCTCCTGGCCATCGCCGCCGACCTGCTGCTGCAATGGCTGCAACGCATCCTCACCCCCAAGGGACTGCGCGCCAGCGCGCACTGACAGGAGCCGAACATGATCGAACTGGACAAGCTCAGCAAGACCTTCACCCAGAAGAACGGCAAGGAGTTCCGCGCCGTCGATTCCGTCAGCCTGACCGTGGAGAAAGGCGAGATCTGCGTCTTCCTCGGCCCCTCCGGCTGCGGCAAGACCACCACCCTGAAGATGATCAACCGGATCATCCCGCCGACCTCCGGCCGCGTGCTGATCGACGGCCAGGACACCGCGGACCTCGACGAAGTCACCCTGCGCCGCCACATCGGCTACGTGATCCAGCAGATCGGCCTGTTCCCGAACATGACCATCGAGGAAAACATCATGGTCGTGCCGCGCCTGCTCGGCTGGGACAAGGCGCGCTGCAAGGAGAAGGCCCGCGAGCTGATGAGCATGGTCAAGCTGGAGCCCAAGCAGTACCTGCAACGCTACCCGCGCGAACTCTCCGGCGGCCAGCAGCAGCGCGTCGGGGTAATCCGCGCGCTGGCGGCGGACGCGCCGCTGCTGCTGATGGACGAGCCGTTCGGCGCGGTCGATCCGATCAACCGCGAGTCGATCCAGAACGAGTTCTTCGAAATGCAGCGCAAGCTCGGCATGACCGTGATCATGGTCAGCCACGACATCGACGAAGCCATCAAGCTGGGTGACAAGGTGGCGGTGTTCAAGAGCGGCCGGCTGCTCCAGTACGACCACCCGGATACCCTGCTGGCGCACCCGGCGGACGAGTTCGTCAGCGCCTTCACCGGCCAGGACAGCACGCTCAAGCGCCTGCTCCTGGTGCGCGCCGAGGACGCCGCCGACAGCAGCCTGGTCACCGCCCGGCCGCAGACCCCGGTGGCCGAGGCGCTGGAACTGATGGACGAGAACGACCGGCGCTACCTGATCGTGGTGGATGACCAGGGCAAGGGCCTGGGCTACGTGCGACGCAAGGACCTGCGCCGCCAGGAGGGCACCTGCGCGCCGTTCGTCACCCCGTTCCGGGTCACCGCCAGCCACGACGAGCACCTGCGCATCCTGTTGTCGCGGATGTACGAGTTCAACAGCTCCTGGCTGCCGGTGCTCGACCCCGACCAGCAGTTCCTCGGCGAGGTCACCCAGGAATCCATCGCCGACTACCTCAGCTCCGGCCGCTCGCGCGGCGGCAAGGGCCTGATCGTGTCGCCGGCCGAACAGGTCGGGGCCTAGGCCGCCGGGTGGATATTCACCGCCGGCAGCCGCCAACCGCAGCGTATTCCTGGCGAGTGGCGCCCTCTTCCGCCCCGCCGAAACGAAAAAGCCCGGCATCCGCCGGGCTTCTCCCTGCCCCTTCCACTCAACCGGCCCGCCCCGGCGCCTGCGCCGCCGAGGCCTGGTCGTCGCGCCCTTGCGGCTTGACGATCACCGTGCAGGTGATCCCCGCCGAGAGCAGCACGCCGTCCGGCACTTCGTCGATGTGTACCCGCACCGGCACGCGCTGGGCCAGGCGCACCCAGTTGAAAGTGGGGTTGACGTCGGCGGTCAGCTCGCGGCTTTCCGGGTTGTCGCGGTCGTAGATGCCGCGGGCGATGCTTTCCACGTGGCCCTTGAGGTGTTCGCCGCTCATCAGCTGCATGTCCACCGGGTCGCCTTCGCGGATGTACGGCAGCTTGGTTTCCTCGAAGTAGCCGTAGACCCAGTAGGAGTTCTTGTCGATCACCGCCATCTTCGCCTCGCCGACCCGCGCGTAGTCGCCACGGTGCACGTTGAGGTTGGTGACGTAGCCGTCGACCTGCGCCACCACCCGGGTGCGCTCCAGGTTCAGGCGCGCGGCGTCGAGCTGGGCCTTGGCCTGCTCGTAGTCGGCCATCGCCGCGGCGGCGGTGTTGTGGGCGTCGTCGCGGCTTTCGCGGGAGACCACCATCTCATCCATTTCCGCGCGCCGCCGGGCGTTCAACTGGCGCATCTCCAGGGTCGCCTTGCGCGAGGCAACCAGCGACTCGGCCTGCTTCACCGCAATACGGTAGTGGTCGGGGTCGATCTGCATCAGCAGGTCGCCTTTCTTCACCAACTGGTTGTCGCGCACCGGGACGTCGACGACGATCCCGGAAACGTCGGCGGCGACATTGATCACGTCGGCGCGCACGCGACCGTCACGGGTCCAGGGGGTGTCCATGTAGTTGACCCACAGGGTCCGCCCGATGAATACGGCGACCAGCAGGATCAGCAGGGTCGCCAGCAGGCTGATTACGGATTTCAAGGTCATGGTCGGCTCACGATAACGAAGAGGTGCGCTACCGCCTCAGCGGTAGATGGTCAGGGACAGGCCGCCGTACAGGCAGGCGAACAGGCTGACCCGGAACAGCGCCGGGTGCCAGGTGAAGCGATACAGGCCAACCGAGGCGAAGATCCGGTCGAGCCCCCAGGTGAGCGCCGCGGCGATCACGAACAACAGCGTCAGGGTCGGCATGTAGACCCCATGGATGGCGATTTCACGAGGCATGGACGGTACCTTGGCCGCTCGTCCGGCCGGCCAGTTCGGTCAGTGGCGAGGTCGGCGCGAGCAGGGAAGAACGGATGAAGTGCAGGTAGCTGCGCACCCGCCGTAGCGGCGAGCTGTCGAAGTGCGGCGCGCAGGGTTCGTCGGTGTGCCTGGCCGCGTGGATGGCCTGGTCGACAGCCGCCAGGGCGCGCTCCAGGTTCTCCGCACCGGGGCGCACGAACAGCCGGATCAGGGCCCGCCCCATGGCGCGGATCGCCTGGCGCCAGGGCATGGCCTCGGCGTAGCAGGGTTCGTCCGGCAGGCGCTCCTGCTCGCGACGCAGCTCGATGATCGCGTGGCCGACCTCGAGCACCAGGAACATCCAGCGCAGCAGCCCGCGCTGCACGTCCGGGCGCCCGGCGGCGACGCCATAGGCCTGGTTCAGCAGGTCGCGGGTACCGCTTTCGAAGGCCGAGCCAAGCCCCCTGCTCCTGCCGCTGATGGCGAACACCACGCGCATCCGCAGGTCGCGCTCGAGGCGCTTCCACAGCCAGGCGCTGTTGGGCGGCAGAATGACCGCGGCGGCCGCGGCCGAGAGCAGCATCGAGAGGATCAGGGCGATGTACTCGTTGATCACGTGGGCCGGGTCGTAGACGGTCAGGTTCGCCGGCACCGAACCGAAGCAGAAGAACACCAGCAGGCCGAGACCGTAGCCGGCCCACTGCGGCCGCGAGGAGATGAACGCGCCGAGGGCGAACACCGGCGCCAGTACCAGGCATAGCAGCGGGAAACCGTCGATATGCGGGTAGACGAAGAACATCTCGCTGAAGCCGAGCAGCGCCGCCGCCATGGTGCCGATGGCCATCTGCATGGCGACCTTCTTCGGGTTCGGCGCCGCCGAGGCCAGCGCCGAGACCGCCACCGCGTTGAGGGCGAAGGTGCCGCCGCTGGGCCAGGTGCTGTAAATCCAGAAACAGCCGAACAGCAGGATCATCAACCCGGTGCGCATCCCCGCCACTGCCGCCGCCACCGCGTTGGCCTTGGCGGTGAAGGCGTCCTTCCACTGCTCGCGCTCGTGGCGGTGGGCGGCCAGCGAGGCATGGGTCAGGGCGTAGTCGTGCATTTCCTCGGCGAAACGGTAGAGCAGCTCGGCGGCGGTATTGAAGTCCAGCCGCGCCTCTTCGCCCGGCTCCCGCGCCAGCAGCTCGCCGCGCGCCTGGCGGATACGCGCCATCAGGCGTTCGCGGCAGTCGGCGAGGCGCTGGGCGAAGCGCTCGGCGTCATGGTCGGTGACGGCGCGGCCACGGATCTCCTCGAGCAGCCCGGTGATTTCCTCCAGGCACGGCTCGAACGCATCCAGCACCTGGGTGGAGCCCTGCGCGCGCAAGCGTTCGAGCAACTGGTGGAGGGCGTGGAAACGGGTATTCATGGCCATGAACTCGCTGCTCAGGCGAATCAGCCGGCCATTGCGCAGGCGCATGTGCGGATCCTCGAAGGCGCTCGCCGCGCGCATCGTCTCCAGGCCCACGGCCTGGGCGGCGAAGGCCACGTTGCTGCTTTCGAAGCGCTCGCGCCCGCCGACCCCGCGCAGGCTGTCGAGGACGAACGCGGCGAACAGGCCGAAGCGCACGTACAGCGCATTGCGCATCGCCGCGCTGGTGGTCTGCGGCATGATCACCGCGCTGACCACCCCCGAGCAGAGGATCGCCAGGCTGATTTCCAGGACCCGCCAGATCGCCTGCATGAAGGCGCCTTCCGGATGGCTGGTGGCGGGGATGCCGATCAGCGTCGCGGTGTAGCCGGCGAGCACGCAGGCGTAGGAGCGGAAGTCACGGTAGCGGGCGGCCCCGGCGGTGCAGAGGCCGATCCAGATCGCCGAGCTGAGCAGGAACAGCACTCGCTCCTGGGCGAACAGGGCGATCAGGGTGACCATCACGCTGAGGCCGACCAGGGTGCCGAGGATGCGGTAGAAGCTCTTGGCGAACACCTGGCCGCTCTGCGGCTGCATGACGATGAACACGGTGATGGTCGCCGTGCTCGGCTGCGGCAATTCCAGGCGCATCGCCAGCCAGAGGGTCAGGAAGGCCGCGCAGAGCACCTTGAACACGTAGATCCAGGTCGCCCCGTCGCTGCGCGCCCACTCGGCCAGCGCGCGCCGCCACTCGTCGCGGCTGGGCAGGGCGAAACCAGCGGAGCGGCCGCTCATCGCGAAGACACCGCTCTGACCGGGACGTTCTCCGGCGCCAGCTTCCGCTGCACCGGCGTATCGGCGCCGGCCCCGACGCCGCCGCCGAGGGCGGTGAGCAGGCTGGCATGGGCGGCCAGCCGGGCGGCCTGCACCTGCTCCTGGACCAGTTGCTGCTGGAACAGCCGGGTCTGCGCGTTGAGCACGTTGAGGTAATCGGTGAGGCCGCGCTGGTAGGCCAGGGTGGCGATATCGTAGGTCTTCTGCGCGGAAGCCACCGATTGCGCGGCGAAGTCCTTCTGGATGTCCACCGAATGCAGGCGGATCAACTGGTCGGAAATGTTCTTCAGCGCATCCACCAGGGTCTGGTTGTATTGCTCCACCGCCGCGTCGTAGCCGGCCGCCGCCTCGCCCAACTGCGAACGCAGGCGGCCGCCGTCGAAGATCGGCAGGGTCACCGCCGGGCCGGCGCTGTAGGTGTACTTGGCGCTGCGGAAGAACTCCAGCATGCCGCCGCCGACGGCACTGAAGCCGACCGAGGCCATCAGGTCGACGTTGGGGTAGAAGTCGGCGCGCGCCACGTCCACGCCCTTGGCCAGGGCGGCGACCTGCCAGCGGCGGGCGACCACATCCGGGCGGCGACCGAGCAGTTCGGCCGGCAAGGCGCTGGGCAGGCTCGGCTGCGCCGCCAGGTTCAGGCTTGGCCGGCGGATCGTGCGGCCTTCGCCCGGGCCCTTGCCGGCCAGGGCGGCGAGCAGGTTGCGGGTGAGCTGGATTTCTTCGTCGATCACCTCGATGCGGCGCTCGGTCTCGGGCAGCGGCACTTCCGCCTGGCTGACCTCGAAATGCGTGCCGATGCCGCCGCGCAGGCGACGCTGGGCCAGGGCGAGGATGTCGCGCTGCTGTTGCAGCATGGCCTTGGCGATGTCCATCTCGGCGTACTGCAACGAGAGCTGGACGTAGGCGCGGACGATGTTGCCCTCCAGCTCGAGCTGCGCCTGGCGCGCCTCGGCGGCGGCCATGTGGGCCAGGTCGACGGCGCGCTCGCTGTCGCTGCGGTCGCGCCCCCAGAGATCGAGCTTGTAGTTCAGGCCGATCTCGGTGGAGTTGTTCCAGGAAGTGGTCCGCGCCAGGTCGCCGGGGCCGTAGAAATAGTCGTCCGGCCAGCGGTGGCGGACCAGCGAGCCCTTGCCCTCGATCTGCGGCGACTCGATGGACTCCACCAGCCCGGCCATGGACTTCGCCTGGCGTACCCGCGCATGGGCTACCGCCAGGCCTGGATTGCCGTCCAGCGCCTTCTCGATCCAGGCGTCCAGCTGCGGATCGGCATACACCTTCCACCACTGCGCCTGCGGCCAGCCGGCCTCGCGGGCGGCAGCCTGGATCGCATGGTCGGTGGCCAGGGCGTTGGCGTCGAGCGTGGCGGCCTCGGGGGCGATATCGCCTGTACTGACACAACCGGATATTGCGGAGAAAACGACGAGAAAACCGACGAAGGAGCCGACCAAGGTCAGTTCCTTCCTGAGAGCACGCGGCACGTTGTCTGATCCTGGAGGGGCGAAGCACGGAATTTGAACGGTACGGGCGCCGTTCAACCCGCTCGAGCGTTCGTGCGCTCGGGGGCCGATGAATTTTAAGAGGCTGGCGGCTGCTGATAAGCTGGCTCAAGTGCGATTGTTTATTGCGTAATGTGAAATAATCCGCCCTCGCAACAATCTGACACACTTCTGCGCGTGCCTAGGAGGCCCCGTCGATGGACACCCTGCAAAACATGCGAGCCTTCGTCTGCGTGGCGGAAACCGGAAGCTTCACCGCGGCGTCCCAGCAGCTCAACACCACCACCGCCTATGTTTCGCGGGCGGTGGCCAACCTCGAGACGCACCTGCGCACCCGCCTGCTCAACCGTACCACTCGTCGCATCGCCCTCACCGAGGCCGGCCAGCGCTACCTGCTGCGCTGCGAGCAGATCCTCGCCTACGTCGAGGAAGCCGAGGCCGAAGCCAGCGACGCCCATGCCCGACCCGCCGGCAAGCTGAAGCTGCATTCGATGACCGGCATCGGCCAGCACTACGTGATCCGCGCCATCGCCGGCTACCGCCAGCAGTACCGCGACGTGACCTTCGACCTGACCATGGCCAACCGCGTGCCGAACCTGCTCGACGAGGGCTTCGACGTGGCCATCGTGGTGGCCTCCGAGCTGCCCGATTCCGGCTTCATTTCCCAGCGCATCGGCGAGACCTACAGCATTCTTTGCGCCTCGCCGGAGTACCTGCGCCTGAACGGCACGCCGAGCGAGCCTTCGGAGCTGGCCAGCCACGACTGCCTGCGCCTGGTCAGCCCGGTGGTGCCGCTGGATCGCTGGCTGTTCGACGGTCCCAACGGCCAGGAAATGGTCTCCATCGGCGCCTCGCCGTTCCAGGTCAATGTCGGCGACGCCATGACCGAGGCAATCCGCTCCGGGCTGGGCATCGGCATCCTGCCGGTGTATTCGGCCATCGAGGACCTGGGCAAGGGCACCCTGGTGCGGGTCCTGCCGCAACACCGCCTGCAACAGCTCAACGTCTATGCGCTGTACCCTTCGCGGCAGTATCTCGACGCGAAGATCAAGACCTGGGTGGAATACCTCAAGGAAAGCCTGCCCCGCCTGCTCCAGCGCGACGAAGCGGCGCTGGTGGAGCTGGGCCTGGAACTCGGAAGACCCTCCTGAGCCGATAATCGCCCGCCCAGTGGCGGGCCCCTGCCCGCCGCTTCGATGGCGGTGGTATGGTCGGCGCTTTCGCTCCCGCTTGCAGAGTCCCGTCATGAAAAAGAACGTCTTCGTCTTCAGTCGCCTCGCCCCCGAGCATCTCGAACGCCTGCAATGCCAGTTCAACGTCCGCGTGCTCGAACCGAAACAGGGCGACATCGACGCCCAGTACGCCGCCGCCCTGCCCGATACCCACGGCATGATCGGCGTCGGCCGGCCGCTCGGCGCCAGGCAACTGGAACAGGCGATGCAGCTGGAAGTCATCTCCAGCGTCTCGGTCGGCTACGACAACTATGACCTGGACTACCTGAACCGCCGCGGCATCGCTCTCACCAACACGCCCGACGTCCTCACCGAGACCACCGCCGACCTCGGCTTCGCCCTGCTGATCAGCGCCGCGCGACGGGTCGCCGAGCTGGACGCCTGGGTCAAGGCCGGGAACTGGAAGCGCACCGTCGACGCCCCGCAGTTCGGCACCGACGTGCATGGCAAGAAACTCGGCATCCTCGGCCTCGGCCGGATCGGCGCGGCCATCGCCCGGCGCGGCCGTTTCGGCTTCGGCATGCAGGTGCTCTACCACGGCAACAACCGCAAGCCGGAACTGGAACAGGAACTCGGCGCGCGCTTCCTCGGCTTCGACGAACTGCTCGGCGAGGCCGACTTCGTCTGCGTGGTGGTGCCGCTGGGAGCGCAGACCCGGCAGTTGATCGGTGCGCGCGAACTGGGCCTGATGAAACCCTCGGCGATACTGGTCAACGTCGCCCGCGGCCAGGTGGTCGATGAGGCCGCGCTGGTCGCCGCCCTGCGGGAGAAGCGCATCCTCGGCGCCGGCCTGGATGTCTACGAGAAGGAACCGCTGGCCGAATCGCCGCTGTTCGCCCTGGACAACGTGGTGACCCTGCCGCACATCGGCTCGGCCACCCACGAGACCCGCCGGGCCATGGCCGAGCGGGCGCTGCAGAACTTCGAGGCGGCCTTGCGCGGCGAGCGGCCGCTGGACCTGGTCAATCCGCAGGTGTGGCGACGCGGCTGAGCGCGCCTCCCTCTCCGCTAGGTCGAGCGCGCCGGCCCGGCCAGCGCCGGCGCCTTCGGCTTGCGGAACACCAAGACGTTGCCGAGCATCACCAGGACCAGCCCGGCCAGCGCCGGTGCGGTCCAGCGGTAGCCCTCGGCGAAGGCCGAGATGTTCAGCGCCACCACCGGGAACAGCACGGTGCAGTAGGCGGCGCGATCCGGGCCCATGCGCCCGACCAGGGTCAGGTAGGCGGTGAAGCCGATCACCGAGCCGGGGATCGCCAGGTACAGCAGCGAGCCGACGTAGCGCGCGCTCCAGTCGAAATTCAGCGGCACGCCCTGGAACAGGCACAGCGCCAGGAGGATCAGGGTGCCGTAGAGCATGCTCCAGGCATTGCCGGTGAGCGGGCGGATGCCGGCCTTCTGTTGCAGGCTGGAAAGCATGTTGCCGGTGGAGAAGCACAGCGTGCCTAGCAGGGCCAGGCCGAGGCCGTAGAAGGTTTCCGGGGTGGCCTGGTGACCCACCAATTCCGGCCAGAACAGCAGCCCCAGGCCGAGCAGGCCGAGACCGCCACCGGCCATCACGTTCGACGCGATGCGCTGGCCGAACCACAGGCGGGCGTTCAGCGCATTCCACAGGGTGGCGGTGGAGAACACCACGGCCACCAGGCCGCTGGGAATCCACTGGCTGGCGGTATAGAAGCAGATGAAATTCAGGCAGAACAGGCATACGCCCTGGGCCATGCACAGGCGTTGGCCCCGTGCGTCCAGCCTTTGCAGGCGGCGGCCGAGCAGCAGCACGGCGAACAGCACCAGCGCCGCCAGGGCGAAGCGGTAGGCGATCGACAGGGTGATCGCCACCGGGCCCATCTGCAGCTTGATGGCGATCCAGGTGGTGCCCCAGATGAGCACGGTGAGCAGGTACAGCGAAAGATTCATGGCGACTCCGCAACGACAGGATGCCGTCAGTCTGCGGGCGAGGCCGGGCGCGACCATTGTCCATTCTTGCGCTTTTCATCCGCCGCCTCTCGCGGCAGCGTCCGGGCGCGGGTAGCATGGCCGGCATGCACCAACCCAGTGATTTCCAGGTATTCCGCACCCTCGACCGGACCTCCAATGCGCGCCTGCTGCGCAGCAGCACGCTCAGCGACGGCCTGGCGCTCGCCCATTGGTACCGCGACGAAGCGGAGATCCTCGGCTACAGCGACCCCGGCCATCACACCCTGTCGCTCTACCTGCAGGGCGGCTGGCAGACCTTCCGCCGCGATCGTCCCGGGCTCTATGGCGGCCCCGACCGCTTCTGCGTGATGCCGGCCGAACACCACTCCGACTGGGCGGTGACACGCGGCCTGGGCTTCATGCACCTGTACATCAGCCCGGAACGCCTGGCCGGCGCGGCGGTACGCACCCTCGATTGCGAACCACGCAGCCTGCAACTGGAGGAGCGCACCTACATCCAGGACGAGCCGCTGGCCGCCCTGTGCCGGACCCTGGAACGACAGGACTGGAACGAACCCGGCGAGCGCCTGCTATGCACCAGCCTCGCCCACCAGGCGGTGGACCACCTGCTGCTCACCGGGTGCGGCAGGCGTACCGACGTACGCTGGCAGGGCGGGCTGGCCGCGCACGTGCGGCGGCGCCTGGCCGACTACATCGAAAGCCACCTGGAGCAGCCGCTGGAACTGGGGTCGCTGGCGGAGCTGGCGGCGCTCTCCGAGTACCACTTCGCGCGCATGTTCCGCGTATCCTTCGGCCTGCCGCCGCACCGCTACGTGCTGGAACGACGCCTGGCGCGGGCCCGCGACCTGCTGGCGTACTCCGCGCAGCCGCTCCAGGAGGTCTCGCTGGCCTGCGGCTTCGCCAGTCCGAGCCATTTCAACCGGCGCTTCCGCGAAGCCCATGGCGCCACCCCGGGGCAGTACCGCGCCGCCCTGAAAGCCTCCTGAAAGCCAGGCGCCGACAGCCTGCGGTTGTAGGCAGGCATTCCCGCAGCATAAAATGATAACTATTATCATTCGTTAATCCTTCTGCTCCGGGAATGTCCAGGTGTCGAGCGCCGACCTCGCCCATGCGGCCGCGTTGCATACCCTCTACAGCGACCACCACCACTGGCTCACGGGCTGGCTGCGGCGCCGCCTCGGCTGCCCGCAGAACGCCGCCGACCTGGCCCAGGACACCTTCGTCAAGGTCCTGGTTTCGCGCCAGGCCGCGCGCATCGACGAACCGCGCGCCTTCCTCACCACCATCGCCCGCCGCGTGCTGTGCAACCACTACCGCCGCCAGGACGTCGAGCGCGCCTACCTGGAAGCCCTGGCCAGCCTGCCCGAGCGGGAAGTCCCCAGCGAAGAGACCCGCGCCATCGTCCTGGAGACCCTGGTCGAGCTGGACCGTCTGCTCGACGGTCTGCCGCCGCTGGCCAAGGAGACCTTCCTGCTGGCCCAACTCGACGGCCTGGGCTACGCCGAGATCGCCACGCAGCTGGGCATCTCCCTGAGCAGCGTCAAGCGCTACATGCTCAAGGCTGCGCAACGCTGCTACTTCGCCGAGCTGCCATGAGCCTGCCCGCCGCACCCAAGGTGCCGCCGCAGGTGGCTGAACAGGCCGTGCGCTGGCTGGTCGAGCTGCAGGGCGGCGCCGACGACGAACGCCTGCGCCAGGCCTGGCAGCGCTGGCGCCAGGCGGCCCCGGAACACGAGCAGGCCTGGCGCCACATCGAGGCGGTCAACCAGCGCCTGGCCGGGATAGGCACGCCACTGGCCCTGGCCGCCATCAACGCACCGCATTCGCCGCAACGCCGGCGCGCGCTGAAGACCCTGCTGCTGGTCCTGGCCGCCGGCGGCAGCGCCTGGGGCCTGCGCGAGAGCGGCAGCCTGCAGCGCTGGAGCGCCGACTATGCCACCGGCGTCGGCGAACGCCGGCGCCTGGCCCTGGCCGACGGCAGTCGCCTCGAGCTGAACAGCGACACGGCGGTGGATGTCCGCTTCGATGCCGGCGAACGGCGCCTGCTCCTGCTGCGCGGGGAAATCCAGCTCAGCACCGGCCACGACCCGCGCCCGCTGCACGTGTACAGCGCGGAAGGCCGGCTGCGACCGGTGGGCACCCGGTTCGACGTGCGCCAGTTCGCCGGACGCACCCGCGTCGCCGTCCACGAAGGCGCGGTACAGGTGGAGAACCGCGCCGGCCAGGGCCTGCTGTTGCCCAGCGGCCGGCAACTGGACTTCGACCGCGAGCGACTCGGCGCTCCGCAGCCGCTGCCGGTCGGCAGCGGCGCCTGGACCGACGGCATGCTGGTGGCCGCCGGCATGCGCCTGGACGAATTCCTCGCCGAAGTCGCGCGCTACCGCCCCGGCCGGCTGGGCTGCGACCCGCGCATCGGCGGCCTGCGGATTTCCGGCAGCTATCCGCTGGACGATAGCGAGCGGATCCTCGCCACCCTGCCGGCGGTGCTGCCCGTGGAGGTACGGCGCGTCACCCGCTACTGGGTCGGCGTGCACCCGCGCGAATGAGCGGAAAGATATTTCCGCGCACCTGAGCCTTTTTCCCCACCTCGCGTGACAGAGGAGGAAAGCCAACCTCGAAAGATCCACTGGAGTGTCCCTCATGTCCCCGTCACGCGCCCTGTCGCCGCTCAGCCGCGCCCTGCTCCTCGCCTGCCTCGGCGGTCCCGTCCTGGTTTCCGCCGGCAGCGCCTGCGCCGCCGAGATCCGCACCGATGCCCGCCAGTACTACCGCCTGCCTGCCGAGCCGCTGGAGCAGGCGTTGAACCACCTAGGCCGCCAGGCCGGCGTGCTGATCGCCTTCAGCCCGGAACAGACCGCCGCGCGACGCAGCCAGGCGCTGGACGGCGAGTACACCCTGGAGGAAGCCCTGGCCGCCCTGCTCGCCGGCTCCGGCCTGGAGGCGCGCGCCCGCGGCGACGGCGCCTACACCCTGGAAGCGCTGCCGGTGGAAGACCCGGCCAACCTGCAGGCGCTCACCGTGGTCGGCGACTGGCTGGCCGACGCCAGCGCCGCCGACGTCTTCGAGCATCCCGGTGCGCGCGACGTGGTCCGCCGCGAGCAGTTCCAGGCCCAAGGCGCGTCCAGCACCCGCGAAGTGCTGGAGCGCATTCCCGGGGTCAGCGCGCCGCTCAACAACGGCACCGGCAGCCACGACCTGGCATTGAACTTCGGCATTCGCGGCCTCAACCCGCGCCTGGCGTCGCGCTCGACGGTGCTGATGGACGGCATACCGGTGCCCTTCGCCCCCTACGGCCAGCCACAGTTGTCGCTGGCGCCGGTGTCCATCGGCAACATGGACGCGGTGGACGTGGTCCGCGGCGGCGGCGCGGTGCGCTACGGGCCGCAAAACGTCGGCGGCATCGTCAACTTCGTGACCCGGGCGATCCCCGAGGACTTCGCCACCAAGCTCGACGTGCACAGCGAACTCAGCCCCAGCTCCAGCCAGGACGGCCTGAAGACCACCCACAACGTGCTGATCGGCGGCACCGGCGCCAACGGCCTCGGCGGCGCCCTGCTCTACTCCGGCACCCGCGGCGGCGATTGGCGCGAGCACAGCGATACGCGAATCGACGACCTGATCCTCAAGGGCCGCTTCCAGCCCAGCGACGAACACGCGTTTTCGGCGATGACCCAGTACTACGACGGCGAGGCCGACATGCCCGGCGGCCTCGGCACCGCGGCCTACCGCGACGACCCGTACCAGTCGACCCGTCCCTACGACAAGTTCTGGGGCCGCCGTACCCTGGCCAGCGCCAGCTACGAATACACCCCCAACGCCAGCCAGAAGCTCAACGTCACCGGCTTCTTCACCAAGACCCTGCGCAGCGGCTACCTCGACCAGGGCCGCAACCTCACCCTGTCGCCGCGCGAATACTGGGTGCGAGGCCTGGAAACCCGCTTCAGCCAGGGCTTCGAGCTGGGCGAAAGTCGCCACGAAGTGGGCATCGGCCACCGCTACGTCAACGAAGCCAGCCACGAGCTGCGCTACTGGACCCGCGCCGACAGCGGCCAGCTACCCAGCACCGGCAGCCGCAACGACCGCGACACCCGCGGCAGCACCGAAGCCAACGCGTTCTACATCGACGATCGCATCGACATCGGCAACTGGACCATCACCCCCGGCATCCGCTACGAGAAGATCGATTCCGAACAGAAGAACCTGCTGAAGAACAGCAAGGACAGCGGCCGCTACAACGCCTCGCTGCCGGCGCTCAACGTGATCTACCACCTCACGCCGAGCTGGAACCTCTACGCCAACACCGAGGGCTCGTTCGGCACCGTGCAGTACAGCCAGATGGGCAAGGCGGTGCGCAGCGGCGACATCGAGCCGGAGAAGGCCCGCACCTGGGAACTCGGCAGCCGCTACGACGACGGCATCCTGCGCGCCGAACTGGGCGCCTTCCTGATCAACTTCGACAACCAGTACGAGAGCAACCAGCAGACCGACAGCGTGACCGCCCGCGGCAAGACCCGGCACAAGGGCATCGAGGCGGCGATCGCCTACGACCTGGCCGATCTCGACCCGCTGCTCTCCGGCTTCGACATCTATGCCAGCTACGCCTACGTCGACGCGAGCATTCGCGAAGACGGGCCGAACAAGGGCAACCAGGTGCCGTTCTCCTCGAAGCACAAGGGCACCCTTGGCGCCAACTACCGCACCGGCGCCTGGAGCTACAACCTCGACGGCAGCTTCCAGACCAGCCAGTACGCCGACAACGCCAACACCGAGAGCGAAAGCGCCGACGGCAGCACCGGGCGGATCGCCGGCTGGATGGTCTGGAGCGCGCGCGGCACCTACGACTTCGGCCCGCAACTGAACGACCTCAAGCTCGGCCTGGGGGTGAAGAACCTGTTCGATCGCCGCTACTACACCCGCTCGTTCGACGACAACAACAAGGGCCTCTACGTCGGCCAGCCGCGCACCCTGTACGTACAGGCCTCGGTCGGTTTCTGAAGAAAGACCGCGGGAGCGCATGGCGCAACGGCGGACGATCGCCAGCGATCATCCGCCCTCCCCGCCGCCGGGCCTGGTTACCCTCAGGCCCGGCGTCACTTCCAGTTCGGATCGCTCTCCAACTGTTTCATCAGCAGCTCGCGGACCTGCCTGGAGGGTTCGCCGTACCAGCGATAGGTGGCGTACTTGCTCGGCGTCTGCATGACTTCGGCGGGCTCGTCCGGCAGGCTCACCTGCAGCCCGTAGGCGGCACTCTTGTCGCCGCGGAACGCCACCAGCAGGCGGTTGTTGCCGCAATCGTGGGGTTTGCAACTGTTGGCCAGGACGTAGGGCTGGCCCTCCAGGCTCAGGCTGGTGGACGGGGAACTCGGGCCGCTGGCGTCGGAAACCCATTTCGGCACGTCGCTCTCGCCCTTGAACATGGCATGCCAGGTGGCCTTGTAGCCGGGCTGGCCGAGCAGTTCGAACAGCCGCGGCTGCTCCTCGGCCTGCGCCGGCGCCCAGTGCAGCGCCGCGCCCAGCAACGCCAGGGAGAGCAGTCTGGATACTCCGTTCATGGTGATTTCCTTCGATCGGGTGAAATGAAAGCAGTCTATCCGGCGGTGGCCGCCGCTGGCTGCTTGGAACGGCACGACTGCGACAAGTTCGCTGTCCACCGGCAATTCCATCGATCGCCGGATGACAGGCATCCCGACGCGCCGCGTTTTACCGCTATAATCCCGCGTTTTTCCGGGCCGTCCCGCGCCCACGCCAACGGATTCCAGCAGGCACGCATCCATGACCACTCAGGCCGCCGAAGTCGCGAAGCGCCGTACCTTCGCGATCATTTCCCACCCCGACGCCGGTAAGACCACCATCACCGAGAAGCTCCTGCTGATGGGCAAGGCGATCGCCGTCGCCGGTACCGTGAAGTCGCGCAAGTCCGACCGCCACGCCACGTCCGACTGGATGGAGATGGAAAAGCAGCGCGGCATCTCCATCACCACCTCGGTGATGCAGTTCCCCTACCGCGAGCACATGATCAACCTGCTCGACACCCCCGGCCACGAAGACTTCTCCGAAGACACCTACCGCACCCTGACCGCGGTGGACTCGGCGCTGATGGTGCTCGACGGCGGCAAGGGCGTCGAACCGCGGACCATCGCCCTGATGGAAGTCTGCCGGCTGCGCGACACGCCCATCGTCAGCTTCATCAACAAGCTCGACCGCGACATCCGCGACCCCATCGAGCTGCTCGACGAGATCGAGGCGGTGCTGAAGATCAAGGCCGCGCCGATCACCTGGCCGATCGGCTGCTACAAGGACTTCAAGGGCGTCTACCACCTGGCCGACGACAGGATCATCGTCTACGTCCCGGGCCACGGCCACGAGCGCATCGAGACCAAGGTCATCGAAAAGCTCGACTCCGACGAAGCCCGCGCCCACCTCGGCGATCTCTACGACAATTTCGTCGAAGAGCTGGAGCTGGTGCAGGGCGCCTGCCACGAATTCGACAAGGACGCCTTCCTCAAGGGCGAGATGACCCCGGTGTTCTTCGGCACCGCGCTGGGCAACTTCGGCGTCGACCAGGTCCTCGACTGCATCGTCGACTGGGCGCCGCAGCCGCTGTCGCGCGCCACCCACGAACGCAGCGTGGAGCCGACCGAGGAGAAGTTCTCCGGCTTCGTGTTCAAGATCCAGGCGAACATGGATCCCAAGCACCGCGACCGCATCGCCTTCATGCGCATCTGCTCGGGCAAGTACGAGAAAGGCATGAAGATGCGCCACGTGCGCCTGGGCAAGGACGTGAAGATCGCCGACGCGCTGACCTTCTTCTCCTCCGAGCGCGAGCAACTGGAAGAGGCCTATGCCGGCGACATCATCGGCCTGCACAACCACGGCACCATCCAGATCGGCGACACCTTCAGCGAAGGCGAGAACTTCGGTTTCACCGGCATCCCGCACTTCGCCCCGGAACTGTTCCGCCGCGTGCGCCTGAAAGACCCGCTGAAATCCAAGCAGTTGCGCCAGGGCCTGCAGGAACTGGCCGAGGAAGGTGCGACCCAGGTGTTCTTCCCCGAGCGCAACAACGACATCATCCTCGGTGCGGTGGGCGTGCTGCAGTTCGACGTGGTCGCCAGCCGCCTGAAGGAGGAATACAAGGTCGAGTGCGCCTACGAGGCGATCAACGTCTGGTCGGCACGCTGGATCGAGTGCGATGACGAGAAGAAGCTCAAGGAGTTCAAGGACAAGGCCTTCGAGAACCTCTCCGTGGACGGCGGCGGGCACCTCACCTACCTGGCGCCGACCCGCGTCAACCTCAGCCTGATGGAAGAACGCTGGCCGGACATCCGCTTCCGCGCGACGCGCGAGCATCACTGATCGCACGGGAGGAGCCAGGAACAGCCTACCTGTCTCCTCCCGCGGCGGTCTCGGCGCAGGGCGGATAACCGTATCGCGGCTATCCGTCGCTCCAGCGCGGTATCGGCGGACAGCCCCTGCGCAGGCAAAGCGAACGCGACGCTGTGCGAAACGCCTCCTTCCCTCTTCCCAGGCTCCCCTCCCCATCGCGCCATCGCTCCGTACGCCTGCGCCTTTCGCAGGCGGGTGACGATACTTCCAGGTAGGAAATCCCTTCAAGCGCAACCAGGCAAGGACGCGGTAGCCCAAGCCGTTTCCGAAGGTGCCTCCTGAGCAGTTCAGATAGGTTGTCCGCCCCCGAGTGGCACGGCAGAGTGCCAGGGTTTATCTCATAGGGACTTGAGCATGAGCGGCAAACCCGCTGCGCGCCTGGGCGATCCGACCGCGTGTCCGCTACCGGGCCACGGCAGCAACCCAATCGTCGGCGGCTCGCCCGACGTCTTCTTCGACCATCGGTCCGCCGCCCGCCAGGGCGACGCCACCGCCTGCGGCGCCACCCTCAGCGCCAACGTCATCGCCAACGTACTGATCAATGGCAAGCCCGCCACCGTGGTAGGTAGCGTCGGCACCCACGGCAACCTGGTGGTCGGCGGGGCGGGCACGGTGCTGATCGGCAACAGCGGCGGCGGCGCACCCGCTCTCGCCCTCGCCCCACCGAAGCTGTGCCTGCAATGCCTGCTGCTGGCGGCACGCCGCAACCAGGCCCTGGTGCCCCTGGAAAGCCTCGGCGGCGCACCGTGAGCCGGCTCCAGCCGGCGCTCGCGGCGCCTACGCCGGACAGCCGCCTGTTCGCCCTGGCGGACGGCGCCCGCTACCTGACCCTGGACACCCGCCTGGAAAAGGCCGCGGGGGAAATCCGCTCGCGCTGGCTGCTGGCCGGGAGCGAGCTGGACGAAATCGCCCATGCCGGGCCGGTCCTGATCGAATTCATGGACAGCGCCCCGCTTTCGTCATCGGGCGAGTTCCTCGGCTGGCTGCGCGACTGGGACCGCCGCTCGCCCATGGCCTCCTGGCTGTGGAGCCGGGCGTCCTTCGAAAACCTCGCGAAACACTTCGCCGGGCTGCTCTTCACCCGCATGCCCGACGGCCGCCGGGCGCTGTTGCGCTACTACAGCCCGGAAGTGCGCCGGGCGCTGGAACAGGTCATGACCGCGCGGCAATGGACGCAAGTGATGGCGCCGCTGGAGCGTTGGCAGGTCTGGCAGCCCCTGCAGGGCGGCTACCTCGTCTATGACCGGGAAACGGAGCGGACCGCCGATGCTTGAACTGGATGCCGGCCAACTGGATCGCCTGCAGCGGGTCCGCGACGACGAAGTCATCGAGCGGGTCCTGCTGGAGGTACGCCGGGAGGCTCCCGCCTGGCTCGAACGACGCGGCCTGCTGCCCGCCATCCGGCAACTCGGCGAGCTGCGCGCGACGGCGCTGGAACTGGGTATCGAAGAGCCCGGGACGATCGAACGCTTTCTTCTGCACGGCCTGGCCTTCCCCGCTTTCCAGGACACGCCGGCGTTTCTCGCACACATGCGCCGGCCGCTGGCGGACAGCCCGGAACAACGCTTCCAGGACTACGAACGGATCGTCGAGTTTCGCCTGGCCAGCCAGAAATGGCGCGCGTACGAAACCTCGGGGAGACCGGCATGAGCGGCATAGGCGCGCTTTTCCGACCGCTGCCCCGCATGGGTCCGCGGCTGCCCTTCGAACTACCCGCGCCGCCCCGGCCGCACTTGCCGATGCCGGCGCCGCGCCCGCTGCCGCGACCGGCCCCCGGCGCGCTGCCCAGGCCGGTACCGCGTCCGATGCCGGTTCCGCAGACCCTGCCCAGGACCGAGACCGGCACGCTGAGCCGCGACCGGACCCGGGAAGCCGAGCGCGATTGCAGCAAGAGCCAGGGCCGCGACAAGGACTGCGTGGAGTGCCCGCCGTCCCGGGGCGAAATGGCCATCGCCAATAACGGCAAGGGCCACAGCATGTCGGACCTGTCCGCGCGCTACCAGCAGTGGGTGACCAATTTCCCGTTTCCCCACGAATGGTTCTGGAGCGGCACCTGGTGGGACGGCTTCGACGAGCCGCGCTGCACCCTGCTGGAGGCGAAGGCCAACTACGCCTTCCTGTTCGTCCCGCTGCTCGGCGTGCCCAGGCCCTGGGCGCGGGCCAAGGTGAAGTCGGACCTGCTGCAGAAGGCCGAGGTCCACAGCGACAAGGCCCGACCGACCCCGCCGGTGTTCGTCGAATGGCACTTCCTGCAGCGGATCGTCTACGAGTACTGCGCCGCGGAGTACCTGCGCATGGGACTGGCCAACCTGAAGGCATTCTGGAATCCGATGCCGGGAACGGACGAGCACGACGACTACCAGGAAACCCGCGCGAAGGAACAGGAAGAGATGAAAAGGTTTTGCGAAGAGAACCCGGGGTATTGCGCATGACGGACGCCAAGGCTTTCAGGCGCTACATATTCGAGCTGTACTTCGATCCGGCACGGCTCCTCGCACTGGACGACGACCAGCACCTGCAACGGATAGAACGCTTCCTCGATGCCCTCGCGCCCCTCCATCCGGTGCTGGAGAACTGGTACCTGTGCGGCGACTCCCTGCGCGATGCCCTCAGCCACAACGTCACCGAGCACCGCCAGGATCTCGCCAAGGCCCTGTCGCGTGACCGACGCACCCGGGCGGTGGAACTGGTGCTATGGAACGGCGAGGAGGATCCGCTCAAGGGCGGGTTGTCGCTGGACTACGAGGCCAGCGGCAGGGCCGTCTCGTCCAGGCTCCAGTTGGAAGATGCCGGCAGCCTGCTGCAAGTGTTCGACGCACCGGCTTCCTCCTTCGTCGCGATCTTCCTCGCGGCGCTGGAAATCTGGCCCGAAACGACCTGGGGCATGCTCGCTCCGCATGCGTACTTCATACACCAGCGGACCTTCCCGGACCGCCGCAGCATCGGCTGGATCGGCTTCTGCCCGCATCCGCTAAGGGCCACGGACTTCCCGGCGGCTACGGAGCTGGTCGACATTCCCGGCCGTGGCACCCTGCTGCTGAACGGCCGCGAACCGATGGACGAAACCCGTCGCGAACATTTCGAGCGCGTCGGCGAAGCGGACATCAAGCTGATGGAACTGGGCTACCTGCCGCCGCTGCGCGGCTGACGACGTACGAACCTGGTGGGGCCTCCGTTCCGTGGGGCGAATACGCCACCGGCGTAATCCGCCGGCATCCCGCCGCAACGGCGGATAACCGCAGGCGGTTATTCGCCCTACCAGGCCCACGTGCCACGCAGCAAGGCCACCCTGGAGTGACCTCCGTTCCGTGGGACGAATACGCCACCGGCGTTATCCGCCGAGATCCCGCCACGACGGCGGATAACCGCAAGCGGTTATTCGCCCTACCAGGTCCACGTGCCACGCAGAAGGCCACCCTGGAGGGGGCTCCGTTCCGTAGGGCGAATAACGCCACCGGCGTTATCCGCCGATATCCCGCCGCAACGGCGGATAGCCGCAAGCGGTTATTCGCCCCACCAGGCCCACGTGCCACACTGGAAGGCCACCCTGGAGGGGGCTCCGTTCCGTAGGGCGAATAACGCCACCGGCGTTATCCGCCGGCATCCCGCCGCAACGGCGGATAACCGCAAGCGGTTATTCGCCCTACAGGCCCACGTGCCATGCAGAAAGGCCACCCGAGGGTGGCCTTTCTGCATGGCGACCAACGCCACGGGCGCTATCCGCTGCCTACCTGCGGTGCTTCTTCATCGCCACCCGGCGCAGGTCGATACCGATCACCACCGGGTCGTGGTCGGAGGCCCGGTACGGCTCGGCGTTGTACAGGCTGTCCTGCTGCCGAGGGGTCTTGAACTCGACGTTGTAGTCCAGCACCCGGGGCTCGTCGGCGTTGATGTGCCACTCCACCGCGCCGCGTACCTGGCGCGCCAGGCTGGCGTTGGCGAGGGCGTGGTCAAGGTAGCCGGACTGCCCGGAGAACACGTAGGAATAGCCCTTTCCTGCGCCCGCCTGACGCGCCACCAGGTCGGTGTAGCCGGCGCTGCGGATGACGTTCACCGGGTCTTCCTTGGCATAGGAATTGAGGTCGCCGATGATCAGGCGATCAGGCTCCTTGGCGCCCGTCGGATCGCCCGCCAGCCAGTCCACCAGGGCCTGGGCGGCGCGCGCCCGGGTCAGGTTGCAGTTGCCCTGGCCGTCGCCGGTGTCCGGGTCGCCGTCGCAGGCCGAGCCCTTCGACTTCAGGTGGTTCACCGCGATGGTCAGGCGTTCGCCGCCATTGATCTCCTGGAAGGTCTGGGCCAGGGTCGGACGGTTGCGGGTGTCGTCGAACTCCGGGTTCACCGAACTGTCGAGCACCGCCGCGGATCGATAGGTGCGGACCTTGTCGCCGCGATAGATCAGCCCCACGGCAATTTCGTCGCTGCCCAGCTTCGCCCGGTTCGGGTTGACGAAGGCATAGCGCTGGCCCTGGGGCAGGCTGGCGTTGAGGCCGTTGACCAGGTCGGCGATGGCGCTGAACTCGCCGTAGCCGTCGTTCTCGATCTCCATCAGGCCGACGATGTCCGCCTTCGAGGCGAGGATCGCCGCGACGATCTTCGCTTTCTGCCGTTGGAACTCCTCGGCCGTGTTGGCTCCGCGCGAGGTGGGGAAACCGCCGCCCTTGCCATCGCCGTTGAAGTAGTTGAGCACGTTGAAGCTGGCCACCCGCAGGCGCCCTTCCACCGCCGGCTGGGCCGGACGCGGATTGGCCGCCTCGAAGGTCGGCGTCTGCAACGGCTGGATACGGTAGCTGCCGGCCGAGTAGTCGAGCACGCCGTCGATGGCGCTGGTACGGTCGCCGACGCGCAGGCTGTTGTAGGCGCTCAGTTCCGGTGCCGGGTAGCGGATCGGGTCGGGGTTCTGCCCGCTGCGGCCGTCGTCGAGGAGAATCCGGTCGAGGTCGTTGCGCGCCTGCATGGCCTTGGCCTGTTCGCCGGGAGCCACCACGTTGGTCGGAGTCATCTGGCGGCCGCCGGAGGACAGCAGGACCTCGCCGTAGCGGCCGAGGTTGTAGACCTCGTTGACGGTCAGCGTCTGGCGGAGCTGCACGCGCATGCCTTCGTAGCGCTCCAGCGCATCGGCGCTGGCCAGCGGCAGGCTGATGCCGGCCGGCGTCGGCAAGGCCACGCCGCTCGCCAGGACGCTGACCTGCAGCGGCCCGACCAGTTCGGTGAGGCCGTTGAACTCGCGGACCTGGCCGGTCACCCGGACGCGGTCGCCGAGCTTGACGTCGCTGCCGTTGCCGCCGTCGTAGACGAAGATGCCTTCGGAGGTCGCCGGGTCGCCGTCCACCGTGGCATCTTCCTGCTGCACGTAGAAGCCCTTCAGCTCGCTGGCGTTCTGGAAGTCGCCGACCACCACGCCCTCGATGGCGACCCGCTGGTTCACCAGCGGACTTTCGGCGCCGGCGCCCTGCACCTCGTGGATCGGTCGCAGGCCGGCCTCCTCGCCGCCGCCGGGCTCGCCAGCGCCATGCTGGCCGAGGTTGGCGAAGGTGTCGCGCGGGTAGCCCAGCCATTGCGCCGCCGGGTCGAAGGCGTCGCTGGGATCGCTGTCGCCGTCGCGGATGTCGGCCTTGCGCACCAGGCTCCGGTCGAGGGTCTGCACATCGCCGCTGCCCCAGGTCGTGCCGGGGTTGAAGCCGACCTGGCCGAGGCTGTCGAGGATCTCGCCGCTGCGCCGGCGCAGCAGCACCGCATCGTTGCCATTGAACCAGCTGCCTTCCACCCGCTGGCTGGCCAGCGCCAGCAACGCCGGGTCGGCCACGCCGTTGGCGAGGACGAAGGTCTTGCCCGGCGCCAGGCTGCCGCTCAGGTCGATGCTGCGGCCCGCCGCGCTGGCGCCGTTGAAATAGAACTCGACGCGGTAGGCGGAGAGGTCGAGGACCTGGCTGCCGCTGTTGTAGAACTCCAGCGCCTTGTTGTTGCCGCTGCCTTCGACATACTCGGAGATGATCAGCTCGGCGGCGTTGGCCACCGGCAGGCCCAGCAGGGCCAGGCCGCCCAGCAGGGCGGCGTTACGCAAGGGGTGCATCGGGATACTCCTTTATCGGAATGGGGTCGCCGCGGCTCAGGCGCCGTCGGGCTGCAGTTCCTGGGAAAACACCGGCTCGCCGTCGAGGTCGCGCAGGGTGACGGTGAGCGCGCGGCTTTGCGCATCGATCTCCACCTCGCCGAAGAACTGGTAGCCGGCGAAGGGGGAACTGTTCTGGACCAGCGGGGCCTTCTGGAACATCACCTGCGGGCCGAACGTGCCATCCAGCGCGTTGGGTCCGAAACTACCGGCATTGAGAGGCCCGGCGACGAACTCCCAGAACGGCGCGAAGTCCTTGAACGCGGCGCGCTCCGGGCTGTAGTGGTGGGCTGCGCAGTAATGCACGTCGGCGGTCAGCCAGACGGTGTTGCGCACCTCGGCGCGCTGGACGAAGCGCAGCAGGTCGGCGATCTCCAGCTCGCGGCCGAGGGCGGCGCCGTCGTTGCCGTTGGCGATGGCCTCCCAGCGGTCGCGACCCTGGGCGTCCTTGCCATCGGGCACGCAGAGGCCGATCGGCATGTCGGCGGCGATCACCTTCCACTGCGCACGCGAACCGCGCAACTCGCGCTTGAGCCATTGCAACTGCTCACGGCCGAGGAAATCGGTGGCGGCGCTGCGCCGCGCCTGCAGGTTGGCGCTGTTGCCGCCGCGGTAGCTGCGCATGTCGAGGACGAACACGTCGAGCAAAGGGCCGTAGGCGACCTTGCGGTAGATCCGCCCGTCGCGCCCCTGGCGCTGGAAGCGCAGCGGCGCGTATTCGAGGAACGCCTGGCGTGCACGGGCCGCCAGCACGTCGATGTCCTTCACCTGGTAGCGCTCGTCGAGCTGCTTGCTGGAGGACCAGTTGTTGGTGGTCTCGTGGTCGTCCCATTGCCAGATCTGCGGCACCTCGGCGTTGAAGCGGCGCAGGTTGTCGTCGAGCAGGTTGTAGCGGTAGTTGCCGCGGAACTCGTCGAGGGTCTCGGCGACCTTGCTCTTGGCCTCGGTCACCCGGTTGCGCCAGATGCGCCCGCTCTCGGTCTCGATGCGTTCGGGGATCGGCCCATCGGCATAGATGGTGTCGCCGCTGTGCAGGAAGAAATCCGGCTGGCGCCGGCGCATGGCTTCGTAGATACGCATGCCGCCGATATCCGGATTGATCCCGAAACCTTGCCCGCAGGTGTCGCCGCTCCAGACGAAACGGATATTGCGCGCCTCGCTCGGCGCACTGCGCAGGTGGCCGAACCAGGGCTTGCTCAGGCTGCCGTCGCGGGCATCCTCGAAGCGCACCCGGTAGAAGATCGACTGGTCGGCCGGCAGGCCACGCAGGTCGATGCGCGCGGTGTAGTCGAGGCGCTCGTCGGTGACCGGCGAGACCAGCCGACGCGGCTCGCTGAAGACGCTACGGGTGTCCCATTCGACGATCATCCGCGCCGGGCGGTCGGTGCGGCTCCAGACCAGCGCGCGGTCGCCCTGCACATCGCCGGATTGCACGCCATCGGTCAGCTTCGGCCGCGCCCTGGGCGAGGCGATCACCGCCGGCGCGCCCAGCGCCGGCAACAGCAGTCCAGCGCCCAGGCCTTGCACGACGCGACGGCGCTTGAGGTCCATCCCACTCATACCGGAGTTCTCCGCAGGCTTCACGAAGGTCCGGTTTACCGGGGCAAGTTGACAGGGGCGTTACGGGGACAGACAGGCTATCCGTTTGGTCAGGGGAAACGCCCATTCGCTCCGCGCCGCCCATGCGGCAACGAACCGGGCGTTGCCTCGCTGAAAAGAGCCTCAGTGAGTTTCAGGCTTCAGGGAATACACCCAATCGGAGGGGCGCGCCCAGCGACATTGGCGTCGCTATACGCCCCTTTCCACCGACCTCAGCCGCCCCGCGCCCCCTGGACCGGCCCCTGGGGCGCCTCGCCGCGCTCCTCCTGCACTGCCCGCCCGGCCCGTTCCACGGCGTTCCACAACCAGGGCGGCAGGTGCTCCGGGTCGAGGCTGTCGAGGAGGTTCTTGACCGCCAGGCCCAGCTCGGTGTCGCCCTCGATCACCAGGCGGCGGCGGAAGAACAGGGTATCCGGGTCCTCATGCCGGCTGGCCAGCAGCAGGAAGTCGCGCCAGTCGCCACGGATGGTCACGCTGGCCCGTGGCCGTTCGACCAGGCGCAGGCCGCCGGGCACCCGGGTGACGCACCAGCCGACGCCGAGGTCCCTGACTTCCAGGCGCAGCCAGCGACCTTCCAGCAGGTCGAAGGCGCCCTCCTCCAGCGGCTGGGCGAACAGCCGGTTGGCGACCCGTTGCAGGACCAGGTGCTGGAGCCCGCGCGGAACCTTCGCCGCCAGCGGCAACAGGCGTCCGGCGACGCCGAGGAGCAGGCGTTGGCGGTTCAGCATAGCCCTGCCTCCTCTGCCCGCAGCATCCCCGGCCGGCCGTGCCAGTAGCCGTTGCAGCCTTCCACGGCGAGCGGCGGAGCGGCACCCTTGCGTACCCGGTCGAAGGCCGCGATCACCTCGGCCATGCCCTGCGCCCGAGGGCTCAGGCGTAGCAGGTCGGCGCCGCTATGTTCCAGCGAGCGGTAGTCGGCCAGCAGGTTGCTGACCTTGCCGGACATGGTTTGGATGCCGTTGAGGGTGAACAGCGCCTCGCCCTCCTGGCTGAGCAGCGGGATACCTTCGGGATACTGCTGGCAGCAGAACTGGCAGTCGTCCTTGGGCCGGTTCTCCGCCCGCGCGGTGAAGCAGCGCGCCGAGTAGGCCAGCGGCAGGTGACCGTAGGCGAAGACCTCGGTCTGCAATTGCTCCAGGCCCAGCTGCGCAGCCTGGTCGAGCACCCCGCGCAGCAGCTTGCCGGAGACTTCCACCGGCGGAATCCAGCGGCGCATGCCCCAGGAATACAGTTCGGCCAGGGCATGACCGTTGTAGAGGTTCAGCGCCGGACCGCCGACAAAGGGCACGCCGCGCTGGCTGAGGTAATAGACGGCGGCCATGTCGTTGGCCTCGACCCGGAGTACGCCGTTCTCGCATAGCCGGCGCAGGCTGGACAGCTCCGAAGCGGCCTCGATCAGCGCCAGCCCGGAGAGCACCAGCTCGGCACGGGTCGCCTGCGCCAGCTCGCGGGCCAGCGCCTGCCAGTCATTCAGGGACAGCGCCCGGCGCTTGGCGCAGACGGTCTCGCCGAGGTAGATGACGTCGAGCGGCTGGCTGGCCATCTCGGCGTAGAAATCGAATATCTGCCGCTTGTCCCAGTAGAACAGCAGCGGTCCCAGGCTCAGTTTCATCGCGGCGGTCCTCACTGCCAGGAACGGTGATAGGCGCCCAGGGTGGTCTGGTGCCCTTCGGAAAGTCCGGCCAGCGCGCGCTGCCATTGCGGCTGCACGCTATAGGCGCCCGGCGCGCTGGCGTAGCTGTCCAGCGCCTGGCGCCAGACCCGGGTGACCTGCTCGACGTAGGCCGGGCTGCGCTGGCGGCCTTCGATCTTCACCGCCGCCACGCCGATTTCCGCCAGTTGCGGGACCAGGTCCAGGGTGTTCAGGCTGGTCGGTTCCTCCAGCGCATGGAAGCGCTGGCCATTGACCAGGAAACGGCCCTTGCAGAGGGTCGGGTAGCCGGCCGCCTCGCCGGCGGCGTAGCGGTCGATGAGCACTTCGTTGAGGCGCGAGGTCAACCCCTCCGGTTCCTCGCTCCAGCGCACCGCCCTGGCCGGCGAACAGACGCCGCAGAGGTTCGGCGACTCGCCGGTGACGTAGGAGGACAGGTGGCAGCGGCCCTCGGCCATGATGCACAGGCTGCCGAAGGCGAACACCTCCACCGGCACCGGGCTACCGGCCGCCACCTGGCGTACCTGCGCCAGCGATAGCACGCGGGGCAGGACCGCGCGACGGATGCCGTAGCGTTCGTGATAGAGGGCCAGGGCCGCGGCATTGGTTGCCGAGCCCTGCACCGACAGATGCAGGTTGAGCCGCGGATGACGCTTCGCGGCATAGCCGAGCACCGCCACGTCGGCGGCGATCAACGCATCGACGCCGAGGTCGGCGGCCTGGTCCACCGCGCGCTGCCAGCGCTCCCAGCCCTGCGCGCTGGAATAGGTGTTGACCGCTACGTAGAGCTGCCGCCCGGCCTCGTGGACTCGCCGCAGGCCTTCCTGCAACTGGCGTTCGTCAAGGTTGAGGCCGGCGAAATGGCGGGCGTTGGTGTCGTCGCGGAAACCGACGTAGATGGCATCGGCGCCCTGTCGCAGGGCCGACTTCAAGGCGGGCAGGCTGCCCGCCGGACAGACCAGTTGCATGGGGTTGCTCCTCTGGCGAAAAACGCGCTCCGCGGCAGTGGGCAACCCCGGGGCACAGGCGCCACACTCTAGAAAGACGCTCCCGGTCGGCGCTTGACCGGGATCAAGAAGGCCTCAGGCCATCAGTGCGGAGAACGGCAGAAAGTCGATCGCATCACCCACGCCCAGGGTGGCGCCGCGCTCGATCACCGCCAGCCCGTCCGCCCAACTGGCGGCAAGCAGCATCGCCGAGCCCTGCTGCGGGTGGATTTCCACCCGCCCCCGTTCATCGAGCCGCGCCCGCAGGTACTGGCGACGCGCCCGCGGTTGCGGCCAGTCGAAGGCCGCCGGCAACGCCAGCGGCCGCGGCACTACGTCGAACAGTCCCTGCTGGCGAAGCAGGAACGGACGCGCCACCAGTAATGCGGTGACCAGCGCCGCCGCAGGGTTGCCGGGCAGCCCCAGCCAGGGCTTGCCGGCCACGGAGCCGAAGGCGAACGGCTTGCCCGGCTGGATCGCCAGGCGCCACAGGTTGACCTCGCCAAGCTCGGCGATGGCGCGCTTGAGGTGGTCTTCCTCGCCTACCGAGACACCGCCGCTGGTGACCAGCGCGTCCCATTCGGAGGCCGCCAGGCTGAGCGCATCGCGGCTGGCCACCAGTTCGTCGGCGAGCACTTCCTCGTCGTGCACCTCGAAGCCGAGACCGCGCAGCAAGGCGCCGATGCAGTAACGGTTGGCGTTGTAGATCTGCCCGGCCAACAGTGTCTGGCCGGGCTCGCGCAATTCGTCGCCGCTGCTCAGCAGGCCGATGCGCAAGCGCCGACGCACCGAGACCGTGGCGACGCCGAGACTCGCCAGCAGGCCGAGTTCCTGCGGGCGCAAGCGCTGTCCGGCACGCAGCACCGGCGCGCCGCGACGCAACTCCTCGCCGCGCCGGCGCACATGCTGGCCGGCGCTCACCGGCGGCAACTGCACGCGCTCGCCGTCGACCACGCAGAGTTCCTGCGGCACCACGCAGTCGGCGCCGGTCGGCAGCGGCGCGCCGGTGAAGATCCGCGCCGCCTGGCCCAGCGGCAGGCTCATGCCGCGGGTGTCGCCGGCGGCGATCCGCGCGCCGACCGTCAGGCTGCCGCCGCTGCGCGGCAGGTCGGCGGAGCACAAGGCGTAGCCGTCCATCGCGCTGTTGTCCCAATGCGGCAGGTCCATCGGCGCCAGCAGGTCCTCGCCGAGCACTCGTCCCAGCGCCCGCTCCAGGGCCAGGCTCTCGCAGGCTGGCGGGCGCGGCGCGCGCGCCAGCAGTTCGGCCAGCGCCTCGTCGAGCGGGCGCAGTTGGCCGCCATCGCAGGCGCAAGCGCTCACGAGCGGCACCCGCAGCCGGCCACCGGCGCCACGGCTGGCGGGGTCTTCAGGTGCGGGACGAAATTGCACGGGCGGGTGCGGCTGTCCAGTTGCGCCAGGAGAATCTCGTTCCAGGCGGTACGACAGGCGCCCGGCGAGCCGGGCAGGCAGCACACCAGGGTACCGTTGCTGAGCCCAGCCAGCGCCCGCGACTGGATGGTGGAAGTGCCGATCTCGCGCTGCGAGACCTGGCGGAACAGTTCGCCGAAGCCCTCGACATAGCGCTCGAACAGCGGCCCGACCGCCTGCGGGGTGTTGTCCCGCGCGGTGAAACCGGTGCCGCCGGTGATCAGGCCGACCTGTACCTCGGGGTCGGCGATCCAGGCCGAGACCACCGCGCGGATCTGGTAGATGTCATCGGTCTTCAGGCTCCGCTGGTGCAGGCGATGACCGGCGGCCAGCAGCGCGTCGGCGAGGGTCTGGCCGGAAGTATCGGTTTCCAGGGTACGGGTGTCGCTGACGGTGAGGATGGCGATGTTCAGCGGCTGGAAGGTGGAGGTGGCCAGGTGGCTCATGGAAGGGGTCCTAGGAACGGGCGATGCCTCAGCCTGAACCGCGGGCCCCCGGCTGGCTATTCCTCCGAAGAGGTAAGCCGGCGGCGCGAGGAGGTAGACGTCACTCCTCCCAGCGCTGCGCGGCGGCCTGGTCGCTGCAGCGGCCTTCGACCCAGCGCGGGCCTTCGGCGGTGTCTTCCTTCTTCCAGAACGGCGCGCGGGTCTTCAGGTAGTCCATGACGAAGTTGCAGGCGTCGAACGCCGCCTGCCGGTGGGCGCTGGCGCAACCGACGAAGACGATCGGCTCGCCCGGCTCCAGGCGGCCGATGCGGTGGAGGATCTCCAGGCGCAGCAGCGGCCAGCGCTGCCCGGCCTCGGCGGCGATCTTGCCGAGGGCCTTCTCGGTCATGCCCGGATAATGTTCGAGGAACATCCCGCCGACCTCGCGACCGTCGTTGAAGTCGCGCACGTAGCCGACGAAGCCGACCACCGCGCCGATGCCGACGTTCTGCGCATGCAGGGCGTTAAGCTCCTGCCCCGGATCGAAAGCGGCCTGCTGGACGCGGATGGCCATGGGTTCAACCTCCGGTGACGGTGGGGAAGAAGGCGACTTCGTCGCCGTCCTGCAACGGCTCGTCGAGGCCGCACAGTTCCTGATTGCGCGCACACATCAGGTTCTGCTCGCCGAGGGTACGCTCCCAGGCCCCGCCGCGCTCCACCAGGAGCTGGCGCAAGGCGCCGAGGGTCGCCAGCCCGGCGTCCCAGTTCAACTGCTCGCCGTCGATGCCTAGGGCTTCGCGGTAACGGGCGAAATACTGCACGCGGATCATGCCTGCCCTTCCTCCTCTTTGCGGTAGTGGCCGCTCTTGCCGCCGAGCTTCTCCAGCAACTGGACCTGCTCGATGACCATCCCGCGGTCCACCGCCTTGCACATGTCGTAGATGGTCAGGGCCGCGACGCTGGCGGCGGTGAGCGCCTCCATCTCCACGCCGGTCTGCCCGGCCAGCCGGCAACGCGCGCGGATGCGCACGGCGTCCGGCGCCTCGGCCTGCAGTTCGAGCTTGACGCTGGTGAGCAACAACGGATGGCACAGCGGGATCAGTTCGTGGGTGCGCTTGGCCGCCTGGATGCCGGCGATCCGCGCCACGGCGAAGACGTCGCCCTTGGGATGGCCGCCGTCCTGGATCAGTTGCAGGGTTTCCGGGCGCATGCGCACCACGGCCTCGGCCGTGGCTTCACGGGAGGTCACGGCCTTTTCCGTGACGTCGACCATGTTGGCGCGGCCCTGGGAATCGAGATGGGTCAGCACGTGGGTGCTCCTGGAAGAGGATACTGGCCAGTCATTGTAAGCCCTGGAGGGCATGACGCGATGCCTGGGGGAGGTTCGGAAGGGGGATGATTGTATACATAAAGAGGTAGGGCAGGCCGGCGCAAGGCGCCTCATCCCGATCGGGTAACGATGCGGGCCCGGTCCCCGGACCGGGCCTGGCAGGATGTATATCCCGCCCGGCTTTTTCAACCGGGCGGGATATCGGCCGGCGATTGCCGCCGGCTACTTCACATGTGCGCCTCGGCGTACTCCGCCAGCACCGAGCGCGGCACCCCTTGCAGGGTCACGTGCACGCCGTGGGGGAAGTCCTTGAAGCGTTCGGTGAGGTAGGTCAGGCCGGAGCTGGTGGCGGACAGGTAGGGCGTGTCGATCTGCGCCAGGTTGCCCAGGCAGATCACCTTCGAACCGCTGCCGGCGCGGGTGATGATGGTCTTCATCTGGTGCGGCGTGAGGTTCTGGCATTCGTCGATGAGGATCAGGCTCTGCTGGAAGCTGCGCCCGCGGATGTAGTTCAGCGACTTGAACTGCAACGGCACCTTGCTGAGGATGTAGTCGACGCTGCCATGGGTGCATTCGTCGTCCATGTGCAGCGCTTCGAGGTTGTCGGTGATGGCGCCGAGCCAGGGCTCCATCTTTTCCGCCTCGGTGCCGGGCAGGAAGCCGATGTCCTCGTCCAGGCCCTGCACGCTGCGGGTGGCGATGATGCGCCGGTAGCGCTTGCTGACCATGGTCTGCTCGATGGCCGCGGCGAGCGCCAGGATGGTCTTGCCGGAACCGGCGGCACCGGACAGGTTGACCAGGTGGATGTCCGGGTCGAGCAGCGCGTACAGCGCCAGCGACTGGTACACGTCGCGTGGCCGCAGGCCCCAGGCTTCCTGGTGCAGGAGCGGCTCCTGGTGCAGGTCGAGGATGGTCAGCTCGTCCTGCTGGATGCCCTTGATCCAGCCGACGAAGCCCTGTTCGTCGACGATGAACTCGTTGATGTGCACCGCCGGCAGGTTGTCGGTGAGCTGCACGCGATGCCAGGTACGGCCGTGGTCCTGGCGGGTCTCGACCTTGCTCACGCGGTCCCAGAAAGAGCCGGCGAGGGAATGGTAGCCGCGCGACAGCAGGGCCACGTCGTCGATCAACTGGTCGGTGTGGTAGTCCTCCGCGTCCACCCCGCAGGCGCGCGCCTTCAGGCGCATGTTGATGTCCTTGGTCACCAGCACCACGCGCACGCCGCTGTGGCGGCTCTTCAGCTCGACCAACTGGTTGATGATCTTGTTGTCGTTGAGGTGCTCCGGCAGCCAGGTGATGGGCTCGGCACGCTTGCTCATGAGGATCGACAGGCTGCCGCTGGGGCCGTTCTTGCCACGCTGGATCGGTACCCCTCCCTCTACCTGCTCGGGCGTGGCCTCGCCGAGTACCTGGTCGATCAGGCGGATGGCCTGGCGGCACTCGGCGGCGATGGTGTGCTTTCCGGTCTTCAGCTTGTCCAGCTCTTCGAGCACCGTCATCGGGATCGCGACGCGGTGTTCCTGGAAGTTCAACAGGGCATTCGGATCGTGGATCAGGACATTGGTATCGAGGACGTACAGGGTGGGCTGGGTGGGGCGGGAACGTCCGTGGTCATCCATACGCGATCACCTTCTGCTAAGGGCCTGGCGACGGAATGCCGGGTCGGCGCTCCGCCGGGGGGCGAGCCGCCTTCTCTCTTCCGGTGGGGAGAGCCTGACAGCAGAGGTGAGGGCCGGGGCCGCCACCTGTGCTGCAGGGTTCGGCGGTCTACGGTTCCACAAATACCGCAAAAAATATGACGGTAAAAAGTACTTTTCGTCATCAGCAGGTTTTTTTTCCGCAAGCGACGAAATACCTTGGCGCAGCCCTTCGCGAGGTCTAGTGTTATCGGTCCCACCCCTGTGAAAACCCTCCGCTTTTCCGTGCCGCAACGGTTTTCCAGCGCCATTCCCCCTCCCCCCTGCCCCTGCGACATAAAGCCGCCACTGCGCCCTGCGCCGCCTTCCTGTATGAATCCGGGGCTTGACCTTGACACGATGTCAAGGCTGAACCTGGCGACAGATCTCACCGGCGCCTCCCAGGGCGCCTGCGGTGCCACTTCTGTCCATTCCAAGGAGGACTCATGAACAGCGCCACGCTAACCGAGCTCGATCTGCCGGTCAGCGGCATGACTTGCGCGTCCTGCGCCGGCCGTGTCGAACGAGCCCTGAAGAAAGTGCCCGGGGTCGCGGCCGCCTCGGTCAACCTGGCCAGCGAGCAGGCCCGCGTACAGGCCCCGGCGGACAGCCTGCCGGCCCTGGTGGCGGCGGTCGAGCAGGCCGGCTACCAGGTTCCGGCGCGCAGCCTGGAACTGTCCATCGAGGGCATGACCTGCGCCAGTTGCGTCGGCCGGGTCGAGCGGGCGCTGAAGAAGGTGCCCGGCGTACGCGAGGTCAGCGTCAACCTGGCCAGCGAGCGCGCCCACCTCGAGTTGCTCGGCGCAGTGGACAGCCAGGCCTTGCTACAGGCGGTGGAACAGGCCGGCTACAAGGCCCGCCTGCTCGACGCGGGGCAACCACGCCAGGACGATGCCGAGCGCCGCCTGCGCCGCGAACGCTGGTGGGTTATCGCCGCGCTGTTGCTGGCGTTGCCGCTGGTGCTGCCGATGCTGGTGGAATGGGCCGGCCTGCACTGGATGCTGCCGCCGTGGGCACAGTTCCTCCTGGCGACCCCGGTGCAGTTCGTCATCGGCGCGCGCTTCTATGTCTCCGCCTGGCGCGCGGTGAAGGCCGGCGCCGGCAACATGGACCTGCTGGTCGCCCTCGGCACCAGCGCCGGCTACGGCCTCAGCGTCTACCTCTGGCTGACCGCCCCGCCCGGCCACATGCCGCACCTCTACTTCGAAGCATCCACCGTGGTGATCGCCCTGATCCTCCTCGGCAAGTACCTGGAAAGCCGCGCCAAGCGCCAGACCGCCAGCGCCATCCGCGCCCTCGAGGCGTTGCGCCCGGAGCGCGCGGTGCGCCTGCGCGACGGTCGCGAGGAAGAGGTGGCGATCGCCGAGTTGCGCCTCGGCGACGAGGTGGTGGTGCGTCCCGGCGAACGCTTCCCGGTGGACGGCGAGGTGCTCGACGGCAGCAGCCACGCCGACGAGGCGCTGATCACCGGCGAGAGCCTGCCGGTACCCAAGGCTCCCGGCGACAAGGTCACCGGCGGCGCGATCAACGGCGAAGGCCGCCTGCTCTTGCGCACCACTGCGCTCGGCGGGGAAACGGTGCTGGCGAAGATCATCCGCCTGGTGGAAGACGCCCAGGCCGCCAAGGCGCCGATCCAGAAGCTGGTGGACAAGGTCAGCCAGGTCTTCGTCCCGGTGGTGATCCTCATCGCGCTGGTCACCCTCGGCGCCTGGCTGGTCGCCGGGGTCGGCCTGGAGCAGGCCCTGGTTAACGCCGTGGCGGTGCTGGTGATCGCCTGCCCCTGCGCCCTCGGCCTGGCCACCCCGACCGCGATCATGGCCGGCACCGGCGTGGCCGCGCGCCACGGCATCCTGATCAAGGACGCCGAGTCCCTGGAAGTCGCCCATGCGGTCACCAGCGTGGCCTTCGACAAGACCGGCACCCTGACCTCCGGGCGGCCGCAGATCATCCACCTCGGCGGCGACGACCCGGAGCAACTGCTCAGGCTCGCCGGCGCCCTGCAACGCGGCAGCGAGCACCCGCTGGCCAAGGCCGTGCTCGAGCGCTGCGCCGAGCGCGACCTGGAGGTTCCGCCGGTGAACGCCAGCCAGGCCCTCAGCGGTCGCGGCATCCAGGGCGAGGTCGAGGGTCGCCGGCTGGCCCTGGGCAACCGCCGCCTGCTCGACGAGCAGGAACTCAAGCCCGGCGCGCTGGCGAGTGCCGCCGCGGACTGGGAGGCCGAGGGCCGCACCCTGTCCTGGCTGCTGGAACTGGCTCCGGAGAAACGCGTGCTCGGCCTGTTCGCCTTCGGCGACAGCCTCAAGGACGGCGCCGCCGAAGCGGTGGAGGCCCTGCGCGGACGGGATATCCACAGCCACCTGATCACCGGCGACAACCGCGGCAGCGCGGCGGTGGTGGCCAAGGCCCTGGGCATCGACGACGTACACGCGGAAGTGCTGCCGGCGGACAAGGCCGCCACGGTCGCCGAGCTGAAAGGCCGGGGCCGGGTGGTGGCGATGGTCGGCGACGGCATCAACGACGCCCCGGCGCTGGCCGCCGCCGACGTCGGCATCGCCATGGGTGGCGGCACCGACGTGGCCATGCACGCCGCCGGCATCACCCTGATGCGCGGCGACCCGCGCCTGGTGCCGGCGGCGCTGGACATCTCGCGGCGGACCTACGCGAAGATCCGCCAGAACCTGTTCTGGGCCTTCATCTACAACGTGATCGGCATCCCGCTGGCGGCCTTCGGCCTGCTCAACCCGATGGTGGCGGGCGCGGCGATGGCCTTCTCCAGCGTCAGCGTAGTCGGCAACGCCCTGCTCCTGCGACGCTGGAAGCCCTGAGCCAGCACGCCAGGCACATGGGGTGGCGCGCCTAGCGCAACAACCCCATGTGCTTGGCCCGCGCCACCGCCTGGGTGCGACGCTCGACGCCGAGCTTGTCGTTGATATGGCGGGCGTGGCTCTTCACCGTATGCAGCGAGATGAACAGCCGCTCGCTGATCTCCTGGTTGGACAACCCCTGGGCGATCAGCTCCAGCACCGCCAGTTCGCGCCCGCTGAGCACCTCGCCCGCACTGCCCGCGGGCTCGGCGGGCGGCTCCGGCAACAGCGCGCGCATGCGCTGGGCGCCGGGACAGGCAGGGAAGCGCTGCAACTGTTCGCGCAACCATTCCGGCTGCTGCACGAGCAATTCGTGGAGCGGCAGCAAGGCTCCGCCGACTGCGCCCTCCATGGCTTGTTGCAGGGTCGCCAGCGCCTCGCGCTCGCGGCCCTGCTCCAGGTGCAGCGCGGCCAGTTGGCCGAGGGCCAGGCGAGCCGGCAGCAATGCGCCGTTCTCCCGCGTCGAGCGGGCCAGCCGATCCAGACGCCGGGCGGCCTCCTCCGGGCGTCCTTCGCGGCGCTCCAGGCCGGCCTGGAGCAACTCCACATGCAGCGGCAGCAGCGGACTGCATTCCGGCGGCGTGGCCGCCTGCCCGCCGTAGGTGCCGCCCAGGCGCTGTAGCCAGACGCCGGCCAGTTCGGTCTGGCCCTGGGCCAGCCAGAGTTCGCACTTGATCAGGGTGATCGCCGCCAGGTAGTAGATCGGCGGGATATCCCAGGCATGCATCAGCCGCTCGACGTCGCCAAGCCGGGCGAACGCCGCCGCGTAGTTGCCCAGGCGCCCTTCCAGGCTGGCCAGGACGCAATAGCCGATCACCAGGCTGACATCCCGGCAACTGCGGGTTTCCTCGATTCCCTGCTTGATCCATTTGCGCGCTTCGTCCGGCTGCAGCGCCAGGCTGCGCAGGTAGCCGCGGTACAGCAGGAGCCGCCCGCGCACCGCGTAGCGGCGTTGCGCCGGCAGGTGCTGGAGGCGTTCCAGGCCCTGGCGCACCTCCTCCTCGGCGCGCGCCACCTCGCCGCGCGCCTGGAGGACGCGGGCGCGGTCGTAATGGACCAGCGCCTCGAACAGCGGGTTGCCGTAGCGCTGGGCGAACTCCAGGGCGTCGCGGTTGTAGTTGCGCGCCTGCCAGAAGTCGCCACGGGTCACCGCCAGGTTGCTCAGCGTCGACAGGCATTGCAGGCGAGTGCCGTAGCGCTCCCCGGCGAGGTCCTGCAAGGCCTCGCGGCAGTGCGCCTCGGCCTTGTCGATATCGCCGCGGCCGCGCGCGATCACCCCGCTCAGGGCCTGCCACTGGGCCAGCAGGTCGCGCTGCGCGGACTCGTCCGGCGCCGGCAGGAAACGCGCCAGTTGGCCGGCCAGTTCTTCCGCGGCATCCAGCTGGCAGGCCAGCGCCAGCGCCCAGCCGTACAGCAGGATCAGGCGCGGCGTGCTCGCCAGGAGGCTGTCCGGCAGGTCCATCTTCCAGCGCAGCAGGGTGGCGATGTTCTGCTCCGCCAGCAGTTGCTCTTCCGACAGGTTCTGCACCAGGCTCGCCGCCACGTCCGGCTGGCCGGCGCGCAGCGCCTGCTCCACCGCCTGGTCGAGCAGGCCATGGCGGCTGAACCAGCCGCAGGCGCGCAGGTGCAGGGAGCCGGCGGACGGACCGAAGTCGGGCAAGGGACGCGCCAGCAGCAGGTCGGAGAACAGGTGGTGGTAGCGGAACCACTGGCCGTTTTCGTCCAGCGGCACGAGGAAGACCTGGTGCTGCTGCAGGTGGTCGAGGATCGCCGCGCTGTCGCCGGCCTCGCGCACGGTATCGCAGAGCTCGGCGCAGAAGCGCTCGAAGCGCGCGGTCTGGGCGAGGAACGCCTGGACCTCGGGCGGCTGCCGCTCGATCACCTCCTCCAGCAGGTAGTCGCGGATCAGTTCGTCGGCGCCGTGTACCCCGGGGCTGACCTGCTCCTCTGGATCGCCGCGCGCCAGCAGCCAGAGGCGCAGCCCGGCGACCCAGCCTTCGCTGCGCTCGAGCAGCGCGTCCAGCGCATCCTCGTCGAGTTCGAGGCCGCTGGCGGCCATCAGCGCCCCGCTCTCCTCGGCGGTCAGGCGCAGGTCCTGTTCGCTGAGTTCGAGCAATTGCCGCGACAGGCGCAGGCGCGCCAGGTGCCAGTCCGGCCGCTGCCGGCTGGTGACCAGCAGCACCAGGCCCTCGGGCAGGTGATTGAGGAGGAATTGCAGGCAACGGTCGAGCACCGCGCCCTGGGCCAGGTGGTAATCGTCCAGCACCAGTAGCAGGGGACGCTGCGGGTCCAGGCAGGGGGCGAGTTCGTCGAGCAGGTCGTCGAGCCAGGTCTCGAAGGCGAACGGCTGGTGGCGCTGGCGCATCTTCAGCAGGCCGAGGGCCTCTTCGCCCAGGGTCGGGTGGTACTGTCGCAAGCCATCGAGCAGGCGTTCGAGGAAACGTCCGGGATCGCTCTCGCGGCTGCTCAGTCCCAGCCAGAGGCTCTGCCAGCGCGGATCGAGGCTTTCGCAGAACTCGATGGCCAGGGAACTCTTGCCGAATCCGGCGGGCGCGGCGATCAGCAGCAGGCGACCGTCCAGTCCGTCGCGCAGTCGACGGCAAAGACGCGGGCGCGCCACATGGGCCGACGGCAGCGGGGGGCGGAAAAAGCGGTTGGCCGTCGGCAGGACGGCGGATGGAGTGCCCGAGAAGGTGCGCGAGAAGTCAGTCATCACCCGGTTTCTTGGTTTATGTATGGGGCGTGAACGCTCCGGAGACTAACCACAAGTGATGGCTATTTGAAGCACTATCCATCGGCTCGGACGAAATAGCGCACCGGCGCTTCAGCTCGATAACCAAGGAAAGACCGGTTTCCCGGCGCGGTCCAGGCGCGGCAAACGTTTCCCGGCCACACAGGTGCCCGCCGGGAGGATGGCGACGACGGAATCCGCGGGCGAGGCGGGAAAACACTTTGTAATGAATTGACGGCCGGAGCGGCACGCCGCCCGCGAAAACGAAGAAACCGGCACAAGGCCGGTTTCTTCGTGGCTAGGAACGCCGTTTCTCAGCGTACCCCTTCCTGGCGCAGCGCCGCCGGGGTGTAGTCGCTTTCCGAAGCGCTGTAGTTGAAGTCGTAGGCCTGTTTCTCCTCGTTCTTCATGCCCAGCGCCAGGTAGCGGCCGGAGAGCAGGTCGTAGAGGGTTTCCACCGCGTACCAGGGCACCTGCTTGTCGTAGTACTGCTCGGCATGCGCCTCGGCCACGCGCCACAGGGTGCCGCGACCGTCGTAATGGTCGATCTCGGCGGCCTGCCAGGTGTCCTCGTCGATGTAGAAGTCACGCTTGGCGTAGATGTGCCGCTCGCCCGGCTTCAGGGTCGCGACCACATGCCAGACGCGGTGCAGCTCGTAGCGGGTCAGGTCCTGGTTGATGTGGCCGGCCTTGACGATTTCGCTGTACTTGATCTTCGGATCGTCGAGCTTGTAGCTGTTGTAGGGAATGTAGATTTCCTTCTTGCCTTCCAGCTTCCAGTCGTAGCGGTCCGGCGCACCGTTGTACATGTCGAAGTTGTCCGAGGTGCGCAGGCCGTCGGCGGCGGTGCCGGGACCGTCGTAGGACACCTGCGGAGCCCGCCGCACGCGGCGCTGGCCGGCGTTGTAGAGCCACGCCAGGCGCGGCTCCTTGACCTGGTTGAGGGTCTCGTGGACCAGCAGCACGTTACCGGCCAGGCGCGAGGGCGCGGTGACCCGCTGCTTGAAGTAGAACAGCACGTTGCTCGGCTTGTTCGGGTTGTAGTCCTTCAGGTTGGTACGGAAGGTGAAGGCATCCTGGAAGTAGACCAGCTGGTAGGAGCCGTTGACCTGCGGAGTGGCCTGGGTCACCAGGCGCCGGACGCTGCCGCCGCGATAGCGGGTGATGTGGTTCCAGATCACCTCCAGGCCGTTCTGCGGGATCGGGAACGGGTTGGCGGTATCGAAGTTCTCCAGGCCGTTGCCGCCTTCCACCAGCTTGGTGGTGGTGGCGTTGCGCTTGGCCGCCTCCTGCACCGCCGCCGGGACGGTGGCGCTGCGGTGGGTCTTGTATACCGGGATCTTGTAGGTATCCGGGTAGCGCTTGAACATGGCCAGTTGGCCGGGAGTCAGCTTGTCCTTGTACTGGTCGACGTTCTGCGCGGTGATGGTGAACAGCGGTTGCTCGCTGGCATAGGGGTTGGCGAGGAAGCCACGGCTGTCGACGCTGCCGGCGTTGGTCGCCAGGCCGCCGTCCCAGGCGGGGATGCTGCCGTCGGCGTTGCCGGCCTTCTCCGCCCCCAACGGAGTCAGGCTGGTGCCGAGCTTGGCCGCTTCGTCGGCGGATACCGCCGCCATCACCTGGGTGGCCAGCAGGCTCAGGGCCAGTACACCGGTATGCAGAAGAATCTTCGTTGTTTTCATTCGCTCGTCGTCCTCGTTAAGTCCTGCTCGCCGGCCCGGTTCGCACCGGGCCGGCGTACATCAGAAGTTCATGCCGAAGCTGAGCGCGACGAAGTCGCGATCGTCCACGGTGGTGTACTTGCCGTCGAAGAAGTTGGTGTAGGAGAGGCTCGCGGTGTAGGTGTTCTGGTACTCCGCGTCCACCCCCAGGCTGACCGCCTTGCGGCCTTCCTCGAAGTTGGCGCCGGGACCGGGCGAATAGCCATCGACGTCGTGCGACCAGGCCACGCTGGGCTTGAGGTTCACGCCCATGAACACGTCGTTGTAGTCCCAGATCGCACGGGCGCGATAACCCCAGGCGTCGGTCGTGGTGTAGCCGTCTTTTTCACAATAGCGAGTGACGTTATTGGCGTTCGGATTTCCCGTCACACTTGCGGCTAAGCCTGAACAAGTGCTCAGGCCATTTAACGTTCCCTCCATCGGACCGGAGCCAAATGACGGATCACGCCCGTAACGAACGACGGAACTACTTTCCAGCCCGCCGACATGGGTCCAGCCGATCTCACCTACCACTGTCAAGCGCTCGGCACCCATGACCTGGTCAAAGAAGTGCGTCAGGGTGGTCTGCAGTTGGGTGATTTCCTTGCGCCGATAGCCATGCATGTCCTCACCCGGCCGACCGTTCAGCAGCGATGCGTTCTCATAAGGTCGGCTACCACCGATATTCACGGGGTCCAGAGCGGAGTAGAGAATATCGGTGGTGTTCAGTTGTACGGGAGCATTCGGCCGATAGCTGACCTCACCGCTCCAGGCGGTACCATTGGGCAGCGTGGTTGAGAAACTCAGCCCGAACATGCGAATGTCTTCTGGATACTCGATGAAGTAATTGGAGTTGCCCGCAGTGGCTGCCGCCGCTGCCTGAGCAGCCAGGCTGGGACTGATAGCAGCGATATTGGTCGCAAAGTTGTTGATGGCCGCCATCTTCGCGGCGGACGGTCCCTGACCACTAAAGATCGGCAGGCGGCTGTGGTAATTCATGTAGTAGGCGCCGAACTCGGTGTTCAGTTCGTCGGCGAAGTAGCGAAGGGCGAAGCCGTACTGGCCACTGTCACGAGCGTCACGATCCGGACCACGCTGCACTACGATCCCTTCGTTCCAGGGAGACGGAGTGATTCCCAGACCTGCTCCGGACAACAGGCTGTTGAGCAGGTTGATGGACGCCTTGTTGTTGGTCAGCACCGCCAGGTTCTGGTCGCAGCCATCGGCCACCACGTCCGGCTGGGAGAAGAAGGTGCCACAGTTGTCGACCACCGTCTGGTCCCACTCGATCTGGTAGAAGCCTTCGGCGGACAGGTTGTCGGTGAGGTTCTGCGACAGGTAGAACATGTTCACCGGGATCAGGCCTTCCTTGATCTCCGAGCCGGGCCGGCGGAAGGCGGTGACGTCGATCGGGTTGATGGCGCTGATGCCGTTCTGGATGAAGGTGCTCTCGCCCCAGTTCACCACCTGCTTGCCCAGGCGCACGCTGCCCGGCAGGTCGCCGATGGCATAGTTGTGGTAGATGAAGGCGTCGAGCAGTTCGGCGCCGGAGGACTTGGCCAGGGTCTTGCGGCCGCTGTCGTCGATGTCCTTGAACTCGCGGTGCTCGTCCTTCAGCTCGAAGTCGTACCAGTACTTGCCGCGCAGGAACACACCGGTATCGCCGTACTTCAGTTCGAGGTCATGGATGCCCTTGAAGACCTTCGAGAACGTTTCCCCACGCTTGAAGTTCAAGTGGCTGTCGTCGGAGGTCTGGGAAAGTCCCTTGCCGCCGTTGTTCACACCGATCAGGTTCTTGTTCGGCTTGGCGGTCGACCAGCTGGCCCCGACCGACAACGCCGAGTCGAAGGAACCTTCGATTTCCCCGATGTTGAAGGTCACCCCAAAGGCCGGAGCCGCCAGCGAGGAAGCCAGGCTGACGGCCAACGGCAACCGGGCCCGACGCGAGAACGGATTACGGGTTGTCATCGACGCTACTCCATGTGTGTTTTTTGTTATGAGTGCGTGGACTATAGCTAGCGCTGCCTGCCGCTTGATCCCTCGAAAGTGTGATTTGCGCGGCGCAACCACTCTGGCTCGCGCCTTTGCGGCGGATGGAGAATGACCGGCCGGTCGCGAAAACGCGGAGACCAAGCGTTTGCTTGGCCTCCGGGCGTTTCGGCGGTGTAGGAAAGCCCCGTCAGACGGTCGACAGGAAGGCGCTGCCGGCTTCCTGCCACTGGGCGATCTCGATACGGATGCGCTTCTTGTCCAGCTTGCCGACGCTGGTCTTGGGAATATCGGTAACAACCGCGATCTGCGAGGGGATAGCCCACTTGTTGATGTTGCCCTGCTCGACGAAAGGCTTGAGGTGCTCCTTCAGGCCACGGGCGTCCAGTTGCTGGCCCTCGCGCACCACCAGCAGGGCGAACGGGCGCTCGCCCCATTGCGGATCGGGCACCCCGACCACCGCCACTTCGCGTACCGCCGGATGGCGGCTGATCAGGTCTTCCAGCTCCAGGGAGGACAGCCACTCGCCGCCGGTCTTGATCACGTCCTTGATGCGGTCGCGGATCTCGATGAAGCCCATGCCGTCCAGGGTCGCCACGTCGCCGGTGTGCATCCAGCCGCCGCGCCACAACTCCTCGCCGCGCTCGGGTTCGCGGAAATACCCCTGGGTCAGCCATGGCGAGCGCAACACCAGCTCGCCCTGGGACTCGCCGTCGGCCGGGAGGAAGCGGCCCTGTTCGTCCATGATCGCCGCATCCACCAGCGGCACCGGCACGCCGGCCTTGATCCGGTAGGTGGTGCGCTCGTCCTCGCTTCCGGCCAGCAGTTCGTCGTTGAGGTAGGCGCAGGAAATCAGCGGACAGGTCTCCGACATGCCGTAGGCGGCGGTCAGTTGGATGCCGCGCGCCTTGGCCGCCTCGTAGAGCGAGCGGTTCAGCGCGCTCCCGCCGATGATCACCTTCCAGCCCTTGAAGTCCACGCCCTGGGCAGCCCTGGCGTTCATCACCATCTGCAGGATGGTCGGCACGCAGTGGGAGAAGGTGACCTTCTCGCGCTTCCACAGTTCGACCAGCAGTTCCGGATCGTAACGCCCGGGATAGACCTGCTTGACCCCGAGCATGGTCGCCACGTACGGAGTGCCCCAGGCGTGGACATGGAACATCGGGGTGATCGGCATGTACACGTCGCTGGTACCGAGCAGGCGGATGCTGTCCAGGCTGCCGATGGTCGAAGCCATCGCCAGGGTGTGCAGGACCAGTTGCCGGTGGCTGAAATACACACCTTTCGGATTGCCGGTGGTGCCGGTGGTGTAGAAGGTGGTGGCGATGGAGTTCTCGTCGAAATCGGGGAAGTCGTAGCGCGGGCTGGCCGCGGCCAGCAGCGACTCGTATTCGCCGACCAGGCCGGGCAGTTCGGCGCTCTTCTCCGCGCCGTCGGTGAGCAGGATGGTCCGCTCCACCGTGGCCAGCTGCCCCGCCACCGCCTGGTAGAGCGGGACGAACTCGCTGTTCACCAGCACGAAGCGATCCTCGGCGTGGTTCATGGTGTAGAGGATCTGTTCCGGGGAGAGGCGGATGTTGATGGTATGCAGCACCGCCCCGATCATCGGGATGGCGAACATGCATTCCAGGTAGCGATGGCTGTCCCAGTCCATCACCGCCACCGTGTCGCCGGCCTTCACCCCGGCCTCGCTGAGTACGTTGGCCAGGCGCGCGACGCGCTCGTTGAAGGTGGCGTAGCTGTAGCGCACCTGGTCGCGGTAGACGATTTCATGACTCTTTTCGTAACGACGGCCGGAAAGCATCAGGCTCTTGATCAGCAACGGATACTGATAAGCGCCGGCGGCGGCCGGGATGAGACGGGTCTTCAGCATGGGGCGTACACCTGGGAGCGGGTTCGTTGTCAGGATGAGGCCGACTCTAGAGCCGTCGGCGGGCTTTGTTCATCAGTCAAAAGAGTGATTTGCCCCGTGACCTTTCGGAGCCTCCCGGTCACAAGATAGAATCCGCCCGCTGAATCGTTCAGACCCTATCCAGAACAAGAGGTAACGTTCCATGTCCGATATCGTCATCGTCGCCGGCGCCCGTACTCCCATGGGCGGCTTCCAGGGCAGCCTGGCCGGCGTTTCCGCGGTCGACCTGGGTGCCGTCGTGATCCGCGAAGCGGTGCAGCGCGCCGGCATCGCCGCCGAGGACGTACAGGAAGTGATCATGGGTTGCGTCCTGCCCGCCGGCCTGAAGCAGGGCCCGGCCCGCCAGGCCGCGCTGGCGGCCGGCCTGCCCGCCGCCACCGGCTGCACCACCATCAACAAGCTGTGCGGCTCGGGGATGAAGGCGGTGATGCTGGCCCACGACCTGCTCAAGGCTGGCACCAACCAGGTGATGGTCGCCGGTGGCATGGAAAGCATGTCCAACGCGCCCTATGTCCTGGAGAAAGCCCGCAGCGGCCTGCGCATGGGCCACGGCGAGATCAAGGACCACATGTTCCTCGACGGCCTGGAGGACGCCCGTACCGGCCGTTTGATGGGTTCGTTCGCCCAGGAGACCGCCGACAAGTACGGCGTGACCCGCGAGGAGATGGACGCCTATGCCATCGAATCGCTCAAGCGCGCCCAGGCCGCCATCGCCGATGGCTCGCTGGCGGCGGAAATCGTCCCGGTCACCGTCACCAGCCGCAAGGGCGAGAGCGTGGTGAAGGACGACGAGCAACCGCTGACCGCCAACCTGGAGAAGATCCCGAGCCTCAGGCCGGCGTTCCGCAAGGACGGTACCATCACCGCCGCCAATGCCAGCTCGATCTCCGACGGCGCCTCCGCGCTGGTCCTGATGACCGCCGAGGAAGCCCAGCGCCGTGGCCTGAAGCCGCTGGCGCGAATCGTCGGCCATGCCACCCAGAGCCAGGACCCGAGCGAGTTCACCCTGGCGCCGATCGGCGCGATGACCAACCTGTTCGCCAGGACCGGCTGGAGCAAGGACGACGTCGACCTGTTCGAGATCAACGAAGCCTTCGCCATGGTCACCATGCTCGCCATGCGCGAACACGGCCTCGATCATGCCAAGGTCAATGTCTATGGCGGCGCCTGCGCCCAGGGCCATCCGGTCGGTTCCACCGGCTCGCGGATCATCCTCACCCTGATCAACGCCCTGCGCCAGAAAGGCGGCAAGCGCGGCGTCGCCTCGCTGTGCATCGGCGGCGGCGAAGCCACCGCCGTGGCGCTCGAACTGCTCTGATACGGCGTTGAGCCATCGGCGCCCGGCCGGCTCGCGCTGTCCGGGCGCCCTCTTCCTCAGGTGCCCACCGCGGCGCTGCGCGCCGGACGCGGAAACACCAGCGCCGCGGCGAAGGTCAGCGCGGCGAAGCCCGCCAGTACCAGGTACAACCCCAGCAGCCCCTGCCGTGGCTCCAGGTAGGCAATCATCGGGATCGCCGCCGCGCTGGCGCCGAACGACAGGAAATAGCGCAGGGCGAAGACCCGCGCCTGCCACTGCGGCGCGACGAAGTGGGCGACCATCGCATCGTTCACCGTCACCTGGCCGAACACCGCGAACATGAACAGCGCGCCGAACAGCACCACTGCGCTGCCGTGGCCGTAGGCCAGGGCCAGCAGCAGCGGCACCTGGCAGAAGGTGAGGAAGACGAACGGCAACTTCAGGTTCAGGCGATCGATCAGGCGGCCCATGATCAGTTGCGCCACCGCGCCGAAGGCATAGGCCAGGCTGACCACCACGCCGAGGGTCTGCGGCGACGCCAGCAAGTCGCTCAGGCGCTCCTGGAACAGCTTCGGGTAGGTCACGGTGCTGGCGTTGAACACCACCCCGCCGGTGGCGGTGACCAGCGCCAGCACGCCGAACACCCGGCGCATCAACAGGCCCTCGCTGTCCTCGCCACGCGCCGCGGCCTTGGCCGACAGGTGCGGCGATGGCTCCTCGCGCACGCAGAAGAAAAAGCCGATGCCGAGCAGGATGGCCACCCCGCCGGGCAGGATGAACGCCGCACGCCAACCGAAGTGCGCGGTGAGAAAGCCGGTAAGCAGCGCGGCGAAGGCGACCCCGAGGTTACCCCACATGCCGTTGATGCCGATCTCGCGGCCGCGGTTCTCCGCGTGTGCCACCAGCATCGCGGTGCCGACCGGGTGGTAGATCGCGGCGAATACCCCGATCAGGGTCAGCCCGGTCACCAGCATCGGTACGCTGCCGGCCAGCCCGGTGAGCAGTGCGGCGGCGCCGATACCGAAGAAGAACAACAGCATCATCCGCCGCCGGCTCCAGGTATCGCCCAGCCAGCCGGCCGGCAGCGAACAGGCGCCGAAGGCGATGAAACCGCCCAGCGACAGGCCGATCAGACCGGCGTAGTCGAGGTCGAAGCTGCCGGCCATGCCGAGCACGGCGGCGGGGAAGATCAGCATGAACATGTGGTCGATGACATGCGCGGCGTTGATGAAGCGGATAACGGTTCGAGGTCGGTTCATGGCGTGCGGTCTGAATGGTCGGTGAGGAATGGGCGTCATGACCCGGGCATGATAGGTTGACCGAAAAGCGCAGACAGGACAGCGAGGTCATCGAAACGGACATGCTGATCGAGCACCGCCCGGACGGCCTGCTGGCCGCCATCTCCCTCGACTTCCCCGACAGCCATCACCTGGGGCGGCATTTCCACCCGCAGGCGCAGTTCCTCTACGCCGCTCGCGGCCTGATGCGCCTGGCCACCCACCACGGCGCCTGGGTGATCCCGCCGACCCGCGCGGTATGGATTCCGCCCCGGGTGGAGCACGAGATATTCATGTCCGGCGAGGTGCACATGCGCACCCTGTTCATCGAGCAACCCGAAACGCCGACACCGCTAAGCGACTGTTGCGTACTGGCGGTGACGCCGCTGCTGCGGGAAATGATCCTGCGCGCCATCCACCTCGAGAGCCAGCCGCGCCTGGACGACTTCCGTCAGCGCCTGCAAGGGCTGATCCTCAGCGAGATCGCCAACCTCGAACGGATGCCGCTGTACCTGCCGATGCCCCGCGACCGCCGCTTGCAGGCGATCTGCCAGGCATTGCTGAAACAGCCGGAACTGGGGCTGACCCTCGATGACTGGGGCCTGCGGGTCGGCGCCAGCTCGCGCACCCTGGCGCGGCTGTTCGCCCAGGAATTGCAGATGAGCTTCCATGAGTGGCGCCAGCAATTGCGCCTGACCGAAGCCCTGCCGCGCCTGCTGGCCGGCGACAGCGTGCAGGTGGTCGCCCGCGACCTCGGCTACGGCAGTACGCGGGCCTTCAGCAGCATGTTCCGCCGCCTGCTCGGCGAAACCCCGCGCGACTACCTGGGGCGACTGGAGCAACTGGCACGGGTCAGGGGCCGCGAGGACTGATGCCCCACGGCGCAACGCCAAGCCATGGCAATTCGGCGGATAACGCCTGCGGCGTTATTCGCCCTACCAAGGCTTCAGTAGGGCGCATCCGCCGCTCCCGTAGGGCGCATAACCGCAGCGCGGTTATCCGCCGAACCGGCCTGGATGGTGCAAGGCGGGAACGCGAGGATTGACGCCCTAGGGCGCAACACCGAGCACTGGCGGATCGGCGGACAAAAAGAAGCCCTCCAGCGGAGGGCTCTCGGAAAAGGGCGCCGGAGCGCCCGGATGGGATCGTCGATCAGTGCGGAACGCCCAGCCCCGCCGCGCTCATGAACAGGCGCATCAGCCAGGCGGCGACGCCCAGGGCCAGCACGCTGGCGGTCCAGATACCCGCCAACCAGGCCAGGCGTCGCCAGAGCGGTGGTTTGGCCGCGCTATCTCGTTCGGGATGACTCGGCGTACGGACCATATGCGGCGCCTCCTCAGTGATAGCCATCGCCGTGCTTCACCTTGCCGCGGAACACGTAGTAGCTCCAGGCGGTGTAGCCGAGGATGAAGGGAATGATGAACAGCGCGCCGACCAGCATGAAGCCCTGGCTCTGCGGCGGCGCCGAGGCCTCCCAGATGCTCACCGCCGGCGGGATGATGTTCGGCCACAGGCTGATCCCCAGGCCGCTGTAGCCGAGGAAGATCAACACCAGGGTGAGCACGAACGGCTTCACGTGGTCGTTGTTGGCCACCGAGCGCAGCAGCGCATAGAAGGTCACCAGGACCAGGATCGGCACCGGCAGGAACCAGAACAGGTTCGGCAGGCTGAACCAGCGTGCGGCGATCTCGGCATGGGCCAGCGGCGTCCACAGGCTGACCACCCCGATGATCGCCAGCAGCACCAGCGCCAGCGGGCGCGCCAGGTCGTGCATGCGCTCCTGCAGGCGGCCTTCGGTCTTCATGATCAGCCAGGTGCAGCCAAGCAGGGTGTAGGCGACGATCAGGGCCAGGCCGCAGAACAGCGGGAACGGCGCGATCCAGTCCAGCGAACCGCCGGCGAAGCTGCGGTTCTCCACCGGGATGCCTTCGATGAAGGCGCCCAGCGCCACGCCCTGGAAGAAGGTCGCCACCAGCGAACCGCCGATGAACGCCTTGTCCCAGATGTGCTGCTTGGCCGGCTTGGCCTTGAAGCGGAACTCGAAGGCGACGCCGCGGAAGATCAGCCCGACGAGCATGAAGATCAACGGCAGGTAGAGCGCCGACAGGACCACCGCGTAGGCCAGCGGGAAGGCCCCGAACAACGCCGCGCCGCCCAGCACCAGCCAGGTCTCGTTGCCGTCCCAGACTGGCGCCACGGTGTTCATCATCACATCGCGGTCGCCGCTGTCCTTGAAGAACGGATAGAGCATGCCGATGCCCAGGTCGAAGCCGTCCATCACCACGTACATCATGATGCCGAAGATGATGATGACCGCCCAGATGAGGGGAAGATCGATACCCATGTCTCAGTTCCTCTTGTCCTGGTCGCGGTCGGCCGCTTGCGCGTGGCCGTCGTGCTCTTCGTCGAAACCTTCGCCGGCGGCCGACAACGGCCGCGCCGGCGTGCGCTTCTGCCCGGCGCCTCCCGGGTTGGTCTCGCGTCCCTCATGGGTGACCGGGCCCTTGCGCACCAGGCGCATCATGTAGCCGATACCGACGCCGAACAGCGAGAAGTACACCACCACGAAGGTCAGCAGGGTCAGGCTCATCTGCGTCACGCTCTGCGCCGAGGAGGCGTCGGCGGTACGCATCAGTCCGTAGACCACCCAGGGCTGGCGGCCCATCTCAGTGGTGAACCAGCCGGCGAGGATCGCGATCAGGCCGGACGGTCCCATCAGCAGGGTCAGGCGCAGGAAGGCCTTCGAGTTGAACAGCTTGTCCTGGCCGCGCCAGCGCAGCCACAGGCTCCAGACGCCGACCAGGATCATCAGCATGCCGAGGCCGGCCATGATCCGGAACGACCAGAACACCACGGTGGAGTTCGGCCGGTCTTCCGGCGGGAAGTCCTTCAGCGCCGGGATCGGCTCGGTCAGGCTGTGCTTGAGGATCAGGCTGCCGAGCACCGGGATCTCCACCTTGAAGCGGGTTTCCTCGCGCTGCATGTCCGGCCAGCCGAACAGGATCAGCGGGGTCGGCTCGCCGCTGCTGTTGTCCCAGTGGCCTTCCATCGCGGCGATCTTCGCCGGCTGGTGCTCCAGGGTATTGAGGCCATGGGCGTCGCCGATCAGCGCCTGTACCGGGGCGACGATCAGCGCCATCCACATGGCCATCGAGAGCATCTTGCGGATCGCCGGGTTGTCGCGCCCGCGCAGCAGGTGCCAGGCGGCCGAGGCGCCGACGAAGAAGGCGGTGGCGAGGAACGCGGCGACCGACATGTGCAGCAGGCGGTAGGGGAACGACGGGTTGAAGATCACCGCCAGCCAGTCCACCGGGATCACCCGGCCGTCGACGATCTCGAAGCCCTGCGGGGTCTGCATCCAGCTGTTGGAAGCGAGGATCCAGAACGTCGAGATCAGCGTGCCGATCGCCACCATCACCGTGGCGAAGAAATGCAGGCCCGGTCCCACGCGGTTCCAGCCGAACAGCATGACCCCGAGGAAACCGGCCTCGAGGAAGAACGCGGTGAGCACCTCGTAGGTCAGCAGCGGACCGGTGATGGACCCGGCGAAGTCGGAGAAATGGCTCCAGTTGGTGCCGAACTGGTACGCCATGACCAGCCCGGACACCACGCCCATGCCGAAGTTGACCGCGAAAATCTTCGACCAGAAATGATAGAGGTCGCGGTAGACCTCTTCGTTCGTTTTCAGCCAGAGGCCTTCCAGTACGGCCAGGTAGCTGGCCAACCCGATGGTGATCGCCGGGAAGATGATGTGGAAGGACACGGTGAACGCGAACTGGATGCGGGCAAGGTCGATAGCCTCCAATCCGAACATGGCAACTCCTCTTCAGGTTCTCGGCCCTTCCGGCTTACGTGCGGATTCGGCCGTGCTTCCTCACGCGCAACGCTACGCAAGGTTTTGGAACACATCCTTCAGCTATCGTTCTTGTCATTGGAAAGCGACCGCAGCCCTGGATGGCAGGAATGCGGGAAGGGTCGCAAGCAGATTCCCGGACCGCCCGCCTTGATGCAGAGCAATTCGGTACGAAAATCTTACCCGTTAGCCTAGACCGTCCTGCTGTGGTCGGTTGTCGCGAGACAAATTGCCTCAGCTCTCTCATATTCATTAATAGAATATAAAAATAAACAAATAATATTTTTATGGAATAAAAAGAGTCGCTACTCTCCCCTTCAAGCCGCCCCTCGCGTGTTGGCGCCCCTCCTTCACCGCCCTGAACGCAGCGGCGGACATCGCCCTACAAGGATCGAAGAATGAAAAAACTGCTCCTGCTGACTGCCCTGGCCTCCGTCATCAGCGTTTCCGCCAACGCAGCGGAAAAGCTCCTCGTCGCCGCCACGCCGATCCCCCACGCGGAAATCCTCGAGCTGATCAAGCCGACCCTGGCGAAGGAAGGCGTCGACCTGCAGATCAAGGTGTTCACCGACTACGTGCAGCCCAACGTGCAGGTCGCCGAGAAGCGCCTGGACGCCAACTACTTCCAGACCCTGCCGTACCTGGAGAACTTCAACAAAGGCAAGGGCACCAACCTGGTCACCGTGGTCGGCGTACACGTCGAGCCCTTCGGTGGTTATTCGAGGAAATACAAGTCGCTGGCCGAGCTGCCCGACGGCGCCACCGTCGCCATCCCCAACGAAGGCAGCAACAGCGGGCGCGCCCTGCTGCTGTTGCAGAAGGCCGGCCTGCTCAAGTTGAAGGATCCGAACAACGCCCTGGCCACGCCCAAGGACATCGCCGAGAACCCGAAGAACCTGAAATTCAAGGAACTCGAATCGGCCCTGTTGCCGCGCGTGCTGGACCAGGTCGACCTGGACCTGATCAACACCAACTACGCGCTGGAGGCCAAGCTCAACCCGGCCAAGGACGCGCTGGTCCTGGAAGACCGCGACTCGCCCTATGTGAACTACCTGGTGGCGCGTCCGGACAACAAGGACAGCGACGCCCTGAAGAAGCTTTCCGCCGCGCTGACCAGCCCGGAAGTGAAAGCCTTCATCGAGAAGAAATATGCCGGCGCGGTGGTCCCGGCCTTCTGACCCCAGCCCGTCCCGACTCCCACGCTGGGCGCCGTTGCAGCGCCCCTTGTTCACGCCGGTGTCGCATGGCTTGCACCGGCGTTTCTTTTTCCGCAACGGCCCCCGCCCGCAGCCGTTCCGGCCGTCGTCACGGCGCAGGCGCTGGAGGCGCCCCGTGCCGCCAAGGAGTTACCCATGAGCGAGAAACCACGCCCCGCGCCGCTGACCTTCCCCGACGCCGACCGCAGTCCGCTGAGCATCCGCGCCAAGGCCCTGGTGTTCTTCGACCCACGCTCGCACCGGGTCCGCGAAGAACTCGAGCGCCTCGCGCCACAGGGCCAGCCGGTGCTGATCGAAGGCGAGACCGGCACCGGCAAGGAGCTGCTCGCCAGGCAGATCCACCGCCACAGCGAACGCGCCGGTCTGTTAGTTGCGGTCAGTTGCAGCGCCCTCAGTCGCAACCATGCCGAAGCCGAGCTGTTCGGCTACGCTCCCGGCGCCCATAACGGCCCGGTCGGCAGCCGCGCCGGCTGGTTCGGTTCGGCCAATGGCGGCACCCTGTACCTGGACGAGATCGCCGACCTGCCGCTGACGCTGCAGGCCAGGCTGCTACAGACGCTGGAGGAACGCGAGGTGCTGCGGGTCGGCGCGCAGCAGCCGATTCCCCATGACGTGCGCCTGGTCACCGCCACCAGCGTCGACCTGGACCAGGCGGTGCGCGCCGGCAAGTTCCTGGCCGGCCTGCAACAATACCTGCACGACGGCCGCCTGAGCCTGCCGCCATTGCGCGAACGTCCGGGAGACATCCTGCCGCTGGCGGAATACTTCGTCGGCGTCTATGCCCAGCGCCTGGACCTGCCGGTGCCGGCCATCGGCGTGGAAACCCAGCGGATCCTCGAGAGCTATCCCTGGCCAGGCAACATCCGCGAGCTGGAAAACGTCGTCCACTTCGCCCTGCTGGTCAGCGACAAGGAAGAAATCCTGCCGCAGCATCTGAATTTTGGCGGGGCAACGCCAGACCCATCGCTGGCCGGTCTGCGGCGCCTGCTCGGCCAAGCCGGAGCGCCGTCGCTGGAGCAGATACAGGCCCTGCTCCTGCAACTGGCCACCGAGCAGGCAGGCGGCGACGAGGAGGCGGGAAGGCGGCGCTTGGGACTGGCGGCGAACTGAAGGAATCCTTCGGCGAACGTGCGGGAAAAGCGCGGCGCCGAAGGCTTCCATACGTCCGAAGGATTGGCTCCCGGGCCCTTGATCGTGTTTATATTGAACGCTTGATCAAATTAAGGACGAGGAGACCAGCCTGTTTTGACTGACGCACAATCGCCCTCCGCCACCCCCTCCACCCCCACGCCCATCCGCATGAATCCCCCGGTGTTCTACGGTGCGGCGATCCTGATCCTGCTGTTCGCCGCAGTGGTCATCGGCTTCCCCCAGCGCGCCGGCGAATGGCTGCTGGCCGCGCAGACCTGGGCCTCGCAGACCGTCGGCTGGTACTACCTGCTGGCGATGACGCTGTACCTGATCTTCGTGGTGGTCACCGCGCTTTCCGGCTACGGCAAGATCAAGCTCGGTGCCGACCACGACGAGCCGGAATTCAGCTACCTGTCCTGGGCCGGCATGCTGTTCGCCGCCGGCATCAGCATCACCCTGTTCTTCTTCTGCGTATCCGAACCGCTGACCCACTTCCTCCAGCCGCCGCAAGGCGAGGCCGGTACCCAGGAAGCCGCGCGGCAGGCCATGGAACTGCTGTTCCTGCACTGGGGCCTGCACGGCTGGGGCGTATTCGCCCTGGTGGCGATGGCGCTGGCCTACTTCGCCTACCGCCACAACCTGCCGCTGGCCCTGCGTTCGGCGCTCTACCCGTTGATCGGCAAGCGTATCAACGGGCCGATCGGCTACACGGTGGACTGCTTCGGCATCATCGCCACGGTGTTCGGCCTCGGCGCCGACATGGGCTTCGGCGTGCTCCAGCTCAATTCCGGGCTGGACTACCTGTACGCCATACCGCATACCCATGCGGTGCAGATGGTGCTCATCGTGCTGATGATGGGCGCGGCGATCTCGGTGGCGGTCTCCGGGGTCGACAAGGGCATCCGCATCCTCTCCGACATCAACATGCTGCTGGCTTGCAGCCTGTTGCTGTTCGTGCTGTTCGCCGGTCCGACCCAGCACCTGCTCAACACCCTGGTGCAGAACGTCGGCGACTACCTCGGCCACCTGCCGGGCAAGAGCTTCGACCTCTACGCCTACGGCGGCCCCAGCGACTGGCTGGGCTCATGGACGGTGTTCTACTGGGCCTGGTGGATCGCCTGGGCGCCCTTCGTCGGCCTGTTCATCGCGCGCATCTCGCGCGGCCGGACGATCCGCGAATTCGTCTTCGGCGTGCTGTTCATCCCGCTCGGCTTCACCCTGGCGTGGATGTCGATCTTCGGCAACAGCGCCCTGGAGCAGGCCCTCGGCGGCGCCAGCGAACTCGGCCGGGTGGCCATCGAGCAGCCGTCGATGGCCCTCTACCAGATGCTCCAGAACTACCCCTGGAGCCGCGCGGTGATCACCGTCACGGTGCTGGTCAGCTTCGTCTTCTTCGTCACCTCGGCGGACTCCGGCACCGTGGTCCTCTCCACCCTCTCCGCCCACGGCGGCAGCGCCGACGACGACGGACCGAAGTGGCTGCGGGTGTTCTGGGGCTCGGTCACCGCGCTGGTCACCGGCGGGCTGCTGTTCGCCGGCAGCATCGACGCGCTGAAGTCGGCGGTAGTGCTGACCTCCCTGCCCTTCTCGCTGATCCTGCTATTGATGATGTGGGGCCTGCACAAGGCCTTCTACATGGAGTCGCAGCGCCAGCGGGCGCGGAGCCACTCCCTGGCGCCGCTGATGAGCGGCAACGGCAAGCGCTCCGGCGGCTGGAAGCGACGCCTGTCGCAGGCCGTGCACTTCCCCTCGCGGGACGAGGTGTACCGCTTCATGAACGACGTGGTGCGCCCGGCGATCAGCGAGGTTTCCGAGGTGTTCCGCGAGAAGGGCCTGGCGGTGGACGCCCAGCTCGACCCGGGCAACGCCTCGCTGAGCCTGGAGATCGGTCATGGCGAGCAGCATCGGTTCCTCTACCAGGTGCTGATGCGCGGCTACTTCACGCCGTCCTTCGCGCGTGCCGGCATGGGCGGCCTGCACCTGAAGAACCGCCGCTACTTCCGCGCCGAGGTGCATCTCGCCGAAGGTAGCCAGGACTACGATCTGATGGGCTACACCAAGGAGCAGATCATCAACGACATGCTCGACCAGTACGAGCGGCACCTGCAGTTCCTGCACCTGGTGCGTTGAGCGCAGGAAAAGGGGGCGCGCAGGGCGCCCCTTCCCTCATCCTCCGTCCCTGACCGCGGGGAATGACGCTAGCGGCAACATCCCATCCCCGTGCAGCTGCGAATCCCTCAGCGCGCCAGCACTCGCCGGTAGAACAGCACGCAGATCGCGACGAATACCACCAGTCCCAGCCACTGGGCGATGCCCGCGAAGCCGGCGCCGGCCAGCGCCAACGGCGCGTCCTCGCCGGTGGCGCCGATCACCCCGGCGAGCAGGATGCCCATCAGGCTCTCGCCGACGATCAGCCCCGAAGCCAGCAGCACGCCGCGTCGCTTCGGCTCTTCGGCATAAGCCTCTTCGTCGACCCCGGCCGCCGCCGCACGCTTCTTCAGGGCATTTTCCAGCAGCCAGGAAATCAGCGCACCGACCACCAGGGTCATGCCGATGGTCGGCGGCAGGTAGATCCCCAGGCCCACCGCCAGCACCGGCAGGCAGGCCTTGCCGGTACGGCGCAGGAGCAGGTCGACGAGGATCAGGGCGATGCCCAGGGCGACGCCGATGAGGATCATGTTCCAGTTCAGCGCGTCGTGGAAAATCCCGCTGGCGATCGCCGTCATCAGGGTCGCCTGCGGCGCGGCCAGGGCCTGGCCGGGGTCCATTCCCTCGCGCGGCAGGGCCCCGGTGAAGCCGTAGGCGCTGTAGAGCAGTTCCAGCACCGGGGGGATCACCAGCGCGCCGACGATGCAGCCGACGATCAGCGCGACCTGCTGGCGCCAGGGCGTGGCGCCGACCAGGTAGCCGGTCTTGAGGTCCTGCAGGTTGTCGTTGGAGATCGCCGCGATGGCCAGCACCACCGAGGTGGTAAACAGCGCCAGGGCGATCGCCAGCTTGCCGTTCTGGCGGTCCAGCAGGCCGCCCTCGATGCTGCCGAAGCCGAGTATCAGCAACGACACCAGGATGACCGCGATGATTCCGATCCCCGAGATCGGACTGCTCGACGAACCGACCAGGCCGGCCATGTAGCCGCAGGCGGCGGCGATCAGGAAGCCGAAGAAGAAGGCGAACACCACGCATACCGCCACCAGGCTCCAGAACTGCGGGCTGGCCATGTCCGGCGCGGCGGCACCGAGGAAGTGGCTGAAGACCACGAACAGCGAGACCAGCAGTATCCCGGCGATCAGCAGGATCCACTTGGCCGGCATGTCCAGCTCGGTGCGCAGGCTGTTCGCCTGGCTATTGCCGCGCACTGCCCCGAGGGAGGCCCAGACGCCCCGTACCATCGGCTTGAACAGGGTCGCCAGGGTCCACAGCGCGGCCACGCCGATGGTGCCGGCGCCGAGGAAGCGCACCTGCGAACTCCACAGTTGGGTGGCCAGGTCCGACAGGCTCTGGCCGTCGGCCGGCACGCTGTTGACGGTCAGCAGCGGCACCGCGACGCCCCAGGAGATCACCACGCCGATGAGGATCGCGATGCCGGCGGTGATGCCCATCAGGTAGCCGGCACCGACCAGCGCCAGGGAAAAACCGGTGGAAAGGCGGAACGCCGCCTGCCCGGCACTGAGCCAGACGCTGAAGCCTTCGGCGAGAACCTTGAAGCCGCTGCTCCAGAGGCTGAACAGCGCCGCCACCAGGCCGCCGCCGAGGATGTCGTAGAGCCCCGGCGCGTTACCGGCGGCACGCGGCGCGCGGGCGTCTTCCTCGTCCTCGGCGCCGTCGCTGCCGACCCGGAGGATTTCCGCCGCCGCCACCCCTTCCGGATACGGCAGTTCGCTCTGCACCACCATCACCCGGCGCAGCGGAATGGTATAGAGCACCCCGAGAATGCCGCCGATGGAGCAGATCGCCGCGGTCTGCCAGAACGGGAAGCCACTCCAGTAGCCGATCATCAGCAGGCCGGGAAGGATGAAGATGATCGAGGACAGAGTGCCGGCCGCCGAGGCCTGGGTCTGCACCATGTTGTTCTCGAGGATGTTGGCGCCGGAGAAGTAGCGCAGGACGGCCATCGAGATCACCGCCGCCGGGATCGACGAGGCGAAGGTCAGGCCGACCTTCAGACCGAGGTAGACGTTGGAGGCGGTGAAGACCACGGTGATCAGCGCACCGAGGATCAGGCCACGCAGGGTGAGCTCTGGCAGGGTCAGCTCATCCGGGATGCGTTCTTGCATGGATGAAAACTCTCGAAACAATTGGACCCGCCAAGCTTAGGCGAGAGCGGCACGCCGGGACACGACAGCGAATGTCGCAGAGGCGACCTTTTCGAGAGCAAAAGCTGGCGGAACGGACAGTTGCCGGCGCGGGCCGCCGGAGGAAGCCCGCGCGCGGCGTCGTCAGAAGGGCTTGTCGCCGAGGATGGTGGCGCGATGCATGACCCGCCGCTGTGGCCGGTAATCGTCCACCGCGTAGTGCTGCGTCACGCGGTTGTCCCAGAACGCCACGTCGTTTTCCTGCCAGCGCCAGCGCACGGTGAATTCAGGTCGCGTGGCATGGGCGAAGAGGAACTTCAGCAGCGCATCGCTCTCGGCCGGCTCCAGTTCGTTGATGCGGGTGGTGAAGCCATCGCTGACGAACAGGCCCTTGCGCCCGGTGACCGGATGGGTGCGCACCACCGGATGCGAGCGCGGCGGATTCTTCAGGCGGGCCTCCTCCAGGCGCGCCAGGTCGGCCTCGGTGACGCCGAAGCGCTCGCGGGGGAAGGACTTGCCGATGTCGTGGGTCGCCGTGAGGCCGTCCAGCAGACGCCGCAGCGGCGCCGACAGCGCCTCGTAGGCCGCCGTGCTGCTCGCCCAGAGGGTGTCGCCGCCGTACGGCGGCAATTGCTTGGCGGCGAGCACGGCTCCCAGCGCCGGGGTCTCGAGGAAGGTCACGTCGGTGTGCCAGATGGCATTGTCGCGCACGTCGGTGACCGCGGTGTCGAGGACGATGACCTCCGGCTGCTCCGGCACGCTGGGGTAGATCGGATGGATGTGCAGGTCGCCGAAGCGGGCGGCGAAGCGCGCCTGGCTCCTGGGTTCCAGCGACTGGTCGCGGAAGAACAGCACCTGGTGTTCGAGCAGGGCCTGCTCGATGGCCCGCTGGCCGGTGTCGTCCAGCGGCGCGCCGAGGTCGATGCCGGAAACGATGGCGCCCAGGGCCGGGCTGATGGGTTGGATGGTCAGGCTCATGTCGTGCTACTCGTCGGGCAGGTTGCGGGCGCGCCCTGCGCGCCCTCGCTCCGGCCTTCGCCGCGTGAGTGAAGGCCGGTTCGGAAATGACTCGGGACTCTCGCGCTCAACCCCAGGCGGCGAAGCGCCGCTGGACCCAGCGCAGCCCCAGTTCGAAGGCCAGGGCGATGGCGGCGATCAGCAGGATGCCGACCACCACCACGTCGGTGGCGAGGAATTGCGCGGCGGACTGGACCATGAAGCCGAGGCCGCGGTTGGCCGCGATCAGCTCGGCGGCGACCAGGGTCGACCAGCCGACGCCGAGGGCGATGCGCAGGCCGGTGAGGACCTCCGGCAAGGCACTCGGCAGGATCACGTAGCGCACCACCTGCCAGCGGCTGGCCCCCAGGCAGCGCACCGCCTGCACCCGCGATCGGTCTACGCGACGCACGCCAGCGGCGGTAGCGATCAGCAGCGGCGCGAACAGCGCCAGGTAGATCAGCAGCACCTTGCTCAGCTCGCCGATGCCGAACCAGATGACGATCAACGGCAGGTAGGCCAACGGCGGGATCGGCCGGTAGAACTCCACCAGCGGATCGAGGGCCGCTCCGGCCAAGGGATTGAGGCCCATCAGCACGCCCAGCGGGATCGCCGTCAGCACCGCCGCGCCGAGCGCCAGGAGCACCCGCAGCAGGCTGGTGCCGACGTGTTGCAGCAGGCTGGCATCGAGGTAGCCCTCCTGCCATAGCCGTTGCAGGGCTTCGAAGAGCTGTTCGGGCGCCGGCAGGAACAGCACGTCGACCCAGCCGAAACGGGTCGCCGCCCACCACAGCAGGGCCAGGGCCAGCACGCTGGCACCGGCGGCCCAGCGCCGACGGTCGCCGGGCAGACGGCGCTTGCGCGGGACAGGATTGGCAACGGCGAGTCCGAGGGTATCAGTGGGCATGTTCGGCCTCCGCGACATCGAGGAATTCGTCCAGCAACGCCTGGCGCAAACGGCCGAACTCGGGATCGGCCTTGATCGAACGCACCGTTTCGCCGGCGGCGTAGCGCCGCGCGAAGTCCACCGGCAGGCGCTTGACGATGCGCGCCGGCGGGCCGTCCATCACCACCAGGTCGGTAGCCAGGAACAGGGCTTCGTCGACGCTGTGGGTGATCAGGAAGAGGCCCTTGCCGGTCTGCTTCCACAGGTCCAGCAGGAGCACCTGCATGCGCTCGCGGGTCAGCGCGTCGAGCGCGCCGAACGGCTCGTCGAGCAGCAGGAAGTCCGGCTCGACCGCCAGCGCGCGTGCCAGCCCGAGGCGTTGCCGCTGGCCGCCGGAGAGCTGGGCGACGGACTGCTCGGCGTACTCCTGGAGGCCCACCAGTTGCAGGACCTGGCGCGCCCGCGCGGTGCGCTCGGCCTTGCCCAGGCCACGGATGCGCAGGCCCAGGGCGACGTTTTCGAGGGCGTTGAGCCAGGGCATCAGGGCGTCGTCCTGGAACACCACGCCGCGCTCGCCGCCGGGCCCTTCGAGTGTCCGGCCGTCGATCTGCACGCGTCCCTGGTCCGGCTTCTGGAAACCGGCGAGGATGTTCAGCAGTGTCGACTTGCCGCAGCCCGAAGGACCCAGCACCACCAGCGACTCGCCCTTGGCCAGGCCCAGGCTGAGATCGCGGAGGATGGCGCGGCGCTGGCCGCGCTGTTCGAATGAGAGGCTGATCGCCTCGGCCGTCAGACGGCTCATGTGTTCTGCCCTCCGTAGGGTAAGAAAGCCTCCGCTTCGACAGGCCGGAGCGGAGTCGCGGAATTCAGCGCTGGCCAACCTGGACCTGCTCCGCCTGGCGCACGAAGTCGGCGCTGACGTAGGGCGAGTAGTCGCCGAGGACGGCCGGCACGCGCTTCTGTTCCTTGAGGAATTCGGCAGTGCCGGCGATAGCCTTGGCGGTGCCGCCGCCGAGCAGGTCGGCGGACAGTTGCGCCTGGCTTTCCGGGAAGGTCGAGCCGGCCAGCAGTTCGGGGACGTCCCTGGGATCGGCGCCGGTCAGCCGGGCGATCTTCTTCACCGGCTCGGAGTCGGCGGTCCATTCGGCCTTGTGCGCGTTGTAGTCGGCGAAGGAATCGAGGCTGACGCGGGCGAAGCGGGCGACGATTTCAGGATGCTTCTCGGCGAAGTCCTTGCGCGCCACCCACACCTCGAATGTCGGCGCACCCCACTGGCCGACTTCGGCGGCGTCGGTGAGGACCTTGCCGCTTTTCTTGATCTCGCCCAGCGCCGGCGACCAGACGAAGGCCCCGTCGATGTCGCCGCGACGCCAGGCGGCAGCGATCTCGGCCGGGTTGAGGTTGACGATCTTCACCTTGGACGGATCGATCTGCCAGTGCTTGAGGGCGCCGAGCAGGCTGTAGTGGGAGGTTGAAACGAACGGGGTAGCGATAGTCTTGCCGACCAGGTCCTCGGGTTTCCCGATCCCGCTTCCATTGCGCACCACCAGCGCCTCGGCGGCGTTGATCTGCGCGGAAACGATGAAGGCGACGATCGGCAGCTTCCGCGAGGTCGCCGCTGCCAGTGGGCTGGACCCGATGTTGCCGAGTTGCAGGTCTCCGGAGGCGAGCGCGGCGATCACTTCCGGACCGCTGTTGAAGCGGCGCCAGTCGATCTTCTCGCCGATGGCTTTCTCGTACAGGCCATCGGCCTGGGGCACCTTGGTCGGGTCGATGCCGGTCTGGTAGCCGACCGTGATGTCGGCGGCCTGGGCGGCGACAGAAAGGCTGGCAAAGGCCAGGGCTGCCACCAGGCGGTGCAGGGAATTCGGGCGTTTCATCGGGCGAACCTCGGAGGCAACGGTGCCGCGCTCCGGAGGAGAACGGACCAGGGACGGGCAATGGGTGGCGACAGCGAGTCCGGTGGTCCGGTGCGATGCAGATTACAGATATAAAAAACGCGATATAAATAATATTTTGGAATTAGTTTATGAGCGCGAATGCGCCCCCGGATGCCCTTCCGCCCTTGCTCCATGCCCCCGTCCCTACAGGGCCGCGCCCAGCAAACGGGCTTCCAGGGCCTGTCGGCGCAGGCAGGCGAGCAGCCCGGCGCGGGCCACCGCCTCCGCCTCGCTCGCCAGCAGCGACGCCGCCGCGCTTTCGCGGAATGTCAGCGCGCCGCCGCGGGCGAATGCCGCCTGGAAGGACTCCGCCGCCAGTTCGACAAGACGCAGCGCGAGGGCGAGGAGACGCGGCGCCTCTCCCTGCCCCGCCACGTCGCCCGGCACCCGCGCAGCCTGGCCCAGGTCGAGGTTGGCCTGGGCCAATCGGGTCAAGCCTTCGCGCAGTTGCCCGCACGGGGTCGGCGGCAGGCCGGGCGGCACCAGGATGTCCTCGGGATGCAGCCGCAGCCGCTGGTAATGCAGCCGCTGCCCGGCGGGCAAGAACAGCCCCGAGCCATCGGCGAGGCCGGAGATGTCGATGCCTGCCCGTCCCGTTTCGGCGACAGCGATCAGGTGAGCGCGGGAGGGCGCGTGCCAGGCTGAGATCAGCAAGCGATCCACGTCTTCCACGGCGAAGCAATCGCTACCCCGTCCACCCACCAGGAAACCGCCCCGCCAGTGCTCCTGCGCTTCGGGCTGGGCGCGCCGCAGATCGACCGCCTCGCTCCACAGCCAGCGGCGCTCGACGCTGGCCGGCAACAGGCGGCGCTGCTGTTCAGGACTACCCAGCAGGCGAATGGAAGCGATCTGCAGATGATGCAGGGCCAGGCGCCGTGCCAGCTCGAGTTCCTGCTCGGCCAGGTGGCGGACGCCAGCGAAGATTTCCCCCCAGTCCCGCTCCATGCCGGCGAACACGCGCGGCACTGCCAGCGCCAGCAGTCCACTGTCGCGCAGGCTTGCCGCCCAACCGGCCATGGGTCGCGGTTTCCTGGGGTCGGGCGAGTGGAGCCGGGCTTCGCTCATGCGGCACCTCGAACGGGGAGCGAGGGCCAGGCGTTGGCGCGAGGTAAGCAGGCTCCGGTGATGGAAAGGGACGGGATGTCCTGCTTATAACCCTAATGGATGAAACCCTAACCTATAAATAACCAATAATCCTTAACTAAGAACCGGAGGCATGCGCCCCTGGCAGAACCATGAGGATGCGTCGGGCAACCGACGCCGGCATCATTCCGGACAGCCGCGAAAACCTCTGTAACGGCTCTGTCATGCGCGTCGTGCGAGGAAACAAATAAGCGGAGAAAAGGGAACCTTATTCGCGCCAAGCTGTTTAAAATCACGCCCGTTTCTGTGCGAGGCCCCTCGCGCAGTCTTTTACCAAGGAGCTACACCACCATGGCACTGACCAAAGACCAACTGATCCAGGACATCGCCGAAGCCATCGACGCGCAGAAGACCACCGTTCGCAGCGCGCTCGACCAGCTCGCCGAGATCGTCAAGGACGCCCTGGAGAACGATGGCGAAATCACCCTGCCGGGTATCGGCAAGCTGAAGGTCTCCGAGCGTCCCGCGCGCACCGGCCGCAACCCGCAGACCGGCAAGGCGATCGAGATCGCTGCCAAGCGTGTAGCCAAGTTCGTTCCGGCCAAGGCACTGACCGACGCGATCAACGGCTGATAACGGCCGCCGCATCCCGCACGGATGCGCAGGAAAAAAGCGCAGGAGCCTGGCTTCCTGCGCTTTTTTCGTTTTCGGGGAGCCGCTGGCGCTGCCGCCCTCGAGGTTTTCCGCCGGATATTCCTACGGCGTTTGCAGTTGCTCGAGCAACGCATGGCAATCGGCAGCGTGCCAGTCGGCCAGCTCCGGCCAGGGGTTTTCCGGCAGGTTGACCAGCACCGTGCGACTACCCGCGGCGCGTCCGCAGTCGAGGTCGAAACGGTAGTCGCCGACCATCACCAGCTCCGCCGGCGTCACGTTCCAGCGTCGGGCGATGCGCAGCAAGCCATCAGGGTCCGGCTTGGGCCGCGCCTCGCCGCGCCCGAGGATGTGCTCGGTGGGGAAGCAGCCGCCCAGGCCGATCGCTTCGAGGGTGATCAGCGCCAACTGGTGGTCGTTGCGGGTCAGGATGCCCAGGCGCACGCCGCGCCGCTGCAACTCGCGCACCAGTTCCAGTGCGCCCGGCGCCGGCCGCGCGGCCTCGGCCAGGGCGCGCTCGTGTTCGAGCAGCCAGGCGTGCTTGGCCGCCGCCTCGGCCTCGGGCAGGGCGGCGAGGTGCAGCAGGATGTCGTCCTGCTCGGGGATGTCCAGCGCTCGGCGGATCGCCGGGAAGTCGTGCACGGCCCGGGTCAGGGTGCCGTCCATGTCGAACACCCAGTGGCGGATGTCGGCCAGCCTCACGCCCAGTCCTCACGCTTGCGGATCAGGCCTTCCTGGCTCGACGAGGCGACCAGCTGGCCGCTCTGGTTGAAGATGCTGCCGCGCACGAAACCGCGTGCGTTGCCGGCCCAGGGGCTGTCGATGGCGTAGAGCAGCCACTCGTCCGCGCGCAGGTCGCGGTGGAACCACAGGGCGTGGTCGAGGCTGGCGACCTGCATGGTCTTCTGCCACACCGAAACGGCATGGGGCTGCATCGAGGTGGTAAGGAAACCGAAATCCGAGGCGTAGGCCAGCAGGTACTTGTGCAGCGCCGGGACGTCCGGCAGCTTGCCGTCGGCACGGAACCAGAGGTACTTCACCGGTTCGTCGGGCTGCGGGTCGTAGGGGTCGTGCTGGGTGACCGGACGAATCTCGATGGGCTTCGGATACAGCAGCTTGTCGCGGATGCGCTCGGGAATCCGCTCGGCGCGCTGGCGGGTCAGCTCCAGTTCCGAAGGCAGATTATCCGGGCCAACCACCTCGGGCATCTCGATCTGGTGGTGGAAACCTTCCTCGTCGTACTGGAAGGAGCTGCTCAGGGTGAAGATCGGCTGGCCTTTCTGGATCGCGGTGACCCGGCGGGTGCTGAAGCTGCCGCCGTCGCGCACCCGGTCCACCTGGTACACCACCGGCATGCTGGCGTCGCCGGGACGCAGGAAGTAGCCGTGCATGGAGTGTACGTGGCGATCGTCCTCCACCGTCTGGCTGGCCGCCGACAGCGCCTGCCCCAGGACCTGGCCGCCATAGAGCTGGCGGAAGCCGAGATCCTGGCTCATGCCCCGGAACAGGTTCTCCTCGATGGGTTCCAGGCTCAGCAAAGCCACCAGGTTGTCCAGTATCTGGGTCATGGGGTGTTTCCTCGAATTCGGGCTGTCGACGGGCTAGTCGCGGCGCAAGGCCGGGTACGCGGGCATGTTGCAAAGACGAGTGTCCCACACCGCGCGGCCGAGGGTGAAATGGTAGAGACTGGCCATGGACTCATCCGTTAGTCCAAGCAGCTCATGCACCAGGGGGTCGTAGTAGCAGCCGATACCCGTCCCAGACAGCCCAGCGGCCTCCGCCTCGAGGTAGAGCAACTGGCCGAGCTGCCCGCATTCCCAGTACAGCCGCGGATAGCACCAGGGGCCTTCTTCGAGCGCCGCGCCGAGATGGGCGAGCATGGCGAGCGCGACGCAGCCGTCGCCGGCGATGTCCTGCTGGCAGGAGAGATACGCCGACAGCGCGCGCGCATCGCCTTCCTGCAACAGGTACAGCGGCAACTCCGGATCGACGCGCTGCCAGAGGAAGTCCTCGCGCATCGGCGGCCGCCGCAGGCCGCTGCGATCCAGCCAGTACAACCCCGGCACCAGGCCCCGGACGCGATGGACGAACAGCAGTAGATCGACCCGCGCGGCCTCGCCGGTGACCGCGAAAGGCACCGGCGAGCGCTCCGGCAGCAGCCTGCGCAGCCAGGCCCGCAGCAGTTCGACATCGATGCCGGCGCGCCCGTCCATGCGCTGCGCGCTACGCCGCCGATGCAGCAGCGGTCGCAGCGGCAGGCCGGGGTTGTCGTTGCCGGGCTCGCCCGGTGCGACCCTCCACGGGCGTGCCGGCAGGCGCGGCGCCCGGCATAGCCCATGTATCCGCTGCAACTCCGGCCAGTCCCGGTACTCCCGCGACAGCCGGTTCGGTGCGCCGGCCAATGGCAGGGCCGCCAGCCCTTCGCACAGGCGCGGCGAAAGGGAAGGCTCCTGCGTGAGCGCCGGCCCGATCCAGAACAGTGCGTCGACGCTCTCGCACTCGGCGAAGCCGTCCCGGTCAAGGCCGAACAGGCCGTCCAGTGCGCTTTCGGCGACGCCGCGCAGCAGGCGCATCTCCCAGCCCTGGATCGCCGCGGCGATCGAGAGGCAGGCCAGCGCGTGGCCGAGGTCATGCTGGCAGTAGCGATAGGCTCGCTCACCGTATTTCCAGGCCTCGCGCCAGGGCACGCTGGTCAATGCCAGGAGGCAGCCGCCGGCCGGCAAGCAGTCATCCAGCAGCGAAGCCAGCGGCGCCGGCAGTTCGCCGCGCACCTCCAGGGCATGCTTGTCGGGACGGTAGTGGGCGAGCAGCGGCGCCGGCTCCAGGGTACCGCCGGGAAGCAGCAGGTAGGCTTCGGTGGGATGCAGGTTGCCGCTCGACGGATTGACCCGCAGCGCCCAGCGAGTGCCGCCGGCCTCCTTCCAGGCCGACAGAGCCAATCCGTCGTAGAGCATCTGCGAGAGGCTGCGGCGATCGAGCCGAGAGGGCGCGGCCGCCGGCCCGGAAAACACCCCGTCGTAGGGTGGCGACTCCTCCAGCGGCCGATGCAGCAGTTCGACTTGCCGGCAGCCCCGGTACTGGCGGAACGGCGCCGGCTGGGTCGCCCAGTCCAGTCCGCCGGGACCGGGAGCGTAGCGCTCCGGGCGATGCATGCTGAGGCGATGGTAGGAGAGCACCTCGCCGCCGCCGTCGCCCATGTTCACCGCTCCGCCCAGCGGGCCGCGTCGACGCGATAGAGGATATGCCGGCGCATCGGGTGATCCGCTGCCAGGAGTGGGTGGTCGAAATCCTCGGCCGGTTCGCGACGCATGCCCAGGCGCTCCATCAAGCCCCAGGAGCGGCGGTTGGGCGGCGTGGTGAAGGCCACCACCTCGGGCAGGCGCAGCCGCTCGAAGGCGAAGTCCAAGGCGGTTTCCGCCGCTTCGCGGGCGAATCCACGGCCCCAGTAGGCGGGCGCCAGGCGCCAGCCGATCTCCACGGTCGGGGCGAAGTGCACGTCCATGGTCACGTCGAACAGGCCGGTGAATCCGATGAACGCCGCCTCGCCCGGTAGCTCCAGGGCCCAGGGCCCGTAGCCACGCTCGGCAAAATGCGCCTGGACGCGATCGACCAAGGCGTCGCTCTGCGCGCGGTCGAGCACACTGGGGAAGAATTCCATTACCTGCGGGTCGGCGCACATCTCGGCGAACGCCTCGCGGTCGCTGTCGCGCCAGGCGCGCAGCAGCAGGCGCGGGCCATGCAGTTCGGAAATGGCGGAAGGGGGAAGGTTCGCGTTCATGGGAGGCCTTTTCGGAAACGGCCGACTCATCTGCGAAGCCAGTCCTCGCGCGTCAACCGGTACAGCACATGATGCCGCAAGCGGTGGCCGGGAGGCAGGTCGGGATGCTCGAAGTCGTCGGTGGGATCGCGATGCATCCCCAGGCGCTCCATCAGCCCCAGGGAGTTCTCGTTGGCCGATACGGTGAAAGCCACCACCTGGTCCAGGCCAAGGGTATCGAAGGCGTAGCTCAGCGCCGCCTCGGCCGCCTCGTGGGCGAAGCCCTCCGCCCAATGCTCGGCGGCGAGACGCCAGCCGATGGCCACCGCGGGTACGAAGGGCGCATCGAAGTCCACGACCTCCAGCCCCACGTAGCCGATGAAAGGATCGCCGCCCTTGACCTGCAGCGCCCACCAGCCAAAACCGTGCTCGGCGAAGTGCGCGTCGATGCGGCGCAGCAACGCGTCGCTCTGGGCACGATCCAGGCAGGACGGAAAGAACTCCATCACCAGTGGATCGGCATTCAGCTCGGCGAACCTGGCCCGGTCCTGCACCAGCCAGGGCCGCAGGATCAGACGGTGGGTATACAGCCGTGGCGAGCGAAGATGCTCGATGCTCAGGCTGGTCAGGTCGGCCATCGCTTGGTTCCTTTCGTTCAACGCACTCCAGAAGGACTATCTGACCGCAGGAATCGGCTGGGGTGCCCGCGAGGGCGGTATTCCGATCTTTGGTCAGGCTCCGCGGAAAAGGCTCCCCAACCGGAGTGTAGTCTTTTCCGCGCCTGGACATGCCCGATCCTCGGGCAAAGCGATGACGATTGGTTTACCGCCCGGGCAACGGGCGCGGGCCACGTCAATCCGTGCACTCTTCCACCAGGCTTTCGTCCAGGGCGAGGATCGCCAGTTTCACCCCAACGGCGCACTCTTCCACCCAGGCGAACGAGGCGTTCGGGCTGAGGCAGGCATCCTCGAGGCGCCGGCAGCTTTCCACCAGTTGCTCGCCACGCACCACCCTCGCCGCGCCCTTGATCCGATGCGCCAGCTCGGCCAGTTCGCCGGTCTCCTGGCGTTGCACCAGTCCCTCGAGGGTCTCCAGGTCCTTGCGGTTGCTGGTCAGCAGTTCGTCGAGCAGCCGCCTGAGCATCGTCGGCTCGCCGCCGGTCAGCGCATGCAGGGAATCCAGGTCGTAGAGACGGGGGGCCGTCGGTATGGCGACGGGTTCGGCATCGATGGTGACGGGCAGCTCGTCGGCGGCGAAGCCCAGGGCCAGCAGGCGCTCCTCGAGGACATCGAGGCCGATGGGCTTGATCAGGCACTCGTTCATTCCAGCCTGGATGCAGCGCTCGATCTCCTCCGGCTGGGCGTCCGCGGTGAGGCCGATGATGACCACCGGCTCCTCGCCATTCTCGCGCTCCTCCTGGCGGATCGAGCGGGCAAGGTCGGAGCCGCTCATCAGCGGCATGTGACAGTCGGTGATGACCATGTCGAACGGTTGCCCATGCCACAGGTTGAGAGCGCTCAGGCCGTTCTCCGCTTCCTCCACGTCATGACCGAGGAAGCTCAGCTGTTGATGGAGGATCTGCCGGTTGACCGCATGATCGTCCACCACCAGCACCTGCAACCGCCGCGCCTGGCGACTGCCGAGCGGGATCGCCCGCACGTTCTCGACGATCGGTTCCAGCACCTGCAGGCGCAGCTCGACGTCGATCCGCGTACCCTGCCCCAGCTCGCTGCTCATCACCAGGCGCCCTCCCATCATTTCGCACAGCGAGCGCGAGATCACCAGGCCGAGCCCGGTGCCCTCGGTGTTCTGCAGGTTGCGGTTGACCTGGGCGAAAGGCCGGAACAACTGCTGCTGGTCGCCCAGGGAAATACCGATGCCGGTGTCTTCCACACAGAGATTGACCTGCAACAGCGACGGCTCCACCTGGCGGCCATCGATGCGGATGCGGATCGATCCCTCGTCGGTGAACTTGATCGCGTTGCTGACCAGGTTGGAGAGGATCTGCTTGAAGCGCATGGCATCCAGCAGTACGTCGCCGTTGATACTCGAATCGATCTCCAGCACCAGGCTCAGGCGCTTTTGCCGGGCCAGGCCTTCGAACACCCGTGCCACCGATTCCACCAGCTCGCGCAGGTTGGCCCGTTTCGGCGACAGGCTGAGGCGACCTGACTCGATGCGGGCGATGTCGAGAATATCGCCGATCAGCTCCAGCAGGCTCTTCGCCGAGGCATAGGCGATCTCGATGCTGAAACGGTCCACCCGACCGGTCTCGGCACGCTTGAGCGCCAGTTCGAGGATACCGATCACCGCGTTCATCGGCGTGCGGATCTCGTGGCTCATGGTCGCCAGGAAGGTGGTCTTGGCCCGGCTCGCTTCGTCGGCCAGATTCTTTGCCTCTTCCAGCTCATCGATCAACTGGCGGTGCTCGGTGATGTCCAGCCAGCCACAGATGACACCGCGGATGGTCCCGCTGGAATCGCGGAACGGCTGGATCCAGTGGTCGATCCAGCGCTCCCGGCCGCCCAGCGCCACCGGGTAGACCGCCTCGATGGTCCTGCCCTCGCGCATGGCCATCAGGTAGCTGCGATGGAACTCCGGAGCGGTCTCGAAGTTTTCCATGGGCAGCTCGAGCACGGTGCGGTTCATCACCTCCTCGGAACTCAGGCCGACGCTCTGCAAGTAGCTGCGGTTGCAGGACAGCATCCGTCCGTTGACATCGCGCACATACAGCGGCGGGGGCATGCAGTCGGTCAGGGCCTCGACGAACCGCAACTGGTCGCTGAGCGCCTGTTCGACCCGCGCGCGCGCCCTGATCTGCCGGCGCTGATAAGTGACCCAGCCCAGGCAGAGCAGCAGCAAGGCCGCTGCGATCGCCAGGATCTCGGTGATCACCAGGATGTAGTCGACCCAGGTCTGGCCGCTCATTCCCGGCGGCGAGCGCCAGCGATTGACGATATCGCTCAGGTCGTCCGGCGAGATGCTCAGCAAGGCCTTGTCGAGAATCGACTGGAGTTCGGCGTCGCCTCGGCGAACGGCGAAGTGGGCGGTGGCCGCACCGATGGGAACCAGGTCGGCGATCGCCAGCCTCTCGCGGAACAACCGGACGATGTAGTAGCGAGCGGTGACCAGCGGCACCACCGCCGCGTCGGCCCGTCCTTCGTAGACCAGGTTCATGGCATCCAGCGCGACGCCGACCTCCACCATCGAGGCCTGCGGATAGCGCTCGCGCACCTGTTGCATGCCCACATGGCCGGCGGGAATCGCTATGCGCTTGCCGTCGAGGCTTCCGGGGCTCTCCGCGCGTCCCTTGTCGTCCGCCCGGGTGACGAGGACGTACGAGGTGGACAGGAACGAGCGGGTGAAACGCAGCATTTCCTCGCGCTTGCTGCTGCGGCTCATGATCGCCAGGTCCGCCTCCTTCCTGGCCAATACGCCGATCTGCTCGGGGAAGCCGCCACTGCGAGGCGTGACCTGGAAATGCAGGCCGGTGCGGCGGGAAATCATGTCCAGCAGGTCGGAGGCGATGCCCGAGAAGGTCTCGTCGGAATTGAAGAAGGCCAGCGGCGCCAGGTCGTCGTTGATGACCAACCGCACCACCGGGTGGCGAGCGATCCAGCGACTCTCCTGCGGCGTCAGCGCGATACGCTGGCCCGTTGGCAGGGAACCGCTGCCGACCCAGCGCCTGGCGATGCTTTCGAGACGGTCCTGGTTGATCGCGCCGATGGCCGAGTTGACGACGCGCAACAGGTTCGTGTCGCCGCGACGAAGGAGGAAGCCGTAGCCCCCTTCCAGGCGGGCATCGGCAAACCGCTCGAACCTCACGTAGCCGTAATAGGATCGATTGATCCGGTGGTAGGCGCTGAGCACATCGTCGAGATACAGGTCGGTATGTCCGAAAGCCACCGCGGCAACGGCCTCGTCATGGCTGCCGAAGACCACGAAACGCGCCCGCGGGAAACGCTGGCGCAATTCCCCGACATGCTCCCGGGCCACCGCCACGCTGAGTCCGGCGAGATCCTCCGGTGAGTTGCGCTTTTCCCCCATCCGCTTGAACACCGCCAATCGATCACGGGCATAGGGTTGGCTGAGCACCAGGGAGGAATCACCCGCCGAGCTGTAATGGCTGCCAAGCAGGTCGATCTTTCCGGCAGCGAGCGCCGCCACGGCATCCGCATGGGTATCGAAGCTCACGACCTTGATGCGCATGCCGAGCAACTGCCCGACCAGCGTGGCGACGTCCGCCGTTATGCCTTCGTAGTTCTCGTCGTCGAGCCGGACGTTGAAGGGCGAGGTCTCGTCCAGCGCCGCGCCGAGCCTCAGGTGACCCTTGTGGCGCAGCCAGGCCCAGTCGTCCTCGGCGATCGCCATGTCCTCGTGCTCGATGCGCAACTGGCTGAACAGCGTCAGGGACGGATGCGCTTCGACGGCGAACAGGCGTCCGCCCGACAGCAGCAGGCAGAAGAACAGCAGGAATAGTTTTGATCGCATGAAAGGTCTGTGCGGCAGGGCCGGCAGTTGTATGGAAAGGAAACGCGTCCGGCGCGAGGCCCGGCGTTCGGCTAGAGGCAGCCGAGGCCAGGGCAGCGGCGTCAGGATCCGGAGCAATAGTCGAGAAAGTGCTGTTCCGGCATCGGCCGGGCGAACAGGTAGCCCTGGGCTATGGAGCAACCGAGTTCGATCAGGCGTACCCGTTGTTCGTCGCTCTCCACCCCTTCCACCACCAGGGAAATTCCCAGCGCCTGCGCCAACGCCACGACACTGCTGATGACGGCGCAACTCCTGGGCTGGGTCTTCATCTTCTGGACGAAGGTTCTGTCCAGCTTGATCTGGCTGAAGGGAAACTCGCAGAGCCGGTCGAGGGACGAATAGCCGGCGCCGAAATCGTCCATCGCCAGGCCGCAGCCCATGATCCGCAGACGCACGAGGTTCTCCAGGCTGCTGGCAGGAGCGCTGATCAACCCGGTCTCGGTGATCTCGAACATCACCGAACTGGGCGGCAGGTGGAACTCGGTCAGCAACGCCGAGATGTTCTCGGCCAGGGCACGCGAACCCAGTTGCGAAGGATGGACGTTGAACGCCAGGTTGATCGGCTGCCCCAACTGCGCCAGCTTCCTGCGCGTCGCCAGACCCTGGCTGAACAGTTGCCAGAACAGCTTGTCGACCAGGTTGTAGGTTTCCATCACATAGAGGAAATGCGACGGCGGCAATACGCCGAGATGCGGGTGGTTCCAGCGTGCCAGGACCTCGGCGCCGATCAGGCCGCCGCCATCCAGGGCCACCTTGGGCTGGTAGTAGGCTTCGAACTCGCCGTTGTCGAGGCCGCGCACCACGTCCGCCACGGAGGGCAGCTCGGCGACTTCGATCTGTCGCGGCAGGTCCTGGCGACGAGCGTTGTAGCGGGTCAACAGGGCGGTGATCCGCTCCAGGCTGAATGGCTTGCCGAGGTCGCCGAGAAAATTGAGGCCCAGGCACTCGATCATCGAAATGGTGGCCTGGCGCAGGATGGGATCCACCTCGCTGCTGAGGATCACCGAATGGACCTTGCCGCTCAGGCTTGCGTGGCGAAGGAACGCCAGGCCGTCCATGCCGCTCATCTGCAGGTCGCAGATGGCGATGTCGACGTGTCCGCAGGACTCCAGGATCGCCACCGCCTCCTTGCCGTCCGCCGCCTCGAGGATCGATCCGGGCACCACTTTCTTCAGGGCTGTGACGGCTACCAGGCGCTGAAAAGGCTCATCCTCCAACACCAGAACATTCAAATCATTCATCACGGTCCACACAGGGTTTCCAGGAAATACCGGCGATATACTGCTGTGTTTCCCTTACTAGACCTATGGGACAAGTCCCCATGTTTTGTGGGAATTTTCCTACTGATTTGGAGGTTCGGTTGGATTAGCATGGTTCCACATGAAAAACCGAATCGCCCCGCCTCAACAGGCTATTCTGGACGGCGATCTCGGCCTAGCGCCCAACATGGATGACCACCGGCGGCAACGCCCGGGAAATCGAATCCCGCCCCTGCCCCGGTCCCTCAAGGTAAATCGAATTTATGCATACCGTCCTGATCGTCGACGACCACCCCGTCATCCGCCTCGCCGTGCGCGTCCTGCTGGAAAAGCATGGTTTGCAGGTGGTGGCCGAGACGGACAATGGCGTGGATGCCATCCAGTTGGTCCGGGAGCACGAACCGGACGTGGTGATTCTCGACATCGGCATTCCCAAACTCGATGGCCTGACCGTGATCTCGCGGATCAAGTCCCTGGAACTGCGCAGCCAGGTGCTGGTACTCACTTCGCAATCCGCAGAGGCGTTCTGCAAGCGCTGTATCCAGGTCGGCGCCCGTGGGTTCATCAACAAGGAAGAAGACCTGAACAACCTGATCAACGCCCTGAACGCCGTGATCGCTGGCTACACGTTCTTTCCTTCGCTCACGTTCGATACCCTCGGCACCCCGCCGGAGCGCATTTCCGAAAGCGAGCTTATCGGCCTGCTCTCCGACCGCGAGATGATCGTCCTCCAGCATCTCGCCATGGGCTATTCGAACAAGGCCATCGGCGAGAAGCTGTTCCTCAGCAACAAGACCGTCAGCACCTACAAGACCCGCCTGCTGCAGAAGCTCGGCCTGGGTTCGCTGGTCGACCTCGCAGAGTTCGCCAAGCGCAATTCGCTGATCCACTGACCTGGCGCTTGGCTGTCGAAGCCAAGGCCTAGCGCACCTTCGGGCAAGCGCGACCGGAAGCCGTTCCTGCCACACGACGAGCGTCGGCGGATTTCCACAAAGCGTGTGGAACCGCCTGTGGATAAGGTGCGAAAAACGCTTCGCGCAGCGCATCGTGCCTGGCCTTGCGACGGTTGATCAGTTCCTGACCAGGCGCACGGCGAGCGGACCAGCTGGCATCGACAAGGCTCGGAGGCGGTCTTCGCCTCGGTTACACTGCACGCCGGTTTCCCCAGGTCTCGCTCGTCGTCCACATGCCCAGTCAAGCATCCTCCCCTTCCCCCCAGGTCGCCATCGTCGGCGGCGGTCCCGCAGGCCTGATGGCCGCGGAGGTCCTGAGCCAGGCGGGCGTACGCACGGAAGTGTTCGACGCCATGCCCTCGGTCGGCCGGAAATTCCTCCTCGCGGGCGTCGGCGGCATGAACATCACCCATGCCGAGGCCAGGGAACAATTCCTCGGCCGCTATGGCAGGCGCCAGAAGGAAATCGCCGCACTGCTCGGCGAATTCGACGCGGATGCGTTGCGCGCCTGGATCCACGGCCTGGGTATCGACACCTTCGTCGGCAGTTCCGGCCGGGTGTTCCCCTCCGACATGAAGGCCGCGCCGTTGCTCCGTGCCTGGCTCAAGCGCCTGCGCGAGCAAGGCGTGCTCATCCACACCCGCTGCCGTTGGCTGGGCTGGAACGCGGACGGTACGCTGGACATCCAGAGCGCCGCCGAGCGCCTGTCGATACGCGCCGACGCCGTGATCCTGGCGCTCGGTGGCGGCAGTTGGCAGCGCCTGGGCTCCGACGGCGCCTGGGTGCCCCTGCTGCGCGCCCGTGGCATCGAGGTCGAGCCCCTGCGGCCAAGCAATTGCGGTTTCGAGATCGACGGCTGGAGCGAGCTGTTTCGCGACAAGTTCTCCGGCGCTCCGGTCAAACCGGTGGCCATGGGACTGGCGGGCGAAACGCCGCGCCAGGGCGAATTCGTCGTGACCCGCGACGGTATCGAGGGCAGCCTGGTCTATGCCCTCTCCGCCGCCATCCGCGAACGGATCGAGGCACGGGGCTCGGCCGAAGTATGGCTGGACCTGTTGCCGAACAGGCGTCGCGAGCAGATCGAGGCAGCCCTGGCTCGCCCGCGCGGTTCCAGGTCGATGGCCAATCACCTGCGCAGCCAGTTGGGCATCGATGGGGTTCGGGCCGGCCTCCTGCGTGAACTCACCCCCGCCGCCACCTATACCGAGCCGGCCCGCCTGGCGGCGGCGATCAAGCGCCTGCCGCTGACGCTGCTGCGCCCGCGTCCGCTGGACGAAGCGATCAGCAGCGCCGGCGGCGTACGCTTCGAGGCGCTCGACCGCAACCTGATGCTCGATGGCCTGCCCGGCGTGTTCTGCGCTGGGGAAATGCTCGACTGGGAGGCGCCCACCGGCGGCTACCTGTTGACCGCCTGCTTCGCCAGCGGGCGCGTGGCCGGACTCGGCGCGCTGGCCTGGTTGCGCGGCAGGCGCTAGAGACCGGTACGCCAGCGCCTCGCTATTTGCCGGACGGCCGCTTCTTCGGCTTGCCCGCCGCACCCGCGCCGAAGCCCGGTGCCTTGCGCACCGCCTTGACCGTCGGCGCGCTGCTGTCGAACCAACTGCCCAAGTGGATCTTGCCGGGCTTGCCGACGCTCTCCGCGGCCTTGGGTTTCTTCGGCTTCTTCGGTTTCTTCAGCACCACGCCGCCCGGTGCGGTCTGCGGCACCCGGTGCTCCGGCTCGAAGTCGGGCTCCTCGCGGCGTTGCAGGGTCTGCCCGATCAGTGTTTCGATCGCCGCCAGCAGCTCCACTTCGTCGGCGCAGACCAGCGACACCGCCTGGCCGGAGGCACCGGCACGGCCGGTACGGCCGATGCGATGCACGTAGTCCTCGGCGACGATCGGCAGGTCGAAGTTGACCACCAGCGGCATTTCCTCGATATCCAGGCCACGCGCGGCCACGTCGGTGGCTACCAGCAGGTCTACCTCGCCGGCCTTGAACCGCTGCAAGGCGCGCAGCCGCGCCGGCTGCGGCTTGTCGCCATGGATCGAGTCGGCGGCGATACCCTGCCGCTGCAACAGTCCGACCAGTTCCTCGACGCTCTTGCGGGTCTTGGCGAAGACCAGCGCCTGGCGCCAGCGATTGGCCTGCAACAGGTGGCAGAACAGCTCGGCCTTGCGCTTCTTGTCCACCGGCACCAGCCATTGCCTGACGCTCTTCGCCGCGGTATTGCGCGGACTGACCTCGATGGACAGCGGGTCGCGCAGCAGTTCACGGGCCAGCGTGCGGATGGCGTCGGAGAAGGTCGCGGAAAACAGCAGGGTCTGGCGCTTGCGCGGCAGCGCGGCGAACAGTTCGTCCAGCTCGCGGGCGAAACCGAGGTCGAGCATGCGATCGGCTTCGTCCAGCACCAACGCCTGGAGCTGGGCGAACTTCACCGCGTTCTGCCGATACAGGTCGAGCAGCCGCCCGGGAGTGGCGACGAGGATATCCACTCCCTTGCGCAGCTTCATCATCTGCGGGTTGATGCTGACCCCACCGTAGGCCACCGCGGTACGCAGCGGCAGGTGCTGGCCGTAGTCGCGGACGCTGGCGTGGACCTGCTCGGCCAGTTCGCGGGTCGGAACCAGGACCAGTGCACGCACCGAGTTCGCAGCGACCTGCGGCCCCTCCAGGGTCAGCCGCTGCAGCAACGGCAGGGCGAAACCGGCGGTCTTGCCGGTGCCGGTCTGTGCTGCGGCGAGCAGGTCGCGGCCCTTGAGCGCCGGGGGTATGGCTTGGGCCTGGATCGGCGTAGGCGTGCCGTGGCCGAGCCCTTCGAGGGCCTTGAGCAGGGGGTCGAGCAGACCGAGGGAAGCGAACGTCATGAGCGACTCGGAAAAAAGGAAACGGACGGCATTCTAGCGGATTCGCCGTCTCCCATCGTCCTCTGGAGCGCGGCCGGTCAGCCCTTGAGCAGCAGTCCGCCCTCGATCGGCACGTAGCGCGACGCCGCTCGGATCAGCGCGTTGGCGGTCAGGCCAGGCACCCCGTAGGCCGTAGCCACGACGCCGTGGGCGCGGATGACCTTCTCCAGCAGCAGATCGAAGTCGCCGTCACCGGACAGCAGCACCACTTCGTCCACCCGTGGCGCGGCATCCAGTACGTCGATGGTGATGCCGACATCCCAGTCACCCTTGGCCGAGCCGTCGGCACGCTGGATGTAGGGCTTCAGCTTCACCGTGAAACCGAGGTTGCGCAGAATCTGCTGAAACTGCTGCTGACGCGGGTCGCCGCGGTCGATGGCGTAGGCATAGGCCTCGACGATGCTCCCGCCGCGAGCGATGTCTGCCCACAGGGCGGCGTAGTTGAGATGGCAGCCGTAGGCCTGGCGCACGGTGTAGTAGAGGTTCTGCACATCGGCGAAGACAGCGATCTTCTTCGCCGCGGGCGACTCGGGACGACTCAAGGGGAACTCCGGAACGACGGCAGTGGGCCACCATTATCGCAGCCCACGGCCCGCAACCCTAACGGTCAGGTGAACAAATCGTCGTCGCCGAGGAAGCTGGAGTCGTCGTTGAAGTCGCTGTCGCTGAAATCGCCATCGGCGAAACCGCCGTCGGCGGGATAGTCGCTATCGGCGAAGCGCTCGGTCGCCGGCTCAGGATCGGCAAACTGGCTGGCGTCGAGGTTATCCACCGGGACGTCCTGGATCACCTCGACGATTTCCTGCGGCTGGCTGTGGCGGAACATGCCGGTGAGCAGGTCGGCCACCAGCATCCCGCCAGCGACCCCAGCGGCCGTCTGCAGCGCACCGCCGAGAAAGCCGCTGGCCCGCGAAGGCGCGGCCGCCGCGGCGGGCGCCATACCCGGACGCATGTCGCCGGCCGCCGCCGCCGGATTGGAGAAACGCGTCTCGCCCCAGCCCGCCGGGCGCCCCGATTGGCTCGGCGCCGGCTCGTCGCGCGCGCCGCCGCCGAACAGGCCGGAGAGGAAGCCGCCGCTGCTCGGACGGCTCTGCTGCAACTGGGTGACCTGCGCCTCGAGCTCCTTCACCCGTTGGTCGAGGCGCTTCAGCGCGGCTTCCTGGATCAGCACCACCTGCGCCATGTAGTACGGCGCCGCCGGCTGCCGCACCAGGTGCTGGTTGATCTGCGCCTCGGCCTCGGCGTCACGCGGAGCGGACTGCCCCTCGGCCTCGCGCAGGCGGCTGAACAGGCCGTCGATCAGGGTTTTCTCATCGGATTTCATCGCACGCCTCGACTGCATTTCGAGAAGGAAGGATGGATTGCACCAAAGGGAAATATTGGAGCACCCTGCACGATCTCAAGTTCCTCCGGTGAATTCCCGATGAATGACGATGCCCAGCGCTCCGCACGGTCCCAGGTCGCCCTGCTGATCGTCGACCTGCAACGCGGCATGCAGCGCCACGACCTGCCGCCGCGCAACAATCCCGGCGCCGAGGCGCGCATCGTCGAACTGCTTGCCGCCTGGCGCGCCGCCGGCTGGCCGGTGGTGCACGTCCGGCACGTATCCCGGCAGCCCGGCTCGCCCTTCGCGCCCGGCCAGCCTGGCGTGGAGTTCCAGCCAGCGCTGGCGCCGCGCGACGACGAGGCGGTGTTCGAGAAGAACGTTCCCGACGCCTTCATCAACAGCGGCCTGCAACGCTGGCTCCATGTCCGCGACATCCGCCAGGTGGCGCTCGTCGGGGTAGCCACGGAGAACTCGGTGGAAGCCAGCGCACGCAGCGCCGGCAACCTCGGCTTCCAGACCTGGGTAGTGGCCGACGCCTGCTTCACCTTCGCCAAGCCCGATTTCCACGGCACCCCGCGCAGCGCCGACGAGGTGCATGCGATGGCGTTGGCCAACCTGCACGGCGAGTACGCCGTGGTTCTGCGCGCCGCCGAACTGTTGCAGCGCTTGCCGGCCTGACTGTCTGCCGGGCAACAGCGGGACAACAGGGCTGTCCGGCAGAAGACAGGCCGGTTCCGCCATATCCCCCATAAGCCATTGATTCGAAAACATGAATCCGGGATGGCACGGTTCCTTCATAGACACCGGACCACGCCCCTACCCGGAGATACCCCCGATGAGCCAAGAGCAACAGCCGATCCGCTTCGCCTACTGGGTCCCCAACGTCAGCGGCGGCCTGGTGGTGAGCAAGATCGAGCAACGCACCAGCTGGGACATCGACTACAACCGCAAGCTGGCCCAGTTGGCGGAACGCAACGGCTTCGACTACGCCCTCTCGCAGATCCGCTTCACCGCCGGCTACGGCGCCGAGTACCAGCACGAGTCGGTGGCCATCAGCCACGCCCTGCTGGCGGCCACCGAGAAGCTCAAGGTGATCGCGGCGATCCTGCCTGGCCCCTGGCATCCGGCGGTGGTGGCCAAGCAACTGGCGACGATCGACCAACTGACCAATGGCCGGGTCGCGGTGAACATCGTCAGCGGCTGGTTCAAGGGAGAGTTCACCGGCATCGGCGAACCCTGGCTGGAGCACGACGAACGCTATCGGCGCTCCGAGGAGTTCATCCGCGTGCTGAAAGGCATCTGGACCGAGGAAAACTTCACCTTCAAGGGCGATTTCTATCGTTTCCACGACTACACCCTGAAACCCAAGCCGATCCAGCAGCCGCACCCGGAAATCTTCCAGGGCGGCAGCTCGCGGGCGGCGCGGGACATGGCCTCGCGCGTGTCCGACTGGTACTTCACCAACGGCAACAGCATCGACGGCATCCGCGCCCAGGTCGAGGACATCCGCGCCAAGGCGGCGGCCAACGGCCATTCGGTCAAGGTCGGAGTGAACGCCTTCATCATTGCCCGCGACACCGAGGAGGAAGCGCGGGCGGTGCTCGACGAGATCATCGCCAAGGCCGACTACGAGGCGGTGAACGCCTTCGGCGACGCGGTGAAACAGGCCGGCAAGGCCTCGCCGGAGGGCGATGGCAACTGGGCCAAATCCACCTTCGAAGACCTGGTGCAATACAACGACGGCTTCAAGACCAACCTGATCGGCACGCCACGGCAGATCGCCGAGCGCATCGTCGCGCTGAAGGCGGCCGGGGTCGACCTGGTGCTGTCGGCCTTCCTGCACTTCCACGAAGAAGTGGAGTATTTCGGCAAGCACGTGTTGCCGCTGGTCCGCGAACTGGAGCAGGCCCAGGCTCGCGAAGCGGCCTGAACGGCAACGGCGGCCGCCAGGCGTTGGCCTCGGCGGCCGGCTGGGTTAGAGTCGCGGGCTCGTATCCGATCTGCCGACCCGCGATGAATCCTCTGCTGCCGCTGCGTGACGCCTGGTTCTTCTTCACCCGCCACCTGACCACCCTGGTGCCGCTCTGCCTGCCCTGGATATTCCTCGAAAGCCTGCTCCAGCAGCAGATCGACGAAGCCGTCGGCCCCCAGCAGATGGGCGCCTGGAGCCTGGTCGCCGGACTGCTCTTCTACCCGCTCTACACCGCAGCCCTGATCCTGTTCATGGACGCGCGCGGGCGCGACGAGCGGCCTCGCGTCGGCCAGCTGTGGAGCGCCGCGCTGCGCCTGTGGCCAGCCTTCGCGCTACTCGCGGCGCTGACTTCGCTGCTGATCGTGCTCGGCCTGTCGCTGCTGATCCTGCCGGGCATCTTCGTCATGGTGAAGCTGTCCTTCGCCGAATTCTGCCTGGTGCTGCGCGGCCGTAGTCCGCTGCAGGCGCTGCGGGAAAGCTTCGAGTTCACCCGTGGGCGATTCTTCCTGATCCTCGCCTGTTCGCTGGTGATCCTGCTGCCGGTCTGGAGCCTGGAAGCCTGGCTCGCCGATTCGGCCGGCGACGCCGTCGTGCTGCGGGTCGCCCTGCATGCGCTCAGCGGGTTCTTCCAGCTGCTGTTGACCATCGTCGCCTTCCGCATCTACAGCCTCGGTCCGGCGCCACGCAACGGGATGTGAACGGCGCCGCGCGCCGATTCGCCGCGCTGGCCTATGCTTGACGAGCCCTGCCTCGAGGAACGGACCATGAGCGACGAATCGGCCAACCCCAGCTGCATTTCCCACCTGTCCATCGGCACCAACGACTTTCCCCGTGCCCGAGCCTTCTACGACGCGGTGATGGCCGCCCTCGGCTGCAAGGTGATCCTCGAATACCCCGGCGCCGTAGCCTACGGCAAGCTCTATCCGGAGTTCTGGGTGCAGGCGCCGATCGACGGCCGTCCCGCCAGCGTCGGCAACGGCAGCCACGTCGGCTTCTTCGCCGACAGCAAGGCCCAGGTCGACGCCTTCCACGCCGCGGCCCTGGCCGCCGGCGCACGCGACGAGGGCGCGCCGGGCCCGCGTCCGCTGTACGGCGAGCCCTACTACGGGTGTTTCATCCGCGACCTCGACGGGCACAAGGTCGAGGCCTCCTACTGGGACATGAGCCAGGGCTTCGACGCCCACGACCACGCCCACTGAGCACCGTCAGGGTTGCGGCTTGAGTCCCGACAGGCGCGGCACCAGCAGCTTTTCGAAGAGACGCGGAAAGAAGCGCGCCAGCAGCCGCGCCCGCCAGTTGACGTTGGACAGCACCAGCAGGCGCCGGCGCCGCGCGGCGCCCTGGAAGATCGCCTCGGCGACCTCCACCGGCGATGCCACCTGGCTGCCCAGCACTTGCACCGGCTGGCGAGTCACCGAGCCATCGCCGACCAGCGCGTTCTTGCGCAGGTCGGCGGCGGTGAATCCCGGGCAGGCCAGGGTCACGCTGACGCCGGTGCCTTCCAGCTCCATCCGCAGGGTATCGAACAGACCGTGCAAGGCATGCTTGCTGGCGTTGTAGGCGCTGCGGTAGAGCAACGGGGCGAAGCCGGTCAGCGAACCGAGCACGACGATCTGCCCGCGCCGTTCGAGCAGGCTCGGCAGCGCCGCGCGGGTGCAATGCACGGCGCCGAAGAAGTTCACCGCCATGACCTTGCGGAAAACCCCCAGGCCGGTTTCGGCGAAGGTACCGCGGTGGGTGATGCCGGCGTTGTTGACCAGCACGTCGATGCCGCCGAAGCGCTCCACCGCCAGCGCCACGGCACGCTCCACCGCATCGGCGTCGGCGACGTCGCAGCGCAGGCCGAGCGCCTCGCCGCCGAGATGGTCGCGCAGGTGCTGGACCAAACTGTCCAGCGCCGCCTGGTCGAGGTCGAGGATCGCCAGTCGCGCACCGGCCCGGGCGAAACGCAGCGCCAGCGCGCGACCGATGCCGGAACAGCCGCCGCTGACCAGCACCACCTTGTGGCGGTAGGCCTGGCTGCTGAATACCTTGCGCGGCATGCGGTACCCTCCCGCTCGAAAAAACGCGAACCCTTGCGTCAATTCGACCTGCAAGGATGAAATGCGCGGCGGCAAGCTCTATGCTCTGGTCCTTTCCAGCATAGTCTCGATTGCGATGTCACTGCCCCGTCTACGCAACCTGCTGTTCGTCGGCCTGCTCCTGCTGGTCGGCGGTGCCCTGCTCGCCAGCTACCTGCTGAGCTGGCAACCCGCCGACCGCGAAGCCGCGCCCCTGCATTGCCAGGGCGCCGCGCCGGCGCTGAAGCCGGGGCAGGCCCTGAAGGTGATGACCTGGAACATCCAGTACCTGGCCGGCAAGCGCTACGTCTTCTGGGACGACCTGCCGGATGCCACCGGCCCGGACCAGCGCCCCACCGCCGAAGACCTGGCGTTCACCCTCGACGAGGTGGTCCGGGTGATCCGTGACGAGCAGCCGGACCTGGTCCTGCTCCAGGAGATCGACGACGGCTCCAGCGCCACCGACGATCAGGACCAACTGGCGCTGATCCAGGAGCGCATCAACGATCTCTACCATTGCAGCGCCCAGGCCTACGAGTGGAAATCGGCCTTCGTGCCGACGCCGCACATCTTCGGCAGCGTCGGCCGCAAGCAGGCCACCCTGAGCCGCTATCGCATCGATAGCGCCGAGCGGCGCCAGTTGCCGCCACGCGATGGCGGGCTGTTCGACCGCCTGTTCGGGCCGCGCCCGGCGATCCTGGTCAGCCACCTGCCGATCGACGGCGGCGGCGAGCTGGCCGTGCTCAACGCCCGCTTCGACCGCCCGCAGGCGAACGACGACACCCTCGAGCGCCAGGTCGAGACCACCCGTACGCTGCTCGACGAACTGCAGGCCAGGCGCACGCCCTGGCTGCTCGGCGGCGACCTCAACCTGCTGCCGCCCGGCCAGTATCCCTACCTGCTGGCGCCGCTGCGCGCGCCCTACCGGGAAGACAGCGAACTGGGCATCCTGAGCGGGCGCTTCCCGATGGTGCCGTCGCTGGAAGAGGCCAGTGGCGTCGACCAGGTTCGCTGGTACACGCACTTCCCCAACGACCCACGGGTCCAGGGGCCGGATCGGACCCTCGACTACCTGTTCCACAGCCCCTCGCTGACCCGTCTCGATGCCCGGGTCCGGCGCAGCGATACGCTGCAGATCTCCAACCACCTGCCGCTCGCCGCGCGCTTCCTGCTGCCCCATTGACCGGGCGCGCGCCGGGCTGGACAAGCGGCCCGGCGCGCCGCATGCTTCGCCCCCATTCATAACAACAAAAAACGGCAAGGCCGCACACCATGCCCCTACGCACCACAACGCCCCTGCTCGCGCTGCTGGCGTTCGTCCTGCTGGCCGCCCCGCAGCTCCATGCGCAGGACGCAAGGCCGTCGTTGAACGTCGGCTACTACGAATTCCCCCCCTACATCTATACCGCCCGGGATGGCCACGCCGCCGGTTCCGGCGCCCGCCTGGTCCGCCTGCTGCTGGAGCGGGCCGGCTATCGTCCGGCGTTCCGCGCCCTGCCCAGCGCGCGCCTGTACCTGGGGCTGCAGGATGGCAGCGTGGCGCTGTGGGCCGGCGCGGCCAAGCCGGAGCTGGCCGCCGACACCCTCCAGGCGCGGCGCGTGCTCGGCCACGTCAGCCTGAACCTGTACTACCCGGCGCACCATCCGGCACCGCGGGTTCCCCAGGACCTGGCCGGACGCCGGCTGATCCTGATCAGCGGCTACAGCTACTGGAAACCGGTCACCGACTTCATCCAGGACCCCAACCTGCACCTGCGCCTGTACCGCACCGGCACCCACCACGCCGCCTTGCGCATGCTCGAACTCGGGCGCGGCGACTACCTGCTCGACTACCAGGCGCCGGTGGAAGCGGCCAGCCGCCAGGCGTTGGCAAGCCAGGAACTGTACCGCCTGCCGCTGCGGATGATCGTCTCGCGCCACATTCCCGGCGCCGAAGCGCTGCGCGACCGCCTGGACCAGGCCTACGACCAGTTGCGGAGCGACGGCGCCGACCTGTCCCTGCTGTGAACCGACCCCGGAGGAGGAGCCCGATGCATACCGCCATCCCCTGCTGCACGATCAACGGCGAACAGCCCGCCCTGCGCGGACAGGTCTGCCAGTCGCTGCTGATCCAGGAATGGTGGTGGGAAGGCCGTCCGGCCGATCCGGTGAACGTGGTCTACCTGCAGTTCGAGCAACGCTGGTATCGCCTCTACTTCGAGGGCGAGACGGTGTTCTGGCGCAGCGGCGAAGCGCCGCGGCCCTGCGAGAACGACGAAGGCCCGGGCGAGTACCGCCTGCACGACCTCGGCCGGCAGCGCGGCCTGGTCGGTGTGCGCCTGCTGGCCCTGGAGTTCGTCCTCAACGGCCCGACCCTGGACAGCCACTTCGACTTCGCCGACGGCCAGCGCCTGAGTTTCCGGCACTTCCTCGACGACGACCTGACCCGGGTGCTCTGAGCGCCGTCGACTACTTACGTGGCTTGGCCCGGGCAGTGGCCTCGGCCACCAGCGGGTCGTCCGGCCAATAATGCTTCGGATAGCGTCCCTTCAGGTCCTTCCTGACTTCCGCATAGGTGCTGCGCCAGAAGTTCGCCAGGTCCTGGGTCACCTGCACCGGGCGATGCGCGGGAGACAGCAAGTGCAGCTTCACTGCCAGGCGGCCCTGGGCGATGCGCGGAGTGTCGCCGAGGCCGAACAGTTCCTGCAGGCGCACCGCGAGGATCGGCGGGGTTTCGCTGTAGTCCAGGCGGATGCGCGAGCCGGAGGGGACTTCCAGGGTTTTCGGCGCCCACTCGTCGAGACGCTGCGGTAATGGCCAGGGCAACAGCCCGGCGAGGATCGAAGCCAGGTCGAGGTTGGCGAAGTGAGCCAGGCGGGTGACCTTGCCGAGATAGGCCGGCAACCATTCCTCCAACCGTTCCAGCAACGCGGCGTCGCTGACGTCCGGCCACTCGCTCTCGCCCTTGTCTTCCAGGTCCAGCCGGCGCAGCAAGCCGATGCGCGCCTGCCACTGGCGCAGTTCCGGGGTCCAGGGCAACAACTCCAGGCCCTTGCGCCGGACCAGGCCGAGCAGCGCCTGGCTGCGCGCCGCTTCGTCGAGGCCGGGTAGCGCCTCGCTGGACAGCACCAGTTCGCCGACCCGGCGCTGGCGCTCGGCGCGCAGCACGCCTTCGCGCTCGTCCCACTGCAGCTCGTCGCGCTGGCTGACCTGCTCCGCCAGGACCGTATCGAACAACCTCGGATCGAGTTCGGCGGCCAGGTAGATCCGCTCTTCGCGCTGGCCCTGGCGGCTGCCCAGATCGGCGATCACCAGCCAGGGCTGCTTCATCAGGCTGTCCGGTTCGCCGAACTGCGCAGCGCGTCCATTGGCCAGCCGGTAGTCGCCGCCACCGGCGCGGCGCTGGCGAGCGATGCGGTCGGGATAGGCGAAGGCCAGCAGGCAACCCAGCCAACGCGGATGACCGGGATCGACGACCGCCTCGCTGGCGGCGCCGCGCAGGTAACCGCGGAACTGCCGGGCCAGTTGCCGGGCGCGCTGTACCGCGCCGCGCGAGGCGCCAGTGCGGGCCTCGCCGGCGAGCAGGGCGAGACGGCTGTGCAGGTCGGCGCCGCCGCCACGCTGTATGTCACGTTCGCCGAGCAGCGCCGCTACGTCGCAAGCCAGTTCGCCAAGGCCGAGGGCCTGGCCGCGCAGCAGCAGGTGGGCAATGCGCGGATGGGTCGGCAATTCGGCCATCGCCTGGCCATGGGCACTCAACGCGCCGCTGGCGTACAGCGCCCCCAGCCGCCCGAGCAGCTCGCGGGCCTGGGCGTAGGCCGCCGCGGGCGGCGCGTCGAGCCAGGCCAGCTCCTCCGGCGCCACGCCCCAGCGCGCCAGTTGCAGGGCCAGCCCGGCCAGATCGGCCTGGAGGATTTCCGCCGTGCCGTAGGCAGGCAACTGCTCATGCTGGCTCTCCGACCACAAGCGGTAGCATACGCCCGGCTCCAGGCGCCCTGCGCGGCCGGCACGCTGGGTAGCGGAGGCGCGGGAGATGCGCTGGGTCTCCAGGCGGGTCATGCCACTGCCCGGATCGAAGCGCGGCACCCGCGCCAGGCCGGCGTCGATCACCACCCGCACGCCGTCGATGGTCAGGCTGGTCTCGGCGATATTGGTCGCCAGCACCACCTTGCGCGTGCCCCGCGACGCCGGCTCGATGGCGGCGCGCTGGGCGGCGAGGTCGAGTTCGCCATGCAGCGGGCAGAGCAGCACCTCGGGGCGTCCGCCAAGGGCTTCGCGCAAGCCTTCGTGAACGCGGCGGATCTCGGCCTGGCCGGGAAGAAAGACCAGCACGCTGCCGCTTTCCTCCGCCAGCGCCTGGAGCACCGCCTGCTGCACCCGCGGCTCGATGAACTCGCCGGGTTGCGCCGGCCGTCCCCAGCGGATATCCACCGGGAACATGCGGCCCTCGCTGCGCACCACCGGCGCTTCGCCGAGCAGCGCCGCAAGACGCTCGCCCTCCAGGGTCGCCGACATCACCAGCACTTTCAGCGGCGGCTCGTCGCGCAACAGTTCGCGGCCATTGAGAGTCAGCGCCAGGGCCAGGTCGGCATCCAGGCTGCGCTCGTGGAATTCGTCGAAGATCACCAGGCCGACACCGTCCAGCGCCGGGTCGTCTTGCAGGCGACGGGCAAGGATACCCTCGGTGACCACTTCGATGCGGGTCTTCGGGCCGACCCTGCTCTCCAGGCGGATCCGGTAGCCGACGGTCTCGCCGACCTTTTCGCCCAGCTCGGCGGCCAGCCGCTCGGCCGCGGCCCGCGCCGCCAGGCGTCGCGGTTCGAGCATGAGGATGCGTTGGCCGGCGAGCCAGGGCTCGTCGAGCAGGGCCAGCGGCACGCGGGTGGTCTTGCCGGCGCCCGGCGGGGCTTCCAGAACGGCCTGGTGTTGTGCGCCAAGGGCCTGGCGCAGGGCGGGAACAACGGCGTCGATGGGTAGGGAAATCATGCTGGCTCCGGACTGACCGACGAAGTATACCGGCGAACCGGCAGGCGCTTTCGACGGTCTTATCGTCATCGTCGCGGCAGAAGATTGCCGAACGCTGGTCGATTGCTATAGTTCGCCGTCATGTTCACCCGGAGGTCATACATGCGCCTTGCCACCCGCGTTTCCTGTGCCGTTCTCAGTGCAGCCCTGCTGAGCCAGTTGTCGGCCTGCGGTACGCTGTTCTACCCCGAGCGACGCGGCCAGATCGACGGTCGCATCGATCCGGCCATCGTCGCCTTCGACGCCATCGGCCTGCTGTTCTATATCATCCCCGGCCTGATCGCCTTCGGCGTCGACTTCGCCACCGGCGCCATCTACCTGCCCGACGCCAAGTACTCGGTCGCCCCGGAAGTGCTCAAGGATGCCGTCGGCGCGGACGGCAAGGTCGACAACCGCAAGCTCAAGGCCATCCTCGAACGCGAGATCGGCCGTGAACTGCCGCTCGACGACCCGCGCCTCATCCGCCACAGCGGCAGCGTCGAGCAACTGGCGGCCTATGGCCTGAAGCCGGCCGCCTGATCCGCCCTCCGAGCGCGACCGTGCGTCAGTGCCCGGTCGCCGCCCGGTTGGTTTACAGTGGCGCCGTCCCTCCTGACAGAAGCGCCCCATGAGTCCCGATTCCCCCCACGCCCGCCTGCTGCGCCTGGCCACCCTGGCCTCGCTCGGTGTCGCCGTCACCCTGGTCATCGGCAAGGCCATTGCCTGGTGGCTGAGCGGTTCGGTGAGCCTGCTCGCCGGCCTCACCGACTCCCTGCTGGACAGTGCCGCCTCGCTGCTCAACCTGCTGGCGGTGCACTATTCGCTACGCCCGGCCGACGACGACCACCGCTACGGCCACGGCAAGGCCGAGGCCCTGGCCGGCCTGGCCCAGGCCATGTTCATCGGTGCCAGCGCGGTGCTGGTGGCTATCCAGGCGGTCGAGCAATTGCGCGACCCGCAGCCCCTCGGCGCGGCCACCTGGGGCATCGCGGTGATGCTGCTGTCGCTGCTGCTCACGGCCCTTCTCCTGGCCTTCCAGACCCACGTCATCCGCCGCACCGGTTCCACCGCGATACGCGCCGACTCGCTGCACTACCGCTCGGACCTGCTGCTCAACGCCAGCATCCTCGTGGCACTGCTCCTGGCCCGCTACGGCTGGCCACAGAGCGACGGCCTGTTCGGCCTGGGCATCGCCCTGTACATCCTCTGGAGCGCCCTGCAGATCGCTCGCGAGTCGGTGTCGATCCTGATGGACCGGGAACTGCCTACCGACATCAGCGAGCGCATGCGCGAACTCGCCTGCAGCGTGCCGGGAGTGCTCGGCGCGCACGACGTGCGCACGCGGATCTCCGGCAACCACTGGTTCGTCCAGTTGCACCTCGAGCTGCCCGGCGAGCTGAGCCTGTCGGTGGCCCACGCCCTGACCGACCGCGCAGTGCTGGCGATCAAGCGCGAATACCCGAAGGCCGAGGTGCTGATCCATGCCGACCCGCAGGAAGTGGTCGGCAAGGAAACCGTCAGTTGACGCTGTAGCCGCGCCCGCTCAGGCAGGCGGCCATGGCCCGGCGGTAGCCGTTGGCGACCTCGGCGGCCGGCGCGTAGGTCGCCCCCGCCGGGTCGAAGCCGCTCTCGCCCACCGCCCAGCGGTGGCACTCGTAGCGGTCGCGGCTCTGCTGGTCGGGCCCCTGGCCGCGCGCGGGGTAGGCCACCACGTCGTAGCCGGTGGCCGGCACGCTGACCGGATAACCGGGCCCCGCTGCCCGCGGCGGCGGGCTGACCACTTCGTACTCGCGGGTGTCGGCATGCCACAGGTAGTAAGTACCGGCGGCAAGGAAGTACAGCACGCTGCCCAGCCAGACCTGCTCCGCATAGGGTGGCAGGCTGCGGACGCGCACCCCGCGGGGCGGCACGACCAGCACATAGCGCGGGCCGTCGGGTCGGTACCAGTAGCCGTCGTGGAAGAAATACTCGCCGCCGCGATAGGGCACCCGCAGGTGTCCGCGCGGCAAGGCCTCCACCACCCGGCCCGGACGCCAGTCGGGATGCGGTCCCCAACTGCCGCCGTACGCTTCGCCGCGGCCAGGTCCCGGTTGTCCGTGGGCAACACCGCGCTCGCCGCCGGGTCCGCCGCGTCCCCCTCGGCCGTCGTCGGCCTGCGCCTGGACGCACAGGCTCAGCGAGAGAGCGCCCACCCCGAGCATTCGCCACCATCCACCGTTCATCGTCTGCCTCGCCCCGGGCATGGTCGCCCGGCCATGTTCGAATGATCCCGGGAACGACTTTCCGCCGTTTTCCGCCAAGGGTGGGTAAACGCCGGGTAAAGAATGGGTAAAAGCGCGGCACGGGCCGGATCGCGGGCAAAGAAAAAGGGAGGCCCGTCGACCTCCCTTCTGGGGTAACTGTCCTGGCTCGGCGCTGTTGGCGACGGCTCACCTCACTCCACCTTCTGGGCGGTGTGCAACCCGGAGGCCGGCGCAACCCTGTAGGGTCGGCGGCCACGGCTGGCCTGATTGGGCGAGCCGTGATGGACGAGATGTCCGGGCCGTGAATCTGGGTAAAAGAATACGTCGCCAGGCGCGACCAATGATTGCTAATATTGCTCACCAGAACCTTGATTGCGCAATAAATCACTCAAATTCACCTTGCCAATGGCAATCAACCTGAAAGAAATCCTCGCCATGAACAAACTCGATCGCTACGACCTGCGTATCCTCGAAGAACTCCAGCGCGACGCACGCATCTCCAACCAGGAACTGGCAGAACGGATAGGCCTGTCGCCATCGCCCTGTTCGCGACGGGTCAAGCAGCTCGAGGACGACGGCTACATCGTCCGCCAGGTAGCCTTGCTGGACCGCAAGAAGCTCGGCCTGAGCCTCACCGCCTTCGTCCTCATAGGCATGGACCGACACACCCCGGAACGCTTCGAACATTTTCAGGAAGTCATCGGCAAATGCCCGGAAGTGCTGGAGTGCAGCCTGGTCACCGGGATGGACGCGGACTACCAGTTGAAGGTCGTGGTGCCGGACATGGACCATTACCAGAAGCTCCTGCTGGGTACCCTGACGCGCATCGAGGGGGTTTCCAGCGTGCGCTCCAGCTTCGTCCTCAACCAGGTGCTGGCGAGTACCGAACTGCCGCTGGAGCACCTGCGCGATTGATCGTAGCGAGACCTGGGACATGACACGGAACAGGCGGCATGCCGTATAATCGGCAACCTGTTTCAGTTGTCATGCCCGCGTGGCCCCCGCATATAAAGAGCAGCCTGCTCGTAGAACGATAAACGCCTTGCCCGCCCCCCATGGCACGCTCCGTCCGACCGCGAGCCGGACTTCGTTTGCTTGAAAATCCGGAGGTTGCCAATGGATCCCGAACTGTTCGAAGAGTGGATGATGACCGGTCTGGTGACCGTGCTTATCCTGTTCATGGCTTTCATCGTGTGGGACCTGGCGAAGAAGTCGAAAGCCGGCAAGTTCGGAACCCTGATCCTGTTCTTCGCCCTCGGCCTGGGCGTACTGGGCTTCATCATCAAGGGCCTGGTCATCGGCAGCCTCGAAGGCGCGGGCATGTAACCCCGGCGCCACGCGCGTCATCCAACCACTCGTAATCATCCGCCGGCCCCGGCCAACGGGGCCGGCTCGCCTTGCCATTGCCTAGAACAAGGGAGTCGCCATGAACGCCGCCGACCGCGTCATGCAGAGTTATGGACGCTGCTGTGCCAGCACCGGATTCTTCGATGATTTCTACCGGCATTTCCTTGCCAGTTCCCCGCAGATTCGCGCCAAGTTCGCCACCACAGACATGACTGCGCAGAAACACCTGCTGCGTGCCGGAATCATGAACCTGGTGATGTACGCCCGCGGCATGTCCGACAGCAAGCTGCGCGCACTCGGCGCCAGCCATTCGCGCGCCGCGCTGGATATCCGCCCGGAACTCTACGACCTGTGGCTGGACGCCCTGCTGATGGCGGTCGCCGAGCACGACCGCGACTGCGACGCCGAGACCCGCGACGCCTGGCGCGACGTGATGGGTCGCGGCATCGCCGTGATCAAGTCGTACTACTGATCGTTCCGCGCCCGCTGGACGACGCCCCTCTCGTCAGTCCAGCCGCGCCGGCACTTCCCGCCATTCCCCGAGGCCCAGGCCGTCCAGGCTCCAGGGGCCGATCCGCACCCGCACCAGCCGCAGCGTCGGCAAGCCCACCGCCGCCGTCATCCGCCGTACCTGGCGATTGCGCCCCTCGCGAATCACCAGTTCCAGCCAGTGGGTCGGCACCGACTTGCGAAAACGCACCGGCGGCACCCGCTCCCACAACGTCGGCTCATCCAGCAGACGCGCCTCGGCGGGCAGCGTCGGGCCGTCGTTGAGCGTCACGCCCTCGCGCAGGCGCCGCAATTGCTCCTCGTCCGGCGTGCCTTCGACCTGCACCCAGTAGGTCTTCGGCAGCTTGTGCCGGGGGTCGGCGATGCGCGCCTGCAGGCGACCGTCGTTGGTCAGCAGCAACAGGCCCTCGCTGTCGCGGTCCAGGCGCCCGGCCGGATACACGCCCGGCACCGGGATGAAGTCCTTGAGGGTCGAGCGCCCTTGCTCGTCGTTGAACTGGGTCAGTACGTCGAACGGCTTGTTGAACAGCAGCAGCTTCGGCTCGCTCGGCGGCGCCTTGGCCACCCGGCGTGGCGCAGGGCGGACGGGATGACGCGGGGAAGGACGCGGGGGACGGGACATGACTGGAAACGAGTTGGCTTGATCGGGGTACCGGGCGGCATGCTAGGTTGTCCGAGAGCCTGACCGCAAGAGCATCCCCTCATGCCCTCCCTGCGTCCCACCTGGCTGATCAGCCTGCTGACCCTGGCCGGCTGCGCTGGCAGCGCCTATCAGGGTCCGCCTTCGGACCATTTCGACGGCGAACGTTTCCGCAATATCCAGCCGACCGCGCACAAGAGCCTGCGCGACCTGCTCAAGTGGCAGTGGAACCGCCCGCCGCAACGCCCGTGGTTCGCCCTGCCGCCGACGGCAACGCCGCCAAGGGTGAACGAGCGCGCCCGCGGCGAAGAACTGCGGGTCACCTACATCAACCACGCCACCCTGCTGATCCAGCACCGCGGCCTGAACATCCTCACCGACCCGGTCTGGTCGCAACGGGTCAGCCCGCTCGCCTTCATCGGCCCGAAGCGCCACCATCCGCCCGGGTTGACGCTCGACCAGTTGCCACCGATCGACCTGGTGCTGGTGAGCCACAACCACTACGACCACCTCGACCTGGAAACCCTGCGCCAGCTCCACCGGCGCTGGCCGACGGCCAAGGTGGTCAGCGGCCTGGGCAACGCCGGGCTGATCCGCCAGACAGGTTTCGCCGACGTCGTGGAGATCGACTGGTGGCAGGCCGTGCCGCTGGGCGCTGGCCTGACGCTGCATGGCGTACCGGTGCAGCACTGGTCGTCGCGCACCCGCAGCGACACCAACCGCACGCTCTGGCTCAGCTTCGTCATCGACTCGCCGGACGGCCCGCTGCTGTTTCCCGGCGATACCGGGCTCGGCCCGGAGTTCGGGCTGATCAACCAGCGCTTCGGGGCGATGCGTTTCGCCGCCCTGCCGATCGGCGCCTACGAGCCGCGCTGGTTCATGCGCGACCACCACATGAATCCCGACGACGCGGTGCAGGCCCATCGCACGCTGCAGGCGCAGACCAGCATGGCCATCCACTTCGGTACCTTCAATCTCACCGACGAACAGCAGGACGACCCGCCCAAGGCGCTCCAGGCGGCACTGCGCAGCCAAGGCGTGGACCCGGCGACCTTCGGCACGCCGAAACCCGGCGAGCAGTGGCGCGTCGCACCGCGCAACGTCGCTCAGGAGGCCGAGGCCACCAGGCGGGAGCAGCAGTTGCGGTAGCGCTTGCCGCTGCCGCACGGACAAGCCTGCTCGCCACGGCCGCCCAGGGCCAGCCAGCTTTCCAGGCGCGCGGCCATCCCGGCCAGGCGCTCGCGGGCCTCGTCGTCCAGGCCGGCGCGGGCCAGTTGGCGCCGCAGGCCGAGATAGTCTTCCAGCAGGACATCGCGGCTGAGCGCCTGGTACTGGTCGGCCAGCGGCACGCCTTCGTAGCGCCGCTGCGGGTCGGCCAGGAAAGCGATGGCGCCCGCCTGCGGCAGGACATTCCACAGGTTGCCGCGCGGATCGCGCCAGCAAGCGCTGAAACGCGCGCGCAGGGCCAAGCCACGCCATTCTTCCAGGATCCAGCCATCGACCCGCTCGCCGCCGAGGGCCTCGACCGCCCGCCCGACCGAGAACCACGGTTCGCCGGCCAGGCTTTCCGGCATCGGCAACGGCGCTGCCACTTCCGGCGCGGCATCGGGCACCAGGCGGCGGGCGAAGCGACGGAGCGGGTTGCTGAGATGAGTGGGGACGCTGAACGGCATGGGGATCACATCGATGGCAGGCGTGGTCGTTCCGACCGGCAGAGGGCGCCGCGGTTCCACGCAGGGCGAAGGGCCATCATTGTAGGGCCTCGGCGCCGCAAGGCGTAGAAGCGCGCCGCGGTTTCCGCACGGAAACCGCGGCGCGTCCGATCAACGGAACGGCGGCTCGTCGAAACTCCGCAGCTTGCGCGAGTGCAGCGAGTTGAGCTGGCTGCGCAACAGGTCGAGGGCGGCGATGCCGATCCGCAGGTGCTGGTTCACCGCGCGCTCGTAGAAGGCGTTGGCCGAGCCGGGCAGCTTGATCTCGCTGTGCAGCGGCTTGTCCGAGACGCACAGCAACGTGCCGTAGGGCACCCGCAGGCGGTAGCCCTGGGCGGCGATGGTGCCGCTCTCCATGTCCACCGCGATGGCCCGCGCCAGGTTGATCAGTGGCCGCTCCTGGGCCCAGCGCAGCTCCCAGTTGCGGTCGTCGTAGGTGAGCACGGTGCCGGTGCGCAAGCGTCGCTTGAGCGACTCGCCGCGCTCGCCGGTGACTTCGGCGGCGGCTTCCTGCAAGGCGACCTGGACTTCGGCCAGCGCCGGGATCGGGATGTGCGGCGGCAGCGCGCGGTCGAGGATGCCGTCGCGGCGCATGTAGGCGTGCGCCAGTACGTAGTCGCCGATGGTCTGCGACTGCCGCAGGCCGCCGCAGTGGCCGATCATCAGCCAGCAATGCGGACGCAACACCGCCAGGTGGTCGGTGATGTTCTTCGCGTTGGACGGGCCGACCCCGATGTTGACCAGGGTGATGCCGTCGCCATCGGCGGCGATCAGGTGGTAGGCCGGCATCTGGTAGCGGTGCCAGACCACCCCGGCGACGATGGCGTTGGCCTCGCCTTCGTCCATCCCGCGTTCGATGATCACGTTGCCCGGCAGGACCATGCGCACGAAGCGCGGGTCCTCGCGCAGGCGGGTCAGGCCGAGGCGGATGAACTGGTCGACGTAGCGGTGGTAGTTGGTCAGCAGGATCCACGGCTGCACGTGGCGCCAGTCGCTGCCGGTGTAGTGCACCAGGCGGCGCAGGGAGAAGTCCACCCGCGCGGCGTCGAACAGCGCCAGCGGCAACTGGTCGGCGCGTTCCCATTCGTAGAGGCCGTCGGCGATGTCGTCGGAAGCGGCGGACAGGTCGGTGCTGGGGAACACCCGCGCCAGCTCGGCGGCGGTCACCCCGGAGCCGGCCAGCTCGTCGCCCTGCTCGACCACGTAGGGATAGGGGATGTCCTGTTGGCTCGGGCCGACCTGCACCTGCACGGTGAAATCGTCCATCAGCGGACGCAACTGTTCCAGCAGGTACTTGCGGAAGGCGTCGGGGTGGGTGACGGTGACGCTGTATTCGCCCGGCACCTGGACCTTGGCGTAGGCGCGGGTGGTGGACGGCACCTCGCCCTGGCAGCGGTAGCCGATGCGCAGTTGCGGGTAGTGGAAGTTCTGCCGCTCGGCCTCGCTTGGCTCGATGCGCTCCTTGATGTAGCGCTTGAGCGCCTGGCTCAGCGCCGCGGTGGCCTGGCGGTGCAGCTCGGCAAGACGGTCGACGGCCTCCTCGGCCGTGCGGGCGACGACGAACCCGTCGTCGGAATCGATACTCATGGTGGGCTTCCTGTCGGTTCGCATGGAAAACATCTTGCCTGTACCGACAGGAAAACACAGCGCTTTTCTCCCGTTATCTCATTCGGCCAGCGCCACCACCGCCATGGTCACGGTGGCCTTGCTGAACAGGTGCCGCCGACCGTCCCGCTCGGCGAACACCTCGGCCTCGACCACCGTCACCTGGCGCCCGGCCTTGAGCACCTCGGCGCGACACAACAGGCGCTGGCAAAGCGCCGGGCGCAACAGGTTGAGCTTGAACTCCAGGGTCAGCACCGTCTGCCCCTCCTCCACCAGGGTCGCGGCGGCGGCCCCGGCGGCATGGTCGGCCAGGGTCGCCTGGACCCCGGCATGGATGAAGCCGTTCTGCTGGGCGTGGCGGGGCAGGATGTCCAGCCCCGCTTCGACCCAACCCGGCCCGCAGTCCAGCGGACGGATGCCGAGGTCGCCGACGAAACTGGCCGCGGCGAAGCCCTGCTCGACCAGCTCCCGGTAGCGCGGATGCGCCTGCATCGCGACGCGCCTCAGGTCAGGTGCGGGGTGGCGCGAGCCAACAGCGCCTCGACCTCGACGCCGCGCGGGAGGGTGCCGTAGACACGCCCGCCGTCCCCCAGGCGACTGCCGATGAAGGCGTCGGACACCGCGGAGTTGCCGGCTTCCAGCAACAGCTTGGCCTGCAGGGCGATCGCCACGTCCTCGGTGAGCTGGCGGGCGCGGTACTGGATGTCGGCGGTGTCGGCGAAGGCCGCTTTGAGGTTGCCGATGTGCGCGGCGAGACGGGCGTCGCCATGGCCGTCGCCCAGTTCGGCGAACAACGCGTCGAGCACCCCCGGCTCCTTCGACAGGGCACGCAGCACGTCCAGGCACTGCACGTTGCCGGAACCTTCCCAGATCGAGTTCACCGGGGCCTCGCGGTACAGCCGCGGCAGGATGGTTTCCTCGACGTAGCCGGCACCGCCCATGCATTCGGAGGCTTCGTTGATCATCGCCGGGGCACGCTTGCAGATCCAGTATTTGCCCACCGCGGTGACCAGGCGGGCGAACTTCTCCTCCTGCTCGTCGTGGGCACGGTCCAGGGCATGCCCCATGCGCAGGGTCAGGGCCAGCGCCGCCTCGCTTTCCAGGGCCAGGTCGGCGAGCACGTTCTGCATCAGCGGTTGCTCGGCCAGCACCCGCCCGCCGACCTTGCGGTAGGCACAGTGGTGGGCGGCCTGGGTCAACGCCTGACGCATCAGTGCGCTGGAGCCGATCATGCAGTCGAAGCGGGTCATGGCGACCATCTCGATGATGGTCGGCACGCCACGGCCCTCCTCGCCGACCATCCAGGCCAGGGCGCCGCGATACTCGATTTCGCTGGAGGCGTTCGACCAGTTGCCCAGCTTGTCCTTCAGGCGCTGGATGTAGAACTGGTTGCGGCTGCCGTCCGGCCGGTGGCGCGGCAGCAGGAAGCAGGTCAGGCCCTTGTCGGTGTAGGCCAGGGTGAGGAAGGCGTCGCACATCGGCGCCGAGCAGAACCACTTGTGCCCGACCAGTTCGTAGGCCTGCCCCGGCCCGGGAATCCCCACCGGGTAGGCCCGCGTGGTATTGGCCCGGACGTCGGTGCCGCCCTGCTTCTCGGTCATCGCCATGCCGATGGTGACGCCCGCCTTCTGCTCCATCGGCACGTTGCGCGGGTCGTACTTGCGGGAGAGGATCTTCGGCAGCCATTTCTCGGCCAGGTCCGCCTGCAGGCGAATCGCCGGCACGCTGGCGTAGGTCATGGTCAACGGGCAACCGGTGCCGGCCTCCGCCTGGCTGTGCAGGTAGGACAGCCCGGCCCGCGCCACCTGGGCGCCGGGGCGCGGGTCGGTCCAGGGCAGCGAGGGCAGTTCGTGTTCGATGGCGGCGCGCATCAGCTCGTGGTAGGCGGGGTGGAACTCCACCAGGTCGACGCGGTTGCCGTAGCGGTCGTGGCTATGGAACTCCGGCTTGTGCTGGTTGGCCAGGAAGCCGGCCGCCATCAGCGGGCCGCCGGCCAGCTCGCCGTAGCGCTGCAGGCGCTCCTCGGCCCAGCCGCCCTGGTAGCGACGCACCCACTCCTGGAGAGGCAGGTCGAGGCGGTAGAGGTTGGCACCATCCAGCGACGGTACCTGGTTGGTCACTTCGTGGGTTTCGGCGTACTGGTGCAGGTTCATGAGGGTTCCTCGCAGACAGGCGCGCCCACCGCGCGCAGGCAGAAGTTCACCAGAGCCGTACTCACCGGCTCCAGACTCGGTTCCGGCTGGCCGCTGTCGCGAGCGGCGCGCGCCGGGGGAGACAAGGGGCCGACCAGCGCCTCGGCGATGGCCCCGACCAGGCAGGCCGCGGCAAGCGGCACCAGGGAAAGCTGGAATGCGCCACTGCGCCGGCCCTCCTCGAGCAGTTCGACGAACAGTGCGGCGTAGGCCTCGCGATAGCGCAGGCGCTGCTCGTCGACTTCAGGATCCACCGGCTCGGCGATCAGGGCGAAGGCCAGCCGCTGGCTGCTCCAGGCGCGCGCGGCAAAGCGCCGCAAGCCCTCGGCCAGGCGCCAGGCGGGCGCGCCGGGACCGCGCAGGACCACGGCCAGGGCATCGACCTCACGCTGGCTGGCGCGGCGGAAGATTTCCGCCGCCAGCTCGCCCTTGCCCCGGAAGTGGCGGTACAGGCTGCCGGTGGCGATCCCCGCGTCGTCGGCCAGGGCCTGCATGGTCAGCGCGGCGAAACCGCCCTCCGCGACACGCCGCAGGCCTAGCTGGAGGATACGCTCGCGCAGCGCGGAATCGCGTTGCAGGCGGCGTTCGGTGACACGATAGACCATGACTGAATCCGGATTCACTTTTTCCCAGTGAATCACGCTTCAGGCTTTGCCTAAAGAGACATACAGGTCGCGCAGGCCGGCATTTCAGCCAGCCGCGGAAAGGCTTCAGGCGGACTTGGTGACGATCGGCTGGCACAGCAGCCAATCGTGCAGCAGGGTCTGCAACTCTTCGAACTTGACCGGCTTGGCCATGTAGTCGCTCATGCCCGCCGCCAGGCAGCGCTCGCGATCGCCGCTGTGGCTGTGGGCGGTCAACGCCAGCACCGGCAGTTCCGCGCAGCCGGGCAGCGCGCGGATCGCCCGACAGGTGGCGAAGCCGTCCATCACCGGCATCTGGCAGTCGAGCAGTACGCCGTCCGGCCGCTCGCGCGCCAGCAACTCCAGGGCCTCGCTGCCGTTGTCGGCGGTGCGCACCCGGTAGCCGAGCTTGAGCAGCATGCCGCGAGTCACCAACTGGTTGATGGCGTTGTCCTCCACCACCAGCACCGTGCACTCCTCGGGACGCCGCACCGCCTGCCCGCCGGCGCGCCGCGGCGGCGGCGCCAGGCCCTGGGCCGGCTGGGTCAGTTGCAGGCGCAGGAGGAAGCGGCTGCCCTGCCCCGGCCGGGACTCGTGGGTCAGCTCGCCGCCAAGCAGTTCCACCAGCTTGCGGCACAGCGCCAGGCCGATGCCGAGGCCTCCGTAGCCACGGGTCAACGAGCTGTCGGCCTGGACGAAACGCTGGTAGAGGTCGCTGCCGGCGGCCATGTCGAAACCGATGCCGGTGTCGATCACTTCCACCCGCAGCGCCACCCCGTCATGGGTACGCCCGGCGGCGACGCGCAGGGTCACGCTGCCCCTGGCGGTGAACTTGATCGCGTTGTCGACCAGGTAGCCCAGCGCCTGGGCCAGCTTGCCGGCATCACCTTCGAGGGTGTCCGGCAGGCTGTCGTCCAGTTGCAGGGCGAAGCGCAGGCCCTTCTCCTCGGCGCGCGGCGCGTACTGCGCGCGCAGGCTGTCGAACAGGCCGCGCAGGCTGAACGGCTCGCGGCGCGGGTAGAGCTTGCCGGCCTGCAGTTCGATGAGGGCGAGGATGTCGTTGACCATCCGCATCATGTCCCGCGCCGAACCGGCGGCGGTGCGCTGGTACTCGGCGAGTTCGACGTCCATCGGCACCGTCTGCATCAGCTCCAGCGAACCGATCACCCCGCTCATCGGGGTGCGCAGTTCGTGGGTGACGGTGGCGAGGAACTCGTCCTTCAGGCGGTTGCTGTTGGCCAGTTCCTGGTTCAGCGCTTCCAGCTTGCGGCTGGACTCCTGGAGGATTCGCGCGCGCTCCTCCTTCATTGCGTTGATCCGGTCGGCCAGTGCCAGCGACAGCAAGCCCACCTCCAGCGCCGAACCGATCTGGCTGGCATACATGGTGAGGAACATGTTCGGCAGGTAGCCGAGGACCATCAGGGTGTTGACGATGCCGCCGAGAAGGAAGGCGGTCCAGGCGATGATGAAATAGCGCGCCACGCGCATGCCGCGCAGCCAGGCGAGGATGCCGGCGGCGAAGATCAGGCCGGTGAAGGCCAGCGCCAGGTAGGTGGCCAGGCGCAGGGCCACGGCGTAGCTCATGGTCAGCGCCATCAGCATGACCAGCGCGCCGACCGCCATCAGCGCCAGCAGGCCGCGGTCGACCCACACGCTGTGGTCGCGGGTATGCAGGAAGCTGCGCGCGAACTGGCAGCCGAACAGCGCCGCCGAACCGATCAGGAATGGCGTGGCGGCGTTCGCCCACCAGGGGCTGTCGGGCCAGAAGTACTCGATGCCGGCGCCGTTCACCGAGACCTGGTAGAGCCCGAACGAAGCGATATAGAGGATGTAGTAGAGATAGCTGGTATCGCGGACGCTGAGGAAGATGAACAGGTTGTAGATCAGCATCACCAGCAGCACGCCATAGATGATGCCGAGCACATAGATGCGTTCGGGCTGCTCCTCCAGGTAGGCCTTGGGCGACCACAGGGTCAGCGGCGCCTGGATCGACCCCTGGCTTTCCAGCCGCAGGTAGACACGCTGCGGCTTGTTCGGCTCGAGGCCGAGTTCGAACAGGTAGTTGTTCTGCCGGATCGGCCGACTGGCGAACGGCAATGTGTCGCCGGTGCGCTGGGCGAGGCGGTAGCCGCCCTGGCCATCGGGCAGGTAGAGGTCGAGCTTGTCCAGCGGCGGATAGGCCAGCTCCAGCAGCCAGGTGCGCGGATCGCTGGAGGCGACCGGCCGGTAGTCCAGGTCCAGGCGCAACCAGAACACCGAGCGCGAATAGCCGGCATTGAGCACGTCCTTGTCATGGCGGCGGAAGCTGCTGTCGATGGCCCGCGAGGTGATGTCGTTGATATCGGCGCTACCGCGCACGTCCTCGAACACGTCGATGGACTGCCCCAGCGGCAGGCGCTCGACCTGCTCGTTGAAGCTCACCGCACCCGCCAGGCACGGCAACGCAAGAAGAAAGAGAATCAGCCAGTGCCGCATGATGCCCCGCAGTGCTCCTCGAACGGACCGGGAGCCCCACCTCCCTCGTCATGGTCCGCCCTTGGCGAGCGTTGTATGAATATTCGCCGAACTTTAGCACACGCCACGCCACGTCAGGCCCGGGACGTGTCACGCAGGGCCCGGGCGCGGCGCCCGAAAGGTCGTCCGCGCAGCCGCCACGAAGCGCTTTTAGTGGTAAGCTCACGCGCCATGAAAACACCGACTTCCCGCCCCGTAGTGCTCTGCCTGTCCGGTCACGACCCCAGTGGTGGCGCCGGACTGCAAGCCGACATCGAAGCCCTGCTCGCCCAGGGCTGCCACGCCGCCCCGGCGGTCACCGCGCTGACCGTGCAGGACACCGTCAACGTCAGCGACTTCCGCGTCCTCGACCGCGAGTGGGTGCTGGCCCAGGCCAACGCCGTACTCGCCGACCTGCCCGTCGCGGCGGTCAAGCTGGGTATGCTCGGTTCGCTGGAGATGGTCGACACGGTGGCCGAGATCCTCGCCGCCCACCCGCACTTGCCGGTGGTCTGCGATCCGGTGCTGCGCGCCGGCGGCGGCGGTGCGTTGGGCAAGGGCGACGTCGGCTTCGCCATGCGCGAGCGGCTGCTGCCGCGCGCCACCATCGCCACGCCGAACCTGCCGGAAGCGCGCCTGCTCGCCGACCTGCCCGAGGGCAGCGCCGACCAGTGCGCCGAGCGCCTGCTGGAACACTGCGAGCACCTGTTGATCACCGGCGGACACGGCGACGAAAGCGAAGTGCACAATCGCCTGTACAGCCGCGACGGCAGCCGCCGCACCTTCACCTGCCAGCGCCTGCCCGGCAGCTACCATGGCTCCGGCTGCACCCTGGCCAGCGCCCTGGCCGGTCGCATCGCCCTCGGCGAAGCGCTGCACGGCGCCGTGCAGAGCGCCCTCGACTACACCTGGCGGACCCTGCGCGACGCCGAGAGTCCGGGCCACGGCCAATACGTGCCGCGCCGCCTGCCCACCGACTTCTGTCACTGAGAGCCAGCCGATGAAACTGCGCGGCCTGTACGCCATCACCGATAGCCAGCTACTGGACGACGGCCGCCTGCTGCCCTACGTCGAAGCCGCGCTCCGCGGCGGCGCGCGCCTGCTGCAATACCGCGACAAATCCAGCGACCAGGCGCGGCGCCTGCGCGAGGCGGAAAGCCTGCGCGAACTCTGCGAACGCCACGGCGCGCAGTTGATCGTCAACGACGACGCCGAACTCGCCGCGCGCCTGGGCGTCGGCCTGCACCTCGGCCAGACCGACGGTTCGCTGTCGGCGGCGCGCGCCCTGCTCGGCCGCCAGGCGATCATCGGCGCCACCTGCCACGCCCAACTGGAACTGGCCGAGCAGGCGGTGGCCGAGGGCGCCAGCTACGTCGCCTTCGGCCGCTTCTTCAATTCCAGCACCAAACCCGGCGCCCCCGCCGCCAGCGTCGAACTGCTCGACCAGGCCCGGCCGCGCCTGCACCTGCCGATCACCGCCATCGGCGGCATCAGCCTCGACACCGCGCCCGGCCTGATCGCCCGCGGCGTCGATCTGGTCGCCGTGATCCATGCGCTGTTCGCCGCCGCGTCCGCCGCCGAGGTGGAACGCCGCGCCCGCGCCTTCAGCGCCCTGTTCGAACCTGCCTGACGCCTCCGCGCCTCGCCCGAGAGATAGAGAGCTAGCCATGTCCCGTTCCGAAACGCTGTTCAACAACGCCCAGAAACACATTCCCGGCGGGGTCAACTCCCCGGTGCGCGCCTTCAAGAGCGTCGGCGGCACCCCGCTGTTCTTCAAGCACGCCGAAGGCGCCTATGTACTGGACGAGGACGACAAGCGCTACGTGGACTATGTCGGCTCCTGGGGCCCGATGATCCTCGGCCACAGCCATCCGGACGTGCTCGACGCGGTGCGCCGGCAACTCGACCACGGCCTGTCCTATGGCGCGCCGACCGCGCTGGAAGTGGAAATGGCCGACCTGGTCTGCTCCATGGTGCCGTCGATGGAGATGGTGCGCATGGTCAGCTCCGGCACCGAGGCGACCATGAGCGCCATCCGCCTGGCCCGCGGCTACACCGGGCGCGACAGCATCATCAAGTTCGAAGGCTGCTACCACGGTCACTCCGACAGCCTGCTGGTGAAGGCCGGCTCCGGCGCCCTGACCTTCGGCGTGCCGAACTCCCCGGGCGTTCCGGCGGCCTTCGCCAAGCACACCCTGACCCTGCCGTTCAACGACATCGAGGCGGTGCGCAAGACCCTGGGCGAAGTCGGCAAGGAGGTCGCCTGCATCATCGTCGAGCCGGTTGCCGGCAACATGAACTGTGTGCCGCCGGCGCCGGGCTTCCTCGAAGGCCTGCGCGAAGCCTGCGACGAACACGGCGTGGTGCTGATCTTCGACGAAGTGATGACCGGCTTCCGTGTCGCCCTCGGCGGCGCCCAGGCCTACTACGGGGTCACCCCGGACCTGTCGACCTTCGGCAAGATCATCGGCGGCGGCATGCCGGTGGGCGCCTTCGGCGGCAAGCGCGAGATCATGCAGCAGATTTCCCCGCTGGGCCCGGTCTACCAGGCCGGCACGCTCTCGGGCAACCCGCTGGCGATGGCCGCCGGCCTGACCACCCTGCGCCTGATCAGCCGCCCCGGTTTCCACGACGAACTGACCGCCTACACCACGCGCATGCTCGACGGCCTGCAACAGCGCGCGGATGCCGCCGGCATCCCCTTCGTCACCACCCAGGCGGGCGGCATGTTCGGCCTGTACTTCAGCGGCGCCGACGCCATCGTCACCTTCGAGGACGTGATGGCCAGCGACGTCGAACGCTTCAAGCGCTTCTTCCACCTGATGCTCGACGGTGGCGTGTACCTTGCGCCTAGCGCCTTCGAGGCCGGCTTCACCTCCATCGCCCATGGCGACAAGGAGCTGGAAATCACGCTGAACGCCGCCGAAAAAGCCTTCGCCGCGCTGAAATGATCCTCTTCGCGGCGCCCTTCCCGGGCGCCGCCCTCCTCCCCGCCGGAACGCCTTCCTAGCCGAAATGCATAAACGCGCCGACAAAGTTCCCGAAAAGACAGTAAAGACTTTGTAAGGAGGCGTCGGCTTATTTCATAATGTGAGGGTCAGCGCATTTCGTTGGCCGGGCAGCCCTTGCCCGCCCCGATCCAGGAGGTGTCTTCCCCTCATGTTCCGTACCGGCCGCACCCTCGCCCTGGGTTGCCTGTTGATCCTCCAGCCGCTGCTCGCGCAGGCGGGAGGCAACTCGTTGCTGATTCCAGCGACCGGCCGCTGCGCGCTGAACACCGTTCCCGAAGAATTGCAGCAGGCGCTCGCCGCCTGCCAGCAGGTCGCCAATGGCGGCGACGCCGAGGCGCAATACGAACTGGGCGAATTCTTCTACGACGGCGAGCGCATCCCGCGCGACCTCCAGGCCGCCCTCAACTGGTTCGAGAAAGCTTCTCTACAGGGCCATGCCCAGGCCCAGTACCACCTCGGCACCATGTTCTTCCGTGGCGAAGGGGTTCCGGCGAACAACGTACAGGCCTACATCGTGCTGAAGATGGCAGCGGTGAACGGCGCCGAGGACGCCCTGGACAGCGCCGACCTGGTAGCCGAGCAGATGAACCGCGACGAACTGGACATCGCCACCCGGGTGCTGGGGCAGATCTTCCGCAACTACCTGATCGAACTGCAGACTGCCGGCGGCGTCACGCCCTTCGCGCCGCTGCCCTGACGTCCCTTTCGCGAATCAGTCGCTCTTGCCGGGCATCGGCATGGGGAACGGCATGACGTTGCCCGCGCCCTTGGCCTCGCTGATCTTCGGCGTACCCAGGCGCTCGACCTCGTCGATGCGGACGATCGCGTGCATCGGCACGAAGCTGCGCAGAACGCCTTCGAACTGCGCCTTGAGCTTCTCCTCGCTGGGGTCCACCACCACCTGGGTGCGCTCGCCGAAGACGAACTCCTCGATTTCCAGGAAGCCCCACAGATCGCTCTGGTAGATCTGCTTGGCATACATCTCGAAGACCTGGCCCTGGTTGAGGAAAATCACCTTGTAGATGGGGTTTTCGCGCTTGTTCATGGCGGGGAAAGCAATGCCGGAAAATGAAGGGCGCGAATCATAGCACAGCCTTTCGGCCAGCAACGCTAGGAACCGGGGGCCCCGCCCTCTATAATGCGCGGTCCTTTTCGAACTGTCCGACGAAGCGCATGGCCAAGAAGCTTTTCATCGAAACCCACGGCTGCCAGATGAACGAGTACGACTCGTCGCGAATGGCGGACCTGCTCGGTGAACACCAAGCCCTCGAGGTGACCGAAAACGCCGCCGAGGCCGACGTCATCCTGCTCAATACCTGCTCGATCCGCGAGAAGGCCCAGGAAAAGGTGTTTTCCAAGCTCGGCATGTGGCGCGAGCTGAAGCAGCAGAATCCCGACCTGGTGATCGGCGTCGGCGGCTGCGTGGCCAGCCAGGAAGGCGCCGCGATCCGTGAGCGCGCGCCCTATGTCGACGTGGTCTTCGGCCCGCAGACCCTGCACCGCCTGCCGGAAATGATCGACGCCGCGCGCAGCACGCGCAAGCCGCAGGTCGACGTGTCCTTCCCGGAAATCGAGAAATTCGACCGCCTGCCGGAACCGCGGGTCGATGGCCCCACCGCCTTCGTCTCGGTGATGGAAGGCTGCAGCAAGTACTGCAGCTTCTGCGTGGTGCCCTACACCCGCGGCGAGGAAGTCAGCCGACCATTCGACGACGTGATCGCCGAAGTGATCCACCTGGCCGAGAACGGCGTCCGCGAAGTCACCCTGCTGGGACAGAACGTCAACGGCTTCCGCGGCCTGACCCACGATGGCCGCCTGGCCGACTTCGCCGAACTGCTGCGGGTGGTCGCCGCCGTCGACGGTATCGAGCGCATCCGCTATACCACCTCGCACCCGCTGGAATTCTCCGACGCGCTGATCCAGGCCCACGCCGAGGTGCCGGAGCTGGTGAAATTCATCCACCTGCCGGTGCAGTCGGGCTCCGACCGCGTGCTGGCGGCGATGAAGCGCAACCATACCGTGCTGGAATACAAGTCGCGTATCCGCAAGCTGAAGGCCGCGGTACCGGACATCTGCATCAGCTCCGACTTCATCGTCGGTTTCCCCGGCGAAACCGAGAAGGACTTCGAGCAGACCATGAAGCTGGTGGAGGACGTCGGCTTCGACTTCTCCTTCTCCTTCATCTACAGCGCGCGGCCCGGCACGCCCGCCGCCGACCTCGCCGACGACCTGCCGGAAGAAGTGAAGAAACAGCGCCTGCAGATCCTCCAGAGCCGCATCCACCAGCAAGGCTACGAGATCAGCCGGCGCATGGTCGGCAGCACCCAGCGGATCCTGGTCACCGACTTCTCGAAGAAGGACCCAGGCATGCTCCAGGGGCGCACCGAGAACAACCGGATCGTCAACTTCCGCTGCGACAATCCACGCCTGATCGGCCAGTTCGCCCAGGTGCACATCGACGACGCGCTGCCGCACTCGCTGCGCGGTACCCTGATCGACAGCACCCTGCATTGAGGCCGACGACCGTACGGCGGGCTCGCTGAACCTTCCCGCCGCCACGGTGCACCAACGTTTCAGCGGGAACCGGGAAAGCGCCGCCGCGATACGGCAACTTTGCGCGACGATATCCAGCGGTTATTCTCTTCCCTATCAATCAGCCACTGGCGAGTACGACAGAACACCTTGAACGCCCCCCAGGAACTTCATCGCTTTATCCTCGAGCCGTTCGACGCCCGCAGCTTCGCGACACTTTGCGGGCAGTTCGACGAGCATCTCCACCAGATCGAGGAACGCCTCGACATCGAGATCCGCAACCGCGGCAACCAGTTCGAACTGGCCGGCGAACCGCGCCGGACCAAGGTCGCCGAACGCCTGCTGCAGCGTCTCTACCGCGAGGCGCAGAACGGCACCGATCTCACCCCCGACACCGTGCACCTGTACCTGCAGGAGTCCGGCCTGGAAGACCTCGAGGAATTGCAGAGCGCGCCGCAGGTCACCCTGAAATCGCGCAAGGCGCACATCCGCCCGCGCGGCGCCAACCAGCAGCGCTACGTCAAGGCGATCCTCGACCACGACATCAACTTCGGCATCGGCCCGGCCGGCACCGGCAAGACCTATCTCGCCGTGGCCTGCGCCGTCGACGCCCTGGAGCGCGAGCAGATCCGCCGCATCCTGCTGGTGCGCCCGGCGGTCGAGGCCGGCGAGAAGCTCGGTTTCCTTCCCGGCGATCTGTCGCAGAAGATCGACCCCTACCTGCGCCCGCTCTACGACGCGCTCTACGAGATGCTCGGCTTCGAACACGTGGCCAAGCTGATCGAGCGCAACGTCATCGAGGTCGCGCCGCTGGCCTACATGCGCGGGCGCACGCTGAACAACAGCTTCATCATCCTCGACGAGAGCCAGAACACCACAGTCGAGCAGATGAAGATGTTCCTCACCCGGATCGGCTTCGGCTCCACCGCGGTGATCACCGGCGACGTCACCCAGGTCGACCTGCCCCGCGGCACCCGCTCCGGCCTCAAGCACGTGATCGAGGTCCTGCAGGACGTCCCCGGCATCAGCTTCACCCACTTCAAGCCCAAGGATGTGGTCCGCCACCCGCTGGTCCAGCGTATCGTCGAAGCCTACGAGCGCCATGAGAACCGCCAGCAAGGCCAGGTGCGGCCGGTCGAGGGAACGGGCAAGGGCGGTCACGATGCCGCTTGAGCTCGACCTGCAGGTCGCCAGCGCCGCCCCGGACCTGCCCTCCGAAGCACAGTTCCGCGCCTGGTGCGAACTGGCCCTGCGCCAGCGTCCGGAGTCGGAGCTGACCATCCGCCTGGTGGACGAGGCCGAAGGCCTGGAACTGAACAGCACCTACCGGCACAAGGACTACGCGACCAACGTGCTGTCCTTCCCCGCCGATGTCCCGGACGAGCTTCTCGATATCCCGCTGCTCGGCGACCTGGTGATCTGCGCCCCGGTGGTCGCCCGCGAAGCCCTGGAACAGCGCAAGCCGTTGCAGGCCCACTGGGCCCACCTGGTGATCCACGGCTGCCTGCACCTGCTCGGCTACGACCACATCGACGACGCCGAAGCGGAAGAAATGGAAACACTGGAACGTGAATTGCTGGCGGAACTGGGTCATCCCGATCCGTACGCCTGCGACGACGAAGAGCCACCGAGCAAGGAAAAATGAGCGAAGACCGATCGAGCAACGGGCACAAGTCCTGGCTGGACAAGATCACCCAGGCTTTTGCCCACGAGCCGAGAAACCGCCAGGAGCTACTCGAGCTGCTGCGCGATGCCCACGACAACAAGCTGCTGGACAGCGAGGCGCTGTCCATCGTCGAGGGGGCGATCCAGGTCGCCGACCTGCAGGTGCGCGACATCATGGTGCCGCGCTCGCAGATGATGAGCATCCGCTCGACCCAGACGCCGAAGGAGTTCCTTCCGGCCATCATCGAAGCCGCCCACTCGCGCTACCCGGTGGTCGGCGAAAGCCTCGACGACGTCATGGGCGTACTGCTGGCCAAGGACCTCCTGCCACTGATCCTGCACAACGACGAGCGTCCCTTCGACATCAAGGAACTGCTGCGTCCGGCTACCTTCGTCCCCGAATCCAAGCGCCTCAACGTGCTGCTCCGCGAATTCCGCGCCAACCGCAACCACATGGCCATCGTCATCGACGAATACGGCGGCGTGGCCGGCCTGGTGACCATCGAGGACGTGCTGGAACAGATCGTCGGCGATATCGAGGACGAGCACGACGTCGAGGAGGACAGCTACATCAAGCCGCTGCCCAGCGGCGATTTCATCGTCAAGGCGCTGACCCCCGTGGACGCCTTCAACGACTTCTTCGGCTCGGAATTCTCCGACGAGGAATTCGATACCGTGGGCGGCCTGGTGATGAGCGCCTTCGGCCACCTGCCCAAGCGCAACGAAGTGGTCGAGCTGGGCGAGTTCCGTTTCCGCGTACTCAACGCCGACAGCCGCCGCGTCCATCTGCTGCGCCTGTCTCCCCTGCAGAACTGAGCGCGCCCCCTCCGCCACGGCGGAGGGGGCATCTTCCCGCGCCGTCCTTCTGGCGTCTCGCCAGCCCCTCCTTTACTCTTGCGCCTTGCGCCAGACTCCCCTGTCGCCGCGGACGTTGCCGTCCGGCAGCCGAAGGCGGCCCCGGTCTGCGCAGTCGGACATTGAACAGGCTCTAAGGACATTCGATGCGTTGGATTTCTCGTCCCGGCTGGCCCGGACACCTGCTGGCACTCGCCGCAGGCGCGCTCACACCCCTGGCCCTGGCGCCCTTCGACTACTGGCCGCTGGCGATCCTCTCGATCGCCCTGCTCTATCTCGGCTTGCGCGGCCTTCCCGGCAAGTCCGCCCTGTGGCGCGGCTGGTGGTACGGTTTCGGCGCGTTCGGCGCCGGCACCAGCTGGATCTACGTCAGTATCCATGACTACGGCGCCGCCTCGGTGCCGCTGGCAAGCTTCCTCATGCTCGGCTTCACCGCCGGCGTCGCCTTCTTCTTCGCCCTGCCGGCCTGGCTGTGGGCGCGCTGCCTGCGCCGCGACAACGCGCCGCTGGGCGACGCCCTGGCGTTCGCCGCCCTGTGGCTGGCACTGGAGCTGTTCCGCAGTTGGTTCCTTACCGGTTTCCCCTGGCTCTACGCCGGCTATAGCCAGTTGCAGGGACCGCTGGCCGGGCTGGTACCGGTGGGCGGCGTATGGCTGTCCTCCTTCGTCATCGCCCTCAGCGCGGCCCTGCTGGTGAACCTGCCGCGCCTCTTCCCGCACGGTGCCAGCCTGCTTCTGGGGCTGGTCCTGCTGCTCGGCCCGTGGGCGGCCGGCCTCTATCTCAAGGGCCACGCCTGGACCCATTCGGCCGGCGAACCGCTGAGGGTAGTGGCGATCCAGGGCAACATCGCCCAGGAGCTGAAATGGGACCCGAATCAGGTCCGCGCGCAACTCGACCTCTACCGCGACCTGAGCCTGCCGCAGCAGGACGTCGACCTGATCGTCTGGCCGGAAACCGCGGTGCCGATTCTCCAGGACATGGCCAGCGGCTACCTCGGCGCCATGGGCCAGGTCGCCGACGAGAAGAACGCCGCGCTGATCACCGGGGTCCCGGTGCGTGAACGTCTCGCCGACGGCAAGAGTCGCTACTTCAACGGCATCACCGTGGTCGGCGAAGGCGCGGGCACCTACCTCAAGCAGAAGCTGGTGCCGTTCGGCGAGTACGTGCCGCTGCAGGACCTGCTGCGCGGCCTGATCGCCTTCTTCGACCTGCCGATGTCCGACTTCGCTCGCGGTCCGGCCGACCAGCCGCTGCTCAAGGCCAAGGGCTACCAGATCGCCCCGTACATCTGCTACGAAGTGGTCTACCCGGAGTTCGCCGCCGCGCTCGCGGCGCAGAGCCAGGTGTTGCTGACAGTGAGCAACGACACCTGGTTCGGCACTTCCATAGGCCCTTTGCAGCACCTGCAGATGGCACAGATGCGCGCCCTGGAAAGCGGTCGCTGGATGATCCGCGCGACCAACAACGGCGTCACCGGCCTGATCGATCCCTATGGCCGGATCGTCCGGCAGATCCCGCAGTTCCAGCAGGGCATCCTGCGCGGCGAGGTGATTCCCATGCAGGGCCTGACGCCCTATCTGCAATACCGCGTCTGGCCGCTGGCCGGGTTGGCCGGCGTGCTGCTGCTATGGGCTCTGCTCGGCCGCCAGTTGCGTCCGCAGGAGCGACGCCTGTTCGGCTGAAACCAGCCCCTCCTGGAAAGACCGGCGCCCCTGCGGCGCCGGTTGCGTCTCAGCGGTAGAACAGGCGATAGCCGACCAGGCCGATCGCCTCGTTCAGCAGCATGCCGCTCTGCCAGAAGGCCTGCGCTTCCGGCAGCCAGCCGCCGAAGGGCCGCAGGTTGGCCCCGCCGAGGAAGCCGACCGGCGCCGGGATCACCTCGAACCCCTGGCGCTCGAAGCTCCAGCGTGCCCGCTGCATGTGCCAGGCCTGGGTCACCAGCACCACCCGGCGCACGCCGGCCTCGCGCAACTGCGGGGCGCTCAGGGTGGCGTTTTCCCAGGTGGTACGGCTGAGACCTTCCTGCCAGCGCGTCGGCACGCCGAAGTCCTGCAACAGGGCATTGGCCATCAGCGCCGCCTCGCTGGGCGGGCGTCCGTAATGCAACCCGCCGCTGATCAGTACCGGCAGCGCCGAGGTCTTGGCCAGCCGCGCGGCATAGCGCAGCCGCTCGGCCGCCAGCAGGCTCGGCGCATCGTCGCCCCAGGCCGGGTCGTTGGTCTGCCGGCCGGCACCGAGGATGACGATGGCGTCGGCGCGCTGCGCCAGGCCCGGCAGATCCTCCGCCAGCAGGGCCGGTTCGCTTTCGAGCCAGCGCGCCATCCACTCCACGCTGAGCGGCATGCTCATCAGCCACAGACCGAAGAACCCGCAGACACCGCACAGCCGCGCCAGCCTCGGTCGGCTGGTGCGCCACCAGAAAGCGAAAAACAGCAGCAACAACAGGCCGCCCGGCGGCAGCAGAAGTTGCTTGAAGAAATAACGGATCGGCATCGCCCCCTCCCTGTCGGAAGAGGCAATCTAAAGGATTGCGCGACGCCTGGCGAAACTTCCCGGAAAGAGACCCTAGCGGCCGTTGCCCGAACGGAACAGTTGCGAGCCGCAATGGCCGCACGGCAACACGCCATGCCCCTTGCTCCACTGCACCGGCGCACCGCAGAGCGCACAGAGCAGTTGCCGCTGTTTCAACGAGACGTGGCGACGGGGCGCCGGCGGTTGCGGCCGGGGCGGCCGGGGTGTCCTGCCGGGCTGGCGCTCGAGCAGCGCCAGCTCCTCGGCGGCCGCATGCCAGCCGCGCAACCAGTGCAGGTCCTGGTCGAGATAGGCGCGTATCAGCCCCATCTCCGCTTCGCTCAAACCACGCAACTCAAGCTCCGTGGGATGCTCGTCACGCAGGCGCTCGGCCGTATCCGCTTCATCCAGAGCCAGGGCGAGACGCTGCAGCAGCCTCTCGTACAGCCCACCTCCCGTCACACTCGCGCGTTGCAGCTCAGCCATCGAACACCTCTGAAGGTACCACTGGGCAGCCAGCCATCGACGGCCCATAGGGCAAGCTTAGCGTTCCCGTTCGGCTGAACCGCCCCCGGCGACAAACGGCGCGGGCTATCGACAGGAGTGGGGGTCATGTATGCTACGAGGCTTTCGAACAGTCACGTCTAAGTAGCGCCATGCACGAGCAATATCAGCCACTCGAGATCGAAACCCAGGCCCAGAACTACTGGAAAGAACACCAGTCCTTCCTCGTCAGGGAGCTACCCGACAAGGAGAAGTTCTACTGCCTGTCGATGTTCCCGTATCCGAGCGGCAAGCTGCACATGGGCCACGTGCGCAACTACACCATCGGCGACGTGATCAGCCGCTACCACCGCATGCAGGGCCGCAACGTGCTGCAGCCGATGGGCTGGGACGCGTTCGGCATGCCGGCGGAAAACGCCGCGATGAAGAACAACGTCGCCCCGGCGGCCTGGACCTACGACAACATCGCCTACATGAAGTCGCAGCTGGACAGCCTCGGCCTGGCGATCGACTGGAGCCGCGAGGTCACCACCTGCAAGCCGGACTACTACCGCTGGGAGCAGTGGCTGTTCACCCGCCTGTTCGAAAAAGGGGTGATCTACCGCAAGAACGGCACGGTCAATTGGGATCCGGTCGACCAGACCGTACTCGCCAACGAGCAGGTGATCGACGGGCGCGGCTGGCGCTCCGGCGCGCTGATCGAGAAGCGCGAGATCCCGATGTACTACTTCAAGATCACCGCCTACGCCGAGGAACTGCTGGAGAGCCTCGACAACCTGCCCGGCTGGCCGGAGCAGGTGAAGACCATGCAGCGCAACTGGATCGGCAAGTCGCGCGGGATGGAGATCGGCTTCCCCTACGACCAGGCCTCCATCGGCCACGCCGGCCAACTGAAGGTGTTCACCACCCGTCCGGACACCCTGATGGGCGCCACCTACGTCGCCGTCGCCGCCGAACACCCGCTGGCCACCCAGGCAGCGCAGAACGACCCGCAGTTGCAGGCGTTCATCGACGAATGCAAGCGCGGCGGCGTCGCCGAGGCCGACATCGCCACCCAGGAGAAGAAAGGCATGGCCACTTCCCTGTTCGTCGAACACCCGCTGACCGGCGACAAGCTGCCGGTATGGGTCGCCAACTACGTGCTGATGAACTACGGCGAAGGCGCGGTGATGGCGGTGCCCGGCCATGACGAGCGCGACTTCGAGTTCGCCAACAAGTACGGCCTGCCGATCCGCCAGGTGATCGCCAAGGTCGAGGGCGACAACGACTTCGAGTCCAGCGTCTGGAAGGAGTGGTACGGCGCCAAGGACGAGTCCGTGCTCACCGTCAACTCCGGCAAGTACGACAACCTCGGCTACCAGGCCGCCTTCGACGCCATCGGCGCCGACCTCGAGGCCAAGGGCCTGGGCCAGGCGCGCACCCAGTTCCGCCTGCGCGACTGGGGCATCAGCCGCCAGCGCTACTGGGGCTGCCCGATCCCGATCATCCACTGCGAGGCTTGCGGCGACGTCCCGGTGCCGGCCGACCAGTTGCCGGTGGTGCTGCCGGAAGACGTGGTACCGGACGGCTCCGGTTCGCCGCTGGCGAAGATGCCGGAATTCTACGAATGCAACTGCCCGAAATGCGGCCAGCCGGCCAAGCGCGAAACCGACACCATGGACACCTTCGTCGAGTCGTCCTGGTATTTCGCCCGCTACGCCTGCCCGCAGTTCGAAGGCGGCATGCTGGACAGGAAGGCGGCCGACTACTGGCTGCCGGTCGACCAGTACATCGGCGGCATCGAGCACGCCATCCTGCACCTGCTCTATGCGCGCTTCTTCCACAAGCTGATGCGCGACGAAGGCCTGGTCGGCAGCGACGAACCGTTCAAGAACCTGCTGACCCAGGGCATGGTGGTCGCCGATACCTACTACCGGACCACCGCCAACGGCGGCAAGGACTGGTTCAACCCGGCCGACGTCGAGGTCGAGCGTGACGCCAAGGCCAAGGTCGTCGGCGCGCGCCTGAAGAGCGACGGCCAGCCGGTCGAGATCGGCGGCACCGAGAAGATGTCGAAGTCGAAGAACAACGGCGTCGACCCGCAATCGATGATCGACCAGTACGGTGCCGATACCTGCCGCCTGTTCATGATGTTCGCCTCGCCGCCGGACATGAGCCTGGAGTGGTCGGACGCCGGCGTCGAGGGCGCCAACCGCTTCCTCCGCCGCGTCTGGCGCCTGGCTCACGCCCACGTCAGCGCCGGCCTCCCCGGCGCGCTGGACGTCGCCGCCCTGAGCGACGCGCAGAAGCAGGTCCGCCGCGCCATCCACCTGGCGATCAGGCAGGCCAGCCAGGATGTCGGCCAGCACCACAAGTTCAACACCGCCATCGCCGCGGTGATGACCCTGATGAACGTGCTGGAGAAGGCGCCGAACCAGGACGCCCAGGACCGCGCCCTGATCCAGGAAGGCCTGGAAACCGTGGTCCTGCTGCTGGCGCCCATCACTCCGCACATCTGCCACGTGCTCTGGGGCCAGCTCGGCCATGCCGAAGCGGTGATCGATGCGCGCTGGCCGAGCGTCGACGAGAGCGCACTGGTGCAGGACACCCTGCAACTGGTGGTGCAGGTCAACGGCAAGCTGCGCGGACACATCGACGTGGCCGCCAGCGCCAGCCGCGAGGATGTCGAGGCCGCCGCGCGCGCCAACGAGAACGTGCTGCGTTTCACCGAAGGCCTGAGCATCCGCAAGGTCATCGTGGTACCGGGCAAACTGGTCAACATCGTCGCCAACTGATACGCGATTCCATTGGACGCCCCCGGCCATCCGGGGGCGCTGATCAACAGGAGTGAGGGAAGCTTGATGAAACGTATCCTGACCAGCGCCGCGCTGATCGGTATGACCACCCTGCTGGCCGCCTGCGGCTTCCAACTGCGCGGCCTGGGCGATGCGCAATTCGCGCTCAAGGAAATCGACGTGTCCGCGCGCAACGCCTACGGCCCGACCGTGCGCGAACTGAAGGAAACCCTGGAAAACAGCGGCGTGAAGGTCACCAGCAACGCGCCCTACCACCTGGTGCTGGTCCGCGAGGACAACCAGCAGCGCACCGTCAGCTACACCGGTTCCGCGCGCGGCGCGGAGTTCGAGCTGACCAACACGATCAACTACGAGATCGTCGGCGCCAACGACCTGGTCCTGATGAGCAACCAGGTACAGGTGCAGAAGGTCTACGTGCACGACGAAAACAACCTGATCGGTTCCGACCAGGAAGCCGCGCAGCTGCGCAGCGAGATGCGGCGCGACCTGATCCAGCAGTTGTCCATGCGCCTCCAGGCGCTGACCCCGGCGCAACTCGACGAAGCCCAGCGCCAGGCAGAAGCCAAGGCCAAGGCGGAAGCCGAAGCCCTGCGCGCCGCCGACGAGGCGGAGCGCCAGCGCCGCGCCGCCGAGCCGCAGCAGTCGCCGATCGAGTTCCCCACCCCGTGATGCCCCGGGGCCGGTTTCGCCGGCCCCGTCTTCTCCTATGAAGCTGACTCCCGCGCAACTCGCCAAGCACCTCCAGGGCCCCCTGGCGCCCGTCTATGTCGTCAGCGGCGATGAACCGCTGCTCTGCCAGGAAGCCTGCGATGCCATTCGCCAGGCCTGCCGCGAGCGCGACTTCGGCGAGCGCCAGGTATTCAATGCCGAAGCCAACTTCGATTGGGGCTTGCTGCTGGAGGCCGGCGCCAGCCTGTCGCTGTTCGCCGAGAAGCGCCTGATCGAACTGCGCCTGCCCTCCGGCAAGCCCGGCGACAAAGGCGCGGCGATTCTCCAGGAATACCTGCAACGGCCGCCGGAAGACACCGTGCTCCTGCTCAGTCTGCCCAAGCTCGATGGCAGCACGCAGAAGACCAAGTGGGCCAAGGCCCTGATCGATGGCAACGCCGCGCAGTTCATCCAGGTCTGGCCGGTCGACGTCCACCAGTTGCCGCAGTGGATTCGCCAGCGCCTGTCCCAGGCCGGCCTGTCCGCCAGCCCCGAAGCCCTGGAGCTGATCGCCGCGCGCGTGGAAGGCAACCTGCTTGCCGCCGCCCAGGAAATCGAAAAGCTCAAGCTGCTCGCCGAGGGCAACCAGATCGACGCCGCCACCGTACAGGCCGCGGTCGCCGACAGCGCACGCTTCGATGTCTTCGGCCTGATCGACGCTGCCCTTGGCGGTGAAGCGGCCCACGCCCTGCGCATCCTGGAAGGACTGCGCGGCGAAGGCATCGAGCCGCCGGTGATCCTCTGGGGCCTGGCCCGCGAGATCCGCCTGCTGGCTGGCCTGTCCCAGCAATACGGCCAGGGCATCCCGCTGGAGAAAGCCTTCGCCCAGGCGCGTCCGCCGGTCTGGGACAAGCGCCGTCCGCTGCTGACCCGTGCCCTGCAACGCCACTCCAGCAGCCGCTGGAACCAGATGCTGAGGGATGCCCAGTTGATCGACGCGCAGATCAAGGGACAGGCACCCGGCAGCCCCTGGAGCGGTCTCTCGCTTCTCGCCCTGAGCCTCGCCGGCCAGCGCCTCGGCCTGCCGGCAGCCTGAAGGCGCAACCGGCACTGGACAATCCGCGGCGACAGGCAGATGATGCGCGCGCTGGCGAGCGCCAGCCCGATCACCTTCGAGGACCTATGCCATGGCAAAGAAAAGCAAGCGGCCGAACAAGGCCAAATCCCTGGTCGCCCAGCCACTGTTCCGCAGCCGCCAGGAACAGGCGAAGAAAGGCAAAGGCAGCTACCGCCGCGAAGCCTCCCGTAACTGGGAGGCTTCTTTCGTTATGGCGGCCTGAAACAGCCGCTGGTCCATCCTCCCGCAACGCCCTCCTCACCCACGCGCCCCGCCTACCCCGCCCGAAGCCCGTCGACAAGACCAACCCCACCGCCAGCCTGCCGCCCATGGGCACACTATCGTCGGCGCGCAAGCCCTGGCCCCATCGGGTTGGGCGAAAAGCCAATGGTTCCTCCATCATGATCCGCGGCCTCGACATCCCGCGCGGCCGACTGGCAACCCTCTGGCCATTACAGCGCACGAACCAGGCTCGGGCGTTCGATGCCGACGCCGAAGCGGGTAGCCATGTCGCGCAGAACGAAGGCCAGGAAGAAGAAGTCGAAGGCCTCGAGCATGCCGCGCGCCCCGTCGCCGATCCCGACTCGGGTGCGCCGCGAGGCTTCGACAGGCGGCGGAGCGATACGGACGAAACCATTGGCCGCCCGACAGTGACCGAACATATGGCGAACGATATCCACCGCGCCGATGGAACCACATTGACGAACCCGGGGCCCCGCCGGCGCGTCCAACGACGGCAGACGCGTCCTGGCCGGCGTGCTAAGGTGGCCCGTCCCGAGGACCCTGCTGAGGAGAGCAATGCGTAACCCCGAACGATCCGCCCTGCTGAAGGTGAGCGGGCTGCTGGGCAGCACCGTCGTCGCCATGGGGCTTGGCCTCTCCAGCGCGTGCGCGCAGAAGAATCCGACAGTCGAATACAACCAGCCTGCCGCTCCCCAGCAGACCAAGGCGCCCTTCTCCGGCGCCGGCCCGGCCGCCTCGGTGCCCGCTGGCGCGCCGAACGAGGCCCAGCCTGGGCAAAGCTTCGAACAGTGGCGCGACGCCTTCCGTCAACAGGCGCTGGCCGGTGGAATCGATGCGCAGACCTTCGATCGCGCCTTCGCCGGCGTCCAGCCCGATCCCGCCGTGGTCGAAGCAGACCGCAGCCAGCCGGAATTCACCCGACCGGTATGGAAGTACCTGGAAGGCGCCCTCGATCCGCTGCGCGTTCGCCAGGGCCAGGCGCGCCTGGCGCAGCATGCGCGCATCCTCGGCGAAGTCGACGCGCGCTATGCGGTGGATGCGGATGCGGTGGTGGCGATCTGGGGCATGGAGAGCAACTACGGTTCGCACATGGGCAACAAGAACGTGATCCGCTCCCTGGCGACCCTCGCCTATGAAGGACGCCGCCCGGAATTCGCCCACGCCCAGTTGCTCGCCGCCCTGAAGATTCTCCAGCACGGCGACGTTCCGGCCTCCTTCATGATCGGCTCCTGGGCCGGCGCCATGGGCCAGACCCAGTTCATCCCGACCACCTACAACCAGTATGCCGTGGACTTCGACGGCGACGGCAAGCGTGACATCTGGGGCTCGCCCGGCGACGCCCTGGCCTCCACCGCCAACTACCTGAAAGCCTCCGGCTGGATCGCCGGACAACCCTGGGGTTTCGAAGTCCGCCTGCCGGCAGGCTTCGACTATTCCCTGGCGGAACTCACCATCCGCAAGCCCCTGGGCGAATGGCAAGGGATGGGCGTACAAGGCGTCAACGGCGGCCCCCTGCCCTCCGGGCTCTCCGGCGAACAGGCCTCGCTGCTGCTGCCGGCCGGGCACCGCGGCCCGGCCTTCCTGGTGCTGCACAACTTCCGCGCCATCCTCAAGTACAACAACTCCAGTGCCTATGCCCTGGCCGTCGGCCTGCTCGCCGACAGCTTCAAGGGCGGCGGCCGGATAGTCGGCGCCTGGCCGCTGGAGGATGTTCCGCTGAGCCGCTCGCAGCGCATCGAGCTGCAACGGCAACTGGCCGCCCGCGGACACGATCCGGGCGCGGTGGATGGCATCATCGGCGCCAATACGCGCAAGGCGATCCGCGCCTGCCAGCAGGAGTTCGGCTGGCCGGCGGACGGCTATCCGACCCCGGCGCTGCTCGACCGCCTGCGGACGCCATAGGGCCACCGGCGGAGCTTACGACCCCACGTCCGCCGCGACCGCTCGCGGCACACCGGTTCGTAGGGCGGATAACGCCATGGGCGTTATCCGCCGCTGCGGTGTCCAGGACCTAGTCATCCGCGCAGAACCGCAGGATAGCGTCCGCCACCTGGGCGGCCGCCTCGCGCTGCGGAAAATGGCCGACGCTCTCCAGCACCAGCCGCTGGTAGCGCCCGCTGAAGTAGTGCTCGCGTCCGCGGGAGCCGTCGGGGTGGGTGCAGGCATCCGCGCCGCCGTGCAGCACTAGGGTCGGCAGCGCCAGGCGCGGTGCCGGGAGCAAGCGCTGTTCCGCCGCCCCGTAGCGCGGCTTCCCCGCGACGAAGCCCCAGCGATGCCGGTAATAGTGCAGCACCACGGCGACCCAGTCCGGCCCGGAGAAGGCCTGGGCGGCCTCCTGGAAATCGCGCTCGGCATACCATCCCGGCGGCGACCAGGTGTCCCACATCTGCCGGGCGAACGCCTCGCCCTCCTCGCGCAGCGCGCGCTCTCCGCGTGGCGTGGCCATGAACCACTGGTACCAGAAGCTACGGGCCTGCGGCAGGGAAAGAACTTGCTGCGGATCGTTGCTGGCGTACCCCACCGAGAGCATCACCAGGTGCGAGGCTACGCCCTCGCGCAGTCCGCAGGCACTAGCCACCGCGCGAGCCCCCCAGTCATGGCCGACCAGCAGGGGACGTTGCAATGCCAGGCTGTCGACGAATGCCAGCAGATCGCAAGCCAGAGCCGCCAGTTGCCCGCTGCGCGGAGTAGACGCATCGCGGAAGCGGGTCGGGGCGAATCCCCGGAGGGCTGGTGCCAGCACCCGATAGCCGGCGTCCGCCAGGGACTCCGCCAGGTCTTTCCAGGCATGCGGGCTGTCCGGCCAACCGTGCAACAAGACGGCGCTGCGCGCCCCCTGCGGATTCCACTCCAGGTAGGCGATATCCAGGACATCGGTGGAAACGAAGGCATAGCGGCTCATCGGACCTCTCCAAGAGAAAGAAGGGACATCCTAGGACGCTTGCCAAGCGTGATTCATGAATAGTTAGCGTCTACTATTCATGAAACGAGATGAATGGAAGACCTCATGGAGCTTGCCGTCCCCACCTCCCAATCCCTGGATATCGTGTTGTTGCGTACCTTTCTCGAAGTGGTCGACAGCGGCGGTTTCGCCCTCGCCGCGGACAATCTCGCGCTCACCCCCTCCGCGGTCAGCGGGCATATCAAGCGCCTGGAACAGACAGCCGGCGTCAGCCTGCTCAGCCGCACCACTCGCCGCCTGGAGCTGACCCAGGCGGGCGAGACGCTCTACGCCTATGCCCGCAACATCGTCGAGCTGGAGCGCGAGGCCCGCGCCAGGCTGCACGGCACGCCGATCCGCGACCGCCTGCGCATCGGCGCTTCGGAGGACTTCGCCAGCGCCTGGCTGCCACGCGTCCTGCAACGCTTTCGCCGCTGGCACCCCGAAGCATCCATCGAACTCAAGGTCGGTATCACCACCGACCTGCTCCGCCAGCAGGCCCAGGGGCGCACCGACGTGGTGTTCGGCAAGCAGTGCCGGCGGGTAGGAGACGACGGCGAACTGCTCTGGGAGGAACCGCTGGTCTGGGCCGCGGCGACCGCGATCGAGCTGCCCGCGGGCGAACCGCTGCCGCTGGCGCTGTTCCCCGAACCCTGCGTCTACCGCGAAGCGGCGATTACAGCCCTCGGCGCCGCTGCGCGACCCTGGCGCCTGGTGTTCGAGAGCGCCAGCATGGCCGGCTGCCTGTCCGCCGCGCTGGCCGGTTTCGCCGTGACGGTGGTGGCGCGCAGCCAGATGCGCGAGGGGCTGCGCGAACTGGGCCCGGAACAGGGTTTTCCGACGCTGCCGGAGGCGCGTTTCTACGCCTTCTCGCGCCAACCCAGCCTGGCGGCCGATGCCCTGATCGAGGCGGTGCGGCAGCTCGGCCAGCGCAGTCGCTTCGTTACCGCACAGGGATGAGAGCAAACGGTACTCACCTACGCGCCGGCGGATAACCGCAAGCGGTTATTCGTCCTACGTCCGAAGAGGCTTCGTGGCTGCCCAACGAAAAACGCCGCGTCCCTGTGCAGGGACGCGGCGTCGGAGGCATTGGCGCGGCGTCGATCAGCCGATCTTGTTGCCGTGCGCCTGCTGGTCGGCATGGTAGGACGAACGCACCAGCGGGCCGGACGCGACGTTCTTGAAGCCCATCTTCTCGCCTTCCTCGGCGAACCAGGCGAAGGTGTCCGGATGCACGAAGCGCTGCACCGGCAGGTGGTTGCGCGACGGCTGCAGGTACTGGCCGAGGGTCAGCATGTCGATGTCGTGCTCGCGCATCCGCTGCATGACCTCGATGACCTCATCGTCGGTCTCGCCCAGGCCGAGCATCAGCCCGGACTTGGTCGGTACGTGCGGAACCATCTGCTTGAACTTCTGCAGCAGGTCCAGCGACCACTCGAAGTCCGAGCCCGGCCGCGAGGAGCGGTACAGGCGCGGTACCGTCTCCAGGTTATGGTTGAACACGTCCGGCGGCTCGTTGGCGGTGATCTCCAGGGCGATGTCCATGCGACCGCGATAGTCGGGCACCAGGGTTTCCAGCTGGATCCCCGGCGACAGCTTGCGGATCTCGCGCAGGCAGTCGGCGAAGTGCTGGGCGCCGCCGTCGCGCAGGTCGTCGCGGTCCACCGAGGTGATCACCACGTACTTCAGCCGCAGGTCGGCGATGGCGATGGCCAGGTTGGTCGGCTCGTCGACGTCCAGCGGCTTCGGCCGGCCATGACCGACGTCGCAGAACGGGCAGCGTCGGGTGCAGATATCGCCCATGATCATGAAGGTCGCGGTGCCGCCGGAGAAGCACTCGCCCAGGTTCGGGCAGGACGCCTCTTCGCAGACGCTGTGCAGCTTGTGCTTGCGCAGCAGTTGCTTGATGCGGTCGACCTCGGGGGAAACCGGGATGCGCACGCGGATCCAGTCGGGTTTCTTCGGCAGTTCCTCGGTGGGAATGATCTTCACCGGAATCCGCGCGACCTTTTCCGCGCCGCGCAGCTTCACGCCGACTTCCACCTTGCCCGGCTTGGCTTCTCCGGACTTCTCCACAACAGTGCTCATGTCAGTTCGATCCCGCCCGTAAGGGTCTTCTGTTCAGCGTAGCCAAGGCGTGAGACGAGCTCAGCGCGCAATCGGGTACACACCTCGGCAAAATCCACCGGCCCAACCAGGTCGCGCAGTTGGGTCATGGGCATCCCGGCGTAGCCGCAGGGATTGATTCGTTGGAACGGTCGCAGGTCCATGTCCAGGTTCAGCGCCAGGCCATGGAAGGAACAGCCGTTGCGGATGCGCAGGCCGAGGGAGGCGATCTTCGCCCCGTCGACGTAGACACCCGGCGCGTCCGGCTTGGCCACGGCCTGCACGTCATAGGACGCCAGCAGGCCGATCAGGCTCTGCTCGATCCGGCTGACCAGCTCGCGCACGCCCAGTCCCAGGCGGCGGACATCGAGCAGCAGGTAGGTGACCAACTGGCCGGGGCCGTGGTAGGTCACCTGGCCGCCGCGATCTACCTGGATCACCGGGATGTCGCCGGGGAACAGCACATGCTCCGCCTTGCCGGCCTGCCCCTGGGTGAAGACCGCAGGGTGCTGCAACAGCCAGGCTTCGTCCATTACCGATTTGTCGCGTTCGGCAACGAAGCGCTGCATGGCATGCCAGGTCGGTTCGTAGGGAACCTCGCCGAGCTCACGGAAGCCCAGCTCGAGTCCCATCAGAGCACCATGTGCACGCGTCCGGTCGCGCGCAGGTCGTTATGGATGGCTTGCAGTTGGTCGACATCGGTGGCAGTGATCAGCACCTGCACCGAGAGGAATCGCCCCTTGCTGCTGTCACGGACCACCAGGGTCTCGACGTCGAGATCCGGCGCGTGGCGCTGGATGATTTCCACGACCAGGTCGGAGAAACCTTCGCCGGCGTCGCCGATCACCTTGATCGGATAACGCTCGCAGGGGAATTCGATTTTCGGGGGTTGAACGTCAGGGGTATCGGTCATGGCGGCGGCGGACCCGTGGTCCGCGGGGACGGGCGCCCGCTGGCCTCGTGAGCGGGCGGGCGCCGGTCGGTCAGTTGAACAAACCGTAGAAGAACAGGCGGATGCTATCCCACAGGCGGCGGAAGAAACCACCCTCCTCGACGGCGTTGAGGGCGACCAGGTCGGCGCTGCGGATGACCTTGTCGTCCAGCTTCACTTCCACCTTGCCGATCACCTGGCCCTGCTGGATCGGCGCCATCAGTTGCGGCTCCAGGACCATGCTGGCCTGCAGCTTCTGCATCTGGCCGCGCGGCAGGGTCATGGTCAGGTCTTCGGCGAGGCCGGCTTTCACTTCATGCTCGGAACCCTTCCAGACCAGGCCCTTGGTCAGCTCGGTGCCCTTCTTGTAGAAGTTGCGGCTTTCGAAGAAGCGGAAGCCATAGGTCAGCAGCTTCTGGGTCTCGGCGGCGCGGGCCTGCTCGCTGTTGGTGCCGAACACCACGGCGATCATGCGCTGGCCGTCGCGTACCGCGGAAGCCACCAGGCAGTAGCCGGCTTCGTCGGTGTGGCCGGTCTTCAGGCCGTCGACGGTCTTGTCGCGCCACAGCAGCAGGTTGCGGTTCGGCTGCTTGATGTTGTTCCAGAGGAATTCCTTCTGCGCGTAGATCGCGTAGTGGCTCGGCTCACCGTAGATGATCGCGCGGGCCAGCACCGCCATGTCGCGGGCGGAGGAATAGTGGTCCGGGTTGGGCAGGCCGGTGGCGTCCATGAAGTGGGAGTTGGTCAGGCCCAGCTTCTGCGCGGTGGTGTTCATCATGTCGGCGAAGGCGTCTTCGCTGCCGGCGATATGCTCGGCCAGGGCGACGCTGGCGTCGTTGCCGGACTGGATGATGATGCCATGCAGCAGGTCGCTCACCGATACCTGGCTGCCGACCTTGATGAACATCCGCGAACCGCCGGTGCGCCAGGCATGTTCGCTGACGGTGACCAGGTCGTTCTCGCCGATGCGGCCGGCCTCGATCTCCTTGGTGGCGATGTAGGCGGTCATCAGTTTGGTCAGGCTGGCCGGCGGCAGGCGCTGGTCGCCGTTGTTCTCGACCAGAACCTGGCCGCTCTCGCCGTCCATCAGGACGTACGACTTGGCGGCCAGTTGCGGCGGCGCCGGAACCATGGATTCAGCAGCCCAGCCAGCCGTAGGGGCGATGAACAGGACAAGCAGTGACAAGCGTTTCGCGATAGTGGTGATGTTCATCCGTCTCTCTGGTTCTACCAATGGTCAAACAATCCCTTGCGGGAATTCCCTGCGTGAGTAGGCGCTCAGTCGGGGCGTACCAGCGTCGGCTGGCCAAGGTTGGCCACGCGGATGCTGTCCTGGGTGCGGCTAACCTCGTCCGCCGAACCGATCGGTCCCAGCCGCACCCGGTGCAGAATCTGCTGGTTGCGCACGACCGAGCTGATAAACACCGGCGCAGCCGTCACGCCGCTCAGCTTGGCCTTCAGCAGCTCCGCCGCATCCGGGTTGGCGAAGGCGCCCACCTGGAGATACAGGCCATCGGCTGGTAATGAAGCGTTTTTTTTTGAGTCGATCTGCACCGGCAGCACGGCGGCCGCATGCTGCGCCGGCGGCGGAGTGTAGGTCTCGATCGGCTGGGCCATCGCCACCGCCTGCGTCTGCGCCGCGGCGGGAGCGGCCTGGGCCACCGCCTGCTTGGGCTGCGCCAGGACCATCGGTGCCGGCCGGCCGCGCTGGGCCCACCACTGCACCGGGTCGATGCCTTCGACCTTGACCCGCGCGGTGCCGGTCTCGGCATAACCGAGCTTCTTCGCCGCGGCGAAGGACAGGTCGATGACCCGGTCGGAATAGAACGGGCCGCGGTCGTTGACGCGGACGATCACGCTCTTGCCGTTGTCCAGGTTGGTCACCCGCACATAGCTCGGCAACGGCAGGGTCTTGTGCGCGGCGGTCATGCCGTAGAGGTCGTAGGTCTCGCCGTTGGCGGTGGCCTGGCCGTGGAACTTGGTGCCGTACCAGGACGCGGTGCCGACCATCCGGTAGGCCCGCGCATCGTTCATCGGGTAGTAGGTCTTGCCCAGCACGGTGTAGGGGTTGGCCTTCACCGAACCGTTGTGCGGCATCGGTACCGCATCGGGGATCCGCGACACGTCGACGTCCCACCAGGGGGCGCCGTCGCGATGCGGACGGGAATAGTCGCCCGGCCCGGAAATGCCCGCCTGCCTGGCCGGCTGCTGGGGCGCCTTGCTGGAGCAACTGCTCAACAGCACGGCCGCCAGCCCGAGGCCGCAGACGGCGGGCAGGATCAGGGAGGAGCGGACACGCTTGCTCAATGGGCACCTCGCGCGCGGGCAATCTCGCCCGCCAGCTGATAAACCGCCATGGCATACATGGCGCTGCGATTATAGCGGGTGATCACGTAGAAGTTCGGCAAACCGACCCAATACTCGATGCCCTTGTCGCCGACGAAACGCATCGCCGTGACCTTCTGGTCGTCGCGCAGCGCATCGTGGGTGCGCCAGCCGCGGGCACGCAACTCACCCAGGCTCATGGTCGGGTCGACGCCCCTGGTCACCGCGCTCTCGGCGCTCTCGTCGTTGATCTCGGCCACCGAGACCACCGGCTCGCCGGTGACCCAGCCGTGCTGCTTGAAGTAGCTGGCGACGCTACCGATGGCGTCGGTCGGGTCGCTCCAGATATTGATGTGGCCATCGCCGTCGAAGTCCACCGCGTAGGCGCGGAAGCTGCTCGGCATGAATTGCGGCAGGCCCATGGCGCCGGCGTAGGAGCCGGTCAGGCTGAGCGGGTCGACCTGCTGTTCGCGGGCGAGCAGGAGGAACTCGCGCAACTCCTTGCGGAAGAAGTCGGCCCGCGGCGGGTAGTCGAAGCCGAGGGTGGACAGCGCGTCCATCACCCGGTAGCTGCCGGTGTTGCGGCCGAAGAAGGTTTCCACGCCGATGATCGAGACGATGATCTCGGCCGGCACGCCGTATTCCTTCTCTGCCCGCGCCAGGTCTTCGGCATGCTTGTTCCAGAAGTCGACACCACGACTGATGCGCGCGTCGCTGATGAAGATCGGCCGGTATTCCTTCCACTGCTTGACCCGCTCGGCCGGGCGCGAGATCGCATCGAGGATCGACTGCTTGCGGTTCACGTCGCGGAACAGCCCCATCAGCTGCTCTCCGGCGAAGCCGTAGTCGCGGGTCATTTCGCTGACGAACTCGGCCACTTGCGGCGAGCCGTCGTAGTCCCCCGCCTGGGCCGCCCCGGACAGGCCAATGACGCCGGCTACGCCGACCCATTGGACGCCCCTGGCCGCCCATGTACGCAGTACTTGCATTGCGTTCTTCACTCTTGGTCTCAAACCTGGGCGATCCACTTCCGATGGGTATGGATCGACATCAGAACCCCGAACCCTGACAACAGGGTAACCAGCGAAGTTCCGCCATAACTAATGAAAGGCAGCGGTACCCCCACCACCGGCAACAACCCGCTCACCATACCGATATTCACGAAGACATAAACGAAAAACGTCATGGTGATGCCACCGGCCAGCAGTTTGCCGTAGAGCGTCTGCGCCTGGGCGGTGATCACCAGGCCACGACTGATCAGCAGCAGGTAGAGCACCAGCAGCAGGCAGACGCCGACCAGGCCGAACTCCTCGCCGAGGACCGCAATGATAAAGTCGGTGTGGCTTTCCGGCAAAAAATCCAGGTGCGACTGGGTGCCCAGCAGCCAGCCCTTGCCGAATACCCCGCCGGAACCGATGGCCGCCTTAGACTGGATGATGTTCCAGCCGGTGCCCAGCGGGTCGCTTTCCGGGTCGAGGAAGGTCAGCACCCGCTGTTTCTGGTAGTCGTGCATGATGAAGAACCACATCGCCACGGCGATCGGCACCGCCGCCGACACCGCGCCGACGATCCAGCGCCAGCGCAGGCCGCCGACGAACAGCACGAAGCCGCCGGAAGCGAGGATCAGCATGGCGGTGCCGAGGTCGGGTTGTTTCAGGATCAGCACGAACGGGGTGATGATGATCGCCAGGCTGATCACCATGTGCTTGAGCCCCGGCGGCAGGTTGCGCTTGGACAGGTACCAGGCCACCGTCATCGGCATCAGCAGCTTCATGAACTCCGAGGGCTGGAAGCGGATCACCCCGGGGATGTTGATCCAGCGCGTCGCCCCCTTGGCGTCGTGGCCGATCACGTCGACCACCACCAGCAGCGCGACCCCCACCAGGTAGCCCAGCGGCACCCAGCGGGCCATGAAGCGCGGCTCGATCTGGGCGATGACCACCATCATGCCCAGTCCCAGGCCGAACGAGGTGGCCTGCTTCATCAGCATGTCCCAGCTCTTGCCGCTCGCCGAATAGAGGACGAACAGGCCGGTGGCGCCGAGGATCAGCAACAGCAGCAGGAGAATCCCGTCGATGTGCAGGCGCTGCAACAGGCTGGCGCGCCGGCGCATCACGTCTTCGTTGGACAGGGTGCGGTCGAAGTTACTGTTCAAGGGCGGGCGCCTCCGGCTCGGCTGCCGTGGGTTCGGGCTTGGCCACCGCCGCCGCGAGCGGCGCGACGGGTTCCGCGTATTCGGCCTTGAGCTTGCCGTGCTCGTCGAGCAGCCAGGCGTCCATCACCTGCTTGACCACCGGGGCGGCGACGCCGGAGCCGGACTCGCCGTTCTCCACCATCACCGCCACCGCGATCTGCGGGTTGTTGGCCGGCGCGAAGCCGACGAACAGGGCGTGGTCGCGGTGCCGCTCGAGCAGCTTGGAGCGGTCGTAGCGCTCGTTCTGCTTGATCGCCACCACCTGGGCGGTACCGCTCTTGCCGGCGATCAGGTAGGCCGAGGTGGCGCCGACCTTGCGCGCCGTGCCGCGGGCGCCATGCACCACCTGCTGCATGCCGTAGTCGACGCGGTCCCAGTTGGCCGGGTCGCGCAGCACGATGTCGGGCATCGGGTCGGGGTCGACCGGCGGCTGGCCGTCGATGGTCTTGGCCAGGTGCGGGCGGATCCAGTGGCCCTTGTTGGCCAGCAGCGCGGTCATCTGCGCCAGTTGGATCGGCGTCGCCTGCATGTAGCCCTGGCCGATGCCGAGGATCAGGGTCTCGCCCGGGTACCAGACCTGGCGGCGGGTCTTGCGCTTCCATTCGCGCGAGGGCATCAGCCCGTCGGCTTCGCCGAACATGTCCAGGGCGACTTTCTGGCCGAAGCCGAAGCGGCTCATGAAGGCGTGCAGGCGGTCGATCCCCAGCTTGTGCGCGAGGTCGTAGAAATAGGTGTCGTTGGACCGGTAGATCGCCGACTCCAGGCTCACCCAGCCATCGCCGTAGCGGTTCCAGTTACGGTACTTGTGGTCGTAGTTGGGCAACTGGTAGTAGCCGGGGTCGAAGACCCGCGAGGTCGGCGTGACCACCCCGGCGTCGAGGCCGGCCAGCGCCACCGCCGGCTTCACCGTCGAGCCCGGCGGATAGAGCCCGCGCAGGACGCGGTTGTACAGCGGCCGGTCGATGGAGTCACGCAGCTCGGCATAGGCCTTGAAGCTGATGCCGGTGACGAACAGGTTGGGGTCGTAGCTCGGCTGGCTGACCATCGCCAGCACGTCGCCGGTGGACGGCTGGATCGCCACGATGGCGCCCCGCCGCCCGGCCAGGGCGTTCTCGGCGGCCTCCTGCAGGCGGCTGTCGATGCTCAGGACGATGTCCTTGCCGGGAATCGGGTCGGTGCGCTTGAGCACCCGCAGCACCCGCCCGCGGGCGTTGGTCTCGACTTCCTCGTAGCCAACCGTGCCGTGCAACTCGCTCTCGTAGAAGCGCTCGATGCCAGTCTTGCCGATATGGTGGGTGCCGCTGTAGTTGATCGGGTCGAGGTTCTTCAGTTCCTGCTCGTTGATCCGCCCGACGTACCCGACCGAATGGGCGAAGTGCTCCTTCAGCGGGTAGTGGCGGACGAACTGGGTCGCCACGTCGACGCCCGGCAGGCGGAACTGGTTCACCGCGATGCGGGCGATCTGTTCCTCGTTGAGTTCGAACATGATGGGAACCGGCTCGAACGGACGCCGCCCCTGCTTCATGCGCTTCTCGAAGATGGCCCGGTCGTCCTCGGTCAGGCCGAGGATCTCCACCAGCGTGTCGAGGGTCTTCTGCAGGTCCTCGGTGCGTTCGCGGGTGATGGTCAGGCTGAAGCTCGGCCGGTTGTCGGCGATGATCACGCCGTTGCGGTCGAAGATGATCCCGCGGGTCGGCGGGATCGGCTGCACATGGACCCGGTTGTTCTCCGACAGCGTCGAATGGTACTCGTACTGGGTCACCTGCAGGTGGTACATGCGCGCCACCAGCACCAGGGTCAGCAAGACCACCGCCACCGCCCCGACGATGACGCGCCGACGCACCAGGCGGGCGTCTTTCTCGTGGTCTTTCAGGTGGATCGGCTGCGGCATCGGGACTGGGGACTATTTGTGGTAGGGGTGCCCGGACAATACGGTCCAGGCCCGGTAGATCTGCTCGCCGACCAGGATCCGCACCAACGGGTGCGGCAGCGTCAACGGCGACAGCGACCAGCGCTGCTCGCTGCGCGCGCAGACCTCCGGCGCCAGCCCTTCCGGGCCGCCGACCATGAGATTCACGGTGCGTGCGTCGAGACGCCAGCGATCCAGTTCGCGAGCCAGTTGCTCGGTGCTCCAGGGCCGACCTTCGACCTCCAGGGTCACCACCCGTTCCCCCGGCTGCACGCGCGCCAGCATGGCCTCGCCTTCCTGACGGATCAGGCGCGCCACGTCGGCGTTCTTGCCGCGGGTGTTGAGCGGGATCTCCACCAGTTCGAGGGACAGCTCGGCCGGCAGGCGCTTGACGTATTCCTGCCACCCTTCCTCGACCCAGCGAGGCATGCGCGAGCCAACCGCGATCAGGCGCAACCGCATGCCGGCGTCACTCTTCCGGCTGGTGCTGGGCGCGGCTCTGCTCGGCGCCCTGCCACAGGCGCTCCAGGTCGTAGAACTGGCGGGTCGCCGGGAGCATCACATGGACCACCACGTCGCCCAGGTCGAGCAGCGCCCATTCGCCGGACTCCAAGCCTTCGCTGCCCAGGGGCTTGACGCCGTTTTCCTTGGCCTTGGTCAGGACGTTGTCGGCCAGCGACTTGACCTGGCGGCTGGAACTGCCGCAGGCGATCACCATGTAGTCGGTGACGCTGGTCTTGTCCCGCACATCGAGGGTCACGATGTCCTGGGCCTTGAGATCTTCCAGGGCATCGATGGCCACTTGGACGAGTTGTTCGGTTTGCATTGAGTCGGTCTCTGTTTCTTTATCAGTGTGGCGCACGATACAGGTGGTGCGCCTCGATGTAGTTCAATACTGCGTCCGGCACCAGGAAACGCACGGAGCGCCCGGCACCTAGCAGCGCACGGATCTGGGTGGCGGACACCGCCAGCGGCGTCTGCCAAACGAAGGTGATCTGCCCGCCCGGCCCTTTCAGGGCCTGCGGGTCGGCCACGCTCCGCGCCGCCAGCAGGTCGCGCAGCGACTCCGGCGGCTCGCTGTCGGCATCCGGACGCTGCAACACGACGATGTGGCAGTGATCCAGCAACGCCTCCCAGCGGTGCCACGTCGGCAAGCCGCAGAAGGCATCCCAGCCGATCAGCATGAACAACTGGTCGTCGGCCGCCAGCTCCGCCCGCACCGACTCCAGGGTGTCGATGGTGTAGGACGGCTTGTCGCGCTTCAGTTCGCGGGGATCGACCGTCAATCGCTCGACTCCCGCCACCGCCCGCTCGACCATCGCCAACCGCTGCGCGGCCGACACCTGCGGGGTTTCCCGGTGCGGCGGCCGCGCATTGGGCAGCAGGCGCAGTTCGTCGAGGGCGAACTGCTCGGCCATTTCCACGGCGCTGCGCATATGTCCGATATGCACGGGGTCGAAAGTGCCGCCGAACAGGCCGATACGTTTGCCCATCAGGTGCGCACGTGACCGTCGCCGAAGACGACGTACTTCTCGCTGGTCAGGCCTTCCAGGCCGACCGGGCCGCGGGCGTGCAGCTTATCGGTGGAAATCCCGATCTCGGCGCCGAGGCCGTACTCGAAGCCGTCGGCGAAGCGGGTCGAGGCGTTGACCATCACCGAAGCGGAATCCACTTCGGCGAGGAAACGCCGCGCATCGCTGAAGTTCTCGGTAATGATCGCGTCGGTGTGCTGCGAGCCGTAGGTGTTGATGTGCTCGATCGCCGCGTCCAGCCCGTCGACGATGCGGATCGACAGGATCGGCGCGTTGTACTCGGTACGCCAGTCCTCCTCGGTAGCCTCCAGCACGTCTGCGCCGAGCAGCGCACGGGTCGCGGCGTCGCCGCGCAGTTCCACGCCCTTCTCGCGGTAGATCGTGGCCAGCGGCGGCAGCACCCGCTCGGCGATACCGGCATGTACCAGCAGCGTCTCCATGGTGTTGCACGGCGCGTAGCGCTGGGTCTTGGCGTTGTCGGCGACGCGAATCGCCTTGTCCAGGTCGGCGGCGACATCGATGTAGACGTGGCAGATGCCGTCCAGGTGCTTGATCACCGGCACCTTGGCCTCGCGGCTGATGCGCTCGATCAGGCCCTTGCCGCCGCGCGGGACGATCACGTCGACGTATTCGGGCATGCTGATCAGCGCGCCGACCGCGGCGCGGTCGGTGGTTTCCACCACCTGCACGGCGGCGGCCGGCAGGCCGGCCTCGGCCAGGCCCTGCTGGATGCAGCGGGCGATCGCCTGGTTGGAGTGGATCGCCTCGGAGCCGCCGCGCAGGATGGTCGCGTTGCCGGACTTCAGGCACAGGCTGGCGGCGTCGATGGTCACGTTCGGCCGCGACTCGTAGATGATCCCGACCACGCCCAGCGGCACGCGCATCTTGCCGATCTGGATGCCCGAGGGCACGTAGCGCATGTCGCGGATCTCGCCGATCGGGTCGGGCAGCGTGGCGACCTGGCGCAGGCCCTCGATCATGTCGTCGATGCGCGCCGGGGTCAGCGCCAGGCGGTCCAGCATCGCCGGCTCCAGGCCATTGGCGCGGCCGGCGGCGAGGTCCTGCTCGTTGGCGTGGGACAACTCCGCGCGGGCGGCGTCCAGCGCATCGGCCGCGGCCAGCAGGGCGCGGTTCTTCTGCGCGGTGGCGGCGCGCGCGAGCAACCGCGAGGCGGCGCGGGCATCGCGGCCAAGGCGGCTCATATAGTCGAGGACGGACTCGGTCATGGTCTCGGCATCTGGCGTCAGGGAAATGCGCGATTATAGCGAGCCAGCCCCGGCGCGCCCAGCCGCAACAGCCGGTCGGTAGACAGTGCGTTCCATCGCCCCCGGCGGTAACGCGGCAGCCCCGCTGCGCCTGGGGCTGTGCGCGAGACGGTGACACCCGGGCGCAGGCGCCGGCCGAAGGATAGGTAAACAAAATTGCTACCTCTGTTTACCTTCGAGGCGAGCCTGGCCACTGCCACCCACCGGCACCCGCTCGGCAGAACAACAATAACGACGCACACACCGCGGGGCCTCGCCATGCGCTACCGTACCGACTACAGCGCACAGTCGCTGAGCAGCGAACCGGATATCCTCTTCCTAGACGGCTGGCAACTGCGCTACCAGGCCTTCGCCGCCCGCGCCGACGACCCGCGCCCGCCGGTGCTCCTGCTGGGCGGCGCCTTCCAGAGCTTCCGCTCGTTCACCGGCGAGGTCAGCGAACTGCTCGCCGAGCACCCGGTGATCCTGCTCGACCTGCCGAGCCAGGGCGGCAACCTGCAACTGGCGGCGGAACTGAGCCTGGAAGACCTCGCCGACCTGATCGCGGCCTTCGCCGAACGGCTCGGCCTGCCGCCGTTGATGCCCATCGGCCTGTCCTACGGCTCGGCCCTGGCCGCGCTGTTCGCCGCCCGCCATCCGCGCCGCTGCGCGCGCCTGCTACTGGCCGGCATCACCGCATTCGGCCGCCCCGGTGCGCGGCTGCTGCTGGAAGAAGCCCTGGCCCGGCTCGACGAGGGCGACCAGAGCGCCTTCGCCCACGGCGTACTGACCGGCCTGATCAACCCGCTACAGCTGGAACGTACCGGCGTCTCCCCGGTATTTCGCAAGGCCATGCTGCGCCAGTTGCAACGCCTGACCGCGGCGGAGATCGAACGCTACCGGCAGAATAGCCGGCGCCTGTTGGCCTTCGGCGGCTTCGAGCGGCACCCGACCTGCCCGACCCTGGTGCTCGCCGGCGAGTACGACCATTTCACCCAGCCCTGGGAACATGCGGTGTTCGCCCATGCCTGCGGGAACGCCGAGTTCGCCCTGATCCACGACGCCGACCATCTTGCCCAGTTCGAACGACGCGAGGCCTGCGCCCGGCTCTACGGCCCGTTCCTGCGCGGCGAGGCACTGCCGGAGCGCGCCGAGGGCAGCACGCGGATCCCGCGCACGCGCCTGCTCGGCCTGGAGCGACGCTTCGAGGTCCGCCATCGGCCAGCCCAGGGGCACGCTCGGCTGGAACATCCGCAGTTCGGCGTCTATGCGGCGGAACTGATGGAACTCGGCTATTTCGGCGGGCGGCTGCACGCCGAGCTGCCCGAATCCCGCCCGCAACGCGGCTGGCGGTTGTGCTGCGACGGCCTGGCGGACTTGGACATCCTGCCCCTGCGCTCGACCGCCGGCGGCTTCGCCTTCATCTTCCCGCACTCCGATCCGGCGGCCAGCGCCGGACTGGCCGACCTCCTCGCCGCCTGGGAGCGAGCGGAGGTCGCCTGAGAGGCGGCTATGCCGTGCGGCTTTCGATCACCCGCACCAGGCTCGGCAGGCGTCCCTGCGGCACGCCCAGGGCGGCGCCTTCGCGCTGCGGGTCGAGCACCAGGGTGGAGGCAAAGCCGCAGCGGGCGAAGGCCGCCTCGATTTCCGCGGCATTGCGGTAGTGCAACGGATAGCTTCCCCGCGTCAGCCGCCCGATGATCCCCACTCCCCAGCGTATCTGCCGGTAGCGCGGGTGCTCGCGGAGATCGGGATAGAGGTCGGTCAGGTAGGTGCCCTGGGGGAAGCGTTTAAGTTCGGTCGCCAGGCGACTCCAGAAGGCCTCGATCACCGGGCGCTGGAAATAGTTCACCAGCCCCTCGGTGATCACCACCAGCGGGCGCTCGCGATCGAGCCCGGCGAACAGCGCGGCGAGGCTGCGCTCGCCGTCCTCGGCGAGGATATCCACAGCCGCCACCGCGTGCTCCGGGCCCAGCCAACCCTGCTCGCGAAGCAACGCCGCCTTGCGCGCGGCCATCGGCGGCAGGTCGGCCTCCAGGTAGCGCAACTGTGGATAGCGTTGCCGGAAGCGTCGCCCGCGCGGCGAGAGCCCGCAGGCCATTTCCACCACCTGGACCACTCCCTCGCGTTCGACGGCCTGGGTCAGGCGCGCGTCGATCATGAGGTGTCTTTGTAACAGGAAATCCTCGATGTTCAGCCCGAAACCGAGCTGCGCGCCCCAGTTGATCGGCGCGACGAAGCCGTGTACCCAGCGGCCGAAGACGGTGGCGAAGGCCGGTTCGGCGAGTCGATGGCGGAACCAGACGTAGCCGGTGTAATGGGCGCTGGGCGTGATGTGGGCACTGTCGACACGCTCTCGTTCAACCATGATTCAGGCTCTTGTTGTTATCATTCGCCAGCCTATGACTGCCATGGTCCCAGCGACAATCCCATGTCCCGCGATCCCATCCTTAGTTTGCCCTGGCCCGACGCCCGGCCACTCCCCGACACCTTCTTCGACCGCGATGCGTTGCTGGTCGCCCGCGAGCTGCTGGGCAAGGTGATCCGCCATCGCCAGGGCAATCTCTGGCTGGCGGCGCGAATCATCGAGACCGAGGCCTACTACCTGGAGGAGAAAGGCAGCCATGCCTCGCTCGGCTACACCGAGAAGCGCAAGGCACTGTTCCTCGACGGCGGGCACATCTATATGTATTACGCGCGCGGCGGCGACTCGCTGAACTTCAGCGCCGGCGGGCCGGGCAATGCGGTGCTGATCAAGTCCGGCCATCCCTGGCTGGATCGCATCAGCGACCACACGGCGCTGGAGCGGATGCAGAGCCTGAACCCGGACAGCCAGGGTCGGCCCCGCGAGATCGGCCGCCTGTGCGCCGGCCAGACCCTGCTGTGCAAGGCCATGGGGCTGAAGGTGCCGGAGTGGGACGCACAGCGCTTCGACCCGCAGCGACTGTTCGTCGACGATGTCGGCGAGCGCCCCAGCCAGGTGATCCAGGCCGCTCGGCTGGGCATTCCGAAGGGGCGCGACGAACACCTGCCGTACCGTTTCGTCGATGCCACCTTCGCCGCCTTCTGCACCCGCAACCCACTGCGCCGCGGCCAGGTCGCCGGGCGCGACTATCATCTACTCGGACATCAGGACCCGCACCTGCAATGAGTCTCGACAGCTTCAACGCCTGGATGGCCGCCAACCCCGAGTGGCTGGGGCTGGCCATCTTCCTCATCGCCTTCCTCGAATGCGCGGCCATCGTCGGTATCGTCCTCCCCGGCGTGGTGCTGCTGTTCGGCGTCGCGGTGATCGCCGGCAGCGGCGCCCTCGGCCTCGGCGAAACCCTGCTGCTGGCCTACGCCGGCGGGGTGCTGGGCGACCTCAGCTCGTACTGGATCGGCCGCCGCTTCCACCAGAACATCCGCCGCCTGCCCGGCCTGCGCAGCCATCCGCAGTGGATCACCGCCGCCGAGGTGTACTTCGAACGCTACGGTATCGCCAGCCTGCTGGTCGGCCGCTTCATCGGCGCCCTGCGACCGATGCTGCCGATGGTCGCCGGCATGCTCGACATGCCGTTCGGCCGTTTTCTCGGCGTTTCGCTGATCGCCGCCGCCGGCTGGGCGGTCGCCTACCTGTTGCCCGGCTGGGCCACCGGCGCAGCCCTGCGCCTGCCGTTGCCGGAAGGCTTCTGGAGCGAAGCCGGGATCGTCGCGGCCTGCCTGGCGGTGCTGGTCGGCGTGGTAGTCCAGGCCAGCCTGCGGCGCAAACGCTGGGCAACCGCTGTGGCGGCCGCGCTGAGCCTGGTCCTGCTGCTGGCGATGACCGTCGCCTGGCCGTACCTCCAGGACCTCGACCAGGGCCTGATGACGCTGGTCCAGGAGCATCGCAACGCCGACCTGAACCCGGTGATGGTGGTGGTCACCCGGCTCGGCGATTTCCGCACCCAGTTCATCGCCGGCGCGCTGCTCGGCGGTATCCTCCTGCTGACCCGGCAATGGCGTCCGGCCATCTTCGCCATCGGCACCCTGGTGGGTACCGCGCTGGCCAACCAGACCCTGAAGACCCTGTTCGCCCGCGCCCGCCCGGAAGTGCTGGCCGAACCGCTGAGCAGCTTCAGCTTCCCCAGCGGACACAGCTCGGCGTCCTTCGCCTTCTTCCTCACCCTGGGCGTCCTCGCCAGCCGCCAGCAACCGCCGCGCTGGCGCCTGACCTGGGTACTGCTGGCGGTGATCCCGTCGCTGAGCATCGCCCTGTCGCGGGTCTACCTTGGCGTGCACTGGCCGTCGGACATCGTCGCCGGCGCCCTGCTCGCCACTACGGTCTGCGCCGCCAGCCTGTGGCTGAGCCAGCGCCGCGAGTCGCTGCCGGCGCTGCCGCAACGGGTCTGGTGGCTGCTGTTGCCGGTCTGCGTGGCGACCCTGGCGATCGCCGCCGGCTGGGCCCTGCCGGAAGCCATTGCGCGCTACCGGCCGCTGTGAGGGTTGGCGCTCAGTCGATACCCAACTCGCCCTGCAGGTGCTCCAGCAGCACCTGGATCCGCGCCAGTTGCATCTGCGCGTCGGGCAGGGCGAGCAGTTCGAGCTTGCGTTCGGTATCGAACGGCAGCAGGTAGGCCAACTGGTTGGCCAGGTCCTGCTGGCCGCCGGGCTCGCCGCCCATCTCCAGCGCGGCCACCATCGGATGCTCGGCCAGCACGCTGAGCAACGCGGCGAGATCGTTGTGTTCGTAGGTCAGGGGTTGCTCCGGCAGGTCTTCGAACCACTCGATCTCGCCGACGCTGAGCTGGTCGGCCTGGACCTCCACCGACAGCACCTGGAAACGCCGACCGCCCTCCACGCGGATGCCCAGCAGGCCGTTCGGGCGCTGCTGCCAGTCGCGGACCGAGGCCTCGCAGCCGACCATCGCCAGGCGGCTCGGCGCTTCGCCGACCTCCCGCCCTTCGCCGATGGTCACCACGCCGAAACCGGTGCCCTGCTTCATGCAGCGGCTGATCATGTCCAGGTAGCGCGCCTCGAAGATCTGCAGGTCCAGGCGGCAACCGGGGAACAGCACGGCGTTGAGGGGAAACAACGGCAACTTCATCGCGACTCCTCGGGCATCGTCAGGCAACCAGCGCTACCGCCAACGGTAGCAGCACTGCGGTGGCAACGCCCATCAGGCTCATCGCCAGGGCGGCGAAGGCGCCGCACTCCTCGCCTTCCTGCAAGGCCCGCGAAGTGCCTACCGCGTGGGCCGTCATGCCCAGCGCCATGCCCTGCGCGGCGGGGTGCCGGACGCCGATGGCGCGCAGCAGCTCCGGCCCGAGGATCGCCCCGAGTACCCCGGTGATCAGTACGAACACGGCGGCCAGCGCCGCCACGCCGCCGATCTGGCTGGCCACCAGCATGGCGATCGGCGAGGTCACCGACTTCGGCGCCATGCTCATCAGCATCCGCGGCTCGGCACCGAACAACCAGCCGAATGCGATGCCCAGCACCGTCGCCAGCGTACCGGCGACCACCAGGGTCAGCAGGGTCGGCCAGAACAATTGGCGGATACGCCGCAGGTTGAGGAACAGCGGCACCGCCAGGGCCACCGTGGCGGGGCCGAGGAGAATGGTCAGGACCTTGGCGCTGGCACTGTATTCGTCGTAGTCGATGCCGCAAAGCAGCAGCACGCCGATCACCACCAGCATCGATACCAGCACCGGCTGCAGGAACACCCAGCGGGTCCGTTCATAGGCGGCCAGGGCCAACTGGTAGGCGCCCAGGGTCACGCCGACGCCGAACAGCGGATGGTGGATCACCGCCTCGAGGGCGGCCTGCCAGGCCATCAGGACTCCTCCCGGCGACGTTGCTGGCGATCGATGAGCTTCTGCATCGTCCAGCCGGCGAACAGGAACGACAGCACCAGCGACAGTACCAGCGCGCCGACGATGGCCCAGAAGTCGGCGGCGATCTCCCGCGCATAGGCCATCACCCCGACCGCCGCCGGCACCAGCAGCAGCGGCAGGTAGCGCAGCAACGAGCCGGCCGCCTCGTTGACCGGCTTGCCGACCTCGCCACGCGCCAGGAAATAACCGAACAGCAGCACCAGGCCGATGATCGGACCGGGCAGCATGGGCAACAACAGAACGTTCAGACCTGTGCCGAGCAACTGGAACAGCACCAGCCAGGTCAGACCACGAAGCAACATGGGCACCTCCAGCAAGGGCCGACCATTATGCCCAGCCCGCCGGGACATTGGCACGCTCCTCGCCTATCCATCAGTCGCAGTCGCGGCACCGCATGACGCGATATTCGCCAGGCCGATGGTTTCTTGACCCGGTCGCCAACGCGTGCTGATCTTCCTGCACCATGAGAACAACAGCCATCCTCCCGGAGGACTTATGCCATTCGTACCCGTAGCAGCGCTCAAGGACTATGTCGGCAAGGATCTCGGCCATTCCGAATGGCTCACCATCGACCAGGAGCGGGTCGACCAGTTCGCCGAATGCACCGGCGACCACCAGTTCATCCACGTCGATCCGGAGAAGGCGGCGAAGACGCCCTTCGGCGGCACCATCGCCCACGGTTTCCTGTCCCTGTCGCTGATCCCGAAGCTGATGGAAGGCCTGCTGGTGCTTCCCGAAGGACTGAAGATGGCGGTCAACTACGGCCTCGATACGGTGCGCTTCATCCAGCCGGTGCGGGTCGGCTCGCGGGTCCGCCTGGGCCTGACCCTGCTCGACGTCAACGAGAAGAATCCCGGCCAGTGGCTGATCAAGGCGCGCGCCACCCTGGAGATCGAAGGCCAGGAGAAACCCGCCTACATCGCCGAGACCCTCAGCCTCTGCTTCGTCTGAGCCCGCCCCAGCGAGCGCTGCCGTTCGCTTGACGGCCAGGCGCCTTCGCGCCCCTCTCCCCCCTTCCAAAAGCCCCCGCTCGCGGGGGCGCTCTGGGCCGGCAGGGAAATACCCTACTGCCAGGCAACGATTTTTCCGCCACACTGTCTCCCCTCCACCCTCGGACCGAACCACTCATCGGGAACGCCGCATGCTTCGCCCCGCCAGGTCTCTCTCGCTCTGCTCCGCCCTGGTCATCCTGCTCGCCGCCTGTGGCGAGGGCGAACCGCTGCTCCCGGCCGATGCGCGCCTGCCTGACGGCGCGCGCTATCGCGGCGAGCTGGTGGACGGGCGCCTGGAAGGCCAGGGCCGGCTGGACTACGACAACGGCGCCTGGTACGCCGGCCGCTTCGAGCATGGCCTGCTGCACGGCCATGGCACCTGGCAGGGCGCCGACGGCAGCCGCTACAGCGGTGGCTTCGCGGCCGGCCTGTTCGACGGTCAGGGACGCCTGGCGATGGCCGATGGCAGCGTCTACCAGGGCGGTTTCCGCCAGGGCCTGTTCGATGGCGAAGGCAGCCTGGAACAACAGGGCACTCGCTACCGCGGCGGTTTCCGCAAGGGCCTGTACAGCGGCCAGGGCACGCTGGACGGCAGCGATGGCAGCCGCTACCAGGGCAGCTTCCGCCAGGGCCGCCTGGAAGGCGAAGGCAGCTTCAGCGACAGCCAGGGCAACCAGTACGCCGGTACCTTCCGCGACGGGCAACTGAACGGCAAGGGGCGCTGGAGCGGGCCCGATGGCGACCGCTACGTCGGCCAGTTCAAGGACAACCAGTTCCATGGCCAGGGGCGCTACGAAAGCGCCAGCGGCGATGTCTGGATCGGCCGCTTCAGCGAAGGCGCGCTGAACGGCCCCGGCGAGCTTCTCGGCGCCGACGGCAGCCGCTACCGCGGCGGTTTCCAGTTCTGGCGCTTCCATGGCCAGGGCCTGCTCGAACAACTGGACGGCACCCGCTACGAAGGCGGCTTCGCCGCCGGCGCCTATGCCGGCCAAGGCACCCTGGACCGCGCCGACGGCAGCCGTGAGCAGGGACTCTGGGCCGACGGCAAGCGCATCCGCGACGCCGCCGGCAAGGCCCTGCCCGACACTCTGGAAATCGGCCTGTTGGCCCAGGGTCGCCTGCTCGACGAAGAACTGCGCAAGATCCCGGCCTCGACGCCGGCCAGCGAACTCTATGCCCTGAGCCTGGGCGGCGATGGCCGCCAGGGCGTGTTCCTGCGCGAGGCCGATTACGCCGGCGACCTGCTCGGCCAGCGTTTCGCCGCTCGTGGCGTGATTCGCCTGGTCAACCACCGCGACCACTTCGGCGACCGCCCGCTGGCTACCCGGGAAAGCCTGTCCCGCGCCGTGCGCACCCTGGCCGAACGCAGCGGGCCGGAAGACCTGGTCTTCATCTACCTGACCAGCCACGGCTCCAGCGACCACCAGTTGGCCCTGGACATGCCCGGCCTGAACCTCGGCGACCTGCCGGCCGCGGAACTGGCCGAACTGCTCGCGCCGCTGCGCCAGCGCGACAAGGTGCTGGTGGTATCGGCCTGCTACAGCGGGGGCTTCATCCCGCCGCTGAAAGACGAACGTACCCTGATCCTGACCGCCGCGCGTGCCGACCGGGTCTCGTTCGGCTGTTCCGACGACGCCGACTTCACCTATTTCGGCCGCGCCTTGCTGGCCAATGCGCTGAACCGCACCGACGATCTGTCCAAAGCGTTCGAACTGGCGAAAGAGGAAGTGCGTCAAAGGGAGAAGGAGGAAGGTTTCGAAGCTTCGGAACCGCAAGCCTGGTTACCGGAACGCGTGCTCGCGCACTGGCGGACGCTGCGGGGGCAGCAAGCCGAGCGCGCGCTCGCGTCCCGGGAAGGAAAAACCGGCGAGGGCGCGGCGGGCAAATAGATACGCCGCGCACTACGCTCATTGGTGTGGAAGGGGAGAAACACACATGCACTCGACGCCCAAGCGCGTTCTGCTCGCCGGCGCGACCGGTCTTACCGGCGAGCACCTGTTGGATCGGATATTGAGCGAGCCGACCCTGGCCAAGGTCATCGCCCCTGCCCGCAAGGCGCTGGCCGAGCATCCGCGGCTGGACAACCCGGTCGGCCCGCTGGCCGAGCTGCTGCCGCAACTCGACGGCAGCATCGATACCGCCTTCTGCTGCCTCGGCACCACGATCAAGGAAGCCGGCTCGGAGGAGGCCTTCCGCGCGGTCGATTTCGACCTGCCGCTGGCGGTGGGCAAGCGCGCGCTGGAGATGGGCGCCCGGCATTACCTGGTGGTCAGCGCCCTGGGCGCCGACGCCAAGTCGTCGATCTTCTACAACCGGGTCAAGGGCGAACTGGAGCAGGCCCTGCAGGAACAGGGCTGGCCACAACTGACCATCGCCCGGCCATCGCTGCTGTTCGGCCCGCGCGAGGAATTCCGCCTGGCCGAGATCCTCGCTGCGCCGATCGCCCGCATCCTTCCCGGCAAGTACCACGGCATCGAGGCCTGCGACCTGGCCCGCGCGCTCTGGCGCCTGGCGCTGGAGGAAGGCAAGGGCGTGCGCTTCGTCGAGTCCGACGAACTGCGCAAGCTGGGGAAATGAGCCTGGGGCGGATCCCGCCCTACATGCCGCCGCTGACGCCGAGGTTGAGGCCGATGGCGGTGGCCAGCGAGAACGGCAGCAACAGGGTGTCCAGCAGCGCGCTGCCCGGCAGGTCGAGCCCCGGATGGGCCGGCGCCTCCGCGCCGAAGCGTTCCATCGGGCAGCAGCCGCCGTGCAGGCTGTACCAGTCCAGCCGGGTGCCGGCGTAGACCACCGGCGCCCCTGGCTTGGCCGCATCCAGGGTGCGCACGGTGGCGCAACCGCCCATCTGCACCGCCAGGACCAGCAGCAGCACCCTACTCGTCGCTGACAAGGTGCTGTTCCCCCCAGCGCGGCAGCATATCCTGGGGAATCCCCAGGGTGTTGAGGATTCGCGCGACGACGAAGTCCACCAGGTCCTCCACCGATTGCGGCTGGTGGTAGAAGCCCGGCGCCGCCGGCAGGATCACCGCGCCGAGGTTGGACAGCTTGAGCATGTTTTCCAGGTGGATACTGGAGAACGGCGCCTCGCGCGGCACCAGCACCAGCGGCCGGCGCTCCTTCAGGGCGACATCGGCGGCGCGCTCGATGAGGTTGTTGCAGGCCCCCGTGGCGACCGCCGACAGGGTGCCGGTGGAACACGGGCAGATCACCATGGCATTGGGCGCGCTGGAGCCGGAGGCCGGCGGCGCCATCCAGTCGTTCTGGCCGAACACGCGGATCTGTCCGGCGGCGGCACCGCAATATTCGGTGAGGAAGGCCTGCATCGCCTGCGGCTTGGCCGGCAAGGCCACGTCGGTCTCGGTGGCCATCACCAGTTGCGCGGCCTTGGAGATCAGGAAGTGCACCTCGCGCTCTTCCTGCACCAGGCAATCGAGCAAGCGCAGGCCGTACTGGGCGCCGGAGGCGCCGGTCATCGCCAGGGTAATGCGTTCCGGACCGCTCATCGCGCCCCTCACTCGGCCAGCGCCGCGGCCAGCTTGCCGTGCAAGCCGCCGAAGCCGCCGTTGCTCATGATCACCACTTGCGCGCCGGGCCTGGCCTGCTGGCGCACCTGCTCGATGATCGCCTCCAGGGTATCGCAGACCTGCGACGGTATCGCGCATTGCGCGGCGGTGGCGGCCAGGTCCCAGCCCAGGTTCGGCGGCGCGTACCAGAGCACCTGGTCGGCCTGGCGCACGCTGTCCGGCAGGCCGTCGCGATGAGCGCCGAGCTTCATCGAGTTGGAACGCGGCTCGACGATGGCGATCACCTGGGTATCCGCGCCAACCTGCTTGCGCAGGCCGTCGAGGGTGGTGGCGATGGCGGTCGGATGGTGGGCGAAGTCGTCGTAGAGGGTCACGCCCCGGACCTCCGCGACCTTCTCCATGCGCCGCTTGACGTTGCGGAACTCGCTGAGCGCTGCCGCGCCCTGGCTGGGCACCACACCGACATGGCGCGCCGCCGCCAGGCTGGCGAGGGCGTTGGCGACGTTGTGCAGGCCGGTCAGCGGCCAGTCCACCTCGCCCTGGACGATGCCGTCGAACAGCACCTCGAAGCGCGAGCCGTCCTCGGCGAGCAGGCGCGCCTGCCACTGGCCGCCTTCGCCGGTGGTCTGCACCGGGGTCCAGCAGCCCATCCCGAGTACGCGCTCCAGGGCTTTCTCGGCGCTCGGGCGAATGATCAGGCCCTCGCCCGGCACAGTGCGCACCAGATGGTGGAACTGCCGCTCGATGGCCGCGAGGTCGGGGAAGATATCCGCGTGGTCGAATTCCAGGTTGTTCAGGATCGCCGTGCGCGGGCGGTAATGGACGAACTTCGAGCGCTTGTCGAAGAAGGCGCTGTCGTACTCGTCGGCCTCGACCACGAAGAACGGCGTACCGCCCAGGCGCGCCGAAACCCCGAAGTTCTGCGGCACCCCGCCGATCAGGAAGCCCGGGCTCATGCCGGCGTGCTCCAGAACCCAGGCGAGCATGCTGGTGGTGGTGGTCTTGCCGTGGGTACCGGCCACCGCCAGCACCCAGCGTCCTTGCAGCACGTGGTCGGCCAGCCACTGCGGGCCGGAAACGTAGGGCAGGCCCTTGTTCAGGACATGCTCCACCGCCGGATTGCCGCGCGACAGGGCGTTGCCGATCACTACCAGGTCCGGCGCCGGCTCCAGGTGGGCCGGATCGTAGCCCTGCATCAACTCGATGCCCTGGGCTTGCAGTTGGGTGCTCATGGGGGGGTAGACGTTGGCGTCGGAACCGGTCACCCGGTGGCCCAGTTCCTTGGCCAGCACGGCCAGCGAGCCCATGAAGGTCCCGCAGATGCCGAGTACGTGGATGTGCATGCAGACTCCTGCAGATCAAGCCGTCGAAGGCGCTGTGAATGGGCGGCAGATTAGCACAGCGGAGGCGCCGGCCGCCCGGCGTCGCGGCATCAGACGACGCGGCGTCGGCGGGGTTCCCGCCGGCCTCGCGGCGGCCCGCCTGGAGCCGTCCCGCCCGTCAGGCCTGGCCGCGCACCAGGCCGTGCCGGCGCAGCTTGCGATACAGGGTGTTGCGGCTGATCCCCAGTTGCTCGGCCACCCGGCTCACGTGCCAGCGCTGGCCGTCCAGCGCCGCCAGCAACGCGGCTCGCTCGGCGTCGTCCAGGCTGTTGCCCGCGGCCGGGGCGGGCGCCGCTGCGGCGGGCGGCAGCGCCGCCAGGGCCTGGCGGATATCCGCGGGCAGGTCGCGCAGGCCGACCCGGCCGTCCTCGCAGAGTGCCACCAGGGTCCGCAGCACCGTGCGCATCTGCCGGACGTTGCCCGGCCAGCGGTAGGCCAGCAGGCCCTGGCGAACCTCGCCGTCGAGCTGGATGCGCTGGCCCCTGGCCTCCTCGGCCAGCAGGTAGTCCAGCAGCTCCTCGCGGTCGCTGCGCTCGCGCAGCGGCGGCAGGCTCACGACCATGCCATTGAGGCGGTAGTAGAGATCCTCGCGGAAGCGTCCATCGGCGACCAGCCCGGCCAGGTCGCGGTGGGTAGCGCTGATCAGGCGCACGTCGACATCCTCCGGCTCGCCGCCCAGCGGTACCACCCGGCGCTCTTCCAGCACCCGCAGCAGGCGGGTCTGCAAGGCCAGCGGCATGTCGCCGATCTCGTCGAGGAACAGGGTGCCGCCGTCAGCCTGCTGCAACTTGCCGCGCATGCCCTCCTTGCGCGCGCCGGTGAAGCTGCCGCCGCGATAACCGAACAGTTCGCTCTCGATCAGGGTTTCCGGGATCGCCGCGCAGTTCAGCGCGACGAACGCCTGTTCCGCGCGCGGGCCGGCCAGGTGCACGGCCTTGGCGAAGGCCTCCTTGCCGGAACCGGTCTCGCCGTTGAGCAGCAGCGGCACGTCGCGCGCGTAGACCTTCAGCGCCCGGCGGAAATCGGCGGCCAGCTCGGCGTCGCCCAGGCACAGGCCGGGCGCGGCAGGCGCCGGCTTCGCTGCCGTGGGCACCGCCAGGGCCTGGGGTATCGCCCGCGGCGCGCCGCGCAGCATGGCGTACAGGGTCCGTCCCTCGCGGGTGCGCAGCGGCCAGCTGGCGCTGGGTTGCTGCGAGGCGCGACCGAGCAGGTCGTCGAGACGGCAATCGAAGAAGGTCTCCACCGGCTGGCCGAGCAGGCGCTGGCGCGGACAACCGAGCAGGTTCAGCGCGCTCTGGTTCACCGCGCGGATCCGCCCGTCTTCCTCGAAGGCCAGCAGCCCTTCGCTGAACAGGCCGACATAGTCGCCCTGGACATGGAAGCGCAGCAGCCAGGAGCCCTCGAAGCGACGGAGGAAATAGCAGCCCTCGATGATCTTCGCCGACAGGTTGACCAGCGCCATGGTGTGGAACTGGCTCTGCCGCGAGACTTCCTGGCGCGCCGAAGACACGTCGAGCACCGCCATCAGCTCGCCCTGCGGATCGAACACCGGGCTCGCCGAGCAGGTCAGGCCGGTGTGGCGGCTACGGAAGTGCTCTTCCTGCTGGATGGTCAGGGCCTGCCGCTCGACCACGCAGGTGCCGATGCCGTTGGTGCCTTCGCAGGGCTCGCTCCAGTCGGCGCCGAGCCAGAGGCCGGCGTGTTCGAAGGTCTGGCGCTGGGCGTCGGCGTTGACGCAATTGAGGATCACCCCGCGGGCATCGGTGAGCAGTACCGCGTGGTCGTTGCCGGAAAGCTGCTGGTAGAGGCTGTGCATCTCGCCATCGGCGATCTCCAGCACCTGTTGCAGGCGCTCGCGGCGTTCGAGCATGCGCGCGTGCTCCAGCACCATCGGCGCCATCGGCTGGCCGGGATCGAGATGGTGCTGTTCCAGGCAGCGCAGCCAGGAGCGGGCGATGGACGGATCGGTCGCAGGGCCGCCCGGCGGGATCTTGCCCTGGGCGACGGTCAGCACTTGCCGCGCGTGGCGGCTCATGGAACTGGCAGGCATTGTTATGGTTCTCCGCGAGGGACGGGCCGTCTCTTGCCTGGGCGCGGTGGATCGGTCCGCGACTCTCCGGACGGCTATCGGTGCAGCATCCAACAGGCCGGGGCGCAATGCAACGACGGACTGACCGATGAGTCATGCGCTGCGCCGAAAACGGTACAGAGTGTCACTCACGAGCGTCCCGCCCGCGTGACAGGGAGCGTTCGCAAGCTCCCCTGCGAAACCTCCAGGACGCTCTACTCCGGGCCTTTCGCCACTCTGGCCCGGCCCTTGCTCCAGGCTTACGACAAGCGCGACAGCGCGTCCTCCCCTAATAAGCACAAGAGCCAGGAGATACCATCATGCGTTACGCCCATCCCGGTAGCGAAGGCGCCATCGTTTCCTTCAAGGCCCGCTACGGCAACTACATCGGCG
>NZ_JAEMVM010000003.1:0-414438 GCF_016463925.1 Pseudomonas sp. P20 | reverse complement strand
TCGGGACCGAACCGCTGCGGCGAACAACCTGCCGAAGCGCTTCACCACCCCTGGGAGAGAATCCATAAATCCTTGATTTTCAAGCATTTACTCTTCGTCGTCACCGGGAGTGGTGCGCATTATAGGGAGATAGAAACTGGCGTCAACACTTATTTGAAAGAATTATTCAGCCTTCAGCGTGATGCGCGCGAAAGCCTTCTTCCCTGCCTGGAACACACGGGTCTCACCCAGCGCCAGCATGAAGGTGCGGTCGACGACCTGCCCATCCACCTTGACGCTGCCGGCACCCAGGAGATCGCGAGCCGCAGCCGCATTCTTCACCAACCCCGCCTTATTAAGGACAGAGGCAACGGGCATATCCTCGGGGGACGACAGCTCGATCTCCGGCAGGTCTTCCGGCAGCTCGCCATCCTTCAGGCGATTGCCGGCCGACTTGTGTGCGCTCGCCGCCGCCTCCTCGCCATGGAAGCGGGCGACGATCTCCTCGGCCAGCTTGATCTTGATGTCACGCGGGTTGGCGCCCGCCTCGACGTCCTTGCGGAAGCTATCGATCTCATCCAGGGAACGGAAGCTGAGCAGTTCGAAGTAACGCCACATCAGCGTGTCAGGAATGGAGACCAGCTTGCTGTACATGACACCCGGCGCTTCCTGGATACCAATATAGTTGCCCAGCGACTTGGACATCTTCTTCACGCCATCCAGCCCTTCCAGCAACGGCATGGTCAGGATCACCTGGGCCTCCTGGCCATAGGCACGCTGCAGCTCGCGCCCCATCAGCAGGTTGAACTTCTGGTCGGTGCCACCCAACTCGACGTCCGCCTTCAGCGCGACGGAGTCATAGCCCTGGACCAGCGGATAGAGGAACTCATGGATAGCGATGGGCTGATTGCTGGCATAGCGCTTGCTAAAGTCATCGCGCTCCAGCATCCGCGCAACGGTGTACTGAGAGGCAAGACGAATGAAGTCAGCCGGGGTCAGTTGGTCCATCCAGGTGGAATTGAAGGCTACTTCGGTCTTGGCCGGGTCGAGGATCTTGAAGACCTGGGACTTGTACGTCTCCGCATTCTCCAGAACCTGCTCGCGCGTCAGGGGAGGACGGGTAACACTTTTCCCACTGGGGTCACCAATCATCCCAGTGAAGTCGCCGATGAGGAAGATCACCTGATGCCCCAGGTCCTGGAACTGGCGCAGCTTATTAATAAGCACGGTATGGCCAAGATGCAGATCGGGAGCGGTCGGGTCGAAGCCGGCCTTGATCCGCAAGGGCTGGCCACGCTTCAGCTTGGCCACCAGTTCCGCCTCTACCAGGATCTCGTCTGCACCGCGCTGGATCAGCGCCAGCTGCTCTTCAACCGACTTCATTTACAGGTTCTGCCCAATTGCCAAAATCGAAAGGGAACCAACCATACAAGATCGCAGACTAAAAACAAATTTTGCCGACCGTCAGGGGGACGGAGCCAGGCCAGACGCGACTTTTGGCTTGATTCAAGGAGATTTTGGTTATATTTTAGGCAGTTATTTATTCACAATCCAAAAACACCAATCACGCCATGACGCAATCCGATCAGAAAGCGCCGCCGTATTACCCGAAAAGCCACTTGTTGGCCGCCAGCGGTGTTGCAGCGCTCCTCAGTTTGGCACTACTGGTGTTCCCCTCGAGCGAAGTCGAGGCCAAGAGGACCACGCTCAATCTGGAGCTTGAAAGCAACACCGATCGCCTCCTTCAGGAGAAAGACGACCTCCTGCCGCAATCGGTCACCAATTCCAGCGACGAAGGCACGCCTTTCGCTCAGGTAGAAGGCGCCTCCGACGACAACACCGCCGAGCAAGACTCGGACAAGCCGGGCGCATCTGTAGCCGATGCCGACACCAAGCCCGTCGATCCCGAGTGGAAGACCATCACCGTCGCCAGTGGCGATACGCTGTCGACCGTATTCACCAAGGCAGGCCTTTCCACCTCGGCCATGCACGACATGCTGACCAGCAGCAAGGATGCCAAGCGCTTCACCCATCTGAAGGTCGGCCAGGAGGTCAAGCTCAAGCTCGACCCCAAAGGAGAGCTGCAGGCGCTGCGAGTCAAACAGAGCGAACTCGAGACCATCGGCCTGGACAAGACCGACAAGGGCTACTCCTTCAAACGCGAGAAGGCCCAGATCGACCTGCATACCGCCTATGCCCATGGCCGCATCACCAGCTCGCTGTTCGTTGCCGGTCGTAACGCCGGCCTGCCCTATAACCTGGTCACGTCGCTGTCGAACATCTTCGGCTACGACATCGACTTCGCCCTCGATCTGCGTGAAGGCGACGAGTTCGACGTGATCTACGAACAACACAAGGTCAACGGCAAGCAAGTGGCGACCGGCAATATCCTCGCCGCCCGCTTCGTCAACCGTGGCAAGACCTACACCGCCGTGCGCTATACCAACAAGCAGGGCAATACCAGCTACTACCGCGCCGACGGCTCCAGCATGCGCAAGGCATTCATCCGTACGCCGGTGGATTTCGCCCGTATCAGCTCGCGCTTCTCCCTGGGCCGCCGCCACCCGATCCTGAACAAGATCCGCGCGCACAAGGGCGTCGACTACGCTGCCCCCATCGGCACACCGATCAAGGCCACCGGAGACGGCAAAATCCTCGAGGCCGGACGCAAGGGGGGCTACGGCAACGCCGTGGTGATCCAGCACGGCCAGCGCTATCGGACCATCTACGGACACATGAGCCGCTTCGCCAAGGGTATCCGCGCCGGTACCAGCGTGAAGCAGGGCCAGATCATCGGTTACGTGGGCATGACGGGCCTGGCCACCGGCCCGCACCTGCACTACGAATTCCAGATCAATGGCCGTCACGTCGATCCGCTGAGTGCCAAGCTGCCCATGGCGGACCCGCTCGGTGGCGCAGATCGCAAGCGCTTCATGGCGCAGACCCAGCCGATGATCGCGCGCATGGATCAGGAGAAGAAAACCCTCCTGGCCCTGAACAAGCAGCGCTGATCGTGCCGCGCTACCTGGGGTTGATGTCCGGAACCAGCCTGGACGGCATGGACATCGTCCTGATCGAGCAAGGTGATCGCACCACCTTGCTCGCTTCCCATTACCTACCCATGCCGGCCGGGCTGCGCGAAGACATCCTCGCCCTGTGCGTCCCCGGTCCCGATGAAATCGCCCGCGCCGCCGAAGTCGAGCAACGCTGGGTCGCCCTTGCAGCACAGGGCGTGCGCGAACTGCTGCTCCAGCAGCAGATGAGCCCCGACGAAGTCCGTGCCATCGGCAGTCACGGTCAAACCATCCGACATGAACCCGCTCGCCACTTCACGGTGCAGATCGGCAACCCCGCCCTGCTGGCGGAGCTGACCGGCATCGATGTCGTCGCCGACTTCCGCCGCCGCGACGTCGCAGCCGGCGGCCAGGGCGCCCCGCTGGTACCGGCCTTCCATCAGGCGCTGTTTGGCGATGATGACGCCTCCAGGGCGGTCCTGAACATCGGTGGCTTCAGCAACGTTTCGCTGCTCAGCCCCGGAAAGCCGGTACGCGGCTTCGACTGCGGCCCGGGCAACGTGCTGATGGACGCCTGGATTCATCACCAACGCGGCGAACATTTCGACCGGGACGGTGCGTGGGCCGCCAGCGGCCAGATGAACCACGCACTGCTGGCAAGCCTGCTGGCGGATGAGTTCTTCGCCGCGCGTGGCCCCAAGAGCACCGGGCGCGAGCGCTTCAACCTGTCCTGGCTGCAGGAGCACCTGGCTCGTCACCCTGCCTTGCCGGCAGCGGATATCCAGGCAACCCTGCTGGAACTGAGCGCGCGCAGCATCAGCGAATCGCTGCTGGACGCCCAGCCGGACTGCGAAGAGGTGCTGGTATGCGGCGGCGGCGCCTTCAATACGGCGCTGATGAAGCGCCTGGCCCTGCTGATGCCCGAAGCTCGGGTCGCCAGTACCGACGAATACGGCATTCCCCCTGCCTGGATGGAGGGCATGGCATTCGCCTGGCTAGCCCATCGGTTTCTCGAGCGCCTGCCCGGCAACTGCCCTGATGTGACCGGTGCGCTCGGTCCCAGAACTCTGGGCGCGCTGTATCCCGCCTGAAACGAAAACGCCGCGCATATAAGCGCGGCGTTTTCGTAGCGGCCCCATCGACGTCAGATCGAGAACGACTGTCCGCAACCGCAAGTCGTGGCGGCGTTCGGGTTCTTGATGACGAACCTCGAACCTTCCAGGCCTTCCTGGTAGTCGACTTCCGAGCCCGCCAGGTACTGGAAGCTCATCGGGTCCACCACCAGGCCCACGCCATCGCGCTCGATCACGGTATCGTCATCGGCGATATCTTCGTCGAAGGTGAAGCCATACTGGAAGCCCGAGCAACCGCCGCCGGTGACGAATACACGCAGTTTCAGGCGAGGATTGCCCTCTTCGTCAATCAACGTCTTCACCTTGTTGGCTGCGCCTGGGGTAAAGAGCAGGGGCGTAGGGGTGAAGGTCTCGATGCTCATGTTTCCGAATCTCCCGGCTTGAGGCCGTGCGTTACAACATTACGCCCATTATCCTCTTGTCCCAGAAAAATGGTCAACTAATCCACAGTTTCCACGCTGGCAGGCAGTTCCAGCGGGCGCGGACTGGCCTCGGTCATCGGGCACAGGCGGCCCTCGATCTGGGCCCCCATGGCGGTTTCGATCAGCCCATAGTGAAGATTGCCCTTCACCCGGGCCTGGGCCCCCAGCTCCAGGCGTTCGATGGCATGGATGTCGCCATCCACCTGACCGTCGATGATCACATGGGGGGCCCGGATTTCGCCATCGACTCGACCGCCGGCGCTGACCCGCACCAGCCCTTCGTGCGCCTGCAACGCTCCGCGGACGGTGCCGTCGATCTGCACCGCGCCCTTGAGGTTCATGTCACCGACCAGTTCGGCGCCGCTGGCGATCAGGCTGGTCTGCCCGGTGAAACGCTGGACGTCGGCCCGGCCTTTGTTCTTGCTCCACATAATGCTCACTCACTGCTTCGGCCAATCGAAACGGCGCTGTAGCGGTTTGGACTGGCCATTCAGCTCCGCACGTACGTCGATCAGCTTCGGGATGAAGTTCTTCGGCAGCTCCAGCTCGGCGAAACGCCCCCCTTCTGGGATCGACTGGAAATGCCGGAGGGAAATCGACAGCCCTGTCTTGCCCAGTTCCGGCGAGAGCTGTTCGAGGTCGTAGGTAGCGTCCTTGCGCGCCAGCTTGCCGCTGATGCGGACTTTCAGCCGCCCATCCAGCTTGCGGTCGTCCCTGCCCAGGCGGCTGAGCATCACCTTATAGCGGAAGCGCTGCGGGTCGTCCGTGCCCTGCACCTCAAAGGCACGGATTTCCAGCGCATCCGCCTTGCTGGCCGGCGCGACTACCCCCTTGTAGAACGCGATGTCCTGTTGCTGCTTGAACACCTGGTCCTCAAGCAGCTTGATGGTCTGCCGGCTCTGTTCGGTGGCCTGCTGGCTGAGGCGTTCTCCGCTGCGCAACACCTCGATTTCGGTACGCAGGCGCTCCAGCTCGGCCTTCTGCTCGCCGATCAGGGTTTCCTGGCGTTGCGCATCGGCCTCGCTGCGAGCGGCGTCCGCCCCGGTCGACCAGCGACCGCCGAGAAACGCCAGCGGAACCGCCAGCAGCAGCGCACCCACCCCGAGGCGGACCAGCCAGGCCCGCCGTGGATCACGGAACTGGAGTTCCCAGCCGGACATCAGGGGAGCAGGGCCGCATGCGAGAGGCCCAGGCGCTCGTCCAGCCCGAACAGGATGTTCATGTTCTGGAGCGCCTGACCCGAGGCGCCCTTGACCAGGTTGTCGATCACCGACAGCACCACCACCAGGTCGCCGCCCTGGGGGCGATGCACGGCGATTCGGCAGACATTGGCGCCACGCACGCTGCGGGTCTCCGGATGGCTGCCGGCCGGCATCACGTCGACGAAGGGTTCGTCGGCGTAGCGCTTCTCGAACAACGCCTGGAGGTCGACCGAGCGATCCGCGACATGGGCATAAAGGGTTGCATGGATACCGCGGATCATTGGCGTCAGGTGCGGTACGAACGTCAGCCCGACCTCGCCGCCGGAGGCCCGACGCAGGCCCTGGCTGATTTCCGGGAGATGCCGATGCCCTTTGACCGCGTAGGCCATCATGCTTTCGCCCGCCTCGCAGAACAGCGAGCCAACCTTGGCACCACGACCGGCGCCGCTGACCCCGGACTTGCAATCGGCGATCAGCCGCGAGGCGTCGGCCAGGCCGGCCTCCAGCAGCGGGATCAGGCCCAGCTGGGTCGCGGTCGGGTAGCAACCCGGCACGGCGATCAGGCGGGCCTGGCGGATCTTCTCGCGGTTCACTTCCGGCAGGCCGTAGACAGCCTCGTCGAGCAGCGCCGGAGCGCCATGCGGCTGTCCGTACCAGCGCGCCCACTCCTCGGCGTCCGCCAGGCGGAAGTCAGCGGACAGATCGATGACCCGGGTCCCGGCGTCCAGCAGTTCGCCAGCCAGCGCGTGCGCCACGCCGTGCGGCGTGGCGAAGAACACCACGTCGCAAGCGCCGAGGCGCTGCGCGTCCGGCACGCTGAACTGCAGGTCATCATAATGACCTCGCAGGTTCGGGTACATGTCGGCGACCTTCACCCCCGCCTCGGAACGTGAAGTGATCACTTCCACCCGGGCCTGCGGATGCTGCGCCAGCAGGCGCAGCAGTTCCACGCCTGTATAACCCGTACCGCCAACGATGCCGACCTTGATCATCTGTCCATCACTCCGCGCGCTGAGGCAAGCTAGCCAAAAGAGGCCAATGATAAGAGCCGAGCGCCGGCATGAACAGCGCTGGGCGTCCGGCTTTGCGACCGGTTCGGCCCTTCGGTCGGCAGTCTAGCCCCCGGGGTCGTCGGGCAGAAATTGCTGCGAGGCCCTATCCGAATGTTCCTACCTGTTATGCGGCCATATCTGCCGGCAAATCAGACAGCGGCAAGCCGCCAGGGTGACGCGTTCCAGCCATCCCTCTACTATCGGGGCACCGTGATCAAGAGGATGTCCTGATGTACATGTGGCTCAAAGCCTTCCATATCATCGCCGTGGTCTGCTGGTTCGCCGGCCTGTTCTACCTGCCGCGCCTGTTCGTCTACCACGCCATGAGCGAGGACCAGACCAGCCGGGAACGCTTCTGCGTCATGGAGCGCAAGCTCTACCGAGGGATCATGATGCCCTCGATGCTCGCCACCCTGGTCCTTGGCCTCTGGATGCTCTATCTCACCCCCGGCTGGCTGAGCCAAGGCTGGCTGCACGCCAAGCTGACCCTGGTGGTCCTGCTGATCGGCTACCACCACGCCTGCGGCGCCATGCTCAAGCGCTTCGCCCGCGGCGAGCCGGGGCGCAGCCATGTGTTCTACCGCTGGTTCAACGAAGTGCCTGTACTGTTCCTGCTGCTGATCGTCCTACTGGTGGTGCTCAAACCTTTCTGACCCAGGAGTCCTGTCCATGTCCTTGCCCGCCCTGCTCGACCAACGCCTGCGACTGCCGATGGTGGCCGCGCCGATGTTCCTGGTATCCAACCCGCAGTTGGTGCTGGCCTGCTGCCGCAGCGGCATCGTCGGCAGCTTCCCGGCGCTCAACCAGCGCGAGAGCAGCGGCTTCGAGGGTTGGCTGGAGGAAATCGGGGCCGGCCTGCAAGCGCTGGACAATCCCGCGCCCTATGCGGTGAACCTGATCGTCCACAACACCAATCCGCGGTTGCAGGCCGACCTGCGGATCTGCGTCGAGCACCGCGTACCGATCGTCATCACCAGCCTCGGCGCAGTGCGCGAAGTGGTAGACGCTGTGCATAGCTACGGCGGCCTGGTATTCCACGACGTCACCACCCGCCGCCACGCCGAAAAGGCCGCCGAGGCCGGGGTCGACGGCCTGATCGCGGTGGCGGCCGGCGCGGGCGGCCACGCCGGGACCTGGAGCCCTTTCGCGCTGGTCGCGGAAATCCGCCAGTTCTTCGACAAGACCCTGCTGTTGGCCGGCTGCATCAACCACGGCCACGAGATTCTCGCCGCACAGATGCTCGGCGCCGACCTGGCCTATCTCGGCACCCGCTTCATCGCCACCCGCGAGAGCAATGCCTCCGACGCCTACAAGCAGATGATCCTGGAGGCACGCGCCGCCGACATCGTGCACACCCCGGCGGTGTCCGGCGTACCGGCCAGCTTCATGCGGCAAAGCCTGGAGGCCGCCGGCTACGATCTGAAGCGCCTGACCGACAAGGCAGACATGAACTACGGCGAGAAACTCAAGCCGGTGAACGACGAGGCCAAGGCCTGGAAGACCGTGTGGTCCGCCGGCCAGGGCGCGGGCAACATAGACGACTTGCCCGGCGTCGACGAGTTGGTCGCCCGCCTCGACCGGGAATATCGAGACGCCCTGCGGAACATGGATAGCCTGGCCAACCGCTGGCCGCGCTGAAACCGCCGGGTCACGGCGCCCCGGCTTGTGCGGGAGTTCTCATCTCGCGCTTGTGGGCGCCAAGGCCGCCGATTAGGCTGTCGGCTGCATTTCTCTCACCCCAGCTGACAAGGATGCCTGCATGACCGACCAACGCTTCAAGATCGTCTTCTCCGGCGAGCTGATGCCCGACGCATCGCTCGAAACCGTGAAGGACAATCTCGCCCGCCTGTTCAAGAGCGAACCGGGCAAGATCGACGCCCTCTTCGGCGGTCGCCCGGTGGTGCTGAAACGCGAACTTCCAGAGGCCGAGGCGGAGCGTTACCTGACCGCCCTGCGCCAGGCCGGCGCCAATGCCCACAAGGAAGTCGACCTGGCGGCCAGCCTGAGCCTGGTGGAAACGCCCGATCACAACCCCCAGGTCGCGGAGGAAACCCCAGCGCAAGACCTGCCTCCCATGACCTGCCCGAAATGCGGCCATGAACAGCCCAGCGGAGCGGAATGTTCGGCTTGCGGCATCATCATCGAGAAGTACCTGGCGCGCCAGGCGCAGCTCGGCGAAAACGCCGCGCCTGCGGCCTCCGCGGCCGCGGGCGCGGGCGCGTCTCCCTACACACCACCCAGCGCCCAGGTCGGCGAAGCCCTCCCCGAGTTCGGCGAGCTGAACGTGTTCACCACCAACGGCCGGATCGGACGCCTGCGCTATCTCGGCTGGTCGATGGCGATGACGCTCTGTTTCCTCGTCATCATGGGCCTGGGCTTCCTGCTCGGCGAAACCGTCGGCGTGGCCGTCACCGCCCTGGCCTCGATCGCCTTCATCGTCATTGCCGTGATGATCGGCGTGCAGCGCCTGCATGACCTCGGCTGGTCGGGCTGGCTCTGGCTGCTCAACTTCGTCCCCTTCGTCGGCAGCGTGTTCGGCATCCTGATGCTGGTCCTGCCCGGCAGCACCGGCGCCAACCGCTACGGTCCGCCGCCGCCGGCGAACAGCACCGGGGTGAAAGTCCTGGCCAGTCTGATCATCCTGCTGCCGATAGTCGGTATCATCGCCGCCATCGCCCTGCCGTCCTACCAGGGTTACCTGGAGCGCGCGAACTATGACGGCGGCGCCAGCGCTCCAGCCGACCCGTACACCACGGACGAGCAGGCCGCCGCAGCGGCGGCCGAAGCCGATGAAGCCGCCACGGCGGCGGCAGAGGCCATGGAAGACGACGACCAACAGTAGCCACGCAACCCCTCGCGACGGGCGGGGTCCAATTCCCCGTCCGTTTCGGAGAAGTCTCGAATGCCCCGTTATGCCCTGATCACCGGCGCTTCCAGCGGTATCGGCCTGGCCCTAGCCGAAGCCCTGGCCCGGCGCGGTCGCGCCCTGATCCTGGTGGCGCGCCAGCGCGACGCGCTGGAGAGCATCGCCTATGAGCTGGCGCAGCGTTTCGGCGTGGAAGTGCTGTTCCGCACCTGCGATCTTTCCGAGCCGCTGCAACTGTCAGGGTTGTTGCACGAACTGGAACAGGGCGAACGACAGATCGACCTGCTGGTTAACAATGCCGGGATCGGTACCTCCGGCCCCTTCATCGACCAGGAATGGGCGCGGGAACAGGAGCTGATCGAACTCAACATCCTGGCCCTGGCCCGCCTTTGCCACTCCCTCGGCGCCCGCATGGCGGCACAGGGCGGTGGCCAGATACTCAATATCGCCTCGGTGGCCGCCTTCCAGCCCGGCGCCTGGATGAGCAACTACTACGCCAGCAAGGCCTACGTCCTGCACTTCTCGGAAGGCTTGCGGGAAGAACTGAAAGGGCGCGGCGTCAAGGTCTCGGTGCTGTGCCCTGGGCCAACCCGTACGGCATTCTTCCGGGAAGCCGGGATGCGGCTCGGCAGGCTCGACCGGAGCAAGCTGATGATGACCCCGGAGGAAGTCGCGCTGCTGGCCCTGCGCGGGCTGGACAAGAACCGCGCCCTGATCGTCCCCGGTTGGCGCAATCGCCTGCTGGCGCTGAGCCCACGCCTGGCGCCACGCTGGCTGGTGCGCCGACTCGCCGCGCGGATCAACGCCTCGGCGGTACCCTCCGCCCCACGGGGTTGATCGGCCTCTCCTCGCAGGGCAACGAGGTTAGCCGTCGGCTCAGTCTGCCGGCACCGCCCGCCCCTTGGCCCAGGTCCGCAGCGCGGCGAGCTTTTCCGCCATCAGCACCGACAGCGGCGAGGTTCGCGACAGCTCCCTGAGCAACAGCTCCTGATCCACCGCCTGCTGTCGCGCCTGCCCGGCGTACAGTGCCGCCACCACCGCCTGCTCGATCTCCGCCCCGCTGAAACCCTCGCTGGCAGCCGCCAGCAGAAGGAGGTCGAACTGTGCCGGCTCCAGCTCGCGGCGTTGCAGGTGGATGCGGAAGATCTCGGCGCGAACCTCCGGCGTCGGCAGGTCGACGAAGAACAATTCGTCGAAGCGTCCCTTGCGGATCAGTTCGGGCGGCAGGCGGTCGATAGCGTTCGCGGTGGCGACCATGAAGACCGGCGCCTCGCGCTCGGCCATCCAGGTCAGCAGGGTACCCAGCACGCGCTGACTGACGCCGTTGTCCTGGTCGCCGCCAGAAATGCCCTTCTCCACTTCATCCATCCACAGCACGCAGGGCGCCATCTGTTCGGCCAGGCGCAGCGCCTCGCGCAGGTTGCGCTCGGTTTCGCCGAAGTACTTGTTGTAGAGACAGGCGAAATCCAGACGCAGCAACGGCAAGCCCCAGAGGCCGGCCACCGCCTTGGCCGCCAGGCTCTTGCCGGCGCCCTGCACGCCGACCAGCATCATGCCCTTCGGCTGGTCGCCAGGCGTGCCGGCGAGGAACGCCGACTGACGCTCGCCGAGCCAGCGCTTGAGCGCGGCAAGCCCGCCGACCTCGGCGAAGCGCGCGGTGTCGTACTCGAAGCTCAGCACGCCCTCCAGGTCGAGTAGCTGGAACTTGGTGCGGTTCAGCTCGGGCAGGTCCTCCTGGGTGATCGCCCCATCGTTGCAGATCACGTTGCGCGCCAGCAGCCGCGCCTCGGCATGGCTGAGCCCACGCAGGTTCTTCACCACCTGCTGCAGGGTGCGGTTGTCGGTGCGCACGCGGGCACCACGGTTGCGCTCGCTCCAGCGCGTCGCTTCCTCGCGGACGATGCCGAGCAGTTCGTCCTCGCTGGGCAGGGACAGCGAGAACCGCGCGGCGAAGCGCTGCACCTCGGCCGGCAGCTTCAGCGCATGGGACACCAGCACCACGGTCGGTCGATGATTGCCTTCGGCCATGGCGATTTCCTTGAGCAGGCGCACCAGGGTCGGGCTGTCGCCAAGGAAAGGATGCAGGTCGCAGAGCACGTAGAGATTCGCCTGCTGGTCGTGCTTGATCAAGCGCAACGCCGCGACCGGGTCGCGGCTCTCCTCCCCGCCCAGCGGCTCGCCGCCGAAGCCCAGGCGCTGCACGCCCTCGGTCACCGACCAGGCATACAGGCCAAGGCCGCGCCTGACCGCCAGGCCGGTGAGGGTTTCCATCACCTTCGGCTCGTCCCAGGACTCGATCAGGATCAGCTTGACCCGGGAATCCAGGACCAGGCCGAGGTCGTGTATGTCGTTCTTCACTGCGGCTCCTTCACGCTTGGGCGGTCGCGACGGGCACCGCTACACTCGGGAAAGCACCCGAGGCCGGAGGAATCGCCCATGGACTGTCTGTTCTGCAAGATCGTGGCGGGGGAAGTTCCCGCGCGCAAGTTCTACGAAGACGAGGAAGTTGTCGCGTTTCACGATATCGGCCCGCAGGCGCCGGTGCACTTCCTGGTCATCCCGAAAAGGCACATTCCCACCCTCGAGCACCTGACCGAGGCCGACCGGCCGCTGGCAGGCCATATCCTCTTCACCGCCCAGCGCCTGGCCCGGGAGCAGGGCTGCGAGGAAGGCTTCCGTGTGGTGATGAACTGCAACGACCTTGGCGGGCAGACCGTGCACCACATCCACATGCACGTGCTGGGTCAACGCCAGATGCACTGGCCGCCGGGCTGAATCCCTGCTGGCGCTGCGACATCGCAGCCCGTCCGCAACATCCTGCTATCAGCGCACTTCCGGTAAACTGGTGCGATCTTTCGTTTCCGGAGGTGCGCCATGTCCGCCGACCGCCACTATTCGCCCATCGACCGTTTCCTGCTGCAGGCCGACTCCGCCCTGCGCACCCTGCTGCCGTTCAGCGGCCAGCCGGCGCGACCGTCGCCGGCCATCGTGGAACCCGATGGCGAACTGAGCGAGGAAGACACCCGCCATATCGCCGGCCTGATGCGCATCAACCACACCGGCGAGGTCTGCGCCCAGGCGCTGTACCAGGGCCAGTCGCTGACCGCCAAGCTGCCCGAGGTCCGCGAGGCGATGGAGGAAGCCGCCGAGGAGGAGATCGACCACCTGGCCTGGTGCGAGCAACGCATCCGCCAGTTGGGCAGCCGTCCCAGCGTCCTCAATCCGATCTTCTACGGCCTGTCCTTCGGCGTCGGTGCCGCCGCCGGGCTGGTCAGCGACCGGGTCAGCCTGGGCTTCGTCGCCGCCACCGAAGACCAGGTGTGCAAGCATCTGGACGAACACCTGGCGCAGATTCCCCAAGAGGATCGGAAATCCCGTGCCATCCTCGAGCAGATGCGTATCGACGAGGAACAGCATTCGAGCAACGCCCTGGCCGCCGGCGGCCTGCGCTTCCCGGCACCGGTGAAGCTGGGCATGAGCCTGCTGGCGAAGGTGATGACCAAGAGCACCTACCGCATCTGAATCGCACGCATGAAAAAGCCCGCTCGAAGCGGGCTTTTTCTTTCTCGTGTGCGATCAGCGCGGCATGTTGCGCGCGTAGAAGATCTCCAGCATTTCGTGCTTGAGCCGTTCCGTGACCTGCTCGCGCTGTTCCGCCGAGAGCGTCCGGGTAGCGTCGCCGAACAGGTAGTTCTCCAGTTCGAAGTCCTTGAGCAGCATCTTGGTGTGGAACAGGTTCTCCTGGTACACGTTCACGTCGGTCATCTGGTAGGCCTCGCGCGTGTCGTCGGAGAGATAGTTCTGGATCGAGTTGATCTCGTGGTCGATGAAATGCTTGCGCCCCTCGATGTCGCGGGTGAAGCCGCGGACCCGATAGTCGACCGTGACGATGTCCGAGTCGAACTGGTGGATCAGGTAGTTCAGGGCCTTCAGCGGGGAGATCACTCCGCAGGTGGACACATCGATGTCCACGCGGAAGGTCGCGATGCCGTCCACCGGATGGATTTCCGGGTAGGTATGCACGGTGATGTGGCTCTTGTCCAGGTGCGCCAGGATGGTGTCCGGCAGCGGGCCCGGGGACTCTTCGATCTGGCTGTCGGTCGGAGTGACCGGCTGCTCGGAGATCAGGATGGTCACGCTGGCGCCCTGGGGGTCGTAGTCCTGACGCGCGATGTTCAGGATATTGGCGCCGATGATGTCGACAACATCGGTAAGAATCTGCGTCAGACGCTCCGCGTCATACTCTTCGTCGATGTACTGCACGTAGGCCTGGAGGTCTTCGGGCGTCTCGGCGTAGCAGATGTCGTAGATGTTGAAGCTCAAGGTCTTCGTCAGGTTGTTGAACCCGTGGAGCTTGAGTTTGCTTTTCACCGTGGGGAACTCTCTCGGTTGCTTGCGGCTCTGCCGCAGGGTTGGGGCATGCCCGTCAGGTGCGAACGACGCACCTGCGTAGGACGGTTAACACCTCTTCGCGATGGCGATTGTGGTTTGTTGAGTTGCACGGGCGCCGGCTGGCGCCATTGGTCACCCGACCGGGATGGCTCGGGAAACGTCTATCAGAGCGGAAGAATCTTCCGAACTGAACGGCCGCCCGACGGAATCGCGCGGCACGAAAAAAGGGGCGCATTATGCAGAGCCAATCAAGCCTCCGCCAGAGTTTGCGCCCCTTTTATGATGACCGGATGTCGTCTCAGCCGAGTTCGACGATCTCGTAGTCGTGGGTGATCTCCACCCCGCCGCGACCGAGCATGATCGACGCCGAGCAGTATTTCTCCGCCGACAGCTCCACCGCGCGCTTGACCTGGGCCTCCTTGAGACCGCGGCCCTTGACCACGAAGTGCACGTGGATCTTCGTGAACACCTTGGGCTCCTCGTCGGCCCTTTCGGCCTCGAGGAAGGCTTCGCAGCTCTCCACCGGCTGGCGCGCCTTCTTCAGGATGCTGACCACATCGAAGTTGGTGCAGCCGCCGAGGCCGATCAGGACCATCTCCATAGGGCGCACCCCGAGGTTGCGTCCGCCATGGTCCGGCGGACCGTCCATGACCACCACGTGGCCGCTACCGGACTCGCCGAGGAACATCGCCTCGCCCGCCCACTGGATACGCGCTTTCATCGTTCAGACTCCCGCCGGCAAAGGGCGCCAGCTTAGCACAGGGCCCAAGGACAGTACGGGATCACAGTCCTGATAGCTGCGTCGCAAAATCACATCGACCTTCATGGTCCGTCTGTTAAGCTGGACGCGGTTTACTGGCACACTTCCTGATCTGCCCGGTTGGGGGGAGTTCTCCGCTGAGCTCCCGGGCCCTGGCAGGTCTCTCCATAAGAACTCAAAAAAACATCGCCTTGTACGTCAGGCATATTCTTTATTCTTTCGGGACTCGGGCATGGTAGCTATTACCCACACACCCAAACTCAAACACCTAGACAAGCAGCTCGCACACTGTCACCGCCGCCGCTACACCGCAAAGAGCACCATCATCTATGCCGGCGATCGCTGCGAAACGCTGTTCTTCATCATCAAGGGTTCGGTCACCATCCTCATCGAGGACGACGACGGCCGCGAAATGATCATCGGCTACCTCAACAGCGGTGATTTCTTCGGCGAGCTGGGATTGTTCGAAAAGGAAGGCAGCGAACAGGAACGCAGCGCCTGGGTTCGCGCCAAGGTGGAATGCGAAGTCGCCGAGATCAGCTATGCGAAGTTCCGCGAACTGTCGCAGCAGGACTCGGAGATCCTCTACACCCTCGGCAGCCAGATGGCCGACCGCCTGCGCAAGACCACCCGCAAGGTGGGCGACCTGGCCTTCCTCGACGTCACCGGACGCGTGGCCCGCACCTTGCTGGACCTGTGCCAGCAACCGGACGCCATGACCCACCCGGACGGCATGCAGATCAAGATCACCCGCCAGGAGATCGGCCGGATCGTCGGCTGCTCGCGGGAAATGGTCGGACGCGTGCTGAAGAGCCTGGAGGAGCAGGGCCTGGTGCATGTGAAAGGGAAGACCATGGTGGTCTTCGGCACCCGCTGAACAGCACCCATGAAAAAGGCCGGTCACAACCGGCCTTTTTCATGGGGTTCGACAGCGCGGATCAGTCAGGATCGGCGCCCAGCACCACGCCGCCACGCTCCTGGAAGAACAGGCGCTTCAGCTCGAGGCCAGGATCGTCGGCCCGCATGAACGCCTCGCCAACCAGGAAGGCGTAGACCTCGCTGACTTCCATCAGCTCCACGTCGGCCCGGTTGAGAATACCGCTCTCGGTGACCACCAGGCGGTCGCGGGGAATTTCCGGCAACAGGTCGAGGGTGGTTTCCAGGCTCACCTCGAAGGTGTGCAGGTTGCGGTTGTTGATGCCCACCAACGGCGTGTCCAGGGTCTTCAGTGCACGTTCCAGCTCGGTGCCGTCATGCACTTCGACCAGTACGTCGAGACCGACCGACTTGGCAGTCGCCGCCAGTTCGGCCATCAGCACGTCGTCCAGCGCCGAGACGATCAGCAGGATGCAGTCGGCACCGATCGCCCGCGCCTCGACGATCTGGTACGGATCGATCATGAAGTCCTTGCGGATCACCGGCAGCGCACAGGCGGCCCGCGCTTCCTTCAGATAGGCATCGGCGCCCTGGAAGAAGTCCACGTCGGTGAGCACCGACAGGCACGCCGCGCCACCCGCCTCGTAGCTGCGGGCTATCTCCGCCGGGACGAAGTGTTCGCGCAGCACGCCCTTGCTCGGCGATGCCTTCTTGATCTCGGCGATCACTGCCGGCTCCTTGCGCTTGGCCCGCTCCAGCAGGGCATTGGCGAAGCCGCGCGGCGCATCGGCGCTACGCGCCAGCCGCTCGACCTCGGCCAGGTTGACGCGCGCACGGCGCTCGGCGACCTCCTCGGCCTTGCGGGCGAGGATCTTCTGCAGAACCGTCGGCACACTCACTGTGCGTTCTCCTCTCTGTAAACGGCGGTGAAGGCCACCAGTTCGTCCATCTTCTCCCGTGCCAGCCCGGTGTGCAGGGCATCGTGGGCCAGTTGAATGCCCTCGTGCAGGCTGGTCGCCAGATCGGCAGCGTACAGTGCCGGGCCGGCATTCATCACGATCAGCTCGGCGGCCTTCTGCCCAGCCTCGGTCTTGCGCCGCCCCAAAGCGTCGCGGATCAGTTCCAGCGAGGCCTGCGGACTGTCGACCTCCAGCCCCATCAGGGTCTGGCTCTTGATCCCGAAGTCCTCGGGACGCACTTCGTACTCGCGTACCTCGCCGTCCTTCAACTCGGCAATGTGGGTCGCCGCGGCCAGACTGAACTCGTCCAGCCCGTCGCGCGAATGCACCACCAGCACATGCTCGCTGCCGAGACGCTTGAGCACTTCAGCCAGCGGCTTGCACAGTTCCTGGGTGAACACCCCGACCACCTGGTGCCTGACTCCCGCCGGGTTGGTCAGTGGGCCAAGCATGTTGAACAGAGTCCGCAAGCCCAGCTCGCGGCGCGGACCGGCGGCGTACTTCATCGCCTTGTGGTGGACCTGGGCGAACATGAACCCGACGCCGACGGTGTCGATGCAACGCGCCACCTGTTCGGAGGTCAGTTCCAGGTAGATGCCGGCGGCTTCCAGCAAGTCGGCGCTGCCGCTCTTGCCGGAGACCGCGCGGTTACCGTGCTTGGCGACCTTGCCGCCAGCGGCGGCGACCACGAAGGACGCCGCCGAGGATACGTTGAAGATGTTCGCGCCATCGCCGCCGGTGCCGACCACGTCGACCACATGCTTCAGCGTAGGCAACTGCACACCGTCGGCCAGTTCGCGCATCACCGCCACCGCGCCGACGATCTCGTCGATGGTTTCGCTCTTCATCCGCATGCCCATCAGGAAGGCGCCGATCTGCGCGTCGGTGCACTGCCCGGTCATGATCTGGCGCATGACCGCCTGCATTTCCTCGGTGGTCAGGTCGAGCTGGTTGACGATGCGATTGAGGGCTCCCTTGATATCCATCTCAGTTGCCCTCCCCACGCACGCCGCCCTGCTGGCGGAGGAAGTTGGCCAGCAACTCGTGGCCCTGCTCGGTGAGGATGGACTCGGGATGGAACTGCACGCCCTCGACATTCAGGGTCTTGTGGCGTACACCCATGATCTCGTCGAGCGATCCGTCGGCATGTTGGGTCCAGGCGGTGATCTCCAGGCACTCCGGCAGGCTCTCTCGCTTCACCACCAGCGAGTGGTAGCGCGTCACCGTCAGGGGATTGGCCAGGCCGGCGAATACGCCGAGGTCCTTGTGGTGGATCGGGCTGGTCTTGCCGTGCATCACCTGCCGCGCCCGCACCACTTCGCCGCCGAAGGCCTGGCCGATGCTCTGGTGGCCAAGACAGACACCGAGCAATGGCAGCTTGCCGGCGAAGCGCTCGATAACGGCCAGCGAGACGCCGGCCTCGTTGGGGGTGCAGGGACCGGGGGAAAGGACGATGCGCTCGGGCGCCAGGGCCTCGATCTGTTCCACGCTCAGTTCGTCGTTGCGCACCACCTTGACCTCGGCCTTGAGCTCGCCGAAGTACTGCACCAGGTTGTAGGTGAAGGAGTCGTAGTTATCGATCATCAGCAGCATGCTGGCTGTAACCTCTTGATTTCATTCTTATGCGAATCGCATCACCCGGCTTTCGCCACACCCGGTTCCCGGCGCGCTCGCGGAGGAAGGGGGAGTGGATCGTCGGCATTATGCCTGTGGAAAACGGGGGACGCAGGGAGACGTGACCGGCCAGGCCGGCGAAAAAGAAGTCAGGCGCGCCAGCGCCAACGGGCGAATGCCTTGATGAGGGAGGTGATGATGCTGCTGAGGTGGATCACGATAGCGGTCTCACGGAGCCATGTTGGGGAACATAGCCCAGTGGGGAGGATGGGTGCAACAGCGGGATGTCGGAAGGAAGGCCGATCCGAGAGGATCGGCCGAAAGGTTTAGCGGCAGGCACGCAATGCCGCCTGCAATTCGAGTTCGTAGCCCTGCCGCTGGCGGCGCTCGGCGAGCAATGCGCGAACCTTGGCCTGCAGCGAATCGCCGGCCTTCAGCGTGGCGCCGGCCCAGCTCGGCGGGCGCACGTCAGGTACACGGCAGGGCACTGCCAGGGGAACCTCGACGCGCACGGGGCGAGGTGTCGTCGGTGAGGCTGCGCAGCCCGCGAAAAGCAGACAAAGCCCCAGCAGGAGACGAGTCATAGTCCCAGCTCCCGGTCGATCGCCGCACCTGCCGCCTGGCAGTCCGTGCCAATGTCGGGTTCCTGGAGCAGACGCACGGCCGCGGCATACTGCTCCGCGGCCTGTGCCCTGGCCTCGCCGAGTGCCTGCTCGACGTCCTTCGCGCGCCTCTCGGCGCTCGCCCGCACCGCCGCCAGCGCGCGCTGCTGCTCATCGAGCAAAGCCTCGAGCTGGCCGCTGGCGACGCGGCTGGCAGTGAGTTGGCCCAGGGCCTCCTCCAGTTGCGGACGATAGTGGCGGGCAACCAGGCCGCCGCCGAGCAAGGCGCCGGCCAGCAGGACCAGCAACACGGCCGGCAGGAGCAGAGCGAGCCGGCTCATGACAGCACCGCCCTGGCCCGCTGCCACAACGCCAGGCGCTCCGCCTGGCCATTCAGGCCGCCGTTGATGCGGCGGGTGATGGCAGCGAACTCACCACGGTCGGCCAGCTCGTTGAGCCCGTGACCGGCCCACCACCAGGCGGCGCTGCGGGCCGCCGGCACGGGCTGCTCCAGGCGCCAGGGCTCGGCTTCCAGCGGCTCGCCGAGGGCCTCGCCGACCAACCGGTAGTTGGCACGCCCGGTGATCTGTAGCAAGCCACGCCCACGGAAGCGCCAGCCATCGCCGGACGCTTCGTCGCCATTGCCGTTGCGCGTGGCGTAGGTGTTGTCGGCAATCGCCTGCGGATTGCGCGCCAGCCGCAAGGCCAACGCGTTGGGCTGCCCGTCGGGGCCGAGATAGCGGCTCGGCCAGGTCGCCGCCAAGCCTTGGGCGCTGTAATTGAGGTTCTCCACCAGCCGGGTCAACTGGCTGCTTTCGTGGCCAACCTGGGCGAGAAACGCGGCACGCCGCGCCGGTGTGTCGATCTCCCTCTCGTCCATGGCCCGTTGCAACGCCGCAACGAAAACGCCCGCGACGAGGCGGGCGTTGGGAAAAATGCGCAGCAATTGCTGCTCGGTCAGTTTCATCGATCCTCCTGCACTCCGATGGGTTTCAGGCGTCACCCCTTGCCGCCTCGGCCGCCGTTGCATTGCACGACAGTGGTCCATCCGCTGGAGCTGTAGGTGTGCTCCACCGAGTCGATCAGGAACTCGCCGTCGATTCCCGCCTTGAAGCCTTGGAGCAGCAGGCTGCGCTCGGCGAACAGGTCGCCACGCCCTGGCAGTTCCAGGCGCACACTGGCGCTGGAGCGGCTGAAGCTCGCCAGGCGAGCCTTCGCCGCCTGCTCGGCCTCTCCACGGCTGGCATAGAGATGCCGGTCGACATGCTCGCCCATAGCCGTAGCCGGTGCCTTCGGGTTCTTCAACTCGACGCTCTTGACCTCGCCGCTGCCGGGCAATTGGTAGCGGGTCTTCACCGTTCTCATCAGGCTGCGGTCGTCGAAGGTAACGTCGAAGCTACCGACGTCAGCACGGCCCAACACCAAAGGTTCGATCCGACGCCCCGTGGCGCTCTGCCCGCTCTGTCGCGGCAGCACCATGAGCATGCCCTCGGCCAGCTTGGCGGTGCAGTCGTACTGGCGCGCCAGACGGGTGACGAAGTGGTAGTCGGACTCATTGACCTGGTCGACCCGGGCGATCGCCACCTGCAACGGACACTCCACGCGCCAGCCGTTGCGTGCGCCAACATCGCGGCAGACCTGAGCCAGGGTAGTGCCCTCCCAACCGCCGCTGCGTATCGTCTTGCCACTGCCGCGCATGTCGCCGGCCTTGGCAGTGACGGTCAGGCAGTCCGGCGGACCAGCCCACTGCAAGGTGTCCACGGTAAAGCGTCCCATGCGCATCAGTGGCTCGCCGGCATAGCCGAGATGAACCTCCAGCACCGCACCGCGCCTGGGTAAGGCCACCTGTCCATCGCGATCGTCGAGCCTCAAGGTCAGGCTGTCGGACTCCATGCCCGGCTTGTCCAGCAGGGTCAGCTTGAGCAGGCGGTCATTCAGCCGCTGGGTGACGTCGGTGCCGTCGGCAACGATACGGAAACTCGGTTGCACCTGGTTTCTCCAGAAAAGAAAAACCCCGCCAAGGCGGGGTTGCGGGTGAGCGGTCGATCAATCCCACAGGCGCACCTGTTCGACATTGACCACCGGCATGTCAGGGAAACTGATCAGCAAGCCGGCGCGGAATGGCTGCTGCTCATCGGCCAGCCCGGGATTGGCGTCGAGGGTCGCCTCGACGCAGCCCAACAGATGGCCATAGACGTGGTAGCAGAGGCTGTCCAGCATGTCGCCGTCAGCGGTTCGGCAGGTCGTCGCCATAGCGCTTGAACTCCAGGTCGAAGGTTTGTTTGCGGGGAGCGCCGTTGCCCAGCAGGGCGCTCTGGTTCTCGCTGATCCGCACCAGACACCAGAGGCCCATCTGCACCTCGCCGTAGCCGCTGCTCAGGATCAGCGGCTCACGCCGCTCCGCCAACCGGCGCAGCGCTTCGAGCTGCTCCAGACCGACGACCTTTTCCTGGTTACCTACCTGTCGACGCAGCGGGAATACCGCACCCTTGAGCAGGATGCTCTCCTCGCCCATGCCGACGCTCTGCAGCGCCGGCCGCCGACCCAGGCGCACCTGCCCGCTCCAGTTGTAGGCACTGTTGCGCTGCAGGGCGTCGAAGGCGGCAGTATTCAGGTTGAAGTAGAACGGTTGGGCATTGGCGGTCAGCGGCTGCAGTACCAGCAGGTGCGGCAAGGGCGCTGCGGCCTCGCTCGGGGGCGTCGCCGAGGGTGCCAGCAGCCACGACGGCAGCACCCCCGCCAGCGTCGGACTGATGTCGCCAGCGACCTTGCCGACCGCCTGCGCGGCACTGTTCACCTGGACCTTCAGCGCATCCAGGCGTTCGTCGATACCAAGCAACGCCCGGCTCGCCCGGTCATAGGTGGAGACCACGCGGTTCACCTTGCCCTGCGCCTGGCCGATGCCGCGCATGGCACGCTGCAGCCGGGCAGCCATTTCCGGCGATACGCCGGGCAGGTTCTCCAGCTCCGCGGCTGCGCCGCGGATCTCGCTGATCGCGCCGTTCACCGGAGCGACCACCTTGTCCAGACTCTTGCGTCCGGACTCGCCGGCGCGACCCAGGTACCTCAGGCCGGCCTGCAATTGTTCCAGATATGCCATGGGGACTCCTTAGACCATCGCCGGATCGTAGAGGCTGCGCCGCTGCCGCTCGTCGGCGAAGTCGACAAGCATGCGTTGCAGGTAGGGCAGCAACTCGTCGGCCAGACGCTGCGGCTCGTGTACGTTGCCTTGCACCGTCAGGTTTATCTGCGGCGCGAAGGTCCAGTTGGGCACAGCCGCGACGGGTTCGGCCTGTGGTACGGGCACCGCCGGCTTGTTGTCCGAGGCCGCCGGCGGATCGCCAGCCAGACTGCGTCCCAGACGCCCCCCCAGTTCGCTACCGCCCCAGGCGCCGATAGCGCCGCCAACCAATCCACCGATCAGCGTACCGACCACCGGCACCACCGAGCCGATGCTCGCTCCCAGAGCGGCGCCAGCCAGGGAACCAGCCAGGGAGCCACCGGCCTCGCCATAGGCGATGGTCTTTTCGCTCTCCGACAGGTCGCTGGAGTAGACCTCAGCAACATCGATCAACGACGAGGCCACTTGCAGCGGCGCGTTGCGTATGGGCAAACGCGACAGGCGCGGCAGCTTTCCTGCCATCGCCCCCAAGCCTCCTCCAGCCGAGAAGCCAAGGGATGGAAGGGAGCGGGCCTTCAGCCCACCGCCCTTGCCTCTCTTCCTGCGTGGTGTTTGACCGCGCTTTCGTTGTGCTGGCCTCCTCGCGGACTCCAGCGTAGAGTCGCCTCCCGGCACCGGCCAGTTGGTAACGAACACGCGCTGTATTTCGCTACCACCCGATACCCGGCCTGCACCCCGTTCGATCAGGTCGCCGACGGCAGCGCTCCCTCGCCGACCGAGCCGACCGCCACGCAACACGTCGATAGCGCCGCGCCCTCCCTTGTAGGCGAGATACCCGGATAACACCGCACCTGCGGCGGCGGTAAGACCGGCCGTCGTCCGCGGATAGGCTTCGAGCAGTTCCGCAGTCGACTCGCCGAGTACCGCGCTCCCCTTGGCCAGGTTGTCCAGATATGGATTCAGGGCGCTGCCCAAAGCGGTCTGCGCCCTCTCCCAACTGTCGCTGGAAGCCTTCCACAGCTCCTGGGACATCCCCTTGCGACGCTGCGCATCGCGCTCCGAAGAGCCTACGGAAGACTGCTGGGATTCGAGCAAGCCCTGGAACTCGCCGCGCGACGCTCGATAGGCTTCAAGCGCCGGCGACGCCTCACCGGCGCTGAGCTTGCCGCCCTTATCCCGATAGCGCGCAGCCAGCTCCAGGTTGGCCTCCAGCAGACTCGCTCCGTCCTTGCGCAGCGCTTCCAGGTCCCGGTCGTAGTCCTGGCCATAAGCGCGTTTCAAGCTGCCGCTGCCGACGAACTCCAGCCAGGCCTTCATCCGCACGTCCGCTTTGTCTGGCGTGGTGTTCTTTGCCTGAATCTCCAGCAAGGCCCCCAGTGCACCGACATCGCCGGCCGTGGCCTCTCCCGCATTGCCCAGCGCTGACAACAAGGCAGGCAGGCGACGCGCCAGGGCCTCACTGCCGACTCTGCCTTTACCCAGGACGACCAGGCGGTCGAGGGAGGCGGACAATTGCTCTGGCGAGTCCGAACCCTGGGCCAGTTGCAACGCTCGAACCAGCCCCGCAGCCTCGGCTGAAGCAATCCCTTGGCCAAAGCCGAAGCGGCCCGCCAGTCCCAGATTCATTTGCGCGGCGGCGAACCCCATGCCGGTGGCGTTCAAGTGCTCCAGCATGTCCAGCGTCGCCGTGCGTCCCAGGCCGCTCTGGCTGGCACTGTCCTGGATCAGGGATGCCAAGGCTGGCTCCCGGCCGACGTCCAGGCCGTTGCGGATCGCCAGGTCGCGCAACCGCGCTTGATAACCGGCAGCCGTCTTGCTGGCTTCCACGACCAGTCCGGAAAATGCGCTAGCCAATGGCATTGCCTGGCTGGCCTGCTCCAGCCGTTGCAGGCCGCGGACCTGCATATCCAGGCCACGCTGCATCTCGCCCAGTCGAGCGTAGGCATCGCCCGCGGCCCTGGCCTCGATGCCGAGTCGCTTCAGTTGCTCCTGGCGTTCGCCAAGCTGCCGGGCATGCTCAGCAACGCCGCGGTCCCCGACCTTGCGCATATCGGCGAGTTCTCGCTCCAGGCGTATGGCGTCTCCCAGCACATCTCTCAGGCTGGACGCCTGGCGGGAACGTTCCTGGAGACTGTCGAGCCGTGCCTTGACGGTCTCGAATGCCTTGCCCAAGGAGGGGTCGGCGATGCCGCCGATGGAGACCACCAGGTCCATGTCTTTACTCATGACGGTTCGTCTCGTCTGTTATCGATGTCCGCCTCCGCGGACCTACTGAAGTAGCGCGGGCGCCGCTCGCCTGGCGGACGACGCCGTCGCTCACTCCTCGCCCTCGGCGAGCCACCAGAGCAGGTCGCCCAGGGTCATGCGCTCCAGTTCGCTGGCCTGGAAGCCCAGCTCAATGGCCAGGCGCCTCGCCAGTTGACGCATACGCGAAGGTGTCGTCCGTGTCGTCTTGCACCAGGCGAAAGTAGGCTCCTTGCAGCCGCTGGTAGTCGCTCAGCTTCAGCCCCTCCAGGTCCTGGCGGCTGACCTGCGCCAGCGAGGCGAACAGTTGCAGTTCGCGCTCCTCGGCATCGTCGCCGGCCACCTTGCCGGCCAGGCGGATATCACGCACGGTGGGTGCACGCAGGGTCAGCGTGTCGACGCTGACCCCGTTGCACTGTGCCGGACGCGAGAGACGAACGAGGGCGGCGTCAGCATCCAGCGTCAGCCAGCCCGGCAGTCGATTCTCTTGGGTCATGTCCGGAGCTCCTCTTACAGGCCGAGGTCGTTGCGCATGCCGGCCAACTGGTCGACACCGTTGATCGCGCGGACACCGTTGACCGGATCGATCTCGTAGACCTCGCGGCCATCGACTTCCAGCTTGTAGTAGCTGACCGCAACGGCGTACTTGAACTCGGCTTTCTCGCCGGCCTTCCAGTCGCCCGGGTCGACCTCCTTGAGCAGGCCGCGCAGGGTAGCCACCACTGGCACGCTGGCGCCCTTCTGGCCCTTGAAGGAGCCGCGGAACACGCCATTGAAAGCGCTCTGGTCGGCCAGGCCGAAGAAATTCAGTGCTTCTCGGCGGGCACCGTTGGTGGAGAACTTGGCCTCCATCGCCTCCAGGCCCATGTCGATGGATACCGGCGCATCCATGCCGCCGGCACGGTATTGCTCGGTCTTCACAGCCAGCTTGGGCAGGGTCAGGGATGGCACGTCACCGGCGAAGCTCACGCCGTCGATGAACAGGTTGGTATTGGTCAGGGTTTGCGGAATCATCACGGGCGCTCCTTAGGCGACATCCAGAACTTCGGTGAGCCACTGATCGGTCACCTCGACACGGAAATTGGGGTTCTCGGCAGGCGGCACATCGGTGAAGCGGATGTTCCAGTACACCTTGCCCTGGGCCAGCTGGCTGGCGCTGTTCAGGTCCGGGTCGGCATAGACCTCGAAGTTGATCACCGCGCCCTGGTTCTTCAGATCGCGCATGAAGGCGCGCAGGCCCTCGGTGACATCCTTCACGTAGGTCTTGGTGATGCCGCGGTCCACCGCCCACTTGTGCCCGGCGAGGATCGCATCCATCACCAGGTCCATGGTCCGAACGCGGGTGACGAAAGCCCACTTGCTGTCGCTGGACAAGGTGCGATTGCCCCACAGGCGATAGCCATCGTCGCGAATGATCGTGGCGATATTGGCGTTGTTGAGCAGGTTGGCGCGACAGGTCTCATCACCGTCGAGGAACTCCACCGGACGGCTGGTGCCGGTGATGCCCTTGATCTCCTTGTTCGACGGCGAGGACCAGAAGCCGTACTCGGCGTCGGTCCAGGCGAACAGGCCGGCGGCGTAGGCCGAAGCCGGGGCCTTGCGTGCGGCATTGGTGGCGCTGTCCCAAACCTGCACGCCCGGGTCGACCATGAACAGGCGCTTGCTGCCGAAGTTCTTGGCGTAGGCGACGGCCGCCTCGTCGGTGCTATTGGGACCATCGAGAATGGCGATGGCCCGCAGTTTCTCGGCCAGCCCGTCCATGGCGGTGGCCACCGCTTGCTGGGCCGAATGACCCGGCGCAACTAGTAGACGCGGCTGAGCATTGAAGCGGCTCTTGCCGTCTAGCAGAGCCTGAAGTCCGGTGCGCTCGCCGGCGGCGCTGACACCACCTATGACGGCGCTGGCCTGGGCCTCGGGAGTCTCCGCGGCTTCCACGCCCACCGCCACGATCACGGCCTGGGCACGGTTATAGATGGCCTCGCAGGCCAGGTAGATAGACGAGCCGATGCCGAACGCCGCGGCGGCGTCCTTCTTGCTGGTGAGCAGCACCGGAACGTTGGGCTTGGCGCTTGCCTGCGCCCCCGGCGTGAACACATCGCAGAGGCCAATGACGGAGCTGGCCGGCAGCGCGATGGTGCGCGCACCGATATCGACGTTGGTTACCGTAACGCCGTGGAAGAAACTCATAGGTAGATCTCCATTAATGAAAAACCCCGCACGAGGCGGGGTTCAGGGGGTGATGAGCGGTTCGAGCCACAGCGGCGGCTCGGGTCTTGCGCCTAAATCAGGAAACGCCGCGGATGCCGGCCAGTCTCGAAGGCTGGCGCGGTACAGCGTGAGTTCGAGCAGTTGCGCCTGGTTCAGGGTCGTAATCTTGCCCAGGTCGAGCTCATCCCGGTGACGGGCGATGGGGCCATCAGTAAGCGTCAACTGGCGATCGCGCCAGATGCGCTCACGGTGGGCCAGGACCTCTTCTGCCGGGGCCGGCGGGTCGATACAGAACGGACGGCCGGCGGCGTCGGCGACGATCTGCTTGCCCTCGCTCTGGGCTACCAACAGCGCCAGGTATTCAGCTTCCTCGAGGGGATACATCCGCGCGTCGATGGGCATGCGGTCGCCGTGGACATCCTTCGAATAGAAACCGCCAGTGGCGGCATGGAAAAAAATCATGGGTCACCTCAACAGCCAATGGCCACAAGCCTGATCGCATAGTTCTGGACCGCACCGTGATACTCGGTAGCGACGATCACACACCCCGTGGTGCTGACGCTGACATCTGCGAGGGTGACGGTCGATGCCGACGTCGCCGGCCGCCCCAGTTCCTTGACGCTCGGCACCACGTGCAGGCAGGTAGTGGGAAACGCGATCGGAAAGGTCAGCGAGCGGTTGACGATTCCACCCGGATGATCGCCGACACTCACTGTCATCCACTGCACGATGAGTCCTGTATCGTTATCCTTCCACCAGCCATTCAGCGATCGGTTCGCCGTCGCGGGAACCCCAGCCCCGATATTGTTGCGCGCCCCCGCTGCCGTATTCGAACCAAGACCGCCGCGCGCCAGAGGCAGGATGCCCGACGTGATCTGGGCGGCGTCGTGGTTGTGGCCAGTAGGCGGAAAGGTCGCTGGCTTTCCTGGCAGGGCGGCCCACGTAAAGCCACTTTTCAGCAGATAGTCGTTCGGATTGAAGTCCGCTCCATGCCATACACGCCGCCATGGATACCAGGTGTTGGTGTAGCGGCAACGAAAATAGAACCCTTCACCGTCATAAACCTGGTATGTCTGGTAGATGAAATTGGTGCCTGCATTATGCACTTGAAGCAAGCCGGCCCGGGGGACCGGGTAGTTCGCCCCACTTTCGGCCTGTGCATTGGCCGTCTGGTACCACCATCCCGACGTGATCAGCGAGTTGAGATTGACCGCACCGCCCAAGGCCCCGTCCGCCTCCTTGCTGAACGAACCACCTATGTCGCAGCGCTTCCAGGGCAGCCAGTCCCGGGCGCTAGGGTTGGCCGCGTAGGACACCCGTACATACATCTCGGATGTAGCGTTGTAGCTCGTTGCAATCTGCGAAGCATTGCCGTTCTGATCCGGATAGAACATCGACTGGATGTAGAAGTACCGTCCGGCAACAGGTCCGTTCGCATGATTGGTCAGCATCAACGGCACGGTCGCGGTGTTCGGATCGCTAGTGGTCGAGACAGCAGTAGCCAACCCGCGCGCGAATACCGGCAAACGCTGCTCGGCCAGCACCCCGCTGACCAACTTCGAAGCATCCAGCCCGGGAATGTCCGTCGCCGCCAGCGCCATTCCAGCAGTCACCCTTCCCTTCGTATCCACGGTCACCTTCGGATAGCTGCCCGCTGCCACACCGGTAGCGGAAAGACTCAGCGGCGCAGAAACATTGGCACTGCCGTCGAAGGTCACCGACCAGGAGGCATCGCCACTGGCTGCCAGGCTACGCGGTGCGGCCAGCCTGCTGGATGACACGGCGTTGCCATCGACTCGCAGCGCATCGGTGATGCCATAGCCGGCCAGGGTGGTGGCCTTGTTCGCTTTCTGCGCCAGTTTTCCGTCGGTATCGGCCTTGGTATAGGCATCTCCGATCGCATAGCCGGCCAGGGTGCTCGGATTGCTGCCCTGGGTGACCACCCCGTTGGCGTTCACCGTGACCGAGCGATAGCTGCCCGCCGTCACGCCGGAAGGCGCTAGGCCAATGCTGCGGTCGACAGAAAGATCGCCCCCACCGACCAGGCCATTGCCAGCCAGAATCTTGCGGCCCTTGAAATCGGCAGCGACCTTTTCCTTCACCCAGTCCTGAGTGGCGTAGATGATGCCGTTGTCGATCAGCAGCTGGACATTCTCCAGGCCGGAGAGCGCGATGTTCACCCGAATGGTCTGGGTCCGCGCACTGCCACTTTCCATTGCAGCCTTGTAGCTGGGCGGGCAGTTGGATACCGCGACGAACTTGCCGTCGGCATCCTGCAGGCCGATCTCGCGGATCCAGAAGCCACCTACCTCAACTGGCAGCACCACCTCGGCAACCAAGGTATTGGCGTTCTTGTCGGAAACGAACAGCCGATTCAGCTGAGTCCGATGGCGTTGGTTGATCAGGCTCTTCTGCGCCGCCGAAGGCAATGGATCCGGCGTGTCGCCCGGCGCACCGCCGGCATCGCCGATCAGCATATGAGTCGGCTGCCATTTCTTGCCTGCTGCACTGGCCGCAGCCAGCGCAGCGGCACCTATGTCGGTGAGCAGGCCACCGTATTTCGGAGTATTGGTCGTCATGTCACTGTTTCCAGGGGAAGATTTCCAGGGTGTCGCCGTCGGTCACGGCCAGTCCGTGACGGGACCGGATTACCGGGGTGATGCGCAGGTCCAGGCGGGTCAGGTGTCGGCTCACCGGGCGGACGTCATCGAGCAAGCGCTCCAGCTCCAGTACGGTGCCTTCGTCGATGCCACGGTCGCTGACGTCCACGGTGATCTCGAAGGTCCCCGGCACGCCGGTCGGGCTTCGCTGCCACCATTCGGTGACCTCGCTCAGCGCACCGATCGGCTCGACCACTTGGCGCAACGCGGTCAGCGTGCCTTTGCGCTGGTGCAGGACGAAGGACGTCGCTACCGCATTGCGCTTGGCCTCGTCGCTCCAGTCCGGGTCCCAGCGGTCCACCGAGCGCGTCCAGGCCAGGTAGGGCAGCAAGGCCGCCTCACAGCGTGCCGGATCGTTAAGCTCACGAAGCGGCACCGGCAGTTCGGCAGGCAATACATCACCCAGAGAGCGTTCCAGAGAACTCCTGTTTGGCGGCAGCAGTCGGCTACTCATCGACGCCTCCCAAGGTGATCGCGTACCCCGTGCAATAGGCCGCCTGGGTTTCATCCAGGACCACGTCGGCCGCAGGCTCCTGCAGTTCGACGCGCTGCACGCCTTCGACATGCAGGGTGGCGAACAGGGCCGAACGCCGGATGTCGCGGCCCAGGCGGCGCTGGGCGGAAATGTAGTCGCGCAGCGAAGCCTCGGCGGCGGCACGGATCAGCTCGGCCTCGGGGCCGGGAAACAGGTAGAGCTGCGCCTTGACCTGATAGGGAACGATTCCTGCCGAGCGCACCGTTACCCGATCCGCAACAGGACGCACGTCCTCCGCGTTCAGCGCCAGGCGCACTGCCTGCAACACCGCTTCCGGTGCCTGCCCGTTGCCTTCCACCCCGAGCACGCTGATCAGCACTTCGCAGGGCGCCGGACTGGTCGCAGAGGCATCCGCCACCCTTCCATCCGCGCCCAGCGCATGGGCTATATAGGCGTTCCGCGGTCCTGCGACGGACAGCTGCTCGAACGCGAGCTGGATGCGATTGCGCAGCGACTTGTCGCTCTCGTATTGCGCCTCCACCGGCGGTACCGCCTCGGGCTGAGCGGGCCTGATCAGCAAACGCTGCACATTGAAGCCGGCACCGATCTGGTCGAGATCGGCACCGCTGGCGTATGCCAGCATCACCGCCCGCGCCGCATCGTTGATCCGCGCCCGCAGCAGCAGTTCTCGATAGGCCGCCAGTTGCAGAAGCTTGAGAACCGGATCCGACTCCACCTCCGCTGTCCATTCTCCAGCCATGGCTTCACGGAAGTCGCCCAACAGCTCTTGGTAAATCGTCTCGAAATCGAGGTTTTCGATAACCTCTGGCTCCGGCAACTGGGAAAGATCGATGATCACGCCGAGACCTCCATATTGATGTTCTCGCCCTCGAACACGCCGCTCAGGAGCAGATCCACGCGGCCATCGACGACCGCGACGACTCGCACGGCAGACAATGCGATGCGCGGTTCCCAGCGCCCCAGGGAACGGGCTACCTCGGCCTGCACGGCGCTTTTCCAGCCTTCGCTCACCGGCATGTCGACCATCCGCCGCAGCTTGCTGCCGTACTCGGGGCGCATGCGCCTGCTGCCCAACGGGGTGGTCAGGATGTCCTCGACGGACTGTTTAAGATGAGCCAGGCCGGACAGGGGCAGCCCGCTACGGCGATCCATCCCGATCATCGCCCCGTCCTCCCGCTCCGGCAGAGACAGGCCGCGCCTGGCTCCGAATGGCTGTGAGTGTTGCCCATGGCGAACTCCGCAAACGAAAAGGCCCGCTCGCGCGGGCCGGTTGAATGTTCGACGGACCGCCCTTCGGCAGCACCGTCGTATGTTCAATGGGTGTGGTGGTTGCTGTTGCCGGCGGTGTCGATGATCGAGCCGCCGCCGAGGATGTCTCCGCTGACCGTCAGTGTCCCGGCGATCTCCACCGGTCCTTCCAGGCTGATCTTCGGCGCCTTGAGACTGACCGCCCCGTCGCTGACCCGCACCTCGCTGGCGCCGACCCTCACTTCCACGGTGCCGCTGGGCAGCTCGACGCGGTAGCGATGCGCAGCCCAGTCGTAACTCAACGAGGCGCCGTCGTCGAAACGCCAGGTCTCACTGCTGGCGCTGTTGTCCGGCGCCGTGCCCGCATCGCCGTACAGACCGGGAATAAAGGTACCCATTGACACTCCGCCCGACGGACTGAGCAGTACCCCCTGTTCGCCTATGCTCGGCGCACGCCAGTGGCGAACCTTGCCGGCTGCCAGGGAGTGCCAACGCAGCCAGCCGCTGGTCCAGTCGCCGGAGCGCACCCGTACCCGCGCCGCTGCCAGGTCCACGGCGACCACCACGCAGGGCAGGATCATCGCGGCGAGCATGCGGTCATGCTCCGCACTGACATAGCTCATGCCAACGCCTCCGGAGCGAAGTAGTCCGGCTCATGGCCGGGGCCGGTCTGCGGGTCGAAGCCCAGCATCAGGCTGCCCGGCGGCTGGTCCTCCCAGGCCCACTCCGGGTCTCCGAGACGCAGCGACTGCGTCCACTCGACCAGCCAGACACGCAGGCTCTTCAGCTCCTCGCGACTGCCGTCGACGGCCGAGCGTACGAAGCGCGCCGGTTCCAGAGACAGGTTCCAGGTCTGCTCGCGCAATGTCCGAACGATTCCGCAAGCAATGGATACCGCCTGGCGATCGGCACCAGGTGGCACCATTATCCGCGCCTGCAGGCGGCACAGCAGGGCACTCTCGCCGGTACCGGGATCGCGCTCGGGCAGCAGCTCGGCTATCTCCAGGGAAACCGCCGGGGTATTTTCCGGCACGCCTGGCCAGAAGCCGATCAACTGCGCCTCCGGCAGACGCTCACGCAGTACCTGCTCGATGGCCGCGTACAGAGCCTCGAGCGTAACAGCCTGTTCAGGCATGGTTGACTCCTTCGATCAGTTTCAATGCGGGCCACGGTCGTCCGACTGTTCCTCGGGCAGCTCGCAAACCCCCAGGCGCCGGGCGGCCCAGCGTTCGTAGAGACCGACTGCGATCTCCGCGCCGGCCGCGGCGGTCAGGCTGCCCAGCGCCGCGGCGAACAGCAGCGCGGCGCCGCAAGCCAACGCCAGCAGCATCACCGCCACGCCGCAGACGATCGACGCGCCGGAGCGCAGCGCCAGGCGCCGCAACAAGGCCCAGCCGCCGAGACCGGCCTTGTCGGCACGCCACATCTCGCCGCTGACGCCGCCCAGCGCGGCGAGCAGGATCAGTACCCAGAGCGGCATTTCCGTCAGTGTCTGCGGTTCGTTGCCCATGGGTCCCTCCTTGGCAGGCAGCGCCGGGCACGTCCGCACGAACGTTTTCCCGGGCAATAAAAAACCCGGCGCCAGGGCCGGGTTCCGGTGCTTCACGAGTGCCTCCCTGGGGACGCACCTTTACAAGAATGACTACTTTTTACCGCCCGATTCCCAGCCCGGCAATGCCTTCTCGACAATCCACTGCAATAGGAGGGAGACGCACCACGATATGAGGGTGATATACCGCCCTGGGAACCTTCGCCAGGCATCCGGGCAAGCGAATACCCACTTCCGATATGGAAAGCCCGGCATCGACTGACGAAAAGGATGGCTACGCCAGCCCGAATCCGCCTCTACCGTGCAGGGTCCGCTGCTGTGCATGGGACTCGCCGCCTCCATGGGCGACAGGCATAAAAAAACCGGCCCGAAGGCCGGTTGGAAAATTCCAGGGGGGACACGGTATCCGGTCCAGGAACTCAGGCCGCCCGCCGCAGCAGGCCGTCCTGGATACCCTGGTGCGCCACATGCAGGCGCAGATAGAAGGTGTTGCGGCTGCAACCGCAGTGGCGGTACTTCTGCTCGGGGAAGCTGTCGCGATTGAGATAGTGCTCCACCACCACGTTCTTCAGTTCCTCGGGTAGGCGATTTACCAGGCGATCGACCTCCGCCACACGGTCGAGGATCACCCGGCTGCCACGGTGGCCGCGGACCACCTCGCCCTTGCTGGCGATCAGCATGGCGATCAGGTTGCCGCCGGCGTAGCCGCCTCCGTTGCTGCCTGGCGCGTGCATTTCCTCGGCCCAGAGCTTGAGCATTTCATCGATGGCTTTGATCACGGTCGTGTCTCCTTTCACTGCCCGCGAGGGCTCGGCATGAGGTCGGTTCAACGGCGCTCGTGGCGGTCCTGGCAGTCGATGCAGCGACTGCAGCCCGGTGCCGCCCGGCGGCGCGCCTGGGGAATGGGCTCGCCGCAGTCCTCGCAGTCTTCCGCGGACTCGCGGATGGCCAGCGCCGGGCGCGCCGCCAGGAGGCCGTCGAGGCGAGCCAGGACCAGTTCGTTGGCGTGATCGGCAAGGTCAGCCATGGAAAGCCTCCCTGGCGTGCCCGACGCCCGACGGCCGAATGGATGGAACATGACAGATGCGCGGCGCCGGTTCGGCGACCTGCGTTCCTCTGCGCGGAAATGGCGAGTGCGTATCTCGCGACATGGCAATGACTCCCTGTACGACGCCGCCGTACCTGAAGCAGGTCGGCGACAGAATGAATGAGCGGGACGGAGCGTCTGCATGGACGGCGCTCCGGCCCTCCAGGTGCCGGAGCGCTTTCCCATGGCCCCGGCACCCAAGCAGTCGGCACCTGCATCGTCGGTCGCCGACAACCGGGTGCGTCCCTGCACCCATGTGAAATCTCTGAAAGGCGGGTGGGAAGTTGTGGAACTCACTCCTTCCGCTTTCTGACGGAAGAGAAATTACAACCAAAGCTATTTATCGTCAACACCTAGGCTCTTTACAGAAAATCCATCGGTCTGTAGATTGCCGAGCATGGACAAGAGCACCCAGATCCCGCCCGACAGCTTCGCCGCTCGCCTCAAGCAGGCCATGGCGATGCGCAACCTGAAGCAGGAAACCCTCGCCGAAGCGGCAGGGGTTTCGCAGAACACCATTCACAAGCTGACCTCGGGCAAGGCCCAGAGCACCCGCAAGCTGATCGAGATCGCGGCGGCCCTGGGCGTCTCGCCGGTCTGGCTGCAGACCGGCGAAGGCGCTCCAGCCGCGCGCAGTGCCGTGTCCGTGGCCGATGGCAGCCCATTGGTGCTGGAACCGCTGCATCCGTGGGACAGCGACACACCGCTGGACGAAGACGAAGTGGAACTGCCGCTGTACAAGGAAGTGGAGATGTCCGCCGGCGCCGGACGCACTGCGGTACGCGAGATAGAGGGGCGCAAGCTGCGTTTTTCCTATGCCACGCTGCGTGCCTCGGGCGTCGATCCGTCGGCGGCGATCTGCGCCCAACTCACCGGCAACAGCATGGAACCGCTGATCATGGATGGCTCCACCATCGGCGTGGACACCGCCACCACCCATATCACCGATGGCGAGATCTACGCCCTCGAACATGACGGCATGCTGCGGGTGAAGTTCGTCTATCGCCTGCCCGGCGGCGGCATTCGCCTGCGCAGCTTCAACCGCGAGGAATATCCGGACGAGGAGTACTCGCCGGAGGACATGCGCAGCCGCCAGATCAGCATGATCGGTTGGGTCTTCTGGTGGTCCACCGTACGCCACCGGCGCGGCCCGTCCCTGGTGCGGTGAGCGCCTGGCGCTCGCCCGCTCTACAACTTCAGCTATTGAACAAAAAAACAACCTGAGCTATATTCCCCTCAACGACGTGTAGCCGCAGGAGGGAATACCATGCAGCCATCCATCGCCCCTAGCACTCCGATTCCACGCCAGGAAACCGTGGAATTGGTCTACCGCATCTTCGGCGATGTCCTGGTGCCGCTGGAGCAGGTTCGCGAACGCTGGTTTCGCAACCTGAACAAGGAAAACTTCAGCAAGGCCCTGGCATGCGGGCGGATCGCCCTGCCGGTGACGACCCTCGACGATAGCCACAAGGCCATGCAGTTCGTGGCCCTCGATCACCTCGCCGCCTACGTCGACCAGCGCGCGAACCAAGCCGGAGGCGCCCGTCGAGCACAGCCGGGCGCTGACAGCATCGCATCCTGAGCGGCCCGCCGTTGCCAGCATCGTAGGGAGCGACACCATGCTCCGCCTGGCGGATATCGCGTCGCGATATTCGCCCTACGAAAGCGGTTCCGCGTAGGGCGAAGCCAATGCGAGGGTCCAGCCGGGCATAAAAAAGGCGGATGGCGCAAACGCCATCCGCCTTCTTTTCTTCCGCCTCGCGCCGTCTTACTCGACGCTCTGCTCGGCCAGCGCCACGGCGCGGAACATCGCCCGGCGCTTGTTGATGGTTTCTTCCCACTCCAGCGCCGGCACCGAGTCGGCAACGATACCGCCGCCGGCCTGCACGTGGAGTTCACCGTTCTTGATCACCGCGGTGCGGATGGCAATGGCGGTGTCCATGTTGCCGTTCCATGCCAGGTAGCCGACCGCGCCGCCGTAGACTCCACGCTTGACCGGCTCCAGCTCGTCGATGATCTCCATGGCGCGGATCTTCGGCGCGCCGGACAGCGTACCCGCCGGCAGGATCGCCCGCAGCGCGTCCATCGCGCTGAGCCCCTCGCGCAATTGCCCGGTGACGTTGGACACGATGTGCATGACGTTGGAGTAACGTTCGATCACCATTTTTTCGGTGACCTTCACCGCGCCGATGTCGGACACCCGCCCCACGTCGTTGCGCCCCAGGTCGATCAGCATCAGGTGCTCGGCGATCTCCTTGGCGTCCGACAGCAGATCCTGCTCCAGCGCCAGGTCGGCCTCTTCGTTGATCCCGCGCGGACGGGTACCGGCGATCGGGCGCACCGTCACCAGGCCATCCTCGACCCGTACCAGCACCTCCGGCGAGCTGCCCACGACATGGAAGTCGCCGAAGTTGAAGAAGTACATGTAGGGCGTCGGATTGAAACAGCGCAGCGCGCGGTACAGGTCGATGGGCGCCGCCTTGAATTCGATGGACATGCGCTGCGACGGCACCACCTGCATGCAGTCGCCGGCCAGGATGTAGTCCTTGATCCTTCCTACCGCGTTTTCATAGTCCTCGCGGGTGAAGCTGGCACGAAACGCCGGCTCACGACCCTGGGCCGCCTCGAGGTCGAGGCCGCGACGCGGGGTGATCGGCTGGCGTAGACGCTCCAGCAGCTCCTCCAGACGTGCCTGGCCGCGCTGGTAGGCATTTTCCTCGGAGGGATCGCCGAGGACGATGGCGTGGATCTTCCCGGCCAGGTTGTCGAATACCACTACGGCATCGGACACCATCAACAGGATATCCGGGTTGCCCAGCGGGTCCGGGTTCGGACAGGTGGCCAGGCGTTTTTCCACGTAGCGCACGCAGTCGTAACCGAAGTAGCCGACCAGGCCTCCATCGAAACGTGGCAAGCCGGGCACGGTGGGCACCTGGTAGCGCGCCTTGAACTCCTCGACGAAAGCCAGCGGGTCGGCGCAATCGAAGCGCTCGGTTTCCATGCCATCGATGCTGATCCGCACTTGATGGTCGTAGACCCGCAGCACCGTGCGGCACGGCAGGCCGATGATCGAATAGCGCCCCCATTTCTCGCCGCCCTGCACCGACTCCAGCAGGTAGGAGTTCGGCGCGTCGGCCAGCTTCAGGTAGATCGACAGCGGCGTGTCGAAGTCGGCAAGGGTCTCGAAGGACAGCGGGATGCGGTTGTAGCCATCGGCGGCCAGCCGCAGGAATTCTTCGCGATTCATGATCAGCCTCATCGGAGGAGAGAACGGTCAACAGGGTGCAAACGCGCGCCGGCTATCCGGCGGAGGATGATGTCAGGCGCGCCAGCGCCAACGCGCCAGGGCCTTGATGACCTTCATCCAGAGTTTGCTGACCGCCACGGCTTGATCTCGCTGGTCGGAGGGGGAAAGGGAGTCGTCCGGCAACACTATCTCAGCGGCCTGGTCGGCGCAAGGCAGCAGGTCGCGCAGGTTGTCGATGACCAGGGTGGGCGCTTCCTCGGCGATCGGCCGGCCGTGGTTGTAGCCATAGGTCAGCGCCGCGCAGCGCACGCCGGCAGCTTTGGCGGCGAGCACGTCGTTGCGCGAGTCACCGACGAACAACGCATCTTCGGGCTCGATGCCGGCCATCTTCATCACGAACAGCAGCGCCGCCGGGTCGGGCTTCTGCTGCGGCAGGGTGTCGCCGCCGATGATCCAGCGAAAATAGCGACCCAGCTTCATCTCATCCAGCAGCGGAGCGACGAAGCGCTCCGGCTTGTTGGTGATCAGCGCCATTTCCACGCCGTTGCGCTTGAGCCACTTGAGGGTGTCGACGACGCCGGGGTAGACCTCGGTGAGCGCATGACTGTCGGCATAGGCCTCCATGAACAACGCCAGCGCGGCTTCGGTTTCCTCCTCACCGATGCCGTCGTGCTCGATGCTTCCGGCCAGGGCGCGACGCACCAGGACGCGTGCGCCGTTACCGATCCACTGGCGGACCTTCTCGATGCCCGCCGGCGGCCGCCCGAGGCTGGCGAGCATGCTGTCGACCGCGGCGGTGAGGTCGGGAACGGAATCGACCAGCGTGCCATCCAGGTCGAACATCACCAGACGCGGCAGGCGCGTGGCGAAGAACGGCTCCGCAGCGCTCATTACTGGTGCGCCTGGGCCAGTTCGGCATGCATGGCGCGGATGACCTCGGCGTAGTCCGGGGCGTTGAAGATGGCCGAGCCGGCGACGAAGGTATCAGCGCCCGCCGCGGCGATCTCACGGATGTTCTTGACGTTGACGCCGCCATCGATCTCCAGGCGGATCTCGCGACCGGAGGCATCGATCAGGGCGCGTGCCTCGCGCAACTTGTCGAGGGTACCGGGGATGAATTTCTGCCCGCCGAAGCCGGGGTTGACGCTCATCAGCAGGACCATGTCGACCTTGTCCATCACGTACTTCAGCACCTCCAGCGGAGTGGCCGGGTTGAACACCAGGCCCGCCTTGCAACCGCCGTCGCGGATCAGTTGCAGGGAACGGTCGATGTGCTGGGAAGCTTCCGGATGGAAGGTGATGTAGGTGGCGCCAGCTTCGATGAAGTCGCCGATGATGCGATCCACCGGGGATACCATCAGGTGCACGTCGATCGGCGCGCTCACGCCGTACTTGCGCAGCGCCGAGCAGACCATCGGGCCGATGGTCAGGTTCGGCACGTAGTGGTTGTCCATCACGTCGAAGTGAACGATGTCGGCACCGGCGGCGAGCACCTTGTCCACGTCCTCGCCCAGGCGGGCGAAATCGGCGGAAAGGATCGACGGAGCGATGGCGAAGGGTTGCATGGCGCACCTCAAAGGGGATCACGGAAGGCGCGCATTGTAGCCGTTATCGGTTTTTGGCGGTGAAAATGACGACTTTTCGCCGCAGCAGCCGACGCCCGGACCAAGCCGGGCGCGCCCTGCGCCTCAGCCGCCGGGTTGTGCGGTACGCATCTTCTCGCTGCGCCCGCGCAGCCATTCCAGGGTCAGCAACAGCAGTACGGAGAAACCGATCAGCAAGGTCGCCGCGGCGGCAATGGTGGGGCTCAGGTTCTCGCGAATGCCGCTGAACATCTGCCGCGGCAGGGTGGCCTGCTCGGGACCGGCGAGGAAGAGGGTCACTACCACTTCGTCGAACGAGGTGGCGAAGGCGAACAGCGCGCCGGAAATCACTCCCGGAGCGATCAGCGGCAGGGTCACCCGGAAGAAGGTGGTCAGCGGCGGCGCGCCGAGGCTGGCGGCGGCGCGCACCAGATTGTAGTTGAACCCCTGCAGGGTCGCGGAGACGGTGATGATCACGAACGGCACGCCGAGCACCGCATGCACCACGATCAGCGACAGGTAGCTGTTGCCGAGCCCCAGCGGAGCAAAGAACAGGTAGCTGGCCACGCCGATGATCACCACCGGCACCACCATCGGCGAAATCATCAGGCTCATCACCAGTGCCTTGCCGCGGAACTCGCCGCGGGTCAGGCCGATCGCTGCCAGAGTGCCGAAGACCATTGCCAGCAGGGTCGCCGCCGGAGCGACGATCATGCTGTTGGTCAACGAGCGCATCCACTCGGCGGACTGGAAGAAGTCGGCGTACCAGCGCAGGGAGAACCCTTGCAGCGGGTAGACCAGGAAGGTGCCGGAGTTGAACGACAGCGGCACGATGACCAGCACCGGCAGTACCAGGAACAGCAGTACCAGGCCGCAGAGGATGCGCAGGGAGTAGAACCACAGGCGCTCGACCGGGGACATGTAGGGACTCAGCATGACTCGCTCTCCAATGTGTTTCGTGCGGATCCCCCTCTCCCCGCCCTCCGGGCAACCTTTTTTCCGAAGGCAGAGGGGAATCGGTTGGCCTTCTCGGAAGGCCCTCTATCCCAGGCGCAGGCGGCTGGCGCCCACCAGCCAGCTGTAGACGACGTAGAGCACCAGGGTGGCGAGCAGGAGCAGGCCGCCGAGGGCGGTGGCCATGCCCCAGTTGATGGTGCTGTTGGTATAGAAGGCGACGAAGTAGCTGACCATCTGGTCGTTCGGGCTGCCCAGCAGCGCCGGGGTGATGTAGTAGCCGATGGACAGGATGAACACCAGCAGGCAACCGGCGCCGACGCCCGCGACGGTCTGTGGGAAATACACCCGCCAGAAGCTGGCGAACGGGTGGCAGCCGAGGGAAATCGCGGCGCGCATGTAGCTCGGCGAAATGCCTTTCATCACGCTGTAGATCGGCAGGATCATGAACGGCAGCATGATGTGCACCATCGCGATGTATACGCCGGTGCGGTTGAACACCAGTTGCAGCGGCTGGTCGATCAGGCCGAGCTTGAGCAGCGCGCCGTTGATCAGGCCACCCGATTGCAGCAGGACGATCCAGGCAGCGACACGTACCAGGATCGAGGTCCAGAATGGCAGCAGGACCAGGATCATCAGCAGGTTGCTCTTGCGCGTCGGCAGGTTGGCCAGCAGGTAGGCCAGCGGGTAGGCCAGCAGCAGGCAGATGACGGTGATCACCGCACCCATCCAGAAGGTGCGGGCGAAGATGTCCAGGTAGATGGCCTGGTCCGGGGTGGCGCGCGCCACTTCGCCGAGATCGTCGATCCGGTGGTCGAGGGCTGCGAGCAGGTAATAGGGCGTATAGCTGCTGGCGTTGCGGCGGATCACCTGCCAGTAGGCGGGGTCGCCCCAGCGCTCGTCGAGCTGCTCCATGGCGTCCTTGTAGGAAGCGGGCTCCTCCTTGAACGGCAGCTTGCGCGCGGTCTTCGCCATCAGGCTGCGATAACCGGCCAGTTCCATGTTCAGGCGCTTGGAGAGATCGCCGATGGTCTGGTTGCGACGAGCCTCGGCGAGATCCTGGCTGAGCGCCTTGTAGACGGCGTCGGCCGGCAGCGACTTGCCGTCCCAGGCGGAGATGGCTTCTACCGTCAGCGGCAACGAGCGAACCACTTCCGGGTTGGACACGCTCTTGTAGAGCAGGGCGGCGATCGGCACCAGGAAGGTCAGGACCAGGAAGGCCAGCAGGGGCAGGATCAGCGCCTGGGACTTCAGGCGGTTCATCCGCTCGGCGCGCGCCAGGCGTTGCTTGAGGGTGCTGCCGGCGGCCTGGGACATGGGCACAGCTGTGGCCATAGCGAACTCCGGAAAAAAAGCGGGCCGTCGGGGGCGACCCTGGAAAGTGTGGAACGGTAGGAGGAGCCGCCGCGCGGCGGCCCCTCCGGCCCTCTCTGGAGGGTCAGGCGAGGATTACCTGGCCGCCCAGGCGTTGAAGCGCTGTTCCAGTTGTTCGCCGTAGTCGGCCCAGAAGGTCACGTCCATTGCCACCTGGTTCTGGATGTTTTCCGGAGTGGTCGGCATGTCCTTCAGCAGGGCCTTGTCCAGCAGCGGCACCGCCTGCTTGTTGGCCGGACCGTAGGCGATGTTTTCCGAGTAAGTCTTCTGCTGCTGGGGCTGCACCGAGAAGGCGATGAACTTCAGGGTCTCTTCCCGTTTCTTCGCCCCCTTCGGGATGGCCCAGGCGTCGAAATCGTAGATGCCGCCGTTCCATACCACCTTCAGGTTGCTTTCCTTCTGCACCGCGGCGATCCGACCGTTGTAGGCAGAACTCATCACCACATCGCCGGAAGCCAGGTACTGCGGCGGCTGGGCGCCCGCCTCCCACCACTGGATGCTCGACTTGATCTCGTCGAGCTTCTTGAAGGCACGATCCTGGCCTTCCTTGGTGGCGAGCACGCCGTAGACGTCCTTCGGCGCCACGCCATCGGCCATCAGGGCGAATTCGAGGGTGTACTTGGCGCCCTTGCGCAGGCCGCGCTTGCCGGGGAATTTCTTGATGTCCCAGAAGTCCGCCCAACTGGTCGGCGCGCTTTTCAGCTTGTCGGCGTTGTAGGCGAGCACCGTGGACCAGACGAAGAAACCCACGCCGCACGGTTGGATGGCGCCGGGCACGAAGTCCTCGGTCTTGCCGAACTGCGCCGGGTCGAGTTCCTCGAACAGGCCTTCGTCGCAGCCGCGCGACAGCTCCGGCGACTCCACTTCCACCAGGTCCCAGGACACGCTGTTGGTATCGACCATGGCCTTGACCTTGGCCATCTCGCCGTTGTATTCGCCGGCGACGATCCTGTTGCCGGTGGCTTTCTGGTAGGGCTCGTAGAACGCCTTGATCTGGGCGCTCTTGTTGGCCCCGCCGAAGGACACCACGGTCAGGTCCACCGCCATGGCCTGGGCCGCGCAGGCCAGGCCGGCCGCCAGGGTGGCGAACTTCAGGCTGGCCGCTTTCAGGGATTTCGACATTATTGTTCTCTCCACAGTGCAGGGTTGCTTCGGTACGGTTCGGGACTGCCGGCGCTCACGCCGCCGGCAGAGGGTCGAGCGCCCTCACATGCTCGACCTGCCAGCCCAGCGGAACCACATCACCGACGCTCAGCGTCGGGTCCAGCTCGGCGATCGGCTGCTTGACGAAGAAGTCGTCGCGGCCGCAAACCTCCAGGCGCACACGCACGTGGTCGCCCAGGTAGACGAATTCGGCCACGCGGCCGGAGAAACGGTTGACGCAAGACTCGCTGGCACCGTTCAGGCGCACCCGCTCGGGGCGGATCGACAAGGTCACCGGCTCGCCCGGCTGGCCGACGTTGACCGCCAGCGCCTCGACCTTCTCGCCGCGCGGCAGTCCGACCACGCAGCGCTCGCCGTCGCAACTGAGAAGCTGCCCGGATAGACGGTTGTTCTCGCCGATGAAGTTGGCCACGAAGGTGTTGCGCGGCTGCTCGTAGAGATTGCGCGGCGGCTCGATCTGCTGGATTTCGCCCTGGTGGAACACCGCCACCCGGTCGGACATGGTCAGCGCCTCGCCCTGGTCGTGGGTGACGTAGACCACGGTGACGCCGAGGCGCTGGTGCAGATGCTTGATTTCCATCTGCATGTGCTCGCGAAGTTGCTTGTCCAGCGCTCCCAGGGGCTCGTCCATCAGCACCAGTTGCGGCTCGAAGACCAGCGCGCGGGCCAGCGCCACGCGCTGCTGCTGGCCACCGGAAAGCTGCGCCGGATAACGCCCGGCGAAGGCGTCGAGCTGGACCATCGACAACGCGCGCTTGACCCTTTCCTTCACGTCGGTCTTGCTCATGCCACGGACGCTGAGGGGAAAGGCCAGGTTCTCGGCCACGGTCATGTGCGGGAACAGCGCATAGTTCTGGAACACCATGCCGATGTCGCGCTTGTGCGGAGGGACATTGTTGATCGAGCGACCGGCCAGGAGGATTTCGCCGGCGGTGGGGGTTTCGAAACCGGCCAGCATCATCAGGCTGGTGGTCTTGCCGGACCCGGAGGGGCCGAGCAGGGTGAGGAATTCGCCCTTGCGAATGTCCAGGTTGAGATCCTTCACGATGAGGGTCTCGCCGTCGTAGCTTTTCTGCACGCCACGGAAGCTGACCAGCACATCGCCGCCTTGAGTCTCGGCCATAACCGCACCTTTGTTCGTTTTATGGATGCTGTGCGAACAGCCTAGAGAACCCGGCGCAGGACGCAAATCGGCCGGCAAGAGAGTTTTCTATCAGGGGAAAGGAAAGCTCTTTGTAGGAATCGCCCTACAAAAAAGATGCCCCCCGGAATGGGCCAGACCGCTCTGGGAAGGGGCTTTCGAGAAGGGCAAAGGTTTGCGCGCCAGCGCTCTCCGGCTGGCGCGCAACGGCCTCCTCAGCGCTTGGCCCAGTTCTGGAAACGCTGCTCCAGGGCCTCGCCGTGCTCCGCCCAGAAGGCCACGTTCATACCCACCGCGTTCTGCATGTTCTGCGGTGCGGTCGGCAGGTTGGCAGCCACTTGCGGATCGAGCAGGCCTACCGCCTTGCGGTTGGCCGGGCCGTAGGCGATGTTCTCGGCGAAAGCCTTCTGCTGCTCCGGCTGGCTGGCGAAACGGATGAACTCCTCGGCCAACTGCTTCTTCCAAACCCCGACCGGCAGCGCCCAGAAGTCGAAATCGTAGACGCCGCCGCTCCAGACCATTGCCAGGCGCTGCTTCTCGGCCTGCGCCGCGGCGATCCGCCCGTTGTAGGCCGAACTCATCACCACCGTGCCATCGGCCAGGTCGCGCACAGGGTCCTGCCCGGACTTCCACCAATGGATATAGGGCTTCAGCTCGTCGAGCTTGCGGAATGCCCGCTCGACGCCGGCGGGCGTCGCCAGCGTCTGGTAGACGTCCTTCGGCGCCACGCCATCGGCCATCAGGGCGAACTCCAGGCTGTACTTGGCGCCCCAGCGCAGGCCGCGCTTGCCGGGAAACTTCTTCACGTCCCAGAAATCCGCCCAGCCCTGCGGGCTGCCCGCAACCTTGCCGGGGTTGTAGGCAAGCAGCGTGGTCCAGACGAAGATGCCGACTCCGCAGGGCTGCACCGCGCCGGGAACGAAATCCGCGGGATCGCCGACCTTCGCCATGTCCAGCTTCTCGAACAGACCTTCCTCGCAACCGCGCGCCAGCTCCGGCGCCTCGACTTCCACCACGTCCCAGGAGACGTGGCTGATCTCCACCATGCGCTTGAGCTTGGCCAGGTCGCCATTGTAGGAGCCATGCACCACGCGATTGCCGGTGGCGCTCTTGAAGGGTTTGTAGAACGCGGTTTCCTGGGCTTCCTTGTTGGCGCCGCCGAAGGAAATCACGGTCACGTATTCCGCCCAGGCGGGCGCGGTAACTCCGAGAAGGGCGCACAACAGGCCCGTCCTCATGGCTGGCAACATCGTTTCTTCTCCTTATCGTGTTGGCCGGCAAGCATCATTCCCTGCCGCGCGGAAGCCAGGTAGACAGCAGATCGCGAAAACCGGACCTGGCGCACAAGCCGCGAGCAAAACCTGGGCGAACGCCCCTGTCAGAGCAGGCGGTGCTCCATCGCGTAGCGCACCAGGTCGGCTACCGAATGCGCGTTGAGCTTCTGCATCAGGCGTGCCTTGTGGGTACTGATGGTCTTGTTGCTGACCGCCAGTTGCTGGGCGATCTCGTTGACGTTGGCGCCCTGCACCAGCCGCTCGAACACCGAGAACTCGCGCTCGGAAAGCAGCGCATGGGGCGGACGCGAATCGGTCAGGCCGACCTCGAAGACCATCCGATCGGCAAGGTCCGGGTCGATGTAGCGTCCGCCGCCGGCGACCCTGCGGATCGCGGTGAGCAGCAATGCCGGATCGCTGTCCTTGGTGGCATAGCCGGCAGCACCTATCTTCAGGGCGCGGGCGGCCATCTGCGCCTCGTCGTGCATCGACAGCACCAGGATCGCCGGCGGCTCGTTCAGCGCGCGAATCCGCGGAATCGCCTCGAGGCCATTGACGCCGGGCATGGAGATATCCAGCAGGACCACCTCGCAAGGCGTTCCGCGCAGGGTTTCCAGCAACTGCTCGCCATTGGTGGCCTCGCCGACCACCTGCAGGTCCTTGGCCATGCCAATCAGTTGCTTGATGCCTTCCCTGACGATCGTGTGGTCTTCAGCGACCAGGACTCGGATCACCACTCTTTGCTGCCTCACGCTGTTCCGCCTTGCCGGCGGTTGTTCTTGTCACGGGCCCGCGACGCCCAGCGGAATCCTCACGCTGAGCGTGGTGCCCTCGCCGGGGGCACTGTCGATGTCCAGCGTACCGCCCATCATCAGCACCCGCTCACGCATGCCGACCAGGCCGAAGGAACTGCCACGCCCCACCGTGGCAACATCGAACCCGCGACCGTCGTCGCTGACGCTCAGGCACAGCTCGTCGCCCTCGCGCAGCAGACGCAGTTGCACAGTATGCGCCTCGGCATGCCGCATGACATTGGTCAACGCCTCCTGGAGGATGCGGAACAGGCCGATAGCCTTGGCGTCGACCAACTGCGGCGAGTTCTCCGGCACCTCCACCAGGCAGGGAATCTGCGTGCGCGCCTCGAAGCGCCGCGCCTGCCACTCCACCGCCGAGCCGATTCCGGCGTCGAGGATCGGCGGGCGCAGTGCGGTAGCCACGTCGCGCACCAGCTGGAACAACTGGGCGATCAGCTTTTTCATGTTGCCCAGGCGTTCGCGCAGGCCCTCCTGGGCATCGGCATAGGCCAGCTCGCACATCGAGGTTTCCAGCTTCAGCACCGTCAGCACCTGGCCCAGCTCATCATGGACCTCGCGGGCGATACGCGCCTTCTCCTCCTCCCGCACCGACTCCAGGTGCGCCGACAGCTCGCGGAGCTGGGCGCGCGACTCGCCGAGTTCGAGTTCGATCTGCTTGTTCGCGGTGATGTCCCAGACCACCCCGTCCCAGACCGCACGACCATCCTCGAAACAGCGCGCCGAAGCCTTGATGTCGGCCCAGCGCAATTCGCCCTGGCGGGTGAGGATGCGGCCCTGCCAATGCCAGTCGCGATTCTCGTCGAGGGCAGCCATCTGGCTCGACCAGTAGCGCTCGCGGTCGTCGGGATGGACCAGGCCACGAATGCCGCGGCCGCTTTCGATCAGTTCGCGAGCGCTGTAGCCGACCAGCGCCTCGCTGCCCTCGCTGATATAGGCGAAGTCGGAAAACGCGCCGGCCCGCGGGCGCTCCAGGCGGAAGACCATGCCCGGCACGTTGGAGGCGATGCCCTTCATCCGCGCCTCGCTTTCCTGCAATGCCTCGCGGGCACGGCGGCGCTCGGTGACGTCGCTGAGGAACACCACCAGATACTCGGACGTGCCGAAGCGCAGGAAGCTAAGCGAGACGTCGGCCGGCAGCCAACTGCCGTCGGCGCGCAGGCAGCGGGTCTCGAAGCTGAGCGGGCCCTCCTCGCTATTGCGCGCACGACGCCAAAGATTCAACCAGCGGTCCATGTCCAGGCCGGGCTCGAAGTCGGCCAGCGGACGGTCCACGAGTTGACCGTCGGCATGGCCGAGCATCTGTTCGGCGGCGCGGTTGGCGTAGCGTACGCGGCTGTCCCAGTTGACCCAGAGGATGCCCAGGGTGCTGTTGTCGATGGAGAACTGGGTCAGGCGCAGCGCCTCCTCGGCCGCCTGGCGCAGCTCCAGGTCGCGGCGGGCGCCGTACAGCCGGGCTTCCAGCGCATGCTGCTGGCGCCGCTGGAGGAACACCGCCGCCAGCGCGCCGGCCAGCAGCAGGCCGAGGAGGATCGACAGGTTCTGCCAGAACCCCGGCGACTCGCCGAGGCGCGGATACTTGGGTTGCAACCAGCGCTCGTGCAACTGGTCCAGGGACTTGCGCGGCAGCGAGCGCAACGCCTGGTCGACCACCATCGCCAGTTCCGGCCAGTCGCGACGGGTCGCCACCCGCAGCAGCTGCGGGTAGCCGATATCGCCAACCACCGCTAGCTCGGCGAACTCCGGTTCGCGGGTCAGGCGGCTGAGTTGCGCTTCGTCGATCACCGCGTAGCGTGCCTGTCCGGCGAGCACGGCGCGCAGCACCTCGCGTTCGGAATCGGCCGACACCCACTGCAGGCCGCTATAGGTGCTGCTGAGGTAGTCAGCTACCGAACTGCCGGCCCGCACGGCAACCCGGGTATCGCGCTCCAGTTGCTCCAATTCGACGCTGCCGCTGCCATCGCGCTTCCCCACCACCAGCCGGGAAACCCGCAGGTAGGGATCGGAGAACAGCCACAAGCGCAGCCCGGCTGGGGTCTGGCTGAGGCCGGGAGCGATATCCACGCGCCCAGCGCGCAGGGCATCGTCGAGCGCCGCCTGGTCGGGATAGCCCTGCCACCGCAAGGTCACCTGCATTGCCGTGGCCAGCCAGCCCATCAGCTCCACGTTGGCCCCGGAATACTGTTGCAGGCGGCGGTCGTACTGGGCATAGGGCGCTTCGGTGACCACCCCGACGCGCAATTCCCGATGCTCCGCCAGCCAGGTCCGTAGCTCCGCCGTCAGCGGCAAGGCGACCGACTCCTCCGCTCGCACGGGCAGGCTCAACAGCAGACAGCAGAAGAGCAGACAGCAACGACGCAACATGCCGGCGACACTCCACGGAATACACCGCAACGGAAGGAAAAGCGGGCATACCTTACCGCGAGCGCGACCGGCGAACCATGCGAAGGCTCGGCCTGACAAAGAAGTGCTCTGGGTTTAGGCTGCCTTCTGGATTGTCTATCGGGAATTTCCAATGCCGGCCTTCTCTCTACTGCCGAAGCCCTCCGCCCTGCTGCCGCTGCTATTGGCCGCCGCTTTCCTGCCGCCGGCTTTCGTTCATGCCGAAGAGGAGGCCGCCAAGGACCAGCCGCAGGCCCCCGTGGAACGCCCGGCGGTCAGCGAGCGCAGCCAGGACGAGGCCAAGGGGCTGGAGCGCCAGTTGCCGGAGGACGGCCAGCAGATCCTCAAGGCCGGCGACGAAAGCTTCCTCACCCTCTGGTTGCCAGCCAACACCGCCGAGGCCGAAGGTGTGGTGATCCTGGTTCCCGGTGATGGCGAAAGTCCGGACTGGCCGCAAGCCATCGGCCCGCTAAGGCGCAAACTGCCGGATGCCGGCTGGCAGACCCTGAGCCTGGCCCTGCCCGACCCGCAGAGCACCGCGCCGGTTACCCGCCCTGCGGAATCCGCCGCCAGCGCCAGCGCCGACAAGGACGCCAGCGCCGCGGACAGCGCAAGCAAGCCTGACGTGAAAGGCGAAAGCGGCAACGCGCCGGCGCCGGAAAGCACCGCCGAAGCCGGCAGCGGCGAACCGGCGCAGAGCGAGGACCAGGCCCCTCCCCCAGCCATCGATCCGGTCGAGCAGCGCAAGGCGCACGCCGAACGGGTCATGGCGCGCCTGCAGGCGAGCATCGACCTGGCCCTGCAGCACGAACCGAAAAGCGTCGTCCTGCTCGGTCATGGCACGGGCGCCTATTGGGCGGCACGCTACCTGGCGGAGAAGGAGCCTGCGGAAATCCACAACCTGCTGCTGGTTGCCGCGGAGGTACCGCGCGATTTTCGCCCGGCGCTGGAAGATATGGTGCCGAAGCTGAAACTGGCGACCGGCGACTTCTATTACCGCGACGCCCGCGCCGACCGCGAGGCGGCCAGGCTGCGCATGCAGGCCGGCAAGCGGCAGAAACACCCGGCCTACGTACAAATCGCGATGCAGGCGCTACCGGCCGACCCCAAGGCGGAGCAGGAGCAACTGTACCGACGAATCCGCGGCTGGCTCAGCCTTCACCTGCAGGCCGATGCGCAGAAACCTGCGGAGTGATCAGCGGAACCCCTCACGCTCTCGGACCAGGGCGTAGGCCGCCTGCAATTCACGGGTTTTCTCGGTAGCCGCACGCACGCGCTCGACGCTGGCGCCGGCTCCCGCCAGTTTGTCCGGATGGTGCTGGCTGATCAGCTTGCGATAGGCGCGTTTGATCAGCGCCGGCTCGCTTCCGGCCTCCACGCCGAGCAGCAGCAGGGCCTCACGGTAGCTATCCCGGGCGACAGCGCGCGTCCGCTTCGGCATGACCCGCGCCGACAAGCGTTCCGTTCGCTCCGCCGACCAACCCAGCCAGCGCCCCCATTGCAACACCAGTTGTCGCGCCGACTGGCTGAGCACGCCGCCAGCCCAGGCCATCCGCCAGCAGGCGAGCAATACTGCCTCCGCACGTTCGCCCTTCAGACGCGCGACCTCCGCCTGCAGATGGGCGATGCCGGCCTTGCCCTTGCCGAAGGACGCGATGGCACGCCGCTGGGCTCGCCTATCGAGCTTGCGCAACGCCATCTCCTCGCGCGCCTGGCGGATATGCATCTCCTCCACCCGCCCGCCGCTCTTGGCCAGATAGCCGAGCAACTGGAACAGCAGGTCGTCCTCATCGTTCACCGCCCGCCCGCGCAAGCGCGCCAGCAGGCCGCGCCAGGACTCCAGGCGCAACCTGCGGTCCAGCAGTTGCCCCAGCAGGCCGCCGAGCAGGGCGCCGGGGATGCTGGCCAGGGCCCAGCCGGCTCCGGCTCCGATCAGCGTAGCGGGCCAGAGCATCTCAGGCGTGCTCCGCCAGCAATCGCTCGACTTCCGCCAGGCGCTCGTGGGTACCGACGTCGACCCACTGCCCACGATGGTGTTCGCCGCTGACCCGCCCCGCGGCGATGGCCTTGCGCAATAGCGGCGCCAGCTTGAAGGCGCCCGGCTGGCAGCCCTCGAACAGCGCGGGATGCAGTACGGCGATCCCGCTGTAGGTAAGGTTGCCGCCCGCTTCGCGGGTCTCGCCCACCCGTCCGCCGGCATCCAGGTGGAAATCGCCGGCGGGATGGTGCGCCGGGTTGTCGACCAGCACCAGATGCGCCAGGTCGCCGTCGGCAAGATGCAGCCGAGAGTAGTCGAAGTCGCTCCAGACATCGCCGTTGAGCAACAGGAACGGCTGCTCGCCGAGCAACGGCAGGGCGCGGAAGATTCCGCCACCGGTTTCCAGCGGTTCACCCTCCGGGGAATAGGCGATCCGCCCGCCCAGGCGCGAACCGTCGCCGAGATAGGCCTCGATCTGCTCGCCAAGCCAGGCATGGTTGATCACCCAGTCGTCGACTCCGGCCTGGCGCAGCGCCAGCAACTGACGCTCGATCAATGGCACGCCGGCGGCCTCGATCAGCGGCTTGGGCGTGTGCAGGGTGGTCGGCCGCATGCGCTCGCCACGCCCTGCGGCGAGGATCATCGCCTTCATGCCTCGGCTCCCTGCGGCAGCGAGGCCAGCAGCTCGCCCAGTTCGGCCAGCTCGGGACGGCGCGCCACGGCGGTTTCCAGATAACGGAAGAAGCGCGGCACGTCACCCAGGTAGCGCGGCTTGCCGTCGCGGTGACAGATACGGGCGAAGATGCCAATCACCTTCAGGTGGCGCTGCACGCCCATCAGGTCGCTGGCACGGAGGAAGTCTTCGAAGCTTGGCGGCAGCGGGATGCCGGCCCAGGTCGCCTTCTTCCAGTAACGGTTCAGCGCGGCATGCACGCGCGGCTCCGGCCAACTGACGAAGGCGTCCTTGTACAGGCAGGTGACATCGTAGGTGACCGGGCCGTGCAGGGCGTCCTGGAAGTCGAGGACGCCCGGGTTGGGCTCGCTGAGCATCAGATTGCGCGGCATATAGTCGCGATGGACGAACACCCGCGGTTGCTCCAGCGCGCTGCGTACCAGCAGGTCGCAGATCCGTTTCCAGCGGGCCAGCGTCTCGCCCTCCAGCTCCACGCCGAGGTGGCGGGCCAGGTACCAGTCGGGGAACAGCTGCAGCTCGCGGCGCAGCACCGCTTCGTCGTAGGCAGGCAGGACACCGGCGACATCGACCTTCTGGAAGGCGATCAGCGCATCCAGGGCCGGTTCGAACAGCTCGTCGGCATTCCCGGGATGAAGCACGTCGAGGTAGGTCTGCCGGCCCAGGTCACTGAGCAGCAGGAAACCGTTCTCCAGATCCTGGGCGAGAATCCTCGGCACATGCACGCCGGCTCCGGCGAGCAGTCCGGCGACCTTGACGAACGGTCGGCAGTCTTCCTGGGGCGGCGGCGCGTCCATCACCACCAGGCTGCGGTCCCCTCCCTGCCAGCGGAAATAACGACGGAAGCTGGCGTCGCTACTGGCCGGGATCAGTTCGGCGGGGGGCACTTCCCCCCAACCTTCGGCAACGAACAACTCGGGCAAACAAGAGTCCAACCAGCGATTCAGCTGCTGGAAACGGGCATCATCAGACATTTACGGGGTTCTCCACGGCCCTAGCCGTTGCGCAGGTCATGCTTTATTATCCAGCATCTTTTTCAGCCCATCGAGAGGCGTGCGGCCCACCGGGCCGATGGCGCGCAGGAAGCCCGGATTAACAAGATGGCAGTGAAATCCCTCGTGTTTCGAAGAAAGTTTCCCCTGCTGGTCACCGGCAGCCTGCTGGCTCTGCAGCCGGTCGCAGCATTGACTGTACAGGCCGCCGATCAGTTCGACTGCAAGGTATCGGCCACCGGCGGCTGGGATTGCTCCCCGCTGCAGAACGCCAATGCCAACCTGCCACCGCGCCCGGCGCATACCGCGACCTCGGTCAGCACCGCCGCGGCGGGCACCAGTGTATCCGGCAGCGGAGGCGAAGCCGTCGAGGCAGAGCCGACCCAGCGCCTGGTCACCGAGTCCGGCGGTCGCGCGCTGAAGTCCCGCAGTGCGGACTACTCGCACCTCGACTGGATTCCTCGGGAAAAACTGACCGCCGCCCAGTTGGCGGAAATCGGCCCCTATTGCGGCGGCTCCTACATCGAGCCGGTGCGTCCGGGCATGGATGACGGCGCGCCCAGCGACGAGAGCCCGACCTACGTATCCGCCAAGGCTTCGCGCTACGAGCAGGAAAAACAGATCGCCACCCTCGCCGGTGACGTGGTCCTGCGCCAGGGCAGCATGCAGGTGGAAGGCGACGAGGCCAACCTGCATCAGCTGGAAAACCGCGGCGAACTGGTCGGCAACGTCAAGCTGCGCGACAAGGGCATGCTGGTGGTCGGTGACCACGCCCAGGTCCAGCTGGACAACGGCGAGGCCCAGGTCGACAACGCCGAGTACGTGATCCACAAGGCCCATGCCCGCGGCAGCGCGCTCTACGCCAAGCGCAGCGAGAACGCCATCATCATGCTCAAGGATGGCACCTACACCCGCTGCGAACCGAGCAGCAACGCCTGGACCCTGAAGGGCAACAACGTCAAGCTGAACCCGGCCACCGGCTTCGGCACCGCGACTAACGCGACCCTCCGGGTCAAAGATTTCCCGGTGTTCTACACCCCGTACATCTATTTCCCGATCGACGACCGCCGCCAGTCCGGCTTCCTGCCGCCGAGCTTCAGCAGCACCAGCGACACCGGCTTCACCCTGGTCACCCCGTACTACTTCAACCTGGCGCCGAACTACGACGCCACGTTGTACCCACGCTACATGGCCAAGCGCGGCATGATGCTGGAAGGCGAGTTCCGCTACCTGACCCACAGCAGCGAAGGGATGGTGACGGCCGCCTACCTGAACGACAAGGACGACCACCGCGAGAACTTCCCGGACTACAGCAAGGACCGCTGGCTGTACGGCCTCAAGAACACCACCGGCCTCGATTCGCGCTGGCTGGCCGAGGTCGACTACACGCGGATTAGCGACCCTTACTATTTCCAGGATCTGAGTTCCGACTTGCAGGTAGGCAGCACTACCTATGTCAACCAGAAAGGCAGCCTAACCTATCGCGGCGACACATTCACTGGTCGATTGAACCTGCAGAAGTACCAGTTGGCGACCACTACCGATGTCACGCCCTACAACAGACTTCCCCAGGTAACCTTCGATGGTTTCTTGCCATATGAGCCGGGCGGATTGAAGTTCAATTACAGTACTGAATTTGTACGCTTCGACCGTGACTTGGACGAAAACACCTATCTCAATGACGATGGCAGCATTCAGGGCAAACGTCCGGACGCTTACTTGCAAGGGTTAGCTCGTGCCAATGGAGATCGGGCGCATCTCGAACCAGGCATGAGCCTCCCCATGAACCGCAGCTGGGGTTATCTGACCCCAACGTTGAAGCTCCTGTACACCAAGTATGACTTGGACTTGGATAGCGAGGGGAAGAGAACCCTAGGCACCTATAAGGAAACCTTCGACAGCAGCCAAGACCGCACCCTCCCATTAGTCAAGGTGGATAGCGGCCTGTATTTCGATAGAGACACTAGCTTTGCAGGTACACAGTTCCGCCAGACCTTGGAACCTCGAGCGATGTACCTGTACGTACCTTATAAAGACCAGGAGAAGATTCCGGTCTTCGACACCAGCGAGCCATCCTTCAGCTATGACTCACTGTGGCGCGAAAATCGTTTCTCTGGACGTGACCGGATAGGCGACGCCAACCAGCTTTCCTTGGGCGTAACTTCTCGTTTCATTGAGCCTAATGGCTTTGAACGGGCCGTAGTGAGTGCGGGACAGATTTATTATTTCCGTGATCGTCGCGTGCAACTGCCAGGTTTGACCGAGAAGGACCTGCAGCTCAATCCCGGCCTCAAGGACCCCGACTATGACAGCTGGCGTTCTCCGTATGCCTTGGCCGGCCTGTATCGCTTTAATCGTGACTGGAATGTTACTTCGGACTTCAACTGGAACCCGAATACCAGCAAGACCGAGTCCGGCAGCGCCATCTTCCATTATCAGCCCGAGGTGAATCCCAACAAGGTCGTCAATGCTGGCTACCGATATCGCGCGGATGCCCGCCGCTTCAACACCTCGACAGGTCGATTCGAATACGGCCGCGAAGACGACATAATCAAGCAGCATGATTTCTCGGTCATCTGGCCGCTGGTGCCGCAGTGGTCGGTACTCGCCCGCTGGCAGTACGACTACAACAAGAACCGCACCCTCGAGGCCTTCGGCGGCTTCGAATACGACAGCTGCTGCTGGAAACTGCGCCTGATAAACCGTTACTGGCTGGACGTGGACGACGACGCGTTCCTCGTCCAGACCGAGAAGGCCGACCGCGGTATCTTCCTGCAGATCGTCCTGAAGGGGCTCGGCGGCATCGTGGGCAACAAGGCTGAAATGTTCCTCGACAAAGGCATCCAAGGTTATCGTCAACGTGAAGATCAAGCTATGTAACCGGCTGCGCCCCCTTGCATTGGGCGCAGCACTCCTTTGCTCCTTCGCGCATGCCGAAGTGGTACCACTGGACCGGGTCGTCGCCATCGTCGACAACGATGTGATCATGCAGAGCCAGCTCGACCAGCGCCTGCGTGAAGTGCACCAGACGCTGCTCAAGCGCGGTGCGCCGCTGCCGCCCGAGCACGTGCTGACCCAGCAGGTGCTGGAACGCCTGATCATCGAGAACATCCAGCAGCAGATCGGCGACCGCTCCGGCATCCGTATCTCCGACGAGGAGCTGAACCAGGCGATGGGCACCATCGCCCAGCGCAACGGCATGAGCCTGGAGCAGTTCCAGGCCGCCCTCACCCGCGACGGCCTGTCCTACGCCGACGCACGCGAGCAGGTCCGTCGCGAGATGGTGATCAGCCGTGTGCGCCAGCGCCGGGTCGCCGAGCGCATCCAGGTCAGCGAGCAGGAGGTGAAGAACTTCCTTGCCTCGGACATGGGCAAGATCCAGCTTTCCGAAGAGTACCGCCTGGCCAATATCCTGATCCCGGTGCCGGAAGCCGCGTCCTCGGACGTGATCCAGGCCGCCGCAAGGCAGGCCCAGGAGCTCTACCAGCAGCTCAAGCAGGGCGCCGACTTCGGCCAACTGGCGATTTCCCGCTCGGCCGGCGACAACGCCCTGGAAGGCGGCGAGATCGGCTGGCGCAAGGCCGCCCAGCTGCCGCAGCCGTTCGACAGCATGATCGGCTCCCTGGCCGTCGGCGACGTCACCGAGCCTGTCCGTACCCCCGGCGGCTTCATCATCCTCAAGCTGGAAGAGAAGCGCGGCGGCAGCAAGATGGTCCGTGACGAAGTGCATGTCCGCCATATCCTGCTCAAGCCCAGCGAAATCCGCAGCGAAGCGGAGACCGAGAAGCTGGCGCAGAAGCTGTACGAGCGCATCCAGTCCGGGGAAGACTTCGGCGAACTGGCGAAGAGCTTCTCCGAAGATCCGGGTTCCGCCCTCAACGGCGGCGACCTGAACTGGATCGACCCGGAAGCCCTGGTGCCCGAGTTCCGCCAGGTGATGAACGATACCCCGCAGGGCGAGCTGTCCAAGCCGTTCCGCTCGCAGTTCGGCTGGCACATCCTGCAGGTCCTCGGCCGTCGCGCCACCGACAGCAGCGAGAAGTTCCGCGAGCAGCAGGCGGTAAGCGTACTGCGCAACCGCAAGTACGACGAGGAACTGCAAGCCTGGCTGCGGCAGATCCGCGACGAGGCCTACGTGGAAATCAAGCAGTGAGCCTGCGCTTCGCGCTCACTCCAGGCGAGCCGGCAGGTATCGGACCCGATCTGTGCCTGCTGCTCGCCCGCTCCGCCCAGCCCCACCCCCTGATCGCCATCGCCAGCCGCACGCTCCTGCAAGAGCGCGCCGGCCAACTGGGCCTGGCGATCGACCTCAAGGACGTTTCCCCGGCCGCCTGGCCAGAGCGACCGGCCAAGGCCGGCCAACTGTACATATGGGATACGCCCCTGGCCGCCCCGGTCCGGCCCGGGCAATTGGACCGAGCCAACGCCGCCTACGTCCTGGAAACCCTGACCCGCGCCGGCCAGGGCTGCCTCGACGGGCACTTCGCCGGGATGATCACCGCACCGGTGCACAAGGGCGTGATCAACGAAGCCGGCATCCCCTTTTCCGGCCATACCGAATTCCTCGCCGACCTCACCCACACCGCCCAGGTGGTGATGATGCTGGCCACTCGCGGCCTGCGCGTGGCCCTGGCGACCACCCACCTGCCGCTGCGCGAGGTCGCCGACGCCATTAGCGACGAGCGCCTGTCCCGGGTCGCGCGCATCCTCCACGCCGACCTGCGCGACAAGTTCGGCATCGCCCATCCGCGCATCCTGGTCTGCGGACTCAACCCGCACGCCGGCGAAGGCGGTCACCTGGGCCGGGAAGAGATCGAGGTGATCGAACCCTGCCTCGAGCGCCTGCGTGGCGAAGGCCTCGACCTGGTCGGCCCGCTGCCGGCCGACACCCTGTTCACTCCCAAGCACCTGGAGCATTGCGACGCGGTGCTGGCGATGTACCACGACCAGGGTCTCCCCGTGCTCAAGTACAAGGGCTTCGGTGCCGCCGTGAACGTGACCCTCGGCCTGCCGATCATCCGCACCTCTGTCGACCACGGTACCGCGCTCGACCTGGCCGGAAGCGGTCGCATCGATAGCGGCAGCCTGCAGGTCGCCCTGGAAACCGCCTACCAGATGGCGGCCAGCCGCTGCTGACGGCGGTCGGCCATCGTTTAGCCCTGCCGGCCCGACGCTTCGCTGTTAAAATGGCGCCCTTTCGCATCCGCGCCTCCCGCCTTGGCCTGGGGCCCGCAGCCTGGAACCGTTTCCAATGTCCGAGCTTTACCAACACCGCGCGCGCAAGCGCTTCGGCCAGAACTTCCTGCACGATGCCGGGGTGATTCACCGCATCCTCCGTGCCATCCATGCCCGCGAGGGTCAGCGCCTGCTGGAGATCGGCCCGGGCCAGGGCGCCCTGACCGAGGGACTGCTGGGCAGCGGCGCACGCCTGGACGTGATCGAGCTCGACCAGGACCTGATCCCCCTGTTGAAGCTGAAATTCGGCCTCGAGTCGCGCTTCAGCCTGCACCAGGGCGACGCCCTCAAGTTCGATTTCGCCTCGCTGGTGGAGAGCGGCGAGAAGCTGCGAGTGGTCGGCAACCTGCCCTACAACATCTCCACGCCACTGATCTTCCATCTGCTGGAGCACGCGCCGGTGATCGAGGACATGCACTTCATGCTGCAAAAGGAAGTGGTGGAGCGCCTGGCGGCCACGCCGGGCGGCGGAGACTGGGGCCGGCTCTCGATCATGGTCCAGTATCACTGTCGGGTGGAGCACCTGTTCAACGTCGGCCCCGGCGCGTTCAACCCACCGCCCAAGGTCGACTCGGCCATCGTCCGTCTCACCCCCTTCGCCGAGCCGCCCCATCCGGCACGCGATCCGAAACTGCTCGAGCGGGTGGTCCGCGAGGCCTTCAACCAGCGCCGCAAGACCCTGCGCAACACCCTCAAGCCTCTCCTGAGCGTCGAGGACATCGAGGCCGCAGAGGTCGATCCGACCCTCCGTCCCGAACAACTCGACCTGGCCGCATTCGTCCGCCTGGCCAACCGGCTGGCCGAGCTGCCAGGCAATCGTTAGTCTGATGAGACACTCGTCAGGAATCAGGCAAGCCGTATGAGCGATACCCAGCACCAGGTCAACGTCAGGGTCGACACCCGCTACCTTCCGGAACAGTCCGCCCCGGAGCAGAACCGTTTTGCCTTCGCCTACACGGTGACCATCGAGAACCAGGGCGAGGTTCCGGCCCAACTGCTGTCGCGCCACTGGATCATCACCGACGGCGACGGCCGTACCCAGGAAGTTCGCGGCGCCGGCGTGGTCGGCGAGCAACCGCTGATCGCCCCCGGCGCGCAACACACCTACACCAGCGGCACGGTGCTGGCGACCCGGGTCGGCAGCATGCGCGGCAGCTATCAGATGCTCGGCAGCGACGGAATCGCCTTCGACGCCGCGATCCCGGTGTTTCGCCTGGCCGTACCGGGAGCGCTGCACTGATGGCGGTCTACGCGGTAGGCGACCTGCAGGGTTGCCTGGATCCCCTGAAATGCCTGCTGGAGCGCGTCGCCTTCGACCCGACCAAGGACCGCCTGTGGCTGGTCGGCGACCTGGTCAACCGCGGCCCGCAGTCCCTGGAGACGCTGCGCTTCCTCTATGCCATGCGCGAGTCGGTGGTCAGCGTCCTGGGCAACCACGACCTGCACCTGCTGGCGGTGGCGCACAAGTCCGAGCGCCTGAAGAAGTCCGACACGCTGCGGGAAATCCTCGAGGCGCCGGACCGCGAGCCACTGCTCGACTGGCTGCGTCGCCTGCCGCTGCTGCACTACGACGAACAACGCAAGGTCGCCCTGGTGCATGCCGGCATCCCCCCGCAGTGGAGCCTGGAAAAAGCCCGCCTGCGCGCAGCCGAGGTGGAGCAAGCATTGCGCGACGACCAGCGCCTGCCGCTGTTCCTCGACGGCATGTACGGCAACGAGCCGGCCAAGTGGGACAAGAAGCTGCATGGCATCGACCGCCTGAGGGTGATCACCAACTACTTCACCCGTATGCGTTTCTGCACCGAAGATGGCAAGCTCGACCTGAAGAGCAAGGAAGGCCTCGACACCGCGCCGCCCGGCTACGCCCCCTGGTTCAGCTTCCCTTCGCGCAAGACCCGCGGTGAGAAGATCATCTTCGGCCACTGGGCGGCCCTCGAAGGCCACTGCGACGAGCCCGGCCTGTTCGCCCTGGACACCGGCTGCGTCTGGGGCGCGCGGATGACCCTGCTGAACGTCGACAGCGGCGAACGCCTGAGCTGCGATTGCGCCGAACAGCGCGCGCCGGCCAGACCCGCCGCCACGCCCGCATGAATCCCCGGCGTCCGGTGGACGCCCTGTACACAGGTACCCCGACATGAGCGACACCTTCCAGCGCATCGCCCCCGAACAGGCCCGCCAGCTCCGCGAAAACGGCGCCCAGGTGGTCGACATCCGCGACCCGCAGAGCTTCGCTGTCGGCCACATCAGCGGCTCGCGGCACATCGACAACCACTCGGTGGCGGACTTCATCGCCGCCGCCGACCTCGACGCTCCGCTGGTGGTGGTCTGCTACCACGGTAACTCCAGCCAGAGCGCCGCCGCCTATTTCATCCAGCAGGGCTTCAGCGACGTCTACAGCCTCGACGGCGGCTTCGAGCTATGGCGCAGCGTCTATCCCGCGGATACCAGCAGCGGCGAAGCGGAGTAGGCCGCGCCGCTACCCCGCCAAAAAAACTGTAACTTCTCTCGCCTTTCTTCCTTTACTCCGTCCAGAACGAACTATTCTTTTCCTCAGGCCATCCAAAACAGGGGAGAGCCGGCACACCGGCTTCCGGGCCATCGGCTGTGACCGTTAGGAGCGCTGGCGGAAAGGGAAGCACCGTGCAGCGACGGAGTCTGGGGGATTCTCGCCGGCCTGGCTGGCGGCCCCCCCGCACCCGCACGACCGATCCCGCGCCGGCTCACTGCATCGAGCGAGGAGACGTCATGAGCATTTTCAGTCACTTCCAGGAACGCTTCGAAGCGACCCGCCAAGAGGAATATTCCCTCCAGGAATATCTCGACCTCTGCAAGCAAGACAAGACAGCCTATGCCTCTGCCGCCGAGCGCCTGCTGATGGCGATCGGCGAGCCGGAATTGCTGGACACCTCGGTGGACTCCAGGCTGTCGCGGATCTTCTCCAACAAGGTGATTCGCCGCTACCCGGCGTTCGCCGACTTCCACGGCATGGAGGAATGCATCGACCAGATCGTCGCGTTCTTCCGCCACGCGGCCCAGGGCCTGGAGGAGAAGAAGCAGATCCTTTACCTGCTCGGCCCGGTCGGCGGCGGTAAATCCTCCCTGGCGGAAAAACTCAAGCAACTGATGGAGAAGGTGCCCTTCTACGCGATCAAGGGCTCACCGGTCTTCGAGTCGCCGCTGGGCTTGTTCAACCCCGACGAAGACGGCGCCATCCTCGAGGAGGACTACGGCATCCCGAGGCGCTACCTGCGCTCGATCATGTCGCCCTGGGCAACCAAGCGCCTCAACGAGTTCGGCGGCGACATCAGCCAGTTCCGCGTGGTCAAGCTGTACCCCTCGATCCTCAACCAGATCGCCATCGCCAAGACCGAACCCGGCGACGAGAACAACCAGGATATATCCGCGCTGGTCGGCAAGGTCGACATCCGCAAGCTGGAGGAATACCCGCAGAACGACGCGGACGCCTACAGCTATTCGGGCGCCCTCTGCCGGGCCAACCAGGGCCTGATGGAATTCGTCGAGATGTTCAAGGCCCCGATCAAGGTCCTGCACCCGCTGCTGACCGCGACCCAGGAAGGCAACTACAACAGCACCGAAGGTCTCGGCGCCCTGCCCTACAGCGGCATCATCCTGGCTCACTCCAACGAATCGGAATGGCACAGTTTCCGCAACAACAAGAACAACGAGGCCTTCATCGACCGCATCTACATCGTCAAGGTGCCGTACTGCCTGCGCGTGGCGGACGAGATCAAGATCTACGACAAGTTGCTGGTCAACAGCTCGCTGGCGCATGCCCACTGCGCGCCGGACACCCTGAAGATGCTCTCGCAGTTCTCCGTGCTGTCGAGGCTGAAAGAGCCGGAAAACTCGAATATCTACTCGAAGATGCGGGTATATGACGGCGAAAACCTGAAAGATACCGATCCCAAGGCCAAGTCGATCCAGGAATACCGCGACTCGGCCGGGGTCGACGAAGGCATGGCCGGGCTTTCCACCCGCTTCGCCTTCAAGATCCTCTCCAAGGTATTCAACTTCGACCCGCACGAGGTAGCGGCCAACCCGGTGCACCTGCTCTACGTCCTCGAACAGCAGATCGAGCAGGAACAGTTCCAGCCGGAAACCCGCGAGCGCTACCTGCGCTTCATCAAGGAATACCTGGCGCCGCGCTACGTCGAGTTCATCGGCAAGGAAATCCAGACCGCCTACCTGGAGTCCTACAGCGAATACGGTCAGAACATCTTCGACCGCTATGTGCTGTACGCCGACTTCTGGATCCAGGACCAGGAATACCGCGACCCGGAAACCGGCGAGATCCTCAACCGCGCCGCCCTCAACGAGGAACTGGAGAAGATCGAGAAACCCGCCGGCATCAGCAACCCGAAGGACTTCCGCAACGAGATCGTCAACTTCGTGCTGCGCGCCCGCGCCGGCAACAACGGCAAGAACCCGAGCTGGCTGTCCTACGAGAAGCTGCGCGTAGTGATCGAGAAGAAGATGTTCTCCAACACCGAGGACCTGCTTCCGGTCATCAGCTTCAACGCCAAGGCCAGCAAGGAGGACCAGCAGAAGCACAACGACTTCGTCAAACGCATGGTCGAGCGCGGCTACACCGAGAAGCAGGTCCGCCTGCTGTCGGAATGGTACCTGCGGGTTCGCAAGTCGCAGTAGTCTGCCATCGGTACGGTCGCTGCGACCGTACCGGTCGCCGTCGCATTCGGACCTCGGCGCCTCCGCTCCGGCGGGGCGCCACAGGCCCTGAGGAGCATTCATGAGCTACGTCATCGACCGGCGTCTGAACGGCAAGAACAAGAGCACGGTGAACCGCCAGCGCTTCCTGAGGCGCTACCGTGAACACATCAAGAAGGCCGTCGAGGAGGCCGTCAGCCGGCGTTCCATTACCGACATGGAGCACGGCGAGCAGATCAGCATTCCCGGGCGCGATATCGACGAACCGGTGCTGCACCATGGCCGCGGCGGGCGGCAGACCGTCGTCCACCCCGGCAACAAGGAATTCACCGCCGGCGAGCACATCGCCCGCCCATCCGGCGGCGGGGGCGGCCGCGGCGGCGGCAAGGCCAGCAACAGCGGCGAAGGCATGGACGACTTCGTCTTCCAGATCACCCAGGAGGAATTCCTCGACTTCATGTTCGAGGACCTGGAGCTGCCCAACCTGGTCAAGCGCCACATCACCGGCACCGACACCTTCAAGACCGTCCGCGCCGGCATCAGCAACGACGGCAACCCGTCGCGCATCAACATCGTCCGCACCCTGCGCTCGGCCCATGCGCGGCGCATCGCGCTGTCCGGCGGCAGCCGGGCCAAGCTGCGCGCGGCGCTGAAGGAACTGGAGCGGATCAAGCGCGAAGAGCCGGACAACCTCGGCGATATCCAGGAACTCGAGCTGGAAATCGCCAAGCTCCGCGCGCGCATCGACCGGGTGCCGTTCCTCGATACCTTCGATCTCAAGTACAACCTGCTGGTCAAGCAGCCCAACCCCACCTCCAAGGCGGTGATGTTCTGCCTGATGGACGTCTCCGGCTCGATGACCCAGGCGACCAAGGACATCGCCAAGCGCTTCTTCATCCTGCTCTACCTGTTCCTCAAGCGGAACTACGAGAAGATCGAAGTGGTGTTCATCCGCCACCACACCAGCGCCCGCGAGGTCGACGAGGAGGAGTTCTTCTACTCCCGCGAGACCGGCGGCACCATCGTCTCCAGCGCGCTGAAGATGATGCAGGAGATCATGGCCGAGCGTTATCCGACCCATGAGTGGAACATCTACGCCGCCCAGGCCTCGGACGGCGACAACTGGAACGACGACTCGCCGGTGTGCCGGGACATCCTCCTCAAGCAGATCATGCCGTTCGTCCAGTACTACACCTACGTCGAGATCACCCCGCGCGAACACCAGGCCCTGTGGTTCGAGTACGAGCGCGTGCGCGAAGCCTTCGAAGACAGCTTCGCCCAGCAGCAGATCGTCTCGGCATCGGACATCTACCCGGTGTTCCGCGAGCTGTTCCAGAGGAGGCTCGTCGCATGAGCAAGCGCCAGCCCATCGCCACCGGCTCGGAATGGACCTTCGAGCTGATCCAGCAGTACGACCGGGAAATCAGCAGGATCGCCGAGCGCTATGCCCTGGATACCTATCCGAACCAGATCGAGGTGATCACCGCCGAGCAGATGATGGACGCCTACGCCTCGGTGGGCATGCCGATCGGCTATAACCACTGGTCCTACGGCAAGCACTTCCTCAGTACGGAAAAGAACTACAAGCGTGGCCAGATGGGCCTGGCCTACGAGATCGTGATCAACTCCGATCCCTGCATCGCCTACCTGATGGAGGAAAACACCCAGTGCATGCAGGCGCTGGTGATCGCCCACGCCTGCTACGGGCACAACAGTTTCTTCAAGGGCAACTACCTGTTCCGCACCTGGACCGATGCCAGTTCAATCATCGATTACCTGGTGTTCGCCAAGCAGTACATCATGCAGTGCGAGGAGCGCTACGGGATCGACGCGGTGGAAGACCTGCTCGACTCCTGCCACGCCCTGATGAACTACGGTGTCGACCGCTACAAGCGTCCTTACCCGATTTCCGCGGAAGAGGAGCGGCAGCGGCAGAAGGAGCGCGAGGAACTGATCCAGCGCCAGGTCAATGACCTCTGGCGGACCATCCCGCGCGTCGGCGGCAAGGACAAGGAACAATCCATGGCGCGCTATCCGAGCGAGCCGCAGGAGAACATCCTCTACTTCATCGAGAAGAACGCGCCGCTTCTGGAGCCCTGGCAGCGCGAGGTGATCCGCATCGTGCGCAAGATCGCCCAGTATTTCTACCCGCAACGCCAGACCCAGGTGATGAACGAAGGCTGGGCGACCTTCTGGCACTACACGCTGCTCAACGACCTCTACGACGAAGGCCTGGTCAACGACGGCTTCATGATGGAGTTCCTGCAATACCACACCAGCGTGGTCTACCAGCCGTCCTTCGACAGCCCCTATTACAGCGGCATCAACCCCTACGCCCTGGGCTTCGCCATGTACCGCGACATCCGCCGCATCTGCGAGGAACCTACCGACGAGGACCGCCGCTGGTTCCCGGATATCGCCGGCAGCGACTGGCTGGCCACGCTGAAGTTCGCCATGAAGAGCTTCAAGGACGAAAGCTTCATCCTGCAGTTCCTCTCGCCCAAGGTGATTCGCGACCTGAAGCTGTTCAGCATTCTCGACGACGACCAGAAGGACGACCTGCTGGTCGCGGCGATCCACGACGAAGCCGGCTACCGCACCATCCGCGAGACCCTGGCGGCGCAGTACAACCTCGGCAACCGCGAGCCGAACATCCAGATCTGGAACGTCGACCGTCGCGGCGACCGCTCGCTGACCCTGCGCCACCAGCAGTTCGACCGCCAGCCGCTGAGCGATTCCACCGCCGACGTGCTCAAGCACCTGCATCGCTTGTGGGGCTTCGATATCCACCTGGAGACCCTACAGGGCGACCAGCTCGTGCAGACCCACCACATGCCGCCCAAGGGCGCCAGCGAGGGCGAGGAAGGCTACCCGCGTTTGGACCTGATCATCCCGCCCATTTGATCGGTTGACGTCCGCCCCGACCGCCGGCCAGCATGCCGGCACGGTCGGGCCGCCCACAGCAGAACAAGAAGCCGGCCGTCCACGGGAGCCGCCATGCGCCTGTTCGCCATCGTCCTGCTCTGCCTCGTCCTGGCCACCTGCGCCAGCCACATCCCCAGCGCCCGGGTGACCCATCCGGCCAGCGCCGGACTGCCCGGCCTGCAAGGTTTCCAGTTGATGCCGCCGGAACAGGCGGTCGACGCCCTTCCCTACCGCAACCGCTATCCGCTGATAAACGCAGAGCTGCGCCAGGGACTGGCGGCCCACGGCTACCACGAGAGCGCCACCCCGCAATTCCGCGTCTACTACTGGCTGGCGCTGCGCGACGCACCGCTGGAATTCCGCCCCGACCTTCCGCCCACCTCCGGCATGGGGCCTTATCTGGCGATCCACCGTCTGCGCGACGAAACCGGGACATTGCGCGTGCGCCTGGTCGACCTGGAGGAGCGCGTTCTCTGGGAAGGTATGGTAAGCACCGGCCTCAGCCCCGCCAGGGCCAATCCGGAACAGCTCGAACTGGCGGTCAGCGCCCTGCTCCGGCAGCTTCCACGCGCCCGCTAGGACACCCTGGGGTAGACTTCCGCCTATCACGCGGAGGATTCCCATGCAGATTTACAAGGTCGGCGGCGCCGTGCGCGATCGCCTTCTCGGCCGTCCGGTCACCGATATCGACTGGGTGGTGGTCGGTGCCAGCAGCGACGAGATGCTCGCCCGCGGCTACCGCCCGGTGGGCGCCGACTTCCCGGTCTTCCTTCATCCGCAGAGCGGCGAGGAATACGCCCTGGCGCGCACCGAGCGAAAGAGCGGGCGCGGCTACGGCGGCTTCACCTTCCATGCCAGCCCCGAGGTGACCCTGGAGGAAGACCTGACTCGCCGTGACCTGACCATCAACGCCATGGCCGAGGACGAACAGGGCCGGGTAATAGACCCCTACGGCGGCCAGGCCGACCTCGAGGCGCGCCTGCTGCGCCACGTTTCCCCGGCGTTCGCCGAGGATCCCCTGCGGGTCCTGCGCGTAGCGCGCTTCGCCGCCCGCTACGCCGGCCTGGGCTTCCGGGTCGCCGCCGAAACCCTCGCCCTGATGCGCCAACTGGCGGAATCCGGCGAGTTGCAGGCGCTGACCCCGGAGCGCAGTTGGAAGGAAATTTCCCGAGCCCTGATGGAACCCAACCCCGAGGTCTTCATCCAGGTCTTGCACGACTGCGGCGCCCTGGCCGAACTGATCCCGGAAGTCGAGGCGCTATTCGGCGTACCGCAGCCGGCGGCCCACCATCCGGAAATCGATACCGGCGTCCATGTCCTGTCGGTATTGCAGCAATGCGCCCGCCACCGGCAGCCGCTCAGCGTACGCTGGGCCTGCCTCCTGCACGACCTGGGCAAGGGGCTCACCAGCGAAGCGGACTGGCCCCGCCATATCGCCCACGAGGCTCGCGGCGTGCCGTTGATCGATGCGGTGAACCAGCGCTTCAGGGTGCCGCGCGACTGCCAGGAACTGGCGCGCCTGGTGGGCGAGTACCACACCCACGCCCATCGGGCGCTGGAGCTGCGCCCGAATACACTGCTGGAGCTGTTGCAGAGCTTCGACGTGTATCGCCGCCCGCAGCGTTTCGAGGAGTTCGTCGCCGCCAGCGAGATGGACGCACGCGGCCGCCTCGGCCTGGAACAGCGGGACTATCCGCAGGCCGCCTACCTGCTCGGCGCGGCGCAGGCAGCGCGGGCAGTCAGCGTGAAGCCGCTGGTGGAAAAGGGCTTGAAGGGCGCGGAACTGGGCGAGGCGCTGAAGCGTGCGCGCCTCGCCGCACTCAAGGCCTACAAGGAAGAACGCGGAAAGGCCTGAAGCAGCGCTTCGGGAGTCAACGCCTGGCCACGCCATTCGAATGGCGCCGGCCAGAGCTTCTGCTGGATCCTCGTCTCGCGCCAGAGATCGCCCAGCGGCTGGCGGGCGACCGGATGCTCCAGGTTCGGCGCCAGCTCGGACAAGGGCCAGAGCACGAAAGCGTTCTTCAGCACTTCGGCGCGCGGCAGCACCAGGCCATCGAAATCGCCCACCAGGTCGCCGTAGAACAGCACGTCGATATCCAGCGGCAGTCCCTTGCGCTCTGGCGCATAGCGGCCATTGTCGGCCTCGATGTGCTTGAGTCGCAGGCTCAGTTCGGCCAGCGGCAGATCGGTGCGGGCAGACACCACCAGGTTGAAGAACGGCCCGCTCTTGATACCCACCGGCTCGCTCTCGAATACCGGCGAACAACGCAGGTCATGAAGGAAAGCGGCCAGCGCATCGAGGCCGGCATGCAGATGGCGCTCACGCTCGACATTGCTGCCGAGGCCGAGGTAGACCGGGATCAGCGACATCCGCGTTCGATCTCCACGCCAACGCCACGGGCCGCCGGCACCGCGCCGGGCTTGGTCACGCGGATGCGCAGCCAGGGAATGCCGCGCTCGCCCATCAGTACCTCGGCGAGGCGCTCGGCGAAGGTTTCCACCAACTGGAAATGCGATTCCCGGGCGAACTCCTGCACCCGCTCGGACAACGCGGCATAGTCCAGCGCCAGGGCGAGATCGTCGCCCGCGGCGGCCGGACGGTTGTCCCAGCCCAGGGTCAGGTCCAGGCGCAGGCACTGACGGATGCCGCGCTCCCAGTCGTACACGCCGATGACGGTATCGACCTCCAAGCCTTCGATAAAAACTCTGTCCACTTCGCTACCCGCTCCAAGGGATGCCACGACAAGCGTGCGCCGCCCCGTTAGAATCGAGGACATCCTCGTCCTCGGTGGAATCCATGGTCTGGCTACTGGCGATCCTCGCCTACCTGCTCGGTTCCCTCTCCTTCGCCGTCCTGCTCAGCCGCTGGTTCGGCACCCAGGACCCGCGCGCCAGCGGTTCCGGCAACCCCGGCGCGACCAACATGCTGCGCGTCGCCGGGAAGAAACTCGCCATCCTGACCCTGCTCGGCGACGTCGGCAAAGGCCTGCTGCCGGTGCTGGTCGCCCGCTGGCTGGGGCTCGGCGTGATGGAGGAGGCCTGGGTCGGCATCGCCGCCGTGATCGGCCACCTGTACCCGCTGTACTTCAACTTCCGCGGCGGCAAGGGTGTCGCCACCGCCGCGGGCATGCTCCTCGGCCTCTATCCGCCGGCCGTACTGCTGGCCGCGGCGGCCTGGCTGCTGACCTTCAAGCTGTCGCGCACCAGCTCGCTCGCCTCGCTGGTGGCCACCCCGCTGACCCTGCCGTTGCTGGCCTGGCAGCAGCCCGGAGCGCTGCTGCCGATGACCGTGCTGACCGGCCTGATCGTCTGGCGGCACCGCGCCAACTTACGCGATCTGTTCGCCGGCCGCGAACGGCATTTCTAATCCATAAAAGGAAAAAACTTCATGCAGTCTGGCCCAGCTGCGTCATCGACACCTGCCTGACTGCGACCTGGCGGCCACTCAGACCGCCGGCAGCGACTCCATCGGCCAGCGCGGCTGGACGCTGATCGCCGGGCCGTCATGCTGGCCGGCGAGCAGGCGCTGGCAGCCGGCGTAGGCGATCATCGCGCCATTGTCGGTGCAGAAGCGCGGGCGGGCGTAGAACACCTGCCCCTTCATTTCGCCGAGCATCTTTTCCAGGCCGCTGCGCAGCGCCTGGTTGGCGCTGACGCCGCCGGCGATCACCAGGTTCTTCAGGCCGGTCTGCTTCAAGGCGCGACGGCACTTGATCAGCAGGGTCTCGACCACCGCGGTCTGGAACGCCAGGGCGATGTCGCAGCGGGTCTGCTCGCTGTCGTCGCCGGCCTCGACGCAACGCTGCCAGGTGTTCAGGGTAAAGGTCTTGAGCCCGCTGAAGCTGAAGTCCAGGCCGGGGCGATCGGTCATCGGCCGCGGGAACACGAAGCGGCCAGGAGTGCCGAGCTCCGCCAGGCGGGCGATTTCCGGACCGCCGGGATAGCCCAGGCCGATCAGCTTGGCGGTCTTGTCGAAGGCTTCGCCGGCGGCATCGTCCACCGATTCGCCAAGCAACTGGTAGCGACCGATGCCGTCCACCCGCACCAACTGGGTGTGACCGCCGGAAACCAGCAAGGCGACGAACGGGAACTGCGGTGGCTGCTCTTCCAGCATCGGCGCCAGCAGGTGCCCTTCCATGTGGTGCACGCCGACCGCCGGCACGCCCCAGGCGAAGGCCATCGCCTGGGCACAGGAAGCCCCCACCAGCAGGGCGCCGACCAGGCCGGGGCCGGCGGTATAGGCGATCGCGTCGATATCCGCCGGCGTGCAGCCGGACTCGTCGAGCACCTGGCGGATCAGCGGCAGCATGCGCTTGACGTGGTCGCGCGAGGCCAGCTCGGGCACGACGCCGCCGTAGACGCGATGGAGGTCGATCTGACTGAACAGCGCGTCGGCCAGCAGGCCGCGTTCGCTGTCGTAAAGGGCGACGCCGGTTTCGTCGCAGGACGTTTCCAGTCCCAGCACGCGCATGGGCTTGAGCCTTAGAGCTTGGCAAATACGAAGCCGCGCATGATAATCGGCGGCTTTGCGCCAGACCAGTGTTTTTCGATCGGAGGCTTTGCATTCCTCCGGCCGAACCGTTAATATCCGCAACCCTTGAAAACCGACGTATCCGCGCCACCTTGCCGGAGTACGTTCAACCCCCGGTAATCAGTGAAGGTACGACCTGGATGCCAGCCGTCAAAGTAAAAGAGAACGAACCCTTCGACGTAGCCCTGCGTCGTTTCAAGCGCTCCTGCGAAAAAGCAGGTGTACTGGCTGAAGTTCGCAGCCGCGAGTTCTACGAGAAGCCCACTGCCGAGCGCAAGCGCAAGGCCGCTGCCGCAGTGAAGCGCCACGCGAAGAAAGTACAGCGCGAACAGCGCCGTCGCGAGCGCCTGTACTGATCCACTCGACGCCCACGCGTCAGTGATCGTGCCTCAGCCCGGCCCCGGCCGGGCTTTCGGCTTTCCGCCATGAGCGAAATCAAATCCCGCCTCCTCGACGCCGTCAAGGTCGCCATGCGCGCCCAGGACAAGCCGCGGCTGACCACGTTGCGCCTGGCCCTCGCGGACATCAAGCGCGTCGAAGTCGACGAACGCATCGAGGTGGATGACGCCCGAGCCCTGCTGATCCTCGACCGGATGATCAAGCAGCGCCGCGACGCCCAGCGCCAGTTCAGCGACGCCGGCCGCCAGGACCTCGCCGAGGTCGAGGCTGCCGAGATCCTCGTGCTCCAGGACTTCATGCCCAAGCCCCTGGACGACCATGAGATCGACGCCCTGATCGAGCGCAGCATCGTCGACAGCGGCGCCCAGGGTCCGCAGGACATGGGCAAGGCGATGAACCTGCTGCGACCGCAGGTCCAGGGTCGCGTCGACATGGCACAGGTCAGCCAGCGCCTGAAGGCGCGCCTCTCCTCCTGAAACACCGCGCCGGCCTGATCGGCCCGGCGATAATTGCTATGCTGCCGCTCTGCGCCCACGCGCCGTCGTTTTCGAGAACACCATGGCCGGCCTGATACCGCAAAGCTTCATCGATGACCTGCTGAACCGCACCGACATCGTCGAGGTGGTGAGTTCACGCATCCAACTGAAGAAAACCGGCAAGAACTACAGCGCCTGCTGCCCGTTCCACAAGGAAAAGACTCCCTCGTTCACCGTCAGCCCGGACAAGCAGTTCTACTACTGCTTCGGCTGCGGCGCCGGCGGCAACGCGCTCGGCTTCGTCATGGACCACGACCAGCTGGAGTTCCCCCAGGCGGTCGAGGAACTGGCCAAGCGCGCCGGCATGGACGTGCCGCGCGAGGAACGCGGCGGACGCGGGCACACGCCGCGCCAGCCGACCGACTCGCCGCTCTACCCGCTGCTCAGCGCCGCCGCCGAGTTCTACAAGCAGGCGCTGAAAAGCCACCCCGCGCGCAAAGCCGCGGTGAACTACCTGAAGGGCCGCGGCCTGACCGGCGAGATCGCCCGCGACTTCGGCCTCGGTTTCGCCCCGCCCGGCTGGGACAACCTGCTCAAGCACCTGGGTGGCGACAACCTGCAACTCAAGGCCATGCTCGACGCCGGCCTGCTGGTGGAGAACAGCGACACCGGCAAGCGCTACGACCGCTTCCGCGATCGCGTGATGTTCCCGATCCGCGACAGCCGCGGGCGGATCATCGCCTTCGGCGGCCGGGTGCTCGGCGACGACAAGCCGAAGTACCTGAACTCCCCGGAGACTCCGGTCTTCCACAAGGGCCAGGAACTCTACGGACTCTACGAGGCCCGGCAGAAGAATCGCGACCTCGACGAGATCATGGTGGTCGAGGGCTACATGGATGTCATCGCCCTGGCCCAGCAAGGCATCCGCAACGCGGTGGCGACCCTCGGCACGGCGACCAGCGAGGAACACATCAAGCGCCTGTTCCGCCTGGTACCGAGCATCCTGTTCTGTTTCGACGGCGACCAGGCCGGGCGCAAGGCGGCCTGGCGCGCCCTGGAGTCGGTGCTGCCGAACCTGCAGGACGGCAAGCGCGTGCGCTTCCTGTTCCTCCCCGAGGGCGAGGACCCGGACAGCCTGGTACGCGCCGAGGGCGAGGATGCCTTCCGCGCACGCATCACCCAGCAGGCCCAGCCGCTGGCGGAGTACTTCTTCCAGCAACTGATGCTGGAGGCCGACCCCGCCACCCTGGAAGGCAAGGCCCACCTGGCGACCCTCGCCGCGCCGCTGCTGGAGAAGATTCCCGGGAACAACCTGCGCCTGCTGATGCGGCAACGTCTGTCGGAAATCACCGGCCTGTCCGGCGAAAACATCGGACAACTGGCGCACCACAGCCCGCCACCGTCGTCCATGGATCACGGAGCGAGCGGCGCCTTGGACGGCGACGACTATTTCGCCGCCAGCGCCTACTACGAGAACGAGCCCTCCCATGCGCCGTTCGACGCTGCGCCAGGCTATGGCGAGGCGCAACCGCGCAAGAGCTGGAACAAGGACAAGAAGCCCTGGGACGGCAAGAAGTGGGATGGCAAGAAGAAGTGGGACAAAGGCGGCCGCGGCGACTTCAAGACTCCGCAACGAACGCCGGTCAGCGTGGAGTCCACCACCCTCAACGCCCTGCGCACCTTGCTGCATCATCCGCAGTTGGCCTTGAAGGTCGACGATGCGGGCACCCTCGCCAGGGAGCAGGATACCTACGCCCAGTTGCTGGTGTCCCTGCTGGAAGCCCTGCAGAAGAACCCGCGGCAGAGCTCGATGCAACTCATCGCGCGCTGGCACGGCACGCCCCAGGGCCGCCTGCTGCAGGCCCTGGGCGAGAAGGAGTGGCTGATCGTCCAGGAGAACCTTGAAAAGCAGTTCTTCGACACCATTACTAAACTCTCCGAGAGCCAGCGTTTCGGCGAGCGGGAGGAGCGTTTACGCAGCGTCATGCAGAAGAGCTACAGTGAACTGACCGATGAAGAGAAAGCCTTGCTCAGAGAGCACTACAGTGTTGCCGCTTCATCGCCTTCCCAGAGCTGAACTGGCGCCTCAGCCCAGGCATCAGGTATAATCCTCTGCTTATTTTTTGCCCGCCAAGACCTTCAGTGGATAGGGTGTTATGTCCGGAAAAGCGCAACAGCAATCTCGTCTGAAAGAGTTGATCGCCCGAGGCCGTGAGCAGGGATACCTGACTTACGCGGAGGTCAACGACCACCTGCCGGAGGATATTTCCGATCCGGAACAGGTGGAAGACATCATCCGCATGATCAACGACATGGGGATCAACGTATTCGAGACAGCCCCGGATGCGGATGCCCTGTTGCTGGCCGAGGCGGATACCGACGAAGCCGCAGCGGAAGAAGCCGCAGCGGCCCTGGCCGCGGTGGAAAGCGACATCGGTCGCACCACCGACCCGGTGCGCATGTACATGCGTGAAATGGGTACCGTGGAACTGCTGACCCGCGAAGGCGAGATCGAAATCGCCAAGCGCATCGAGGAAGGCATCCGCGAAGTGATGAGCGCCATCGCCCAGTTCCCGGGCACGGTGGACAGCATCCTGGCCGACTACAATCGCATCGTCGCCGAAGGCGGTCGCCTCTCCGACGTCCTCAGCGGCTATATCGATCCCGATGACGGCAGCCTGCCCGCCGAAGAGGTGGAGCCGGTCAACCTGAAGGACGATTCCGCCGACTCGAAAGAGAAGGACGACGAGGAAGAAGAAAGCGACGACAGCAGCGACAGCGACGACGAAGGCGACGGCGGTCCGGATCCGGAAGAAGCCCGCCTGCGTTTCACCGCGGTCTCCGAGCAGCTCGACAAGGCCAAGAAGGCCCTGAAGAAGCACGGTCGCGGCAGCAAGCAGGCCACCGCCGAACTCACCGGCCTGGCCGAGCTGTTCATGCCGATCAAGCTGGTGCCCAAGCAGTTCGACGCCCTGGTCGCCCGCGTGCGCTCCGCCCTGGAAGGCGTGCGCGCCCAGGAACGCGCCATCATGCAGCTCTGCGTGCGTGACGCGCGCATGCCGCGTGCCGACTTCCTGCGCCTGTTCCCGAACCACGAGACCGACGAGAAGTGGGTCGACAGCGTCCTGAAGAGCAAGCCGAAGTACGCCGAGGCCATCGAGCGCCTGCGCGACGACATCCTGCGCAACCAGCAGAAGCTGGCGGCCCTGGAAAGCGAGGTCGAGCTGACCGTCGCCGAGATCAAGGAAATCAACCGCGCGATGTCGATCGGCGAAGCCAAGGCTCGCCGGGCGAAGAAGGAAATGGTCGAGGCCAACCTGCGCCTGGTGATTTCCATCGCCAAGAAGTACACCAACCGCGGCCTGCAATTCCTCGACCTGATCCAGGAAGGCAACATCGGCCTGATGAAGGCGGTGGACAAGTTCGAATACCGTCGCGGCTACAAGTTCTCCACCTACGCCACCTGGTGGATTCGCCAGGCGATCACCCGTTCGATCGCCGACCAGGCACGCACCATCCGCATCCCGGTGCACATGATCGAGACGATCAACAAGCTCAACCGCATCTCCCGCCAGATGCTCCAGGAAATGGGTCGCGAGCCCACCCCGGAAGAGCTTGGCGAGCGCATGGACATGCCTGAGGACAAGATCCGCAAGGTACTGAAGATCGCCAAAGAGCCGATCTCCATGGAAACCCCGATCGGTGACGACGAAGATTCGCACCTGGGCGATTTCATCGAGGACTCCACCATGCAGTCGCCGATCGAGATGGCGACCAGCGAGAGCCTCAAGGAATCCACCCGCGAAGTCCTCGCCGGCCTCACTGCCCGGGAAGCCAAGGTGCTGCGCATGCGCTTCGGCATCGACATGAACACCGACCACACCCTCGAGGAAGTCGGCAAGCAGTTCGATGTGACCCGCGAGCGGATCCGCCAGATCGAAGCCAAGGCGCTGCGCAAGCTGCGCCATCCGTCGCGAAGCGAGCACCTGCGCTCCTTCCTCGACGAGTGACGAACGAACCCCCGGCCTGAAAAACCGGGGGTTTTTCTTTGCCGCTTGCCCCGCCGCCCGGCGTCTACACTTCCGCTTATATTCCCGTCCACCGCGAGACCGCCTCATGCAGCGTCTGCAGGCCGTGCTTCTCCTGTGTCTGGCCTGCTGCTGGCCGGGGCTGGCCGGCGCCCTCACGCTCACGCCCGAGGAACGGGCCTGGCTGGCCGAGCACCCGAGCATCCGCCTGGGCGTGGACACCTCCTGGCCGCCATTCGAGTTCCGCGACGAACAGGGCCGCTACCAGGGACTCGCCGCCGGCTACATCGGCCTGCTACAGGAACGCCTGGGCGTCAGCCTGACGCCTGTCGAACCGAAGACCTGGACGCAGGTCCTGGAGCAGGCCAAGGACGGTCGGCTGGACCTGCTGCCCGGCATCATGGCTACCCCGGAGCGCCAGGAGTACCTGAGCTTCACCCGGCCCTACCTGGATTTCCCGATCATCATCCTGGCACGCAAGAACGGCCCGATGCCGAAGCGCATCGACGAGCTCTACGGGCTCAAGGTCGCGGTGGTCGACCACTATGCTCCTCACGAACTGCTGATCGCCCAGCATCCCGACCTCACCCTGCTGCCGCTGCCTTCGGTAGCGGCAGCCCTGCAGGCGCTGGCCACCGGCCAGGCCGACGCCTTCGTCGGCGACTTCGCCTCCAGCGTATGGAACCTCCGCCAGCTCAAGCTCAACGGCCTGGAGATCAGCGGCGAGACGCCATACCGCTACCAACTGGCGATGGCCGTGCCGCGCGGACAACCGATCCTCGCCGGGATCGTCGACAAGGTCCTCGCCGACCTCAGCGCCGAGGAGATCGAGCGACTCCAGGCCCCCTGGGTCGGCGGCCTGCTCGACCGACGTCCGGCCTGGCGCGAGATGGCGACCTACGGCCTTCCCATCGTCCTGCTGATCCTGGTCTCGGTCGCCATACTGCTGGCCATGAACCGCCGCCTGCGCCGCGAGGTGAGTCGCCGGCGGCAATTGGAGCGCGAACTGCGCGACAGCGAACAGCACTACCGGGGACTGGTGGAAAGCCTGAATGCCATCGCCTGGGAAATGCGCCTCGAGGAGAACCGCTTCACCTACGTCTCGCCCCACGCCGAACGCCTGCTCGGCTATCCCCTCGGCGAATGGCTGCAGCCGGGCTTCTGGCAGCGGACCCTGCACCCCATGGACGCCGAGTACGCCATCCACTACTGCATGAGCGAAAGCCAGGCCGGACGCGACCACAGCTTCGACTACCGGATGCTCGCCGCCGACGGCCGGGTAGTCTGGATTCGCGATCTGGTCACCCCGATCACGCAAGGCCGGGACCTGCTCCTGCGCGGTCTGATGATCGACATCACCGAGGCCAAGCTCACCGAGCAGGCCATGCGCCTGTCCGAACAGAAGTTCGCTTCGGTGTTCCACCACTGCCCGGACATGGTGGTACTGGCCAACGGCGCCGACGGCCGCTTCCTCGCGGTGAACAGCACCTTCGAGCAGCAGATCGGCATCGCCGCCGACGACGCCATCGGCAAGACCGCCACCGAGCTGGGCATCTGGGCACTCCCCGGCCTGGGCCCGCAGGTCCTGGAAAAGCTCGGCCACGGCAACCTGACCAACCTCGAGGTGCCCCTGCGGCGCCGCAACGGCAGTACCTTCAGCGCGCTGCTCAGCGCCCAGCACGTGGCCCTCGACCAGACCCCGGCGCTGGTGGTGGTGATCCGCGACATCACCCACCTGGTGGAGACCCAGGAACTGCTGCGGATCTCCGAGGAGAAGTTCGCCAACGCCTTCCATGCCTACCCCGACGGTCTGCTGATCAGCCGCCTCGAAGACGGCACGCTGATCGACGTGAACGAAGGCTTCACCCGTCTCACCGGCTACCGCCGCGACGAGGTCATCTCCCGCTCCACGCTCGAACTCGGCCTGTGGGTCGACACCGAGGACCGCAAGCGCCTGATCTCGCTGGTACGCCACCACACCCTGACCCAGGGCTTCACCGCCCCTGTACGGGACCGCAACGGTGGCATCCGCCAGTGCGAGATGTCCGCCCACCGGATCAGCATCGATGGCGAGGACTGCGTGCTGACCATCGCCCGCGATATCACCGAGCGCCAGCTCATGCAGGAGAAGCTGCAGCAGGCCGCCACCGTCTTCGAAAGCACCGCCGAAGGCGTGATGATCACCGATACCCGCCAACGCATCACCGCGGTCAACCGCGCCTTCAGCGAGATCACTGGCTACAGCGAGCAGGAGGCGCTGGGACGCTCGCCCAGCCTGCTCTCCTCCGGACAACACGACTCCAGCTTCTACCTCGCCATGTGGAACCAGCTGGAACGCGACGGGCACTGGCAGGGCGAGATCTGGAACCGACGCAAGACCGGCGAGCTGTACCCCGAATGGCTGACCATCAGCGCGGTACACAATCCGCAGGGCGAGATCACTCACTTCGTCGGCGTCTTCGCCGATATCTCCACCCTCAAGTACGCCCAGGCCCGGCTCGACTACCAGGCCCACCACGATCCGCTCACCGGCCTGCCCAATCGCCTGCTGTTCGAGAGCCGGCTCAATCACGCCCTCGACGAGGCCCGCGAAGAGAGCCGTCCCGGCGCCGTGCTGTTCATCGACCTGGACCGCTTCAAGCACATCAACGACAGCCTCGGCCATCCCATCGGCGACCTGCTGCTCAAGGCCATCGCCGAACGCCTGCGCGACCAGTTGCGCGACGTCGATACCGTGGCCCGCCTGGGGGGCGACGAATTCATCATCCTGCTCCCAGGCCTGCACCAGGAAAGCGACGCCGAGCACGTCGCGCGCAAGCTGCTGAATGCCTTCACCGTGCCGTTCCAGGCCGACGGTCATGAATTCTTCGTCAGCGCCAGCGTCGGCATCGCCCTGTTCCCCAAGGACGGCGACGACGCCCCGACCCTGGTGAAGAACGCCGACGCCGCCATGTACCGCGCCAAGTCGCGGGGCCGCAGCCGCATCGAGTACTACACCCGCGAACTGACCTACCTGGCCACCGAGCGCATGGCGCTGGAAACCGAACTGCGCCGCGCCCTCGAGCGCGACGAGTTGCAGCTGTACTACCAACCCAAGCTGAGCCTGGAGAGCGGCCTGCTGGTCGGTGCCGAGGCACTGGTGCGCTGGTACCATCCGCTGTTCGGGGAAATTTCCCCGGAGCGCTTCATCCCCCTCGCCGAGGATTGCGGCCTGATCCTGCCCCTCGGCGACTGGGTGCTGGAACACGCCTGCCAGCAGATGGGCGAATGGCAAAAGCTGCACGCACCGTTCGGCCCGCTGTCGGTCAACCTCGCCGGCGCCCAGCTCGGCCAGCCGCAAATGATCGAACGCCTCGAGCAACTGCTGGAGCAGTCCGGCCTGGAACCGTCGCGGCTGCAACTGGAAATCACCGAGAGCTTCATCATGAACCAGACCGAGGAGGCCCTCGCCGTCCTCCACGGCCTCAAGCGTCTCGGCGTACAGCTGGCGATCGACGACTTCGGCACCGGCTACTCCTCGCTCAGCTACCTCAAGCGCCTGCCGCTGGACATCCTGAAGATCGACAAGTCGTTCATCCGCGGCCTTCCCGACGATCCCCACGATGCCGCCATCACCCGTGCCATCATCGCCCTCGGCCGCAGCATGCAGCTCACGGTGATCGCCGAAGGCGTGGAAACCGAAGGCCAGCAGAGCTTCCTCACCCACGAAGGCTGCGAGCAGATCCAGGGCTTCGTCCTCAGCCCGCCGCTGCCGGCCGAGCTGTTCGCCAGCAAATTCCTCAAACCGCGCCAGCCGATTGGCGCTCCCCGAGAAGCGCCGGTATAATCCGCCGACCTTCTGGGGGCCTATAGCTCAGTCGGTTAGAGCAGAGGACTCATAATCCTTTGGTCCACGGTTCGAGTCCGTGTGGGCCCACCACCTTCAAAGCCGCGCCCTGCGCGGCTTTGCTCTTTCTAGGGTAGTGGCCTCATAAACGACTCCATGGCCAAAAGGTACAAAGTCGGTACAGTACTGGTTAGCCAGTTTGCCTTTGGAGTCCTTATCTGATGGCAACAGTCGTCCCCCCTTCCCGTGGGCCGCAAAACGGATTGGCCGACCAACGAAAAAACCTTCCGCACCAAGCGCGACGCCGAAGACTGGGCACGCCGCACCGAAGACGAGATGGTACGCGGCGTGTACATCCAGCACTGCGGCTCCGAGCGCATGTGACCTGCCCCCATTTTGTAGCCCGAGAGCTACATGTCCCTGCATCAAATTTTATCGATGCCCAAGGGGTACGGCCGACCTCTGTCCACAAGGTTTTTGACGTGCTGAAACAGGCGCTTTAGCTGACTCAGTCACCCTGAACAGGCATGCCCATCAAGCTATCAACCCAGCTTGAGAATTAGACAGTGAGCCGAATAGTTGCCATTATCGGCTCACAAAATGAGCCGAATAGGCTCTCTAATCGGCTCATGAATATCCCTTATGAACGACCCACTCTGGATCTGGCAGCAGCCCGACTGGCCGCAGTTCAACTGGCAAGCCGAAGCGCTTGCACCACTGCTGCGCTCCTGTAGCCAGGCTCAGGGTCGTTTGTTAGGAATGCTCGGTGCTGTGGGGAGTGACACCGAAGTGCAGAGCAGCCTGGATGCCATGCTGCAGAACATCGTCACCTCTTCAGCCATTGAGGGAGAGCAACTGAATGTCGGTTCGGTGCGCTCATCACTGGCACGGCGACTGGGATTGCACGAAGAAGGTCGAACCACCTCTCGCTCCGAAGGCCTGGCGGAACTGCTGCTCGATGCCACCCACGCACATCAAGAGCCGCTAGACGAACAGCGACTGTTCACCTGGCACCGTTGGCTATTCCCCACTGATGAGCAACTGCTGACTCGACCGCTACACATCGGTGCACTGCGTGGCGAAGAGCCCATGCAGGTGGTTTCCGGTCGCATCGACCGCCCGACAGTCCATTTCGAAGCCCCTCCCCGCGCGGGGCTGGAAGCGCAACTGGCGGACTTTCTCGCCTGGTTCGAGAGCAGCCGCCGCGATGCCAGCCTCGATCCCTTTCTGCGCGCCGGCATCGCCCATTTCTGGTTCGTGACCCTGCACCCCTTCGACGACGGCAACGGTCGCCTCACCCGCGCTATCACCGATCTGGCATTGGCTCAGGGTGAGCAGCAAGCCATTCGCTTCTACGCCATGTCTGCGAGCATCCTCGACGACCGCGCCGGTTACTACCGCATTCTCGAAGCAAGTCAGAAAAGCACGCTGGATATCACCAACTGGCTGCAATGGTTTCTCGCGACGTTGCTCAACAGCCTGGAGCAGGCTCTTGCTCGTATCGACCGCGTGCTGGTCAAGGCGCGCTTCTGGCAGGCACACCGCAGCCAAACCCTATCGGCAGAGCAAGTCAAAGTGCTTAACCGCCTGCTCGATGGCGGCGAAAGGGGGTTCGAGGAGGGCATCAGTGCGGCGCAATACCAAGCTGTGGCCAAGGTTTCCAAAGCCACCGCGACCCGCCACCTGAGCGACCTGCTGGAAAAGGGCTGCATCGAGCGACTGCCCGGCAGAGGGCGTAGCACCCGTTACCAGATAGCACGCTGAGCGCCTGCACCGGTCTCATCAGCCCTTGATGCGTCATCGCGCCATAGAACAATGGTCGCGATCCCCTTGAGTACTCGAAAGCAATTGGCCATTATCGGCTAAGTGCCAGGCATCTGGATTTCGGCACACCTGCTCGCCTCTCCATTAAGCAGCTCGGCTCAAGGAAGAAAATGGATTACAGCCCGATAGTCGTCCAGGTCTGGGGCATGCTGACCTGGTTTATCCCGGCAGCCCTGCTGATCGGCCTGCTCAAATCGCCTTGGGCCAAGGGGCAGGTCGGTGAACTGCTGGTGCGACTGTTCGCCCATTGGCAACTGGACAGGCAAACCTACCGCCGCCTGCACAACGTCACCCTGAACACGCCGGACGGCACGACACAGATCGACCACGTATTCCTCTCCCCCTACGGCATCTTCGTGCTGGAAACGAAGAACATGAGCGGCTGGATTTTCGGCAGCGAGAAGCAAGCGCAGTGGACGCAGAAGCTCTACAAGCGCACGTTCAAATTCCAGAACCCGCTGCGACAGAACTACAAGCACCTCAAAGCCCTGGAAGCCACCCTTGGCGTTAACCCCGAGCACCTGCATTCGGTGATCACTTTCGTCGGCGGCAGCACCTTCAAAACCGAAGTGCCAGCCAACGTCACCCAGGGCATTGGCTTTATTCGCTATATCCAGTCATTCCAGCAGGCGGTATTCAGCGAGGCTGAAGTCGGCGCCATGCTGCAATCCCTGCAAACCGGCCGCCGCGCGCCGACCCTCGCTACCCACCGCGAGCATGTACAGAACCTCAAGCGCCGGAGTGATCCGACAGCCGAGCGGCAATGTCCGAAATGCGGAAGCGCGCTGCTGATACGCACCGTGAAATCAGGGGCGAAAGCGGGGCAGCAGTTTTGGGGATGCTCGGCGTTTCCGAAATGCCGAACCCTGCAGAGCCTTTAACAACCACCCATTGATACGCAGGACGCTCATCATGCAATCAATAAAGGCTTCATCACACTCTCAGCTTTGCTAGCTGAGCAAAGCCACTAAGCTCGATTCAACGTACGGATGGAGTTGTATGAAGGGCTCGAAACACGGCGCCTCACGCGCGGGGTCGCATGCCGGGCGTGGCTTTCGATACCAGGATGCCGCCGGCGTCTGGCTGGCAACTCAGTGCTGGAGTGAGGAGCTGCCTTACGGCGAGGTAGTCCCGGAAGGGCTGGACGACTACGAGCTTCGCGGAGCGACGCGCTCTGCCCTTGTTCAGGTGAAATCACGCCGCGACCACCTAGGACCGTTCTCAGCCAGCGAGGCGGCAAACTTCGTGCGTGAGCTTTGGTATCGAAGCGAGGGCGCATCCTCGCCCCTTACCGGTGATTTGATCTTGCTTGTAGAACAGCCGATCGCAGGTGGCCCCACCACCGATCACAGGCTGGCCGATAACCCGAGCCTGGCCAAGGCCATGGCTAGCGATCCACGCTGGAGCTCACTCGCACCTCGTACTCTTGTTTGGATTACCCCCGCGCCCTTTGAAGTCGCACTGAGGTCCATCAGTCGAATTACGTCCTGCACTCCCTTGGCTGCACAGGTCCATTACGCTGAGCTACTCAGCCGCATCGGCAACTTGGCCGATGCCAATGGCTTAATCACAGATAACCGCTATGCAGGCCTGGCCGTATCTGACGTGGAGGCTTGCGTGCGCAGGATCGAGCCGATCCTTGACCTAAGCGGCATGGAGGCAGCATTACGCGACGGACTCTGCGAGGCGCTCGATTTCCTGACACCCACAGATGACCCCAGCTTTTATCAAGGCGTCAATACACGCCCGGGGCATCTTGCAGCCGGTCTGGTCGCCGAACGACCGGAGACGCGCAGCATAGTCCTCGACGCTCTGGAAGCCAGTGGCGCCACGTTGATCGTGGGCCAATCGGGTAGCGGCAAATCGGCGCTGATGTGGGAAGTGGCTCGTGCGATTCGGCATACCGTGCGCTGGTTCGAAATCAAGCGTGGCGATGCGGCCGACGCACATCTGTTCATGCGTCTCGCCCAGGCATTAAGAGCATCCCCTACCGCACCGCTCGGTTTCATCCTGGACGATGTCGGGCGCGGAGGCAGCAGTCTGTGGGATGGTTTGAGCAAGGAGGTCGGCGGCGGTAGCGGAATTCTATTGCTCGGCTCGATCAGAGAAGAAGATGTGTTCATGCTGACCGCGCGGGCGCGCGCCAAAGAGGTTCGTCCTCCCGTTGAAGAGGCGGTGGCGGAACGGATTTGGCACCGGCTGCTTGACCAGGGCCGGACCTCTTGGGTGGGTTGGCGCGAACCCTGGGAGCGAAGCGGCGGGCTCCTGCTCGAATTCACACATATCTTGACGCGTGGCGAACGGATCGAGACGGTTCTCAGTGAGCAAGTGGATCGACGGCTGCGAGAATCTCGCGATGCCGAGCTGGCCGTCCTTCGCGTTACTTCGCTCGCCAGCATGGCGGGCGCCACAATTGATGCTGAACGGCTGTCCACGGCGCTGGATATCGCACCTGGTGATCTGAGTCGAGGTCTACGCCGCCTGATTGATGAGCATCTCGTTTCGGCGAAAGAAGATGGACGCATCGGAGGCCTTCATCAGCTGCGTTCGGCAATGCTCTTCGACCTTTGCCATGCTTACCCACCACCGGCGCCATCACGAACGGTGACCGAGGCGGTTCATTCCGTGCATAGCGATAGCTTGGAAGCCTTGGCCGCCCACGTGCTGGTGAATCACCCCGGCGCAACAAGCGCTTTCGTCGCGGCCCTCGCCTCACGACTGGAGCGCGAGCACGATCCCGTCGCGCTGGTCACAGCACTTTCCGGCATGGGCCAGGCTCACATCGAGGCAACACTACGGGCTTGGGTAGCAGAAGTTCTGTCGGCCGGGCTGGAACCGTCTCAAATCACCCTAGCCGCTATGTTCGCAGTCGCGAACATAGATGTTTCCTCGATGCCACTACCGGATCGCCTGAGGAGCGCCGTAGGGGCATTACGCCCCCGCTCAGCTGCGGACCCACGAACGGATCTACTGTCCGCCCTTTCTCGAACCTCCTTGCATCAGATGGTGGCCACCACTGATATACACCGCCTTCGAGCACTCATAGGAGCGCTGGTCGGCATGGAGCTGCCGGAGTCTTTGCGATCGGCACTGCTGGCGGTGAAGCCCGATTTCGAAGCAGTCGATCTTAGCGACCTTGCTGATCTGCTGGGCGCGATCCATCTGATAGATCCACGCATCGCATCAAGCTGGGGGGCGGCACCGGTGCGCAATCGTTTACTGGAGCGCGTCCCATGCGAAATTCCCTGGGCAGGGCCGGTTATAGTCGAAGCAGCACCCGAAGGGCGTCTTCTACGCAGCGTCATTTACTACGTTGCCCCCTCCGTTCAGACTCGACTCAACGATGAAGTGGCACCACTCTGCGCCACGCTGCTTGGGCTTGATCCAAGCGCAATGGTAGCGGCCGTCGACGCAATTGCGGCCGATGGTCTCCCATCCGAATTACCGGATGCCAGCAAACGCATTCCTCGGGAGAACACACCATTCTCCGCGCTACCCGCGTGGAACCAACGGTGGATCGCCGCGGCAGCGCGATTGGTTGGCAACGAGAGCTACACCGACTATCTGCATCGCTCGTATGACATGCTGGAGCGCTTGCTAACCGTACTGGAGCGCACAGTGGATACCGCCCTGCGAGGCAAGCGGCTGCAACCGAAGATGTTGGAGCGCCTCGGCAATATTCACAACGCCTCTCGCCAACTAACTCCACCGCAAGACGCAGCGCTCAACGGCAACGCCCCGGCTACACACAACACACCACTACAAAATCTACTCTTCTGGTGCTCCGCCGACTTGATTCGGCGCTCCATCAAGTTGCCAGAGGAATATGGTGCGTTCGTCCTGTGGATCGGAGATTTGCTCAAAGACGTGCGTAAAGCGCGCGAGGAGCCCTGGGAGCTCTTGGGTAAATCGCCAGAAAGACTGTTGAATAGACTTGAGAGCCTGATCGCTTCGTTGAGGCTATTGGCCATTGAAGCCGGCACGCAGGGCGCCAAGCTGACGCAATGGATCTCCATCGCCCGTAGCGCCTTACCGGACGACGCTTTGCGTAGTGTCAAGATGGCCGTTGAGCGCCAGCTGCAGGCAAGCTCAGAGAGCTATCTGCAAGGCATTGAAGTCAAGCTAAAGCAGCAATCTATTGAGTTTGAGCTGCATACGCGTCCAGATTGGGAAACTCCCTTACCTTGGCCGAATAGGGACTTCCTTGCCATCGTGGATATTTCATCCCCAGGCGATTGGCCGGCATGGATTGAAGCACATGCAGCCGAGGTTCAGACGGCTATTGGTGAAGGCCGCCAGGTATGGTTCGTGCCGCGCATAAATCATCTCGCACTGTCGTTTCTGACCATCAAAGGAAGGTACTCACTGTTCGCATCACCGTACTCAGGGGACGACTGGCTAGATACGCTTCAGCAGCAGCGACTGAACGATATTCTGACCCGGGAGGCGCAACGAGGCATTGAGCTAATTACAGAGCTCGACGGCATGCGCCGTTTCAGACTGGGAGAAGAGAACCGCTCCACTGCTGAGCAAGCAGTGCGGCAAGACCATGAACGGCAGCTCGCGGTGGCTCTCAAGGCATTCGAGGCGCGGGCCGAAGGAACGTCGGTACAGATGCAGCTGCGGAAATTCAGCGAGGACGTAGCGGCCGGCCATATCGCCTTAGCGGAGGGCCTGGCCGCACTGCTGCGTAACCGACTGACTTCCGATGGGATGGCTCTGCTCATGCTTCAGAACACTTTGTTGGAACAGGATCTTGCTGCTGTTGGATGTGGGCAAGGTGCAGACAATCCGCCCGGAGGGAATCGAACATGAAAACAGTGAGCATCGACCTGGAAAACTGCTACGGCATCAAGAAGCTGCAAGCTGAATTCGACTTTTCTAAAGCTAAGGCCTGTGCCGTCTATGCGCCGAACGGATCTATGAAATCCTCACTCGCGCAGACTTTCCAAGATGTCGCAGACGGCGTCGCCTCCAAGGATCGCATCTTCCCGGCGCGCGCGTGCAGGCGCGAAATCAAGGACGAAGCCGGTGCGGATCTACCCAAGGAAGGTGTACTCGTCGTTCGTCCGTATGACGAGGTTCTGGGGCACTCACCGAAGACTTCAACGCTGCTGGTCAACCCTGCGCTACGCCAAGAATACGAAGCCCTCCATGCCGATATCGACGCGGCAAAGGAGACCTTGCTGAAAGCTCTCAAAGAGCAGTCTGGCTCCAAGAGGGACATCGAAAAGGAGTTGTCGTCCACCTTCACAGCACGTGACGACCAGTTCTATGTTGCGCTGAATCGTGTCAAGGACGAGATTGCTTCGATGCCCGACGCCCCGCTCGCAACAGTCGCCTACGATGTCATTTTCGACGATAAGGTGCTTGCTCTGCTCGCCACGGATGAAGCGAAAGCTGCCATTCAGGACTACATCAAGAAGTACAACGAACTGTTGACCGCATCGACCTACTTCAAGAAAGGCACATTCAACTACTACAACGCCGCAACGGTCGCAAAGCAGTTGGCCGACAACGGCTTCTTTGAGGCGAAGCACTCCGTCACCCTGAATGCCGACGCCAAGCTAGAGATTACCAGCCAGAAGGAGCTCGAAGAACTGATCGCCAAAGAGAAGGATGCGATCTCTAATGACGAGGACCTGAAAAGGAAGTTCGCGAAACTCGACAAGCTCATCCAGAAGAACGTCACGGTCCGCGACTTCGAAGCCTACCTGCTGAACCATGAAGAGTTGCTGGTACGGCTAGGCAACGTACCAGCTTTCAAGGAGGACGTTTGGAAATCCTACCTGAAGGTGCGCTTCGAGCCATTTCAGGATCTGCTGAACAAATGCCAAGCAGCCCAGACCAGACGCAAAGAGATCGAAGAGCAGGCAGCGAAGGAGCGCACACAGTGGGAAGAAGTTATCGACATGTTCAACGATCGTTTCTTCGTACCGTTCAAGCTGGAGGCAGTTAACCGGCTGTCCGTAATCCTCGGTCAGGAGCCGATGCTAAGCCTCGGCTTTACGTTTGAAGATGGGACAGATAAGGCCGCTGTTGACCGCAGCTCACTTATGCAGGCCCTCAGCACGGGGGAAAAAAAGGCCTTCTACGTGCTGAACATCCTCTTTGAAATCGAAGTGCGGAAGAAGGCAAAACAGGAAACGCTCATCATCGTCGATGACATTGCGGACTCGTTCGACTACAAAAACAAGTACGCCATTATTCAGTACCTGATGGACATTGCCGAAGACCCCCACTTCAAGCAGATCATCCTCACCCACAATTTCGACTTCTACCGGACTATTCAGAGCCGGTTTGTCCGGTACCCGGACTGCTTCATGGCGTCGAAAACTGCCGCAGGCTTGGTGCTTGAGCAAGCCGCTGGAATTCAGAACGTATTTGTCAAAGATTGGAAGCCAAATTTCGCTACCGAGCCGAAGAAAAAGATTGCCTGTATCCCCTTCATGCGCAATCTCATCGAATACACAAAGGATGCGGCCAACCCCGATTTCGTCAAACTGACGTCGCTGCTGCACTGGAAGGCCGACTCCGACCAGATCACCATTTCTGACCTGGATGTGATCTTCAACAGACTGTTCGGACAAAATGTTGCTTCGGCCGAAGGTGCAAAAACTGTGATGGCGCTCATCGAGCATGAGGCCAGTGGGTGCCTAAAGGCTGCCGAAGGTATCAATTTCGAGAACAAGATCGTACTTGCCATGTCGATCCGGCTCACCGCCGAGCGCTTCATGGTCAAGCGCATCAACGATCCGGCCTTCGTCGCGGGAATTGACTCGAACCAAACGGCAAAGCTGCTGAAAAAATTCCGGGAACTGTTCAGTACAGAGCTGAAGACGCTCAAAATCCTTCAACGTGTGGCCCTAATGACCCCCGAGAATATTCACCTGAATTCCTTCATGTATGAGCCCATCCTAGACATGTCCGATGGACATCTGCGGAAACTGTATGGCGAGGTGATCATGCTCGCCTGATGTCGTACCAATAGCTGGTCTTTCAGCCTGAGGCGATACCGAGCGTTTAGAACCTGGCCGTTTCAAGGTACAAAAAACAGTACACTGGCGGTACAGCGCCCAGCTCTTACAGATTTCGCTCAATTGCACTTAACCCGCTCTACGACGCTACTTTCAGCTCACTGTACCTACGCTAAGCTACGCCCGACCTCACTGGGTTTGCAGTGTTTCTAGGCAACTCATAATCCTTTGGTCCACGGTTCGAGTCCGTGTGGGCCCACCGGCTTCAAGCTTTTTGGTCTGTCCCGCCCCGAGTGCCTTCCAGCGGCTGGCCATCTCCCCTTACCGCGTTTTCGAGCGTGGTCAGCTCGCTGATCTTTCCGAGTGCGCTAGCCAAACGTCTGCATAAACGGAACGGCACATTGCCTGATTGCCGCGAACACATGCGGGGCCTGCTCGCTCAGCTCAGTCGAGCGGGCCAACACCCGCTCCAGTGCTTGCAATTGCTCGCGGATCACCTCTGTTGGCCGAGCTACATAGCAGACCTGGGCGAACTCCAGCAGCCCCTGTCGCGAGGCAAAGAGAGTCTTGTTGCCTACGACATCCAGCGCCAGTACATCTTGCGGGATATAAGCCGTGGTGTTGACGATGTCGTAGGCCGGTGCCAGGCGCAATTCGCAGCAGTGCTGGCGGCAGGTTTCCGGCACCTGCCGATAGGTCTCTACCGTTGCACCGGCGAGCCGTGCTGCAGGTCACAGGCTTCGGTGTCAATCGCCCGCCACTGCGCGATCAATCGCAGGGTGTCGGCGGCAGCAGCGCAAGTTTCGGCGAAGGCGAACTGGCGCTGGCGGAGCGGAATCCGATGGACGTGGCGGCTCTGTTCGCCGCCTGAGCGTGGGAAGGCACTTATCAGGCACTTCCGAAGGCACTACCGGACGATATCGATTCCATCGCCAACGCGGTAACTTCGAAGTACCTAAACCTTCATGAAACTGCAACTTCCAACTCGATCGACAGCTCTGGAAATACATCCTCGGTATTTTCCAAGACCCTAACCAAAGTCTGGATCGTTTCGTCACAGGAAACGCTGGAGCGCCTATTCCAGAGCGCTTCGAACAATCGGTAAAAATAAAAACAAAATAATCAGACGCAGTTCAAAAACAACCAGAACAGATAGTTTTTCCGCCTTTCCCAACATGCTCCTCTCGCCTTGACTCGTTCGATGCAGCGGATCGCCCATGCGTATTTCCGGCATTGTCCGAGGCCCATTCCCTGTTCGACGCGATACCCGGCGCACCCATAACAATATGCCGCCCTCCACGGGCCGATAGCGCCAGTTGTGAGCCTGTCCACCACTGCATTTCCCTCACTGCAAGGAGAGAACATGAGTCGCTCACCCATCCCTCGCCACCGAGCGTTGCTGGCCGGTTTCTGCCTGGCTGGCGCGCTGTCCGCCCAGGCGGCCACCCAGGAAGAAATCCTCGATGCGGCACTGGTCAGCGGGGATTCCTCGCAACTGACCGACAGCCACCTGGTCGCCCTCCGCCTGCAGCAGCAGGTCGAGCGCATCCGCCAGACCCGCACCCAGTTGCTCGACGGTCTCTACCAGAACCTCAGCCAAGCCTATGATCCTGGCGCCGCCAGCATGTGGGTCCTGCCGGCAAACCCGGACAATACCCTGCCCTTCCTCATTGGCGACAAGGGGCGCGTGCTCGCCAGCCTGAGCCTGGAGGCCGGCGGCCGCGGGCTGGCCTATGGCACCAACGTGCTCACCCAACTGAGCGGGGCCAATGCCGCCCACGCGCCGTTGCTGAAGCGGGCGGTGCAGTGGCTGGTGAACGGCGACCCGGGCGCGGCTACTGCGAAGGACTTCAAGGTCAGCGTGGTCGGGGTGGACAAGACCGCCGCCCTCAACGGCCTGAAGAGCGCCGGCCTGCAACCGGCGGACGCCGCCTGCAACGCGCTGACCGACGCCAGTTGCGCCAGCACCAGCAAATTGCTGGTACTGGGCAACGGCGCCAGCGCCGCTAGCCTGAGCGCCACGGTGCGCGCACGGCTACAGGCCGGGCTGCCGATCCTCTTCGTGCACACCAATGGCTGGAACCAGAGCAGCACCGGCCAGCAGATCCTCTCCGGCCTCGGCCTGCAGGAAGGCCCCTACGGCGGCAACTACTGGGACAAGGACGCGGTGCCATCCAGCCGCACCCGGGCGCGTTCGGTCGAGCTGGGCGGCGCCTATGGCCAGGATCCGGCGCTGGTGCAGCAGATCGTCGACGGTAGCTGGCGCACGGACTACGACTGGTCGAAATGCACCTCCTACGTCGGTCGCACCACCTGCGACGACTTGCCGGGACTGAGCGACTTCAGCAAGCGCGTCGATGTATTGAAAGGCGCCCTCGACGCCTACAACCAGAAGGCGCAGAACCTCTTCGCCCTGCCCGGCACCACCTCGCTGCGGCTCTGGCTGCTGTGGGCCGACGCGGTGCGGCAGAACATCCGCTACCCGATGGACAAGGCCGCCGACACGGCGCGCTTCCAGGAAACCTTCGTCGCCGACGCCATCGTCGGCTACGTGCGCGAGGCCGGCGCGGCGCAGAAGGAACTGGGCAGCTACGCCGGCCAGCGCCAACAGTCGATGCCGGTATCGGGCTCGGAGGAAACCCTGACCCTCACCTTGCCGTCGGCCCAGGGCTTCACCGCCATCGGCCGCATGGCGGCGCCGGGCAAGCGCCTGAGCATTCGCATCGAAGACGCTGGCCAGGCCAGCCTGGCGGTCGGCCTGAACACCCAGCGCATCGGCTCGACGCGGCTGTGGAATACCCGCCAGTATGACCGCCCGCGCTTCCTCAAGAGCCCGGACATCAAGCTCCAGGCAAACCAGTCGGTGGCGCTGGTATCGCCCTACGGCGGCCTGTTGCAACTGGTCTACAGCGGCGCCACGCCGGGTCAGACGGTAACCGTCAAGGTAACCGGCGCGGCCAGCCAGCCGTTCCTCGACATCCAGCCGGGCGAGGACAGCAGCCAGGCGATTGCCGACTTCATCCAGGCGCTGGACGCCGACAAGGCCGACTGGCTGGAGATCCGCAGCGGCTCGGTGGAGGTCCACGCCAAGGTGGAGAAGGTCCGTGGCTCGATCGACAAGGACTATGGCGGCGACGTCCAGCGCTTCATCCGTGAGTTGAACGAGGTGTTCATCGACGACGCCTACACCCTGGCCGGCTTCGCCATTCCCAACCAGGCGAAGACTCCGGCAATCCAGCAGGAATGCGCGGCGCGCGGCTGGGACTGCGACAGCGAGACCCTGCACAAGCTGCCCGGCACCCAGCACATCAACGTCGACCAGTACGCCCAGTGCGGCGGCGGTTGCAGCGGCAACCCCTACGACCAGACCTGGGGCCTGAACCCGCGTGGCTGGGGCGAAAGCCATGAGCTGGGCCACAACCTGCAAGTGAATCGACTGAAGGTCTACGGCGGGCGCTCGGGCGAGATCTCCAACCAGATATTCCCGTTGCACAAGGACTGGCGCGTGCTCCGCGAGTTCGGGCAGAACCTCGACGATACGCGGGTCAACTACCGCAACGCCTACAACCTGATCGTCGCCGGACGCGCCGAGGCCGATCCGCTGGCAGGCGTATACAAGCGCCTGTGGGAAGACCCGGGCACCTACGCGCTGAACGGCGAGCGGATGGCCTTCTATACCCAGTGGGTGCACTACTGGGCCGACCTGAAGAACGATCCGCTGCAGGGTTGGGATATCTGGACCCTGCTCTACCTGCACCAGCGCCAGGTGGACAAGTCCGACTGGGACGCCAACAAGGCCGCTCTCGGCTACGGCACCTACGCCCAGCGCCCGGGAAACAGCGGCGATGCCAGCAGCACGGACGGCAACGACAACCTGTTGCTCGGCCTGTCCTGGCTGACCCAGCGCGACCAGCGGCCAACCTTCGCGCTATGGGGCATCCGTACCTCGGCAGCGGCCCAGGCGCAGGTGGCGGCCTACGGTTTCGCCGAGCAGCCGGCGTTCTTCTATGCCAACAACCGGACCAACGAATACAGCACGGTGAAGCTTCTGGACATGAGCCAGGGGTCGCCGGCGTGGCCGTTTCCGTGAGTCGTAGTTGAGGGGGCTGGCGCGGGGTAATGCTTCTCGCTCCGCGCCGGTCCTCATGCCCCTCTCCCCGAAGGGAGAGAGGGTCGGCCATGCCAGCGGGCAATGCCGTGCCAGGCTGGCAAGCCAAACTGTCGTTCAAGCTGAACGATCCTGCGCAATAATGAGCCCCTTCCACCAGCAAGGACCGCTCATGACCGACCGCCTTCCCTGCCGCGCCTGCGGCCATCTCATTCTCCCGACCACGGCGGCGAGGAACGACGGACTGTGCATTCCCTGCAAGGGCGGCTACCGGCAGAACATCGAGGATGGCAAGCGTTTCCACACGGAGCGACGGCGCTACCTGGCGAGTCCGCAGGCGCTGTACTGGAGCGCGCTGGTGAATCGCGTCTACGATGGCCGCGAGGGATTCGCCGGGCTGTCGCCGGCCGAACGGAGCTACTACGCAGTGAGCGTGCTCAGCGGCGAAGTGCACAACGGCGGCTTCGACCAGTACTTCGGCAACTCCTCCGGCGACCAGTACCAGGCGGCGCGCGCGGGTCTTCGCGAATTGGAGGCGGAGGACGCCCTGGCCCTGCTGGAGCGAGCCGCCGCCCTGCTGTTCGGCGACGGTCCGGTGCCAGTCTCCCAGGCCGAACGCCAATTGCGCATGCCGACCTGGGCCGATGAACCCGACCGCGACTGCGAAGCGGCCCTGGATGCGCTGGACACGCGCTTCTACGCCCTGGCCGACGCGCTGGGCGAACGCCTGCTGGCCCATGCCCGCCACCATGCATTGTTCGCCCTGGACGAGCCCGATGAAGCCTGAATTGGATGCCCTAGAGGCCTGGCTCGGACGACCGCTGCCGGCTGCCTTCGTCGCCGCTCTGGAGCAGCACGGCGGCCGCCTCGTCGAGCCGGGCCTGCTGCTCTACGCCGCCGACGAGTTGCTGGAACGCAACCGGGCCTTCGAAACCTCTCTCTACTGCCCCGGCTACCTGGCCATAGGCGACGACAGCGGCGGCCGCGCCGTGGTGATGGCCCTGGACGATCACCGGCAGGCGCTGTTCCTGGTCGACCATGGCGCGATGACGCCGGACTGCTTCGAACCCCTGGCACCCAGCCTGGAGGCCTGGCTGGAAGCCGGGCCCTGCCTGCCCGAATGACGGAGAAACGCCCATGATTCCTTTCGGCCTCAGCCCCGAACAATTCCGCGAGCGCTACCGCCGCGACCTGCAACGCGCCGCGCCGGGCGTGATCCAGCGCCTGCGCGAGCTGCTCCGGCAACCCCTGGAGGAAGGACTGCGCGACGGCGAGATCCAACTGTTCCTCGGCGAGGACGGACGCGACGCAGCGGAAGCGTGGTTGTACCTGAATGGCGCCAGCAACCGGGTGGACGCCAGCGACCCGCGCCTGTTTCCCGGCAAGGCGCTGGACCTGGCGCTCGGCCTGGGACATGCCCCGGATTTCGACGAAGCCTATTTCGCCGACGGCTTCGGCGGCGTCGACCTGCTCGCCGATACGCTGCAAGCCTGGTTCGCCGAGTGCTGGTGGAAGGCCGGCGGCTGGGCCTGGCCGATCCCGCTATGGCTGCACGTACACGATGGCTTCGGCGACGGCCGTGGCATCGCCCTCACCGAACGCTGCTGAACAGGGAGACCACGCATGGAACTGATCCGCAACCTGGACGATGCGAACATGGGCGAAGTGTATTGGCGCCTGTACCGGCGCTACATCAGCCTGTTCATCGAGAACGAGGCCGACGACGCCTACGCCTGGCGCTGCGCCCGAGCCCTCGACGAACTGGATGACGCCGTGGTCGAGCGGCTTTGTGCCGCCAGCCTGCGCTACCGCGCCGCGCGCCTGGAGCGGCTGGGCGAGTCTGCGGAGGAAGTCGCGCCGGCGCGCGGGGTGCTGGAACGGATCGAACCGGGCGAGCTGATCGTGCCCGACCCGGAACAGGGCGACGAAGCGGTGATCCACCTGTCGCTGAACTGCGAATGGGACCGCGAACACGGTATGGAATGGATCGTCCGGGGCGGCGAGGTGCTCTATGTCGGCCCCTTCCACGGCGAAGACCCGTGGCGGGACTTCACCGTGAAGGAACCATGGAACTACGCCTGAGCAGGGGCCTCAACGCTTGGCGATGATGTACACCGCGTGGACGATGCCCGGGATGTAGCCGAGCAGGGTGAGCAGGATGTTCAGCCAGAAGGCGCCGCCGAAGCCGACTTGCAGGAACACGCCCAGCGGCGGCAGGAGGATGGCGATGAGGATGCGGATCAGGTCCATGAACGGAACTCCTTGGTCCAGGGTCGATACGGTGTCCGGCGCGTGAGCCGGCGTTTTTTCGCGTCACCCTATGACTGACTCCCGCCATTCGCGGAGGGTTCAACCGCAACGGTACTCGCCGCCTGTCACGCGCAGCGGTACGCTTGAGCCTACGCTCATGCGAGCGGACAACCCGCAAGGAACATCCATGTCCGACCTGCCCCCGCGTCCCGCCTTCTGGCCGTACCTGCCGGGCTACGCCCTGTTGCTGCTTTCGGTGCTGCTCTGCGCCAGCGGCAGCTACCGTTTCGTCACCCCGATGGCGCTCGCCGACGGCGTCGACCTGGTCTACCTCAGCCAGGGCCTGGCGCTGCTACCGCTGGGTACCGGGCTGGTCGGCCTGCTCGCGGCCTTCCTCCTGCATGTCCGCGGGCGCTGGCTCGGCGCGCTCCTGGCGCTGCTGCCGGCGGCGCTGATCTGCGCCTGGAACCTGTACAACTATGCCGCCCACGGCGACGAGGCGTTGTCGCCGAGTTTCGCCCAGTACACCCAGGCGCTGCTCGGCCTGCTGCTGCTCGGCGGCGTGCTGAGCCTGGTCGACCTGCTCCACGGCAGGCCCTCGACGCTGCTGCGCAAGGGCCTGCTGGGGCTGGGCTGGCTGGCCCTGGTGGCCTGGCTGGGGTTGCTGTTCTACCTGCAGCGCCTGTACGGCCTCACTTTTTGAACTGGTCGTAGGCTTCCAGCGCGCGCAGCGAATAGACATAGGCGGCGCCGGCATTCAGGGAGATGGCGGTAGCCAGGGTCTGGGCGATTTCCGCCTCGCTGGCGCCGGCCTTCAGCGCGGCCTCGGTGTGCACGCCGATGCAACCGTCGCAACGGGTGGTAATGGCCACGGCGATGGAGATCAGTTCGCGGGTCTTGGCATCCAGGGCGCCCTCGGCGCTGGCTTCCTCCAGCGCGCCATAGGCGGCGAGCATCTTCGGGTGTTGCTTGCCCAGGGCACCGAAGGCTTTTTTCACGGCGGGGACGAACTCGGTCCAGTTGTTCAGCATGGTGATATTCTCCGTTGCTTTCGCGCCGGGAGTGGCGCGTCGGGTTACCAGTCTCGACCAGTCTGGACCGCGCCGCCTGCCCATGCGTCTCTACTTTCGACCTGATCGGCTCATCCCATGGACCCACTCGACCGGCTCATCCAGCTCGCCAACCTGCAGGGCCGCCTCGACCAGCGCTGCCAGCTACAGGGCAGCTGGGCGCTGGAGCACCCGCAAGCGGTGCCCGGCGAGGCGACCTTCCATATCGTCATGGCCGGCACCTGCTATTGCGAATTCCTCGATGGCGGTCGCCTCGACCTGCATCCCGGCGACCTGATTCTGTTGCCACGCGGCACCCCGCACCTCCTGCGCAGCGACAGCCCGGCGCAACCCTGCGAACCCACCGTAGAGCACCGCGGCAGCATCCCGCTGTACCAGTTGAACGGCCCCGGCGAGGCCCTCGACATGCTTTGCGGCAGCTACCGCTATCACGCCGGCGCCAGCCTGTTCGGCGCGCTCCCCGAGCGCCTGCTGGTGCATATGGACGAGTCGACCCAGCAGCCCCTGCGCGCGCTGATCGGGTTGATGCGCGAGGAAGCCGAGAGCACCCGCAGCGGCGCCCGCTCGATCATCGACGCGCTGGCCACCGCGCTGTTCGCCCTGGCCCTGCGCGCCTACCTGGACCGCCAACCGCTGGGCGACGGCCTGTTCGGCCTGCTGGGCGACGCCCGCCTGGGACGAGCCCTGCGGGCCATGCTGGAACGCCCGGAGCATGCCTGGACCCTGGAACAGCTTGCCCAGCAGGCGGCGATGTCGCGGGCCAGTTTCGTCCGCGCCTTCTCCGCCCTCGGCGGGACCTCGCCGTGGAACCTGCTGACCCGCATCCGCATGGAAAAGGCCCGCGGTCTGCTGCGACAAACGCAGAAGAGCCTGCTGGATATCGCCGCCGAGACCGGCTACCAGTCGGAGGCGGCGTTTTCCCGCAATTTCCGCCAGGCCTTCGGCGAATCGCCGGGCCGTTTCCGCCGCCAGGCCGACTCCGCTCGCTGAAAGCGCTACCGGCGCACATTTCGGCGATCCGCTGCTATGCAATGTGAATGATTTTCGCAACATCCTGTACGAATTCACTGACAGTACGGCTACACTGTGCTTTCCCGGCAAGGAGGCGCGGGGGTACTTGTCGCGGCACCCACTCTCCCGCTTTACCAGTACGCCCAGGAGGCAAACATGGAATGGTTTCTGAAATGCGTGAAGGAACACTACTTCGACTTCAACGGGCGTGCCCGTCGCAAGGAATACTGGATGTTCACCCTGGTGAACATCATCATCTCCGTCGCGCTGAGCGTCGTGCTCGGCCTGATCAGTGAAAAGCTCCTGCCGATCGCCAATCTCTACTCGCTCGCCGTGCTGCTGCCGGCCCTGGGCGTCACCGCCCGGCGTCTGCACGACATCAACAAGAGCGGCTGGTGGATGCTGATCGCGCTGATCCCGATCGTCGGCCTGTACCTGATCTACCTGCTGGCCAAGGACAGCGACGCCGGCCAGAACCAGTACGGCCAGAACCCGAAAGGCATCGCCTGATTCCTTCCCGCCGGGCCGCACGGCCCGGCGTTCTCCCTCTCCCTGTTTCCCTTCCCGCCCCTGACCGGGGTTAGAATGCCTCGCTCCCACTCCGGCGCCCTGCGCCAACGCCCGCAGCGAGGTAGCCCATGCCCCATCCCATCGACGCACTGATTTCCGACTGCGACGGCGTCCTGGTCGACAGCGAGGTCATCGCCGAGCGCGTGATGTACGAGGCGCTCAGCGCCTACGCGCCGCTGGAGGAGCTGCAGCGCCTGCTGGAAGGCACCTTCGGCCTGACCAGCCGCGACATCCTCGATCGCGTCGAGAAGCACTTCGGCCTGCGCATCCCCGACAGCTTCAACCGCGAGGTGCGCCAGCGCAGCGAGGAGATGGTCGCCCAGGTCCAACCCATTCCCGGCGCACGCGAGGCGCTGCTGGCCCTGGATCTGCCCGTCGCGGTGGCCTCCAACAGCCGCCGCCACAGCCTGGAGCGCTCGCTGGCGCGCGCCGGGCTCAGCGAACTGATCGGCGAACGCCTGGCCAGCGCCGATATGGTCGCCCTGCCCAAGCCCGCACCCGACGTCTACCTGCACGCCGCCAGCCTGCTCGGCGTCGCCCCCGAGCGTTGCCTGGTGGTGGAAGACAGCAGCACCGGCACCCGCGCCGCCCTCGCCGCGGGGATGCGGGTGATCGGCTTCGTCGGCGCCGGGCACATTCCCGCCGGGCACGCCGAGGTACTGCGCGAGCTGGGCGCCATCGCCATCGTCGAGCACATGCGCGAACTGCCGGAGACCGTGGCGCGCCTGCGCCGCGAGAGCCGAGTGGCGCTGGGAACGCCGTAACCGGGCGTCAGAGACTCTTCCAGGTCAGGTACACCCGCAGGTCGAACTCCAGCTGGTGATAGTCCGGCAGCATGTACTGGCAGAGCTGGTAGAACGCCTTGTTGTGCTCGCTTTCCTTCAGGTGGGCGAGTTCGTGGACGACGATCATCCGCAGGAACTCCGGGGCGGCGTCCTTGAACAGGGAAGCCACGCGGATTTCCTTCTTCGCCTTGAGCTTGCCGCCCTGCACCCGCGAGATCGCGGTGTGCAGGCCGAGGGCGCGCTGGACCACGTCGAGCTTGTTGTCGTAGAGCACCTTGTCCAGGCCCGGCGCGTTGCGCAGGTGTTCCTGCTTGAGGTTCATGGTGTAGGCGTACAGCGCCTTGTCGCTCTGCACATCGTGACGCCCCGGGTAGCGGCGCTCGAGGTACTCGCCCAGGCGGTTCTCGGCGATCAGCTGGCGGACCTGGTCCTGCAGCGATGCGGGATAGGCCTGGAGGTACTTGAGGGGGATCATGCACGGGTCCGGCGGTTCGCGGAAAACGCCCAGTGTACCGCGTCGGGAGCTCCGGCGGCCGACCGCCGCTTCGGGTAATATGCGCGCCGTTTCCGATGAGCGGAGTGGGACAGTGGCAAGTACAGATGTGCTGATCGTTGGCGCCGGGGCGGCCGGGCTGATGTGTGCGATGACGGCGGCCGGGCGCGGGCGCCGCGTGCGGGTACTCGACCACGCCAACAAGGCCGGCAAGAAGATCCTCATGTCCGGCGGCGGGCGCTGCAATTTCACCAACCTGTACACCGAGCCGGCCAACTTCCTTTCGCGCAACCCGCACTTCTGCAAGTCGGCGCTGGCCCGCTACACCCAGTGGGACTTCATCGGCCTGGTGGCCAAGCACCAGGTGCCGTACCACGAGAAGAAACTCGGCCAGCTGTTCTGCGACAACAAGTCCAGCGACATCCTCGAGATGCTGCTGCGCGAATGCGCCGAGGCCGGAGCGGAAATCCTGCTGGACACCTCGATCGAAGAGATCGCCCGCGACGACGCCGGCTACCGCCTGCGTACCAGCGCCGGCGAGATGCGCTGCGAGTCGCTGGTGATCGCCAGCGGCGGCCTGTCGATCCCGACCCTCGGCGCCAGCGGTTTCGGCTACCAGGTGGCGCGCCAGTTCGGCCACGAGGTGCTGCCGACCCGCGCCGGGCTGGTGCCGTTCACCATCACCGACCAGTTGAAGGAGCTGTGTGCCGAGCTTTCCGGCACCTCCGTGGATTGCCGGGTGAGCTGCAACGGCCAGGCGTTCCGCGAGAACCTGCTGTTCACCCATCGCGGCCTCAGCGGCCCGGCGATGTTGCAGATTTCCTCCTACTGGCAACCGGGCGATACCCTGGAAATCGACCTGCTGCCGGACCACGACGCCAACGAATGGCTGGCGCAGCAACAGCGCGAGCGTCCCAACAGCGAGCTGAAGACTTTGCTCGCCGAGCTATTCACCAAGAAGCTCGCCGGACTGCTGGCCGACCGCTGGTTCGTCTCCAAGCCGATGAAGCAGTACACCCCGGCCGAACTGGCGGGTATCGCCGGGCAGCTTTCGGCCTGGCGGGTCACGCCCTCGGGCACCGAGGGCTACCGCACCGCGGAAGTGACCCTGGGCGGGGTGAGCACCGACGAAGTGTCGTCGAAGACCATGGAGTCGCAGCGCTCGCCGGGGCTGTATTTCGTCGGCGAAGTACTGGACGTCAGCGGCCACCTCGGCGGCTTCAACTTCCAGTGGGCCTGGGCCTCGGGTTATGCGGCGGGGCAGTACGCCTAGCGCGCCTCGGCCAGATAGGCCTCGGTGCGATAGGGCAGCGCTACCTGCTCCCTCCCCTTGAGCGCCGGATGGCTGGCGACCAGCTCGCGCAATTGCGCCGCCACGGCGTTCTTTTCCGTCTCCGGCAAGGCGGCGATGAAGCTCACCGAAAGGAAGCGCGAGACGATCACCTGCTCCGGCGGGCCGACATGCTCGTAGGCGAAGGTGGACAAGCGCAGCGGTCCGAAGGGCGCGCGCTCGAACGGCCGACGCCAGTCGCCCTTGTAGAAGCGCGGCGCGTCGCCTTCGTAGGGGGTGATGATGCGAGTGATCTCGGCGACCCAATCCAGCGACTCGTCACGCACGTTCCACACCAGCCCCAGCCTGCCTTCCGCCGTCAGCACGCGGCGCATTTCCTCCAGCGCCTCCACGGTGGCGAACCAATGGAAGGCCTGTGCGCACACCAGGGCGTCGGCGAAGCCGTTGGCCAGCGGAATCGACTGGGCGCTACCGGCCAGCGCCTGGACCTGCGGCAAGGCTTCGGCAAGCTGGGCGCGCATCGCATCCACCGGTTCCACCGCGACCACTCGCGCGCCGGTACGGGCCAGCAGGCGGGTGAACTTGCCGGTGCCGGCGCCGAGGTCCACCGCGACGGTCTGCGGACGCAGGCCAAGGGCATCGCGCAACCAGTCGGAGAGCGCTTCCGGATACTCGGGCCGGCCCTGGGCGTAACGCTGGGCCTCGGCGCTGAAACCTTGCTGGGCGGCGCTGTGTACGGACGACATGAGGGACCTCCTGGGCGGCAGGGAAAGCCCGAGGTATAGCACAGCGGTTTTCCCACGAATTCCAGACGAACGGTTCAAAGCCTTGCGCGGCGTGGCTCGCAGCCATTGGTCAGGGGCTTCGTGGACCTCTCGGGGAAGAGGCTATTGTCGATCCGAAGGCCCACCCGACGACCAGGGTAAAAGCATCCCGGCACACGCCGGCGTCCCCCGCCACAACCAGGAGTCAGCCATGAGCAGCGAAGTCAGCGCCATCCGCCAATTGATCGAAGACTGGCGAGCCGCCGTCCGCGCCAGCGACGTTCCGCGCATCGTCTCGTACTACGCGGAGGACATCGTCGCCTTCGACGCCATCCTGCAATTGCAATTCAAGGGGCGCGACGCCTACCAGAAGCACTGGCAGGCCTGCACCGAGATGTGCAAAGGACCGATGACCTTCGATATCGCCGAACTGCAGATCCATGCCGACCCGCAGGTCGCCTTCGCCCACTACCTCTGCCACTGCGGCGGCACCGGCCCGGACGGCCAGCCGCACTCCTCGTGGATGCGGGTCAGCGCCGGCTACCGCAAGCACGGCGACGGCTGGAAGGTGATCCACGAGCATTTCTCGGCGCCGTTCGACATGGACGGCAAGGCGCTGTTCGACCTGCAGCCCTGACTCAGCGCCGCGCGGCGGTCGCCGCCGGGTCGACGCAGCGTTTCACTGCGCGAGGACTGAGCAGCGAGCAAGGCTTGCCGACCAGGTAGCTGCGGTAGACCTTCAGCAGCATAGCCTGGCTGTAGCGGCAACCCTTGCCGCTCTTGCGCAGGCAGGGGCTCTCGAACTCGAAGCGACCGTTGACCGGCTCGGCCAGCTGGATGCGCAACGCCGGCCAGGTGGAGCGTTGCGGCGCCGGCGGGGTTTCCAGTTGGCGGCCGTCGCGCACCACCAGTTCGCCGCCGGCCTCTGCATAGTCGAAGACGAACAGCAGGGTGCGCGAAGTCTTGGTCGTGCAGTCGCTGCGCGCCAGGCAATCCTGCGGGTCGGCGGGATCGCGCGCTACGCTCGGCGACGCGGCCTCCTCGACGTCGCGGGACGGCGCGTGCAGGCCAGCGCAACCGGCCAGCAGCAGGAACGGCAGGGTAAGGAGCCAGCGGCGCATCGGATTTCCCCGGGGCGGATGTGCAAGAGCCCCGACCAGCGGGGCTCCCGTTCGAACGAAGGCGCTTAGTTGACCTTCGGATCCAGCTCGCCGCGAGCGTAGCGCTGGAACATGCCTTCCAGGGAGATCGGCTTGATCTTGGAAGCGTTGCCGGCGGTGCCGAAGGCTTCGTAGCGAGCGATGCAGATGTCGCGCATGGCCTCGACGGTCTTGGAGAAGTACTTGCGCGGGTCGAACTCGCTCGGGTTCTGCGCCAGGAAGCGGCGGATGGCACCGGTGGAGGCCAGGCGCAGGTCGGTGTCGATGTTCACCTTGCGCACGCCGTACTTGATGCCCTCGACGATTTCCTCGACCGGCACGCCGTAGGTCTCTTTGATCTCGCCGCCGTACTCGTTGATGATCGCCAGCCAGTCCTGCGGTACCGAGGAAGAGCCGTGCATCACCAGGTGGGTGTCCGGGATGCGCGCGTGGATTTCCTTGATGCGCTGGATCGACAGGGTGTCCCCGGTCGGCGGCTTGGTGAACTTGTAGGCGCCGTGGCTGGTGCCGATGGCGATGGCCAGGGCGTCGACCTTGGTCTTCTTCACGAAGTCGGCGGCTTCTTCCGGATCGGTCAGCAACTGGCTGTGGTCCAGCACGCCTTCCGCGCCGACGCCGTCTTCCTCGCCGGCCATGCCGGTTTCCAGGGAACCCAGGCAGCCCAGCTCGCCTTCCACGGACACGCCGCAGGCATGGGCGAACGCCACGGTCTGCTGGGTCACACGGACGTTGTAGTCGTAGTCGGCAGGGGTCTTGCCGTCTTCACGCAGGGAGCCGTCCATCATCACCGAGCTGAAGCCCAGCTGGATGGAACGCTGGCAGACGTCGGGACTGGTGCCGTGATCCTGGTGCATGACCACCGGGATGTGCGGGAATTCTTCGATCGCGGCGAGGATCAGGTGGCGCAGGAAGGGCGCGCCGGCGTATTTGCGAGCACCGGCGGAAGCCTGGACGATCACGGGCGAATCGGTCTTGTCGGCCGCTTCCATGATGGCGCGCATCTGCTCGAGGTTGTTGACGTTGAAGGCCGGCACGCCGTAGCCGAATTCGGCGGCGTGATCCAGCATCTGGCGCATGCTGATGAGTGCCATGGTTCTCGTATCTCCCAATCGCGGGGTCGTTCAGTGATTCAGAAGCCTGCCGCAGGGGCAGGCCCGGTTCAAGTTCCTTGCGAGGAGCGGTCGCGGCGCCGCGCCCCTGCCGGCGCGACTCAGCGCGCCTTGCAACCGCGACCGATGAGGTCGTCGGTTTCGACCCAGTACACCAGGCCTTCGTCGTTCTCCAGGTGGAAGCCCAGGCGTCCGTCGCTATAGAAAGCGCCGACGGCCGCAGGTTCCTGCTCCAAGTGGTGGACCACGTCGTCCTCGTCCTTCAGGCGCAGGTCGACGATGTTCTTGCTGCCATCGATATAGCGCCATTCGATCACCGCCTTGCTGTCGCAGGTCCAGCGGGTCCAGTCCTTGCCGCCCGGCTTGCCGGAGGAAGCGGAGCAGCCGGCCAGCAGCGCCGCGGCGGCGAAGCCGCCGAACAGGGCGATACGCGAGTAGTTCATGTCCATCCTCCATCCGTGCGGAACGCTCCGCCGCACCTCGCCGGGCCGCAAGCGGCCCGCGCGGCGGCCGGCTGGCCTTGCCTGTCACAGGAAAGGCGCAATGCTACTGCGTACGCTGGCGAATCCCCAGCCCTTTCCGTAGAAACTGGCAGAAAAGCACTACGGGCATTCCACCGGCTTTTGTCCGGCGGTCGGATCGCCGCTGCTCTGCTGCTCGACCCGCTGGCGGTTCTGCTCGGTCGGCACCATCACGTCCGGCGGACTGATCACCTCGCAGGTGCTCGGGCGTCGACCGCCATCGCCGCTACAGGCGGCCAGGCCCAGGCAGAACATCAGGAGTGGCAAGGTTACGGAACGCATGGGGCACCTCCTTTTTTCGTCGTCCTCAAAGGTGTGACCCCCGAGGACGGCGAATGGTTTGCCCCGTCTGCGTCAGCCCTTGGCGCGCTGCTCCAGGATTTCCACGGCCGGCAGGACCTTGCCCTCGACGAACTCGAGGAACGCGCCGCCACCGGTGGAAATATAGGAGATCCGCTCGGCGATGCCGTACTTGTCGATCGCCGCCAGGGTATCGCCGCCGCCGGCGATGGAGAACGCCGCGCTATCGGCGATGGCATTGGCCAGGGTACGGGTGCCCTCGCCGAACTGGTCGAACTCGAACACCCCGACCGGACCGTTCCACAGGATGGTCTTCGAGGTCTTCAGCAGCTCGGCGAACTGCGCGGCGGTCTGCGGGCCGATGTCGAGGATCATGTCGTCGTCGGCGACCTCGGCGATGGCCTTGACGGTCGCCACGGCGCTCTCGGCGAATTCCTTGGCCACCACCACGTCCACCGGCAGTGGCACCTTGACCTTGGCGGCGATGGCCTTGGCGGTCTCGATCAGGTCGGCCTCGTACAGCGACTTGCCGACCTTGTGTCCGGCCGCGGCGAGGAAGGTGTTGGCGATGCCGCCGCCGACGATCAGTTGGTCGCAGATGCCGGCCAGGCTGTTCAGCACGTCGAGCTTGGTGGAAACCTTGGAGCCGGCGACGATCGCCGCCATCGGCCGCGCCGGGTTGCCCAGCGCCTTGCCCAGCGCGTCCAGTTCGACGGCCAGCAGCGGGCCGGCGGCGGCGACCTTGGCGAACCTGGCCACGCCGTGGGTCGACCCCTCGGCGCGGTGGGCGGTACCGAAGGCATCCATCACGAACACGTCGCACAGTGCGGCGTACTTCTGCGCCAGCTCGTCAGCGTTCTTCTTCTCGCCCTTGTTGAAGCGCACGTTCTCGAACAGCACCAGGTCGCCCGCCTTGACCTCGACGCCGTCGAGGTAGTCGGCCAGCAGCGGCACTTCGCGGCCCAGGGCCTTGGACAGGTACTCGGCCACCGGCTTCAGGCTGTTCTCGGCGGAGAACTCGCCCTCGGTCGGACGGCCCAGGTGCGAGCAGACCATCACCGCCGCGCCCTTCTCCAGGGCCAGCTTGAGGGTCGGCAGGGCGGCCTTGATCCGTGCATCGCTCTGCACCTGGCCGTCCTTCACGGGCACGTTGAGGTCCTCGCGGATCAGCACGCGCTTACCTTTGAGGTCGAGGTCAGTCATCTTCAACACGGTCATGACAATCAGTCCTTGGGTACTTGTTGATCAGGCACGGCGGCGCGCAGGTAGTGTCCGGCGACGTCGAGCATACGGTTGGCGAATCCCCATTCGTTGTCGAACCAGGCCAGCAAGTTGACCAGGCGAGGCCCGGAAACGCGGGTCTGGCTGCCATCGACGATGGCCGAATGGGGGTCGTGGTTGAAATCGCAACTGGCGTGCGGCAGCTCGGTATAAGCCAGCAGTCCGCGCAGCGGGCCGCTTTCGGCAGCCTCGCGAAGCACCCGGTTGATCTCGGCGGCGGAGGTGTCGCGGGAAGTCTGCAGGGTGATGTCCAGCGCCGAGACGTTCACCGTGGGCACGCGTATGGCTTTGGCCTGGATGCGCCCGGCAAGTTCCGGCAACAGGCGTTCGATGCCGCGCGCCAGACCGGTGGACACCGGGATCACCGACTGGAACGCCGAACGGGTACGGCGCAGGTCCTCATGGTGGTAGGCGTCGATCACCGGCTGGTCGTTCATCGCCGAGTGGATGGTGGTGATCGACACGTATTCCAGGCCGATAGCCTCGTTCAGCAGCTTGAGCAGCGGCACCCCGCAATTGGTCGTGCAGGAGGCGTTGGAGACCAGCGTTTCGCGGCCGCTGAGGTCCTGCTGGTTGACCCCATAGACGATGGTGGCGTCGATGTCCGCCTCGCTCGCCATCGGCTGCGAGAACAGCACCCGCGGCGCGCCGGCGCGGAGGAAACGCTCGGCCTGGGCGCGGTTGGTGTACTGGCCGGAGCACTCCAGCACCAGGTCGACCCGCAGCGCCTGCCAGTCGATGGCCTCCGGAGTCGGGCTACGCAGCACCTTCACGCAATCGCCGTTGATGTGCAGGCAGTCGCCGTCGACCTTCACTTCGCCGGGAAAGCGGCCATGGGTGGAGTCGAAGCGGGTCAGGTACTCGACGCTGGCCTGGTCGGCCAGGTCGTTCAGCGCGACGATCTCGAAGCCCAGTTGCTCCGGGCGCTCGTGCAGCGCGCGCAGGACGCAGCGGCCGATACGGCCATAGCCATTGAGCGCGACGCGAAAAGGCGGGGTGGACATCGGCAGGGATAGCTCCGGCAAGGGGCCAGTGAAAGGCGCCAATTATGCGGGGGATGGGCCCGCCTGGGAACCGTCCGCGACCCGCGCGGCGCGGCGTGCGCCGCGGCGACGGCTCGCGTGCAGGCGCTGAAACGATTCATGCGACACCTGGCTGGCGCGACCGCGTTCCGTTGTGCAAGGCTCGCCCGCATCCACCGACCGCCAGGAGCGCCAGATGCCCCGCTTCGCCGCCAACCTCAGCATGCTCTACCCCCGCCACGACTTCCTCGAACGCTTCGCCGCCGCCGCCGCGGACGGCTTCGAGGGCGTGGAGTACCTGTTCCCCTATGCCTACCCTGCGGCCGAACTGAAGGCCCGGCTGGACGACCACGGCCTGCGCCAGGTGCTGTTCAATGCCGCACCCGGCGACTGGGACAAGGGCGAGCGCGGCCTGGCCAGCCTGCCGGGGCGCGAGGCCGAATTCCGCCGCGCCATCGCCCAGGCCATCGACTATGCCCAGGTCCTCGGCAACCGCCACATCCATGTCATGGCCGGACTGCTACCGGCCGGCGCCGACCGCATCCGCCACCGCGAGACCTACCTCGACAACCTCGCCCATGCCGCCCGCGAGGCCGCCGGCGCCGGGCTGACGGTGCTCATAGAGCCGATCAACAACCGCGACATGCCGGGCTTCTTCCTCACCCGCCAGGACGACGCCCAGGCCATCTGCCGCGAGGTCGGCGCGGACAACCTGCAGGTACAGTTCGACTGCTACCACTGCCAGATCGTCGAGGGCGACCTGGCCACCACCCTGCGTCGCGACATCGGCAATATCGGCCACGTCCAGATCGCCGGGGTACCCGACCGCCACGAGCCGGATGACGACAACGAAGTGAACTACCCCTACCTGTTCGAGCTACTCGACCGGCTCGGCTACCAGGGCTGGATCGGCTGCGAGTACCGTCCGCGCGGCGACACCTCGGCAGGCCTGGAATGGCTGCGGCGCTGGCGCGCTACTCGACGCGACGGATGATCGGCTCCAGCGCGTCCAGACGCTCGCGGGCGGCCAGCCAGTCGCGCACTTCCGCGCACCACTGTTCTTCCTTCAGCACCGCGCGGGCACGGGTCAGCACTCGCGGCCAGGGACGGTCGTCGAACAGGCGCAGCAGCACCTGGTTGAGCTGTTCGCTATCCAGCGGCCGGCGTCCACGGCGCACCGGCGCGTCGACCCGCTGCGCCAGCGATTGCAGCACCCGTTCGCGCTGCGCCGTATCCACCGGCATCGGCTGCTCGTCGTAGGCACAGAGCACCAGGATCTCCGGCGCGACGTTCTCCAGCAGGCCGGCGCGCAGCCGGCAGTGGCCATCGAGGATCACGCAGGCATCCAGGCAGTTCAGGCGCAGCGCCAGCACCGGCGGCAGCTCGCCTTCGCGGGCCTTCTTGCGCCACCACTTGACCCGCCCCTCGTCATCCTCGACCCGGCGCAGGGCGATCAGGGCGTCGTTGTCGCGCCCCCACCAGTCGAGCCACTGCACCCAGTCGTCGTCGAGGACCTTCTCCAGGCTGTAGAAGCGCCAGTCCGGCAACAGTGCGTCGCGCCCGACGCTGCGGTAGCGCCAGCGTTCCAGCACCCGTTCGCGCGGATCGTGGCTCTGCGGTGGCTGCCAGGCGGGCACCTGCTCGGCGAGCGACAGGCGCAGCAACCAGCGCCCGGCCTCCAGGCAACTGCCCGGGCTGGTACGCAGGGTCTCGACGAAATAGCGGCTCCAGGCCTTGTAGCGGGCCTCGCCGCGCAGGCCGCGCAACGCTTCCAGGGTCGGCGAGTCGATGGGCGGCACGCTGGCCTGCGCCGGGCTCGCCGCGACCAGGCTCTTCACCAGCCAGATGCCATCGTGGTACGGCAACTGGGTGGCCCAGAGCAGCGGCTGATCGCCACGCATCAGGCGAATGCGGGCCTGGCCGCCGGATTGCAGATGAAGGAAAGAGGGCGCCCGATGGGCGCCCTCCACCTGGACCGCGAGGCCCAGCCATTCGCCATTGGCGGGGCTTTCGAGGTCCCGCCAGTAGAGCGTGTGCATCAGTCTTCCAGCAGCTCCTCGGCCACCGCCAGGACGTTGTCCAGGGTGAAGCCGAAGTGCTCGAACAGCGCCGGGGCCGGCGCCGACTCGCCGAAGCTGGTCATGCCGATGATGCGCCCGTCGAGACCGACGTACTTGTACCAGTAGTCGGCATGGGCGGCCTCGATGGCGATGCGCGCGCCGACTTCCACCGGCAGCACGGACTGCTTGTAGGACTCGTCCTGCTGCTCGTAGACGCTGGTGCATGGCATCGATACCACACGGACCTTGCGGCCCTGCTCGCTGAGCTCGTCGTAGGCCTGCACGGCCAGGCCGACTTCCGAACCGGTGGCGATCAGGATCAGTTCCGGCTCGCCTTCGCAGTCCTTCAGCACGTAGCCGCCGCGGGCGATGTCGGCCACCTGGGCGACGTCGCGCGCCTGGTGCGGCAGGTTCTGGCGAGAGAAGATCAGCGCGGACGGACCGTCGGCACGCTCGATGGCATGCTTCCAGGCCACCGCCGACTCGACCGCGTCGGCCGGGCGCCAGGTGTCCAGGTTCGGGGTCAGGCGCAGGCTGGCCAGTTGTTCGATCGGCTGGTGGGTCGGGCCGTCCTCGCCGAGGCCGATGGAGTCGTGGGTGAACACGTAGAGCACGCGCTGCTTCATCAGTGCGGACATGCGCACGGCGTTGCGCGCGTATTCCATGAAGATCAGGAAGGTCGCACCGTAGGGAATGAAACCGCCGTGCAGGGCGACGCCATTCATGATCGCGCTCATGCCGAATTCGCGCACGCCGTAGAACACGTAGTTGCCGGCAGCGTCGTCGGCGCTGACGCCCTTGCAGCCCTTCCACAGGGTCAGGTTGGAGCCGGCCAGGTCGGCGGAACCGCCGAGCAGCTCCGGCAGCAGCGGGCCGAAAGCGTTCAGCGCGTTCTGGCTGGCCTTGCGGCTGGCGATGGTCTCACCCTTGTTGGCAACATCGGCGACGTAGGCCGCGGCCTTCTCGGCGAAGTCGGCCGGCAGCTCGCCCTTCAGGCGGCGCAGCAATTCGGCGGCCAGTTCCGGATGGGCAGCCTGGTAGGCGGCGAAACGCTTGTTCCACTCGGCTTCCTGGGCGGCGCCGGTTTCCTTGGCGTCCCACTCGGCGTAGATCTGCGCCGGGATCTCGAACGGAGCGTGCTCCCAGCCCAGCGCGGCGCGGGTCGCGGCGATCTCGTCGGCGCCCAGCGGCGCGCCGTGGCACTCTTCCTTGCCCTGCTTGTTCGGCGAGCCGAAACCGATCACGGTCTTGCAGCAGATCAGGGTCGGCTGGTCGCTCTTGCGCGCGGTATCGATGGCGGTCTTGATCTCGTCGGCGTCATGCCCGTCGACGTTGCGGATCACTTGCCAGCCATAGGCCTCGAAGCGCTTCGGGGTGTCGTCGGTGAACCAGCCGTGGACTTCGCCGTCGATGGAAATGCCGTTGTCGTCGTAGAAGGCGATCAGCTTGTTCAGGCGCAGGGTGCCGGCCAGCGAGGCGACCTCATGGGAAATGCCTTCCATCATGCAGCCGTCGCCGAGGAAGGCGTAGGTGTAGTGGTCGACCACCGCGTGGCCGTCGCGGTTGAACTGGGCGGCCAGGACCTTCTCCGCCAGCGCCATGCCCACCGCATTGGCGATGCCCTGGCCGAGCGGACCGGTGGTGGTCTCGACGCCGGCGGTGTAGCCGTACTCCGGGTGGCCCGGGGTGCGCGAGTTGAGCTGGCGGAAGTTCTTCAGGTCCTCGATGCCGAGGTCGTACCCGGTGAGGTGCAGCAGGGAGTAGATCAGCATCGAGCCGTGGCCGTTGGACAGCACGAAGCGGTCGCGGTTGGCCCACTGCGGGTTGCTCGGGTTGTGCTGCATGTAGTCGCGCCAGAGGACCTCGGCGATATCGGCCATGCCCATCGGGGCGCCCGGGTGGCCGCTGTTGGCTTTCTGCACGGCATCCATGCTCAGTGCACGGATGGCATTGGCTCGCTCACGACGGCTGGGCATCGCAATTCTCCTACGGGGGTTGCTGGTCGGAAGACCAGGAGTGAAAAAAAGGGCGCCATTTTCGCCCACCGAAGGCCCAAGGGGCAATGACAGATCGGCAGGGGGACAGTATGTCGCTGCCGACCGGTTTTGCCAGAAGCCTGGCGCAGCCGGATTGCAATTGCGCGACGGCCACCCGTCATCAATATCAAAAATTTTTGATACAGGCATTGCCGGGGTTCGGACCCGGTACTAGACTGCGCCTCCATGAGCCTTCGCGTGCCTTCGATACGACCAGACGACTACGACCCGCTCGCCGCGCTGTGCAAGGCGGCTGGCGACTCGCTGCGACTGAATGTGTTGCGCGCCCTGGCCAACGATTCGTTCGGCGTGCTGGAGCTGGCGCAGATCTTCGCCATCGGCCAGTCGGGCATGAGCCACCACCTCAAGGTGCTGGCCCAGGCCGGGCTGGTGGCGACGCGCCGCGAGGGCAACGCGATCTTCTACCGACGTTCGCTGCCCCTGGCCGAACGCACCGGCGGCGCGCTGCACGCGGCGCTGCTGGAGGAAGTGGACGAACGGGCGCTACCCGACGACGTGCGGGCGCGGATCGATGCCGTGCACGCCCAGCGCGCGGCGGTCAGCCAGGACTTCTTCGCCCGCGCGGCGGACAAATTCCAGGCCCAGCAGGACCTGATCGCAGGACTGCCGCAATACCGTGAGAGCGTGTTGGCCTTGCTCGACGCACTGGCCTTCGCCCCCGGCGCCACGGCGCTGGAGGTCGGCCCGGGGGACGGCGGATTCCTGCCGGAACTCGCCAGGCGTTTCCGCCAGGTCACGGCGCTGGACAACAGCGCGGCGATGCTGGAACTGGCGCGCCAGCGCTGCAAGGAAGAAGGATTGGGCAACGTCCGCCTGGAATTGGCCGATGCCCTGCAGGACGCCGCCGAACCGGCCGATTGCGTGGTGCTGAACATGGTCCTGCACCACTTCGCCGCGCCGGCGGAGGCGCTGAAACAGTTGGCCCGCCTGGTCCATCCGGGCGGCAGCCTGCTGGTGACGGACTTGTGCCGGCACAACCAGGGCTGGGCCAGGGAGGCCTGCGGCGACCTCTGGTTGGGTTTCGAACAGGAGGACCTGGCCCAGTGGGCCGACGCCGCAGGGCTCACGCCCGGCGAGAGTCTTTACATTGGTTTACGCAATGGCTTCCAGATCCAGGTCCGGCACTTCGCCAGGGATGCATCCGAAAGCCGCCTCACCCACCGGTAATGTAGGAACCGATTGATGAGCGAATATTCCGTTTTCACCTCCGAGTCCGTGTCCGAAGGCCATCCGGACAAGATCGCGGACCAGATCTCCGACGCGGTGCTGGACGCCATCATCGCCAAGGACAAGTACGCTCGCGTGGCATGCGAAACCCTGGTCAAGACCGGCGTGGCGATCATCGCCGGTGAAGTCACCACCTCCGCCTGGGTCGACCTGGAAGAGCTGGTGCGCAAGGTCATCATCGACATCGGCTACGACAGCTCCGACGTCGGCTTCGATGGTGCCACCTGCGGCGTGCTGAACATCATCGGCAAGCAGTCGGTGGACATCAACCAGGGCGTCGACCGGGCCAAGCCGGAAGACCAGGGCGCCGGCGACCAGGGCCTGATGTTCGGCTACGCCAGCAACGAGACCGACGTGCTGATGCCGGCGCCGATCTGTTTCTCCCACCGCCTGGTCGAGCGCCAGGCCGAGGCGCGCAAGTCCGGCCTGCTGCCATGGCTGCGCCCGGACGCCAAGTCCCAGGTGACCTGCCGCTACGAAGGCGGCAAGGTGGTCGGCATCGATGCGGTGGTGCTGTCCACCCAGCACAACCCGGAAGTCTCCTATAACGACCTGCGCGACGGCGTGATGGAGCTGATCATCAAGCAGGTGCTGCCGGCCGAGCTGCTGCACAAGGACACCCAGTTCCACATCAACCCGACCGGCAACTTCGTGATCGGCGGCCCGGTCGGCGACTGCGGCCTGACCGGACGCAAGATCATCGTCGACTCCTACGGCGGCATGGCCCGCCACGGCGGCGGCGCGTTCTCCGGCAAGGACCCGTCCAAGGTCGACCGCTCCGCCGCCTACGCCGGCCGCTACGTGGCGAAGAACATCGTCGCCGCCGGCCTCGCCGAGCGTTGCGAGATCCAGGTTTCCTACGCCATCGGCGTGGCCCAGCCGACCTCGATCTCGATCAACACCTTCGGTACCGGCAAGGTCAGCGACGAGAAGATCGTGCAACTGGTCCGCGAGCACTTCGACCTGCGCCCGTACGCGATCACCAAGATGCTCGACCTGCTCCACCCGATGTACCAGCCGACCGCGGCCTACGGCCACTTCGGTCGTCATCCGTTCGAGCTGACCGTGGACGGCGATACCTTCACCGCGTTCACCTGGGAGAAGACCGACAAGGCCGCTCTCCTGCGCGACGCCGCCGGCCTCTGAGCGACCGCGCGATGAAAAAGCCCCGCTTCGGCGGGGCTTTTTCCTTTCCGGCAGGCTCAGCGCATGCGGAAGGCTTCCTGGTGGAACAGCCGCAGCGGCATGCCCTGCCGGCGCAGATCGCGGCGCAGGCTGTCGGCCAGCCCCTGCGGACCGCAGAACCAGACGCTCGGCCAGCGTCCTTCGGCGCTCTTCAGCACGCCCAGTTGCGCCGCCTGCGGCTTGCCCTGCTCGTCGCTATAGCGGATGTGCAGGGTCACGCTGGGCAGGTGTTCGCAAAGCTCGCGCAAGCGCCCGGCGAACAGCGCTTCCTGGGAATTGCGCACGCAATAGTGCAGCTCCACCGATGGCGCGCTTTCCGGCACGGCCTGCAGCGACTCCAGCCAGGCGATGAACGGCGTCACGCCGATCCCGGCGGCGACCCAGACCTGCCGCCCGGCCAGGCCACGGCGGAAGTCGAAGCAGCCGTATGGCCCCTCCACCTCGACCCTGGCGCCGACCTCCAGGTTGTCCTGCAGGCGCCGGGTGTAGTCGCCCAACGCCTTGATGCTGAAGCGCACCTCGCCGCAGCCGCGGTCGGCGCTGGCGATGGTGAACGGATGGGCACCCTCCAGGCGGTCGCAGGTGAGAAAGGCGAACTGCCCGGCCCTGTGCGACCAGTCGCCCTGCAGCCGGCAGGTCACCTCGAGCAGGCTTTCGCCGTGCCGCTCGACGGCGGTGACCACGCCCGCATGGCGACGCGTGCGACCGATCCGCCCGCTCAGAGACAACAGTGCGCAGGCCGAACCGAGCAGTGCGCAGGCCGCCACCAGCCAACCGGCCGGCTGGCTCCAGTAGCTGGCCGGGGCGAGCACCACGGAATGGAAGGCCAGTACCAGGTAGACCAGGGCCAACGCCTTGTGCACATAACGCCAGAGGTGATACGGGAAGCGCTGCCAGAGAGTGATCAGCAGCATCCCGCCGAGAATCCACGCCGACCATTCACCCAACTCCTTGGCCGAGCCACGGAAGACATCGAGGAAGGTTTCCACCCGCGGGCCTTTCACCGGTTTGCCGACGATATCCGCCAGCCAGGGGCCGGCCAACTCCAGCAGGTAGTGCAACAGGCCGAGGACGATGGCCAGGATGCCCGCCCACTTGTGCAGGCGGTACATGCGGTCGAGCCCGTCCAGCGGCTTCTCCAGCCAGACCGGACGCACCGCCAGCAGCATGATCAACGACATCAGGGCGAAGGACGCTACCCCGGTAAGCAGGATCGCCTGCTTGCGCACCACCCAGATATCCAGGCTCGCCGGCGGATCGACGGCCAGCGTCAGGCCCCAGGCCGCCAGCGCGGCGGCGAGAACTCCCCATAACAGTTTCATTGGCACCACTCCCCGACAGAACGCGCGAATCGCTGGAATGAACCCTGCGCGTCCAGTCTTAATTGTCCCTTAACTTCATGGGGGAATTAGCGAGGCCAGCGAGGTTTTCCCGCACAGCCATGACCTGCGTCAATCGTTGTCGGCCTTCAACCCCGGGGTGGGCGGAGCTATGCTGGTCCGCCGCGCCTACCGCCGAGCCGTGCCATGAAGATCCGCCTGCTGTCCGACCTCCACCACGAACATTTCGACGGGCGACGCCAACTGCCAGAGCTCGAGGCCGACGTGGTGGTGCTGGCCGGCGATATCCACAGCCACCTGGAAGGCCTGCACTGGGCCCGCGAGACCTTCGCCGACAGCGAGATCGTCTACGTCGCCGGCAACCATGAGTTCTACTCCTCGGAAATGACCGACCTGACCCAGGCGATGCGCAATATCGCCCGGGCGCTGGAGATCCACTTCCTGGAAAACGACGAAGCGCGGATCGGCCCGGCGCGCTTCCTCGGCGCCACCCTGTGGACCGACTTCCAGCTCTATGGCGCGGACGGCTATGCGCCCGCCCATGAGCTGGCCCTACAATCGATGCCGGACTTCAGCTGCATCGACTGGTTCGGTGGCGACTTCACCCCCGAGCAGAGCATCGCCCTGCACCAGGCCTCGCGCGACTGGCTCGCCGAACAGCTGGCGCGGCCCCACGACGGCCCGACGCTGGTGGTCAGCCACCACGCGCCCAGTGCGCTGTCGATCCCGCCGCAGTTCGTCGGCAACCCACTGTCGCCAGCCTTCGCTTCCAACCTCGACGAACTGGTGGCGCAGGCCGACTACTGGCTGCACGGTCACGTCCACGACGCCCTCGACTACCGCATCGGCCGGGCACGGGTGCTGGCCAATCCGGGCGGCTATCCCCACGAGAGAGGCGGGTTCCGTCCGGAATTCGTCTTCGAGGTCTGAGCCTCAGCGCGGCAACTGGCTGAAGAAGCGCCAGATTTCCACTGGCGCGTCCAGTTCCGGGTCGCTCTTGCCGAGAATCCGCGGGAAGCGATAGTCCGGCTGCGCCAGCACGTGGCCGCCGCCATGCACGCTGAGCAGCTCCACCGGCGGATGGCCGTCTTCCTGCCAGCGCTGTCGCTCGGTCCAGACCGGGCCGGGACGGGTCAGCGGCGCCACGTCCGGCGGCGCTGCGATGCCGTTCAGGCCGGCCCACCAGCGTGCCGAGTCCAGGGTCGAGCGTACCGCGCCCCGGTCGCCGAAGCCGAACAGGCTGACCTTGCCGCCGAGATAGGGATTGATCGGATCGCGCGTGCCGTTGATCAGCAACGCCGCGGTCGGCCGCTCGACCGGCCGACAGGCATCGTTCCCCGTGGTCGGCAGGCTCGCCGCCACCGCTGCGATCGCCGCCGGCAACCCCGGCGCTTCGGCGGCCAGGCGGAAAGCCATCTGGCCGCCATTGGAGTAGCCGGCGACATATACCCGCTGCGAATCGACGCGGTATTCCTGGGCCAGCCGCGCCACCAGCGCGCGGAGGAAAGCCACGTCATCGACGTCACGCAGCCGCGCCGAATAGCTGGCGGCCTTGCGGCAATCGTTCCAGTGGCCCTCGAAGCCGTCCGGGTAGGCCACCAGGAAACCTTCTTGCGCCGCCAGCCGGTCGAAGCCGTAGCCGCTGATGCGGCGCATCTGCGCGCCGTCGCCCCGTGAGCCGTGCAGCACCACCAGCAACGGCGCTCCCTCGGACACGCCCGGCGGCACGTAGAGCAGGTAATGCCGGCGCAGGCCCGCGACCTTCAGACTCGAGTCCTCGCTGTGGCCGGCCAGCGCGGGGGGGCGCAGGGCCTCGTCCTGCAACCACCACCAGGCGCCGGCGAGCAGCGCCAGGACCAGCAGCAGGATAAGCGTGCGAACCAGGCGGATCAGCGTACGCATCGCGGTTCTCCCGTTCTCGGTGTCTTCGGACAACGTTAGGCCGGGTTGTGCCGGAATGCCCGAACCATGGCCCTTCTCCAGAGACCCCGGGGCGGCGTACTTTGCTCCCGGACAACCACAACCGTGCCGTTTGCTGGCACACTTGCGCCTTTGTCACGCCGGCTGCCGCCTGCCTCATCCGCCTGCCAGGACGCTCGGCCGAGCCGTCGTCCGGCAACCGCACCGGCCGTTCGATCAAGGAGCCAACCGATGTCCATTCGTCCTTCACTGCCGCTGGCCGGGCTGCTGCTCGCCGTCGCCCTGCCGCTCTCTGCCGCCCAGCCGGGCGCCGCCAAAGGCGCCCCACTCAGCGGTTGCGCCGCCAAGCAGGCCGCCATCGAGGCGAAGCTGGAAACGGCCCGCTCGTTCGCCAACGAAGGCCAGGTGGCCGGCTTGGAAAAGGCCCTCTCCGAGGTCAAGGAACACTGCACCGAAGCCGGCCTGCTGAGGGAGAACAAGCAGAAGGTGATCGACAGCGAGCGCGAGGTCAGCGAACGCGAGAAGGATTTGCGCAAGGCCATGGGCAAGGGCGATCCGGAGAAGATCGAGAAACGCAAGGCCAAGCTGGCCGAGGCCCGCGCCGAACTGGAAGAGGCCAAGAAAGGCCTGGAACAGGCCCAGGCGCAGTAGGACACCAGGTACCGCCCTACGCCTCGCGCCTCCCACGCAAGGCGTATGACGCCCATGGTGTTATCCGCCATCCGCGCCGCAGCGGGACACCAGGTGCCGCCCAGCGCTGCCGCAACGGCGGATGAGCGCCAGCGCTCATTCGCCCTACCCCTCGCGCCTTCCAGGCACGGCGTATAACGCCCGGTCCGGCCTCAGAGCGCGCGGAATTTCTTGTGGCAGGCTTCGCAGGCGTCTTCCACCGCGGCGAAGTCCTTGCGCACGCCATCCGGGGTCGGCGTGGCCTGGCGGGTGTTGTCCTGGAGACGGTTCATCGCGTCGATGAAGACCTGGGTGGCGGCCTTGAACTCCTGCTGGCGCTGCCAGACCTCGTCCTTGGCGCGGGTGTCCTCGCCCTCCTTGCCGGCCTTGGGACTGGGGAAGTACTGCCAGGGCTGGTCGGCCAGTTGGTGCAACTTCGCCGATCCGGCACGGAACTTCTCCGCGTCGAAGGGCAGGCGTCCGCGGAGCATCCCGCCCATGTCCTCGCTGGTCCGTAGCATTTCCTTGAAGATCGCCTGGCGCTTGGCCTCGGGCGAATTGGGATCCATACGGTGACAGCCGCTCAGGGCGACGCCGGCCAGCAGCACGACGAGCAGGGACTTCAGCTTCATGGCAAGGCTCTTTTTTCAGGGTCGATCACGGAAGCGGCGGATTATCCGCCGCCACCGCCGATTGATCCAGAGCCGCGCGCCCGCACTGCGGCCATAGGCCGCAGCGGGCTGCTCAGGCGGAAACCACGAAGAACGCGGCGATGAGCAGCATGCCGACGAACCAGACCAGCGAGCGCAACGGCCCCCAGTCGGCGAGGTAGCAGATGACGTAGAGCAGGCGACTGGTGATCCAGGCAATGGCCAGGCTATCCAGGGTCGCCTGCGAAGCGTTGCCGACCAGATGGGCGATGATCACCGCCGCGGCGAACGCCGGGGTCACTTCGAAAGCGTTCAACTGGGCGTTGTTGGCACGCCGGCGAAAGCCTTCGAGCGAACCGAGGAACGCCCGCGGGTCGGCGTTGGCCCGACCGCCGTAGCCCTCCCCGCCGAACTTGGCGATGGAGGTACAGACGTAAGGCAGGAAGATCGCGATCAGCACGCACCAGAAAGCGATGGTCATGGCAGTTCCTTGTAGTTGTGGAACTGCAACTCAAGCTGGCGCCGCTCGTTCTGTAAAGGCACAGCCCCTTCAGAGCTTCATCAGCAGCATTCCGGCCAGCACCAGGCCGCACGCCAGCAGGCGTGGCAGTCCGAACGGCTCGTTGAGGAAACGCATGCCGAACAGCACCGCCAGCAGCACGCTGGTCTCGCGCAACGCTGCCGCTTCGGCGATCGACCCCAGCTGCATGGCCCACAGCACCAGGCCGTAGCTGGCCAGCACGCAGACCCCGACCGCCAGGCCGAGCTTCCACTCCAGCGCCCAGAAGCGGGCGAAGGCGCGGGTTCGCGCGCCAACGGCGATCAGCGGGAACGGCAGGCCGGAAAGCAGCGTCAGCCAGACCAGGTAGTCAAGCGCCAACGGCCAGCGCTTCAAGGCGTTGCCGTCGCTCCAGGTGTAGCCGCCGATGCACAGGCCGATCAGCAGCACCACCGGCAGGGTCCGCCAGGGCAGCCGCGAACCGCCGCCGCCCCAGAGCAGGCAAAGCATGCCGAAGGGGATCAACAGGATGCCGAGGATCTGCCGGCCGCTGAGCTGCTCGCCGCCGAACGCCAGGGTCAGGCCCAGCACCACCAGCGGCGACAGCCCGCGCATCAGCGGATAGACCAGGCCCAGGTCGCCGACCTTGTAGGCCTCGATCAACAGTACCCGGTAGAGCAGTTGCAGGACGGTGGCGCCGAGCAGCCAGGGCCAGACTTCGGCCGGCGGCAGGCTGACGAAGGGCAACAGCAGGATGGCGCAGAGCACGCCGACCACGTCCATGCAGGCGACCACCAGCAAGCGGTCGCTGCTGAACTTGACCAGGGTGTTCCAGGTGGCGTGGAGAACGGCGGCGCATAGCACCAGGCTGGTGGCTAGCATGACGGGCCTTATTGGTATAGACCAGGATAGTCTATCCCGGCGGAGGCTCCAAATGCTCGCCTCGTTGCGGCGTTTTTCCCTGAAAGCTCCTACGAAAGCGGAGAAACATGCAGCAGACATCGTTACGTCAAACGGCTTAATCTTCGGACAATCCTGATGGACTACCATCGGCCAGCGCCGCACAGTGCCGGCCCGGCCTCCCTTATCAACGACACAGGAATCCCTGCCTTGAGCGCTCTCCTCAAGCCCCTCGACAATCGCTTGTTCTGGCCCGCGGTCGCCATCGGCGGCCTGCTGATCCTCGCTTTCGTACTCTACCTCCAGCACGTGCGCGGCTTCGCGCCCTGCTCGCTATGCATCTTCATCCGCCTGGACGTGCTCGGCCTGGTGCTCGCCGGGATCGTCGGCAGCCTCGCCCCGCGTTCGCGGATCGCCGGCGGCATCGCCGCGCTGGGCATGCTCGCCGCTAGCCTGGGCGGGATCTACCACGCCTGGTCGCTGGTCGCGGAAGAGAAACTGGCTGCCCAGGGCATGGGCAGTTGCAAGATGTTCATGGGCTTCCCCGAATGGATACCGCTGGATACCTGGCTGCCGCAGGTCTTCCAGCCCGAGGGGCTGTGCGGCGAAGTGGTCTGGACCCTGCTCGGCCAGTCCATGGCGGTCTGGTCGCTGGCGCTGTTCGTGTTCTGCCTGCTGGTCCTGGCGGCCAAGCTGGCGTTCGGCCGCCGCACCGCCTGACAGAGCCGATATCCGTGCCGGCACAAGGAACGTGCTGGCCATTGGCTGGTCTACAATCGAGCTTTCTCAACCCGGATGAGTACCACCATGCCTCGATTCCTCAGAAATGCCCTCCTTCCCGTCCTCGCCCTGCTGCTCAGCGGCTGCGGCTACAACGCCATGCAGGCCGGCGACGAACAGGTGAAAGCCGCCTGGTCGGAAGTGCTCAACCAGTACCAGCGGCGCGCCGACCTGGTGCCCAACCTGGTCAGCACGGTGAAGGGCTATGCCTCCCATGAGGCGTCGGTCCTGACCCAGGTCACCGAGGCCCGGGCCAAGGTCGGCAGCGTGCAACTGAACGCCGACCAACTGGACGACGAGCAGGCCGTGCAGCGCTTCCAGAAGGCCCAGGGCGAACTGAGCTCGGCGCTTTCGCGCCTGCTGGTAGTCACCGAGAACTACCCGCAACTGAAGGCCGACGGCCTGTTCAAGGACCTGCTGACCCAACTGGAAGGCACCGAGAACCGCATCGCCGTCGCTCGCGGCCGCTACGTCAAGTCGGTACAGGAATACAACGTGCTGCTGCGCCAGTTCCCCGGCGTGATCACCGCCAAGCTGTTCGGCTACAAGCCCAAGGCGAACTTCAGCGTGGAAAACGAAGCGGCCATCTCCACCGCGCCGAAAGTCGATTTCGGCAACCCGCAACCGGCGCAGTAAGCCATGCGCCGGCTGCTACTGGGCGCCGGGCTGCTGCTCGCCAGCCTGGTCGCCTGGGCCGATGTGCCACCGATACCCGCGTTGACGGCGCGGGTCACCGACCTCACCGCGACCCTTTCCGGCGACCAGCGCCAGCACCTGGAGCAACAGCTCGCCGCCCTGGAAGCCAAGAGCGGCGCGCAGCTCGCGGTGCTGCTGGTCCCGACCACCGGCGACGATTCCATCGAGGAGTACGCGGTGCGTACCTTCGAGAAATGGAAGCTGGGCCAGAAGAAGGTCGACGACGGCGTCCTGCTGCTGGTGGCGAAGAACGACCGCACCCTGCGCATCGAGGTCGGCTACGGCCTGGAAGGGGCCATCACCGACGTCCAGGCCGGACGGATCATCAGCGAGCGGATCACGCCGCAGTTCCGCCAGGGCAACTTCTATGGCGGCATCCAGGCCGGCGTGGACAGCCTGGTGCAACTGATCGATGCCGAGAAGAACCCGGAAAGCGCTACCGCCAGCGCTCCCGTCGACGCCTTGCCGGCGGTTCCCGAGGCCACGCCGCCGCGGGCCCTGCCGGCACCGGTCGACGAGGGTGAGGTGTATGACAGCGCCCCGCCGGAGCCGAAGAAGAAGAGCGGCCTGAGCGGACAGCTCTGGGGCAATCCGGTCTACCTCGGTGTCTATGTGGCGGTCCTGCTCGCCGTGGCCCTGCTCGGACGCCTGCTGCCGTTGCAGTGGATGCGGCGGCGCAGCATCGGCCGCTTCCTGCTTTGCAGCGCGGCGGTCGCCGGCCTGGCCTGGCTGTTGAGCATGGGCCTGTGGCAGAACGTCGACCGCGCGGCGGACGACAGTCTCGGCGTACTGGCGCCGACCCTGTTCATCTACGCCCTGTTCCTGCTTCCCGGCGAAGTGCTGATGGCCATCCTCAGCGCCATCCTCAATAGTCGCGGCGGCGGTGGGGGAGGCGGCAGCGGCGGTGGCAGCATCTTCCGCGGTGGCGGCGGCTCCAGCGGCGGCGGCGGCGCCTCCGGACGCTGGTGACGAAAAGCCCGAGGCCTGTGCCTCGGGCTTTTTTCATCGGTCGGCGACGGTTCTCGCCGATGCCGGAAGTCTTCGCCGCTATCCGGCAAACGACCGGGTAACGCGCTTCGTCAGGCGTATACCCAGAGCACCCTGACCGGCGCCTGGCTGCGGTTGGCGTAGCGGCTGCGCATATGGCTGGGAATCTGGAAACCGTCGCCGGCCTGCAGGCGCAGCTCCTCGTCCTCCAGCCACAGGGTCAGCTCGCCTTCGAGCACGTAGCCGCCCTGCTCCGAGCTGTCCAGCAGGTCGCGCTCGCCGCTGTCGGCACCCGCTTCAAGGCAGGTTTCGAGCATGAAGAAGGCGCCGCCGAGACGCGGCGATACCAGGTTGTCGCTGGCGCCACGAGCGTAGGCCAGGGTCCGACGCTCGCCCGGGCGGGTCACCCAGGGCGAGGCCTGGATCTTCGGCGAGCAGAAGAAGTAGGTCGCCGGCACCCCGAGCACCTGGCTGATGGCGACCAGGTCGTCCACCGCCGGCCGCGAAAGGCCGCGCTCGACCTGGGAGACGAAGCCCACCGAACGGCGAATGCCGTCGGCCAGTGCCTGCAGGGTGATGCCCTTGCGCTTGCGCAATTCGCGCACCAGGCTGGCGATCTCCGCCAGGTCGTCGGCTACTTCGCTCATCTCGGCTCCGGGCCCTCTCAGAACAGGTCGCGCAAACGGTAATACGCTTTGCCCAGGGCTTCCAGCGGCGCGGCGAAGCGCTGGCCGCCGGGAAACTTCGGATTGCGCAGGCGCTGGTATAGCGCCAGGGTCTCGTCGTCGCCGAGCAGCGCGTCGCTGACCGCCCTGGCCGCCGCCAGACTCGGCAGCACGCCGTGGCCGGAGTAGCCTTGCAGCCAGTAGCGGTTGCCCTGCCGGCCGATGTCCGGGGTACGCCGCATGCTGCAGTCGATATGCCCGCCCCAGGCGTACTCCAGCGCCACCCCGCGCAACTGCGGGAACACCCTTTCGAGATAGGGCCGGGTGGCGGCGCGGATGTCGCTGGGCATGCCGCCCAGGTAGGTGCAGCCGCCGCCGAACAGCAGGCGGTGGTCCGGGGTCAGGCGGAAGTAGTCGAGGACGAACTGGTTGTCGGTCACGCAGCAGTTGCGCGGCAGCAACGACTTCGCCCGTTCCTCGCCGAGCGGCTCAGTGGCGACCTGATAGGTGCCCACCGGCAGCATCCGTTGCGACAGCTCGCTGTCCAGCCCGTCGATGTAGGCGTTGCAGGCCAGCACCAGCGCCGCGCAGCGGATCTCGCCGTGCTCGGTACGGACCCGGTAGCCGTCGCCCTCCTCGCGATAGTTCAGGGCCCGGGTCCGCTCGTGGATACGCCCGCCGGCGCGCTCGATGGCGGCGGCCAGGCCGAACGCCAGCTTGAGCGGATTCAGGTGTGCGGCGTGGGGATCGTAGAGACCGGCAAGGTAGCGCTCGCTGGCGATCCATTCGGGCAACTCGTCCTTCGCCACGAAGCGTAGCCCCTCGTAGCCCCAGCGACGGTTGGCCTCGGCCTGCCAGTCGTAGAGCAGGCCGACCCGGCGCGGCAGGATCGCCGTCCATAGGTGGCCGACCCGGTAGTCGCAGTCGAAGCCATGTCGCTGCGGCAACTCGCGCATCTCGCCGGCCGCCCAGAGCATGCCGTCCCAGAGACGGCGTGCGCCTTCGTAGCCGAGGTCGGCCTCCAGCGGCGGCAGGTCGCTGGACCAGCCGGGCAGCGCCTGCCCACCGTTGCGCCCGGAGGCCGCCCAGGCGATCCGGCTGGCTTCGATGACGCATACCTGGCGTCCGCCTTCGACCAGCCGCAGCGCCGTGTGCAAGCTGCTGAAACCGGCGCCGACCACCAGCACCTCGCAGTCGAGGTCACCCTCCAGGGCCTGGCGCGGCTGGATCAGTTCGGGATTGACGGCGGCGTAGTAAGTGCCGACATGCTCGTTGGATTGCAGGAACATCGCGACCTCCGTGAAATTATATTGGTTATTTTTCATGAAAAATAACACTTAAAATTTCACGACACCAGTCCCGAGCATTCGCAAACGGCCGGCAGGATGCCGTCGCGCACCAGCAGAGGCAGAGGGGCAAATATTCGAAAGGAGGCGGGAAGCCCCCCGCCAGAGCGAAACTGGCGAGGGGAACAGACGTGCGGACGGCGCGGCTCGCGCCGCGGAGAAAAGGTGCACGACCACGGGCGGGGGCATGCCGGGCGTGCTGCGCCAGTGTCGGCGCCGACGGGAGCGGGCGACAGGTACGAATGCACCAGCCGCCCTGGTGCATTCGTACCCTCTTCGTTTATTTGCGCCCGTTGCCGTTGCGCGGCTCCGGCGCGAATCCGCGTTCGCGTGCCCAGACGATGGCCTCGCCACGGCTGTGGACATCGAGCTTGGCGTAGATGGTCGCCACGTGGTTGCGCACGGTGTTCGGCGCCAGGCCCAGTTCCTTGGCGATCTCCTTGTCCGCCAGGCCCTGGCAGATAAGGTCGAACACCTCGCGCTCGCGCGCAGTCAGGTCGGCCAGTTCGGCGCCGGTGCCCGGCGCGTTGGCGCGGCGCACGTTGGCGAGCTTTTCGATCAGGGTGCGGCTGAACCAGGAAGCGTCCTGCATCACCGTCTCGATGGCGTGCACCAGCTCCATTTCGGTGCGCCGCCGGTCGCTGATGTCCAGCAAGGCCACCAGCACGCAGTCCTGCTCGTTGAGGCTCACCGCCTCGGCCGAGACCAGGCAGTCCAGGCCGTTGCGATCCTTGTGCTGCAGGCGCAGCTGGACGTTGCGCACGCTGCCGCTCTGCGCCAGCAGCTCGCCCAGGCGCTCGGCGCCGCCGTCCTGCCACAGCCCGCAGGCGACGGTGGACTCACCGAGCAGTTCCTCGGCCTGGTAGCCGAAGGTTTCGCTGAAGGCCTGGTTGATGTCCAGCACCTGCAGGTCGTCGCCGCACAGCACCAGGCTCGGCACCGGTGCCATGCGGAAGGCCTTGGCGAAGCGCTCCTCGCTCTTGCGCAGGGCCTCCTCGGCCTTCTTCCGCGGTTCGAGATCGGTGAAGGTGAAGAGCATGCAGGCCTCCTCGCCGACCTCTATCGGCTGCCCGGCGACCACCACGCACTTGCGTCCGCCCTCCGCCACCCGCAGGCTCGCCTCCATCTGCGGGATGGTCTCGCCGGCGCCCAGGCGCTCCACCGCCAGTTCGCGGCGCTCGGCCTGGTCGAGTACGTCCAGCTCGTACACCGAACGGCCGATCACCTGGTCGCGGGCATAGCCGGTCATTTCCAGGAAACCGACATTGACCTTCACGTAGCGGTAGTCGCTGAGCCGGCAGATCACCGCCGGCGCCGGGTTGGCATTGAAGGTCTTCTCGAAGCGCTGCTCGGCGCTGGCCCACTCGGTGGCGTCGTGGAGGATCAGCACCAGGCAGTCGGGCTTGTCCTCGGGGGTGGTCAGCACCAGCCCGCGCACGCGGTGCACCCAGCGGGTGTCCTCGTCGGCGGCGGGAAACACTTCCACCACCACGTCGCTGAAGCACTCGCCAGCCACCAGGCGCTCGGCCGGGTACTGCCCCTCCTGCAGCGGATGATTGTTGCGGTAGCGCAGGCGAAAGCGCTCGCGATACTCGCCGGTATCGGCGCCCAGGCCTTCCAGCGAATCGACGCCGTGCATCGCCAGGGCCGCCTCGTTGGCCCAGAGGATGCGCTGGTCCGGCTCGATCAGGATCACCCCTTCGGTAAGGCCGGCGATGATCTGCTGCAACTGGCGGCGGTCGGTCTGGGTACGCAGTACCTGGTCGTTCATGCTGTTCCTCTTGGATGGAGCGATTTTCCGGGGGCAGCAAGGATGCCCGCCCGCCCTGACCGCGCACGCGTGACGATTGCACTAGCGGTGCTAGTGCATTTGCATCGCGAAACGATAGCGGAGGCACCCCTACCCTGGCGATACAGGAAGCAATGTCCGGGCGGGAAGCCCAGACGCCGCGCCGGCCGGGAGGCTACGCCGCCCCTCGGTCCCGAGGTCGTCGACGCATCCACCCGACTCGCCCTGCACGAGAAGAAAGCCCCATCCCCTTGCATGAGCGATGCGATGAGCAAGAACAAGCACCCCGATCTCGGCGAGATCCAGCGCAGCCTGAACCAGGCGCTGGAAGGCTACGACTGCCAGTGCCGGATGCACTACGACGGCACCGTCAGTATCAATGTCGCCGCCCGAGAGCACGACGAAACCTTCACCTTCGTCGGCATCCAGCCCGGCGAGCTGGACAACCCCACCCGCCTGCACCTGTTCGCCGAAAGCCTGCGTCGCGACCTGGCACTACTGGAGCCCTGGTTGGGAAAGCACGCAGCCTAGAATAAAAAAAAGCGCCCCACAGGACCAAAACGACGTCCGGAGGCGCATGCGAGGACAGAGGAATCTTTCTGGCGATCAGGCCCGGCGTGCGATCTCCGCCGGCCGATGCGCCAGGTAATCGAGCAACAGGAACAGCACCGGCGCCACCTCGCGGCAATGCGCGACACCCTGGCGGATCCTCCCGGCGCTCTGCACCGCCCCTTCCCGTTGCAGGTCCTGCTGGCAGGCATCGAGCAGCGCCTCGATGCTCTCCGCGGTGCTTTCCAGGTGACATTGCAGGCCGATAGCCTGCTCGTTCCAGATGAAGCCCTGGTTGGCGCAGGCAGCCGAACCATAGAGCGGCACGCTGCCGGCTGGCAGGTCGAAGGTCTCGCCGTGCCAGTGGAACGCCATCAGCCGTTCCGGCAGGCGCTCGCCCAGCGGCGAGCCCAGCGCCTGGCTGTACCTGTGCAGCGGCCACCAGCCGATCTCCGCCTGGCGTCCCGGGCGTACCGCAGCCCCCAGCGCCTGGGCCAGCAGCTGCGCGCCGAGGCAGATGCCAAGGACCTTCTTGCCGGCATCCAGCGCCGCGCGGATCAAACGCTTCTCCGCCACCAGCCAGGGATATTGCGCTTCGTCGTGGACGCTCATCGGCCCGCCCATCACCACCAGCAGGTCGAAGCTGTCCAGCGCAGGCAGGTGGGCGTCGGCGTAGAGGTAGCAGACGTGCTCGTGCTTGCAGTGGCGGCCGATCCAGTCGCCGATCCGCGCGCTGCCTTCGAAGGGAACGTGTTGCAATACCAGGGCGCGCATCAGGCCACCTCCTCGTGTCGGTTGGCGACCCGGGCCAGGGCCCGTTCCAGTCGCCGCAGCATTTCGTCGACGTTGGCCCGGCTCACCGTCAGCGCCGGGGAAAAACGCAGGCAGTGCGGCTGCGGCGCGTTGATCAGCAGGCCTTCGCCGAACGCCGCGCGAACCACCGCCGGCGCGCGCTGGCCGATCAGCGGCAGCCCCCAGAACAGTCCCTGGCCGCGCAGCGGACCATGCCCATAGCGACGCGCGACACGGGCCAGGCCATCGCGCAGGTGGGTGCCCTGCTCGCGCACCTGCTCCAGGAAACCCGGCTCCAGCACGGTATTCAGTACCGCCAGCCCGGCAGCGGTCATCAACGCGTTGCCGTGGTGGGTGCCAAGCTGGTCGCCCGGTTCGAAGCAGCAGGCGTTGCCACGCGCCAGCAGCGCCGACAGCGGCACCCCGGCGCCGAGGCCCTTGCCGAGGGTAACGATGTCGGCGCGTACCCCGTACAGTTCCTCCGCCAGCAGCGCGCCGCAGCGGCCGATGCCGGTCTGCACCTCGTCGAGGATCAACAGGACGCCACGCTGTCGGCACAGCCGCTCGATGCCACGCAGGTAGTCGAGGGTCGCCGGGATCACCCCGGCATCGCCCTGCACCGGCTCCAGCATCACCGCCACCGTCTCTTCGTCGATGGCCGCGGCCATGGCGTCGAGGTCGTTGAACGGCACCCTGGCAAATCCCTCCAGGCCATGCTGCGCCGGCTTGCCACAAGCCGTCAGGGTGCCCGGGGTGCGTCCATGGATGCTGTTGACAGTGCTGACGATCCGTTGCGCGCCGCCGCGATGCAGGCGGCCCCACTTGCGCGCCAGGGCGATGGCCGCTTCGTTGGCCTCGGCGCCGCTGGTGAGGAAGTAGGCCTGGTCGCTGCCGGTCGCCAGGCACAGGCGCTGCGCCAATGCCAGCACCGGCCGGTTGAGCAGGCCGGGGCCGGCGCTGACCAGCTCCCGCGCCTGCCGGGCCAGGGCCTGGACCAGCACGCTGGGACTGTGGCCGAGGCAGTTCACCGCCAGGCCCTGGGTGAAGTCGAGGAAGGCGCGTCCGTCGCTGTCCCACAGCCACGAGCCCTGGCCACGGACGAACACCTGTTCGGGCCGTTCCTGGGTGCGCATCAGGCGCAGGCTATCCAGCGCATCAGCCATCTTTCAGTTCCTCGGTCATGTACTCCACCGCCAGCAAGCGCACGCCCTGCGGCCCCTGTTCCAGCAGCCGGCGGCTTTCCCGGCGCGTTTCGATGCGCAGTTCGAAGCCGTCGCCGGCGGGGAAGCGCTGGCGCATCAGCTCGCGCACCTCGGCAAAGCGCGCGGCGCTCACCGTCATGCTGGCCAACAGCCGGCCGGACTGGCTCAGGGTGATCAGGTAGTCGCTCAAGAGGCATGCTCCCGGTAATCCGACGGTCCGCGCAGGCGCGGCCCCCAGTCTTCCACCACGCCGCTGGACAGGCGTTTCGCCGCTGTCTTGCGCCAACGCTGGGATAGCGCGTCGCAGGCCATCATCTGGCGCAACCCGAGAGGCTCCAGGGGATCGCCGAAATACCACTGCAACAGGCGGGCGACGGTCAGTTCAGGGTAATGCCGCTGGACCAGCTTCAGCTCGTCCCCGGGAGTCACCATGCCGCTGCGCAGGACCCGATAGAACCAGCCGCAGCGGCCGCCGCTCTGCAATTCGTCGGGCAGCTCGGGAAGATTCCAGCGCTGGCCCTGGCGATAGCAGGGCGAACGCGGCTGGCTGACTTCCAGCAGGGCATCGCCCCAATGGAACTGGTCGCCGATGCAGACCTCGGCTTCGGTGATGCCGTAGGTCGAGATGTTCTCGCCGAACGCCGGCAGTTGCCAGCGGTTCAGCGGGTGGCGCTTGCGCCAGTAGCGGTAGTGCTCGGCGGGATAGTGATGAAGAGCGCGCTCGAGGCCGCCGTGGTGGCGGATGTCGGCCTGTTCGTCGCCGGGCAGGCCATCGTGGCCCAGCCAGAACTCCTGCTCGACCGGCAGCTTGTCGATCGCGCTGACCAATCCGCCCCAGGTTTCTTCGACTTTACCTATGAAAACACCGTTTACGACTATCTGCTCCATTGCTCCGCGACCACCCGATGTACCGCCAATGCAGCTAGACTAGTGCCTCACGCGGGACCCACTCCATTTCGATTTTCCAGTTTCATCGATAAGAACATCTTATGGATTTTCGCCAACTCCGCTATTTCGTCGCGCTCTACGAAGAAGGCCACGTCGGCCGCGCCGCCGAACGCCTGGCCCTGTCGCAACCGGCCCTCTCGCAGCAGATCCGCCAGTTGGAGCAGAACCTCGACGTCTCGCTGTTCCAGCGCAGCGGCAAGCGCCTGCTGCCGACCGTCGCCGCCCACACCCTGTACAACCATGCGGTACCGCTGCTGGAGGGATTGGAAAGGGCCCGCGAGGCGATGCGCGTATTCCGCGGGCAGACCCCGCGCAGCCTGGCGATCGGCGTGCTGCAGACGGTCAACGCCAGCCTGGTGCCGTACATGGTCGAACGCCTGCACGCCGCGCAGCCGCATCTGCGGGTGCAGATCTACGAACTGTCGGGAATCGACATCGAGCGGCGCCTGCTCACCGGCAACCTGGATATCGGCATCGGCTTCCTGCCGCCGCGCCAGCCGGGCTTGCACAGCGTCGAGCTGTACGAGGACGAATTGCAGCTGGTGATCCCCGAGGAACACCCGTTGAAGGAATTCAGGAAGGTGTCCCTGGCCCAGGCCGCGGAGTTGCCGATGCTGCTGCTCGGCGAAGAGTTCCGCGCGCGCCAGATCTGGCAGGAGCAACTCGCCGCGATCGGCCGGCGGCCGCGGGTGCAGGCGGAACTGAACCACATGAGCGGGATTCTCGACAGCCTGCCGCAGACCCGCTTCGCCACCGTTCTACCGGGCAAGGCACGGCAGATGCACTCGAACCAGCGGCTGCTGTGGAAACCGCTCAGCGAACCGCGCATCCCGCTGAAGGTCGGCCTGGTCTACCGCGACGCGCAGCGCCAGCACGCCAGCGTCGAGCTGTTGCGCTCGCTGCTGGAAGGCGTGGTCTGAGCGACGCGGTTTTTCGCGGGCAATAAAAAACCCCGCCTTTTGGGCGGGGTTTTGCAGACCTCTATCCTGACATCCGTGCTACGCCACCATCCATGGTGGATTCCCTTGGTTTCCGTATTGTCTTTGGCGCTTCCTGCGCAATGTCCTGACGGTTTGAAGATTACGCATCTCCGCGAGGGGGAGAAAGCAGCCAAAACCACCGCCGTTTGTAAGCCTTGGCTTACACGCTGTAATAGTTCCGCTCGCCGGACCGACGGCAGCGCCCACCCGCCGCGAGCTTGCCGTGCGTCAAGATGATCTGCGCCTGGCCCGCTACAGTGGCCAGTCCCCTCATCATCGCGAGCCTTCCCAGCATGGAATTCCAGCGCGTCCACCAGCAGTTGCTGCAAAGCCACCACCTGTTCGAACCGCTTTCTCCCGTCCAGCTCCAGGAACTGCTCGCCAGCAGCGACCTGGTCAACCTCGACAAGGGCGCCTACGTGTTCCGCCAGGGCGAGCCGGCGCACGCCTTCTACTACCTGATTTCCGGCTGCGTGAAGATCTACCGGCTGACCCCGGAAGGCCAGGAGAAGATTCTCGAAGTGACCAACGAACGCAACACCTTCGCCGAGGCGATGATGTTCATGGACACCCCGAACTACGTGGCCACCGCCCAGGCCGTGGTGCCCAGCCAGCTGTTCCGTTTCTCCAACAAGGCCTACCTGCGCCAGTTGCAGGACAACACCCCGTTGGCCCTGGCCCTGCTGGCCAAGCTCAGCACCCGCCTGCACCAGCGCATCGACGAGATCGAGACGCTTTCCCTGAAGAACGCCACCCACCGCGTGGTGCGCTACCTGCTGACCCTCGCCGCCCACGCGCCGGGGGAGAACTGCCGGGTGGAAATCCCGGTGGCCAAGCAACTGGTGGCCGGTCACCTGTCGATCCAGCCGGAAACCTTCTCGCGAATCATGCACCGCCTCGGCGACGAGGGCATCATCCGCCTCGACGGCCGCGAAATCAGCATCCTCGACCGCGAACACCTGGAGTGCTTCGAGTGAACAGCGCCGCCGCTTGATCGCGGTCAAGCGCGCCACGGCCCGTCCGCCGGCAAGCTGGCGGGGTCGAGCCCGCGAGAACGCCCATGCGCCAATGCCTGTATTGCCTCCATGAAACCGAAGGCGCGGAAAGCGCCTGCGAACAGTGCGGCATGCCGCTGCCCAGCGCTTCCCAGCGCCAGCTCCAGGGTCGCCGGCAGCGGCGCTTCGCCTGGTTCTGCGTCGGGCTGGCGCTGTTCTGCCTGGGCATGATGCTCTGGTTGCCGCGCGATGCTCCCTGAGGCATCTCAGCGGCGCAGGCGCCGATAGAGCTGGAGCAGGCGCTCGGGCAACTGCCCGGCGCGCTCGACCAGCGCGAAGCCGTCGGCGCCGAACAGGTAGGGCAGGTAGTCCGCCGCCTCCTTGTCGATGGTGATGCAGAAGGGCACCAGTCCCTGGCTGCGCGCCTCGATCACCGCCTGGCGGGTGTCCTCGATGCCGTAGCGGCCCTCGTAGCGGTCCAGGTCGTTGGGCTTGCCGTCGCTCAACAGCAACAGCAGGCGACGCTTCTGCGGCTGCCCGCCGAGCACCTGGCTGGCCCGGCGGATCGCCGCGCCCATCCGCGTGTAGTAGCCCGGCGAGAGCGCCAGCACGCGACCGCGGACCTCGCCGCCGTAGCCTTCGTCGAAGTCCTTCAGCACCTGCCAGCGCACCTGCTGCCGGCGCACCGAGGAAAACCCGTACAGCGCGAAGGGGTCGCCCAGTGCCTGCAACGCCTCGCCGAACAGCAGCAGGCTGTCGACGATGCTGTCGATCACTCGCCGCTGGTCGTCGAGGTAGGCTTCGGTGGACATCGACAGGTCCGCCAGCAACAGGCAGGCGAGGTCGCGCCGGCGCGGCCGCTGTTCGAGGAACAGGCCTGGCTGGGTGGAACCGCCGCGGCGCCGCTCGACCTGGAAGTCGAGCCAGGCATCGAGGTCGATCTCGTCGCCTTGCGGCTGCTGGCGCAGGCGTTGGCGGCCGTCGCGCAGGCAGGCGAACTGGCGGCGCAGATGCAGCGCGGTCTTCTCCAGGTGCGCCGGCAGGCTGGCGCTGGTCGCGCCGCGCGGCCGCATCGGTTGCAGCAGCACGTGGTCGCTCAGCAGGCGCTGCTGCCGATAGTCCCACTCGGGCAGCTTCAGCCCGGGGCCGAGCGGCAGGTCATCGTAGTCGGCGGCCGGCAGGTCGAGATCCAGGCGCAGGCCGCCGCCCTTCTGCGTGCGCTGGCGCGACAGCGACAGGTAGTCGAGGTCTTCGGCGACGCGCGCGCCGTCCGGGTCGTCCTCGTCGTCGCTACAGCGGTCCAGGGCCAGGTGCTCCGACCAACTGAGCAGGCTTTCCAGGCGGAACAGCAGCAGGTTGCGCTCGCTGTCGCGCTCCTCGACGCGCTCGGCGCGCTTGCGCGCTCCGCTGCGGGCGACCTGGCGCTTGCCGGCGCCGGCGGCCGCTTCCTCGCCGTCCTCCGGGCTGGCGGAAGGCGTCCAGCGCTCGCCGGGATACAGCCACAGCGGCACCGGCCAGGGCGCCCGCTCGACTCGCGGGAAGCGCTCGACGCTGCCCGGCTCGGCAAGCGCGCGGCGCAGGGCGATTTCCAGTTCGGCGTCTGCCGCCGGGCAATCGTCCAGCGACGGGCGCTGGCGCAGATGCGCGGCGACCAGCCGGGCGTAGCGCGGGCGTAGCGCCGGATAGGCATCGAGCAACTGCCGCGCCCAGCGCTGGTTGTCCTGGGCCCAGTGCCGCAGCGGCCCGGCGCTGGCCGCCAGCAGCGCCAGCCAGCGATACAGTTCACGGTTCAGCTCGGCCTGCGGATAGACCGCGAGGGATTCCGGCAGGCGCAGGCTGTCGCCGTTGAACCAGGACACCGGGGCCTGCTCGCAGGTCCCGGCGACCCGCTGCAACCAGGTGCGGCGTAGCAGCAGGCGGCGCGCCGGGGTCGCCTCGAGGGCTACCCCCGGTGCGCCGCCGAGCGCCCGGAAGAGCATGCCGAGCGGACGCCGCATGCTCTCCAGGGTCACCCGCGCCGCCTCGAACTCGCCGCTGGCATGGCGGGTGATGAAGCGGTGCCAGTGGGCGCCGACCCATTCCTCCAGCTCGACGGCGAAGGCCATCTCAGGCGGCCGCCTTGCCGCGCCGGAAGCTCAGCAGGTAGGCGACCAGGCCGATGAGGAACACCACCCCGGCGCCTTCGCGCAGCCAGTAGAAGATCGCCAGCTGGTCCTGGGTGGCCATGAAGGTCATCGCCGCGCCGTCCGCCGGCATCCGTTGCAGCCAGACCTGCAGCACCCCGGCCGCGGAGAGGAACAGGGTGATAAACACCATCGCCACGGTCATCAGCCAGAAGCCCCACATCTCCAGGACCTGCGAGCGGTTGTCCATCGCCTCGCCGATCCCGCGCAGGCGCGGCATGGCGTAGGAGATGATGGTCATCACGATCATCGCGTAGGCGCCATAGAAGGCCATGTGGCCGTGGGCGGCGGTGAGCTGGGTGCCGTGGGTGTAGTAGTTGACCGGCGCCAGGGTATGCATGAAGCCCCACACTCCCGCGCCGAGGAAGGCCATCACTGTGGTGCCCATGGCCCACAGCGCGACCGCGCGGTTCGGATAGTCGCGGCGGCGGCGGTTGATGGTGTTGAAGGCGAACAGCACCATGGCGAAGAACGGCAGCGGCTCCAGCGCCGAGAATACCGAGCCGAGCCACAGCCAGTAGCCGGGCACGCCGATCCAGAAGTAGTGGTGGCCGGTGCCGATGATGCCGCTGATCAGCGCCATGGCGATGATCACGTAGAGCCACTTCTCGATCACCTCGCGGTCGACCCCGGTGATCTTCACCAGCACGAAGGCGAGGATCGCACCCATGATCAGTTCCCACACGCCTTCCACCCACAGGTGCACCACCCACCACCAGTAGAACTTGTCGCGGGTGAGGTTTTCCGGGTTGTAGAAGGAGAACAGGAACAGCAGGGCGAGGCCGATCAGGCCGGTCATCAGGACCATGCTGATGGCGGTCTTGCGCCCGCGCAGCACGGTCATGCCGACGTTGAACAGGAAGCCCAGGGCGACGATCACGATGCCCGCCTTGCTGATGGTCGGCTGTTCGAGGAACTCGCGGCCCATGGTCGGCCACAGTTCGTTGCCGGTGAGCCTGGCCAGGCCGGCGTAGGGCACCAGCAGGTAGCCGAGGATGGTCAGCACGCCGGCGGCGGCGAATACCCAGAACAGGATCCAGGCCAGCTTCGGGCTGTACAGCTCGCAGTCGCTCTCCTCCGGCACCAGGTAGTAGGCAGCGCCCATGAAGCCGAACAGCAGCCAGACGATCAGCAGGTTGGTGTGCACCATGCGCGCGACGTTGAAGGGGATCGCCGGGAACAGGAAGTCGCCGACCACGTACTGCAGGCCCATGATCAGGCCGAACAGGATCTGCCCGACGAAGAGGATCAGGGCGAACACGAAGTAGGGTTTGGCGACCGCCTGCGAGGCGAATTTCAGGGAGCCATTGGGCGACATCATCAACCCTCCTTGTTCGGCGGCCATTGGTTGGTATCGATCTTCGAGCTCCACTTGAGGAACTCGGCCAGGTCGTCGACCTGGCCCTCGCTGAGATGGAACTGCGGCATGGCGCGGCGGCCCGGCACGTTCAGCGGCTGGATCTTCATCCAGGCCTGGAGGAAGGTGTTGAAGCCCTCCTCGCCGCCACGGCGTCCGACCACGTTGCCCAGCTCCGGCGCGAAGTAGGCGCCCTCGCCGAGCAGGGTGTGGCAGCCGACGCAGTTGTTCTGTTCCCAGACCAGCTTGCCGCGCACCACCGCGGCGCTCATCGCGGCCTCGTTGGTGCGCTCGGGCAGGGTCTTCTCGGTGTGGTAGGTCAGGGCCAGGAACAGCAGGATGAAGAACACACTCCCGCCGAAATAGATGTTCCTGGCCATGCCTTTGGTAAAGGTCTCAGACATGCGGCCTCCTGGAATGGGTGGTGCGGCGATTCTAGGAAGCGGCGGCGGCGAACCCGCTTGATGGCAATCAAGATTCCCGAACGATTTACTCAGTTATTCATCGGCGCCAGGTACAGCGCAGCGCCCACCGCCAGGGCCATCAGCAGCGGCCAGGCCAGCAGCAGGCGGCGCCATAGCGCCGGGGCATGGGCCAGCTCCATGAAGCGCTCGCCGATCAGCCAACCCTTGGCCACCGCGCAGGCCAGCACCGCCGCCAGCAGCCAGGGAGAGTCGCCGGCGCCACCCAGCAGCACACCGGTCACGGCCAGCGCCAGCAACGCCAGCCAGCAGAGGGTCAGGGTTCGCATCGGCACCTCATTGCAGGACGTAGACCAGCGGGAACAGCAGCACCCAGACCAGGTCGACCATGTGCCAGTAGAGCACTCCCGACTCCAGTCCCGAGCAAGCCTGCGGCGTATAACACCGGCGCCAGCAGGCCTGCGCCAGCCAGCCGAGGATCAGCAGGCCGAGCAGGACGTGGAGGAAATGGAAGCCGGTCAGGCACCAGTAGAGGGTGAAGAAAGTGTCGTGCTCGATGTCCAGGCCGAGATCGGCGAGCCGCCCGTACTCGTGCAGCTTCAGGCCGACGTAGACCAGCGCCAGCAGCAGCGCCGCCAGCAACCAGCCGCTCGCCTGGCGCGGCCGTCCGCGGCGCACCGCATGCACCGCCAGCGCGGCGAGCCAGCCGGAGCTGAGCAGGGCCACGGTCAGCAACAGGCCCCAGCGGCTATCCAGTTGCTCCCGGCCGGCACGGAACAGCTCCGGCTGCCAGGCCTGGGCGCCGGCGAACGCCAGCAGCAGCAGGCTGAACACGCTGAGTTCGGCGAGGATGAAGAACCACATCGCCAGGTCGCCGGGCAGGCGCCGCTCGACGGTATCAGGCGACATGGAGATCGACGATGTCCATCAGCGCCGCCACCGTCGCCGGGTCGTCCGAGAGCGGTTCGGCCAGCGCCACCCGGCACGCCTCGCGCGGGTCCATGCCGTCGCCGATGAGGCGCGCGGCGAAGATCAGCAGGCGGGTCGAGGCGACTTCCTCCAGGTCGTGCTGCTCCAGCCGCCGCAGCGCCTGGCCCAACTGCACCAGGCGCTGCGCCAGGGTCTCGGCACAACCGCTCTCGCCGACCAGGATGCGTGCCTCCTGCTGCGCCGCCGGGTAGTCGAAGCGCAACGCGACGAAACGCTGCCGGGTGCTGGGCTTCAGGCCCTTGAGCAGGTTCTGGTAGCCGGGGTTGTAGGACACCACCAGCATGAACGAAGGCGGCGCCTGCAACGTCTCGCCGGTGCGCTCCAGGTACAGCTCGCGGCGGTCGTCGGCCAGCGGGTGGATGGCGACCGTGGTGTCCTGGCGCGCCTCCACCACTTCGTCCAGGTAGCAGATACCGCCTTCGCGCACCGCGCGGGTCAGCGGGCCGTCCTGCCACCAGGTGCCGTCGGCGCCGATCAGATGGCGGCCGAGCAGGTCGGCGGCGCCCAGGTCGTCGTGGCAGGCGACGCTGTACAGCGGCAGTTCCAGGCGCCGCGCCATGTACTGGACGAAGCGGGTCTTGCCGCAACCGGTGGGGCCCTTGAGCAATACCGGCAGGCCGTGCCGCCAGGCGCGCTCGAAGACTTCGATCTCATGGCCGGTGGCCTCGTAGAAGGGTGTCGCGTCCCGCATGTCCTACTCCTGCGCTAGGGATTAGGACCGCACGCTATTCACAGTTGGAAGGTGCCACAAGCGCAAAGCAACGCAATCTTGATTCCGGTCAAGCAAGGGTAAAGACCCTGCTTTCTATGATCCTTTCGCGCCATGAATTCCCGGGAGTTCCCGACGCAGCCCCCCCCAAAACACTGCTAAGGGAGCGCCTCGCAGGGCTCCTGAGGAGATAGACCATGCCATTTGGCAAGCCACTGGTGGGCACCTTGCTCGCCTCGCTGACGCTGCTGGGCCTGGCCACCGCTCACGCCAAGGACGACATGAAAGCCGCCGAGCAATACCAGGGTGCCGCTTCCGCCGTCGATCCCGCTCACGTGGTGCGCACCAACGGTGCCCCCGACATGAGTGAAAGCGAGTTCAACGAGGCCAAGCAGATCTACTTCCAACGCTGCGCCGGTTGCCACGGCGTCCTGCGCAAGGGCGCCACCGGCAAGCCGCTGACCCCGGACATCACCCAGCAACGCGGCCAGCAATACCTGGAAGCGCTGATCACCTACGGCACCCCGCTGGGCATGCCGAACTGGGGCAGCTCCGGCGAGCTGAGCAAGGAACAGATCACCCTGATGGCCAAGTACATCCAGCACACCCCGCCGCAACCGCCGGAGTGGGGCATGCCGGAGATGCGCGAATCGTGGAAGGTGCTGGTGAAGCCGGAGGACCGGCCGAAGAAACAGCTCAACGACCTCGACCTGCCCAACCTGTTCTCGGTGACCCTGCGCGACGCCGGGCAGATCGCCCTGGTCGACGGCGACAGCAAGAAGATCGTCAAGGTCATCGATACCGGCTATGCCGTGCATATCTCGCGGATGTCCGCTTCCGGCCGCTACCTGCTGGTGATCGGCCGCGACGCGCGGATCGACATGATCGACCTGTGGGCCAAGGAGCCGACCAAGGTCGCCGAGATCAAGATCGGCATCGAGGCGCGCTCGGTGGAAAGCTCCAAGTTCAAGGGCTACGAGGACCGCTACACCATCGCCGGCGCCTACTGGCCGCCGCAGTTCGCGATCATGGACGGCGAGACCCTGGAGCCGAAGCAGATCGTCTCCACCCGCGGCATGACCGTAGACACCCAGACCTACCACCCGGAACCGCGCGTGGCGGCGATCATCGCCTCCCACGAGCACCCCGAGTTCATCGTCAACGTGAAGGAGACCGGCAAGGTCCTGCTGGTCAACTACAAGGATATCGACAACCTCACCGTCACCAGCATCGGTGCGGCGCCGTTCCTCCACGACGGCGGCTGGGACAGCAGCCACCGCTACTTCATGACCGCCGCCAACAACTCCAACAAGGTTGCCGTGATCGACTCCAAGGACCGTCGCCTGTCGGCCCTGGTCGACGTCGGCAAGACCCCGCACCCGGGGCGGGGCGCCAACTTCGTACATCCCAAGTACGGCCCGGTGTGGAGCACCAGCCACCTGGGCGACGGCAGCATCTCGCTGATCGGCACCGATCCGAAGAACCATCCGCAGTACGCCTGGAAGAAAGTCGCCGAACTACAGGGCCAGGGCGGCGGCTCGCTGTTCATCAAGACCCATCCGAAGTCCTCGCACCTCTACGTCGACACCACCTTCAACCCCGACGCCAGGATCAGCCAGAGCGTCGCGGTGTTCGACCTGAAGAACCTCGACGCCAAGTACCAGGTGCTGCCGATCGCCGAATGGGCCGATCTCGGCGAAGGCGCCAAGCGGGTGGTGCAGCCCGAGTACAACAAGCGCGGCGATGAAGTCTGGTTCTCGGTGTGGAACGGCAAGAACGACAGCTCCGCGCTGGTGGTGGTGGACGACAAGACCCTGAAGCTCAAGGCCGTGGTCAAGGACCCGCGGCTGATCACCCCGACCGGCAAGTTCAACGTCTACAACACCCAGCACGACGTGTACTGAGACCCGCGTGCGGGGCACGCCCCGCACGCTCCCCCCTACGAGGAACCGTGATGAAACCGTACGCACTGCTTTCGCTGCTCGCCACCGGCACCCTGCTCGCCCAGGGCGCCTGGGCCGAAGACCCCGAAGTGCTGTTCAAGAACAAGGGCTGCGTGGCCTGCCATGCCATCGATACCAAGATGGTCGGCCCGGCCTACAAGGACGTCGCCGCCAAGTTCGCCGGCCAGGCCGGCGCCGAAGCGGAACTCGCGCAGCGGATCAAGAACGGCAGCCAGGGCGTCTGGGGCCCGATCCCGATGCCGCCGAACGCGGTCAGCGACGACGAGGCGCAGACCCTGGCGAAGTGGGTCCTGTCGCAGAAATGAACGCCCCTCCGGACTTCCGGCGCGCCGCCAGCCACGCCTTGTGGCTGGCCCTCGCGCTGACGTTCGCCTGTCCTCTTCCGGGCCTGGCCGACGAGCATCCCGATGCCTGTCGCCAGGCCCAGTTGCGTCACCTGCTGTTGCAGGACTGCGGCTCCTGCCACGGCCTGCGCCTGACCGGCGGCCTCGGCCCGGCGCTGACCCCCGAGGCCCTGCGCGGCAAGCCGCGCGAATCGCTGGTCGCCACCGTGCTCATGGGCCGTCCGCAAACCCCGATGCCCCCCTGGGCCGGCCTGCTCAGCGAAGACGACGCCGGCTGGCTGGTGGACCGCCTGATCGAAGGAGAGATCGCCCCATGAACCTGCGTCCCCTCGCGCCGCTTTTCCTCGCCCTGCTCGCCGGCTGTAGCCAGCAGCCGCCCTTGCGCGGCAGCGGCGACCTCGGCGTGCTGATCGAACGCGCCGACGGCAGCGTGCAGATCCTCGACGGCACGGCGAAGACCTCGCTGGCGCGGGTCGAAGGCCTCGGCGACCTGTCCCACGCCTCCCTGGTGTTCTCCCGCGACCAGCGCTACGCCTACGTATTCGGTCGCGACGGCGGCCTGACCAAGCTCGACCTGCTGGCCCAGCGCATCGACAAGCGCCTGATCCAGGGCGGCAACAGCATCGGCGGAGCGATCAGCCAGGACGGTCGGCTGGTCGCGGTATCCAACTACGAGCCGGGCGGGGTCAAGGTGTTCGACAGCCGCACCCTGGAGCTGGTCGCTGAGATTCCCGCCACCCGCCTCCCCGGCCAGGACAGGAACTCCCGGGTGGTCGGCCTGGTCGACGCGCCCGGGCAGCGCTTCGTGTTCAGCCTGTTCGACAGCGGCGAGATCTGGATCGCCGACTTCAGCCAGGGCGACACGCCGCACCTGACCCGCTTCCGCGATATCGGCAAGCAACCCTACGACGCCCTCATCAGCCCCGACGGGCGCTACTACATGGCCGGGCTGTTCGGCGAGGACGGCATGGCCCAGCTCGACCTCTGGCACCCGGAGCGCGGCGTCAGGCGCGTACTCGGCGACTACGGCCGCGGCCAACGCAAGCTGCCGGTGTACAAGATGCCGCACCTGGAGGGCTGGACCATCGCCAGCGACCAGGCCTTCGTCCCGGCGGTCGGCCATCACCAGGTGCTGGTGCTCGACGCGCGCGACTGGAAGCAGACCGACGCCATCGACGTCGCCGGCCAGCCGGTGTTCGTCATGACTCGACCGGACGACCGGCAGATCTGGGTCAACTTCGCCTACCCGGACAACGACAAGGTGCAGGTCATCGACAGCGAGACCCACGAAGTGATCGAAACCCTACGCCCTGGCCCCGGCGTACTGCACATGGAATTCAGCGGGCGCGGCGACCAGGTCTGGATCTCGGTGCGCGACGCCGACCAGTTGCAGGTCTGGGACCCGTACCGCCTGAAGCGCATCGGCAGCCTTCCGGCCCGCAGCCCGAGCGGCATCTTCTTCAGCCACCGCGCCCAGCACATCGGACTCTAGGAGGCACCATGGACGACCTCTCCCGCCGCCTCCTCGCCCGCTACCAGAAAGGCCTGCCGATCTGCGCGGACCCCTATCGACGGATGGCCGAGACCCTGGGTTGCAGCGAAGCCGAGGTGCTCGAACGGCTGCGTCGCCTGGAAGCCGACGGCGCGTTGTCGCGGGTCGGCCCGGTGCTCCGCCACCAACGCGCCGGGGCCAGCACCCTGGCTGCCCTGGCGGTGCCCGAGGAGCGTCTGCAACGGGTCGCCGAGCGCATCAGCCAGTACGCCGAGGTCAACCACAACTACCAGCGCGAACACCGCTACAACCTGTGGTTCGTGCTCACCGCCGGCGACCGCGCGCAACTCGACCGGGTACTGGCGGAGATCGCCGCCGACACCGGCCTGCAACCCCTCGACCTGCCGATGCAGGAAGCCTACTGCATCGACCTCGCGTTTCCCCTGGAGGCCAGCCGATGAACCCCGTCGAACCCCTCGCCGCGCCGCAGCGGCAACACCTGCGCTACCTGCTGGAACAGGGCCTGCCGCTGGCCAGCCGGCCCTATCGGGTGCTCGCCGAACGCATCGGCGCCGGCGAAGACGAAGTGCTGGAACAGGTCCGCCGCTGGGACGAAGACGGCCTGTTCCGCCGCTTCGGGGTGATCCTCCACCACCGCGCCCTGGGCTATACCGCCAACGCCATGCTGGTGCTGGACGTCGCCGACGCGGAGGTCGACGCCGTCGGCCGCGCCCTCGCCCACGAAACGATCGTCTCGCTCTGTTACCGCCGCCCGCGTCGCCTGCCGATGTGGCCATACAACCTGTTCTGCATGATCCACGGCCGCGAGCGCGGCGAAGTGGAACGCCAGATCGAGGCCCTGCTGGAGCGCCACGCCCTGCGCCAGACACCGCACCGCTGGCTGTTCAGCCTGCGCGCCTACAAGCAGTGCGGCGGCCGCTACACCGCGCCGCCGGCCGACCTGGAGCGCCGCCATGGATGAGTTCGACCGGCGCCTGCTGAACCGCCTGCAACACGGCCTGCCACTGGAGCCGCACCCCTACGCGCTGCTTGCCGCCGAGCTGGATTGCCGCGAGGAAGACATCCTGCGCCGCCTCGATGACCTGCTCGACGACGGCACCCTGACCCGCTTCGGTCCGCTGTTCGATATCGAGCCCCTCGGCGGTGCCTTCACCCTGGCCGCCATGAGCGTGCCGGAGGCGCGTTTCGAAGAGATCGCCGCGCTGCTCGCCGGCTGGCCGCAGGTCGCCCACAACTACCGTCGCGAGCACGCCCTGAACATGTGGCTGGTGGTCGCCTGCGACAGCCCGGCGGAGGTCGCCGAGACCCTCGCACGGCTGGAGCGCGAGAGCGGGCTGGCGGTACTCGACCTGCCCAAGGAGGCGACCTACCATGTCGGCCTGCATTTCCCCCTCTGACGCCCTGCTCGCCCGCCGCCTGATCGAACTGACCCAGGCCGGCCTGCCGCTGGTCGCCGACCCTTGGGCGTGGATCGCCGCGCAACTGCGGCTGAGCGAGGCGGAGACCCTGGCGCTGCTGAAGCGCCTGCGCGACGCCGGGGTGATCCGGCGCATCGCCGCGGTGCCCAACCACTATCGCCTTGGCTACCGGCACAACGGCATGACCGTCTGGGACGTCGCCGACGAACGCATCGAACGCCTCGGCCGGCTGGTCGGCGGGCTGTCCTTCGTCAGCCATTGCTACCGGCGCCCGCGCCATCTGCCGCAGTGGCGCTACAACCTGTTCGCCATGGTCCACGGCCGCAGCGAAGCGGAGATCGAAGGCTACCGCCAGCAGATCCGCCTGCTGCTCGGCGAGGACTGTCGCGCCGACGAGATGCTGGTGAGCAGCCGCATCCTGAAGAAGACCGGCCTGCGCCTGGCGCAGAAGGAGGAACGTCCATGCTGAGGATCAGCCATTACCTGCGCAGCCTCGCCGAGGACGCGCCGACGCCGCGCCGCGCCGGCGGCAGGCGCGCCCCGGTGGTGATCTGGAACCTGCTGCGGCGCTGCAACCTGACCTGCAAGCACTGTTACTCCACCTCCGCCGACAGCGACTTCCGTGGCGAGCTGGAGACCGCGGAAATCCTTCGCGGCATCGACGACCTGCGCGCCGCCGGAGTGCGCGTGCTGATCCTCTCCGGCGGCGAGCCGCTGATGCACCCGGACCTCTTCGAGATCGCCGCCCATGCGTGCCAGGCCGGGATGTTCGTGGCGCTGTCGAGCAACGGTACGCTGATCGACGAAGGCAACATCCAGCGCGTCGCCGAGGCCCGCTTCGACTACGTCGGCATCAGCCTCGACGGCCTGCGCGAGACCCACGACCGCTTCCGCCAGAAGCAGGGCAGCTTCGACGCCGCGCTGGCGGCCATGCGCCTGTGCCGCGAGGCGGATATCCGCGTCGGCATGCGCACCACCCTGACCGAGGAGAACGCCGCGCAACTACCGGCACTGCTCGACCTGATGCGCGAACTCGACGTGCAGAAGTTCTACCTCTCGCACCTCAACTACAGTGGCCGCGGCCGCCGCAGCCGCGCCCTCGACGCCCACCACCGGCGCACCCGCGAGGCCCTCGCGCTGCTCTTCGAACGGGCCGACGAGGACATCCGGCAGGGGCGCGACAGCGACTTCGTCACCGGCAACAACGACGCCGACGCGATCCTTCTCCTCGACTGGCTCAAGCGCCGCCGCCCGCAGCAACTGGCGCGTCTCTGCGAGCTGCTGCTGGACTGGGGCGGCAACGCCTCGGGCGAGGGCATCGCCAACATCGACAACACCGGCGAGGTGCATCCGGACAGCTACTGGTGGCACCACAGCGTCGGCAACATCCGCCATCAGCGCTTCGCCGACTTCTGGTTCGAGCGCCCCGACCCGCTGCTCCTGCAACTGCGCCAGCGCCCGCGACCGGTGGTCGGGCGCTGCAGCCAATGCCGCTGGCTGGACATCTGCAACGGCAACACCCGCACCCGCGCCTGGGCCGGCGGAGAACTCTGGGGCGAAGACCCCGGCTGCTACCTCAGCGATCAGGAAATCGGCCTCGAGCGCATCGCGCTGCACGCCGTCTAAGGAAAGCCTCATGAACACTACCGTGATTCCGCCGTCCCTCCTCGATGTCGATTTCCCTGCCGGCAGCGTCGCCCTGGTCGGCGCCGGCCCCGGCGATCCGGGCCTGCTCACCCTGCGCGCCTGGGCCCTGCTGCAACAGGCCGAGGTGGTGGTCTACGACCGCCTGGTCGCCCGCGAGCTGATCGCCCTTCTGCCGGAAAGCTGCCAGCGCATCTACGTCGGCAAGCGCTGCGGCCACCACAGCCTGCCGCAGGAAGAAATCAACGAGCTGCTGGTGCGCCTGGCCCGGCAGCAACGCCGGGTGGTCCGCCTGAAAGGCGGCGACCCGTTCATCTTCGGTCGCGGCGCCGAGGAGCTGGAGCGCCTGCTCGAAGCCGGCGTCGACTGCCAGGTGGTCCCCGGCGTCACCGCCGCCTCCGGTTGCAGTACCTACGCCGGCATCCCGCTGACCCACCGCGACCTCGCCCAGTCCTGCACCTTCGTCACCGGCCACCTGCAGAACGACGGCCGCCTCGACCTCGACTGGGCCGGCCTGGCGCGCGGCAAGCAGACCCTGGTGTTCTACATGGGCCTGGGCAACCTCGCCGAGATCGCCGCGCGCCTGGTCGAGCACGGCCTCGCCAGCGACACCCCGGCGGCGCTGGTCAGCCAGGGCACCCAGGCGGGCCAGCAGGTGACCCGCGGCGCCCTTTCCGAGCTGCCGGCGCTGGCGCGGCGCTACCAGTTGAAGCCGCCGACGCTGATCGTCGTCGGCCAGGTGGTGGCGCTCTTCGCCGAGCGCGCGATGGCGCATCCGTCACACCTGGGCGCCGGCTCGCCGGTCAGCCGCGAGGCCGTCGCATGCGCCTGATCGGCCTCGCCCTCGGCCTGCTCCTCGGCGCCCCCGCGCAGGCCGGCGAAGCGCCGGGGGAAGCGCTCTACCGCCAGCACTGCCAGGCCTGCCACGGCGCCGGGCGGCTCGGCGGCAGCGGCCCGACCCTGCTCCCGGAAAGCCTTTCGCGGCTGAAGCCGGCGCAGGCCCGCGAGGTGATCCTGCACGGACGCCCGGCAACCCAGATGGCCGGCTTTGCCGGTCAATTGGACGACGCCGCGGCGGACGCCCTGGTCGCCTATCTCTACCAGACGCCGCCGCGCGAACCGCAGTGGAGCGCCGAGGACATCCGGGCCAGCCAGGTTCAGCCGCATCCCCTCGCCACCCTGCCGTCCAGGCCTCGCTTCGAGGCCGACCCGCTGAACCTGTTCGTGGTGGTGGAATCCGGCGACCACCACGTGACCATCCTCGACGGCGATCGCTTCGAGCCCATCGCCCGCTTCCCATCGCGCTACGCCCTGCACGGTGGTCCGAAGTTCTCCCCGGACGGGCGCCTGGTGTACTTCGCCTCGCGCGACGGCTGGGTGACCCTCTACGACCTGTACAACCTGAAGGTGGTCGCCGAGGTCCGCGCCGGCCTCAACACGCGCAACCTGGCGGTCAGCGACGACGGGCGCTGGGTCCTGGTGGGCAACTACCTGCCCGGCAACCTGGTGCTGCTGGACGCCCGCGACCTGTCCCTGGTGCAGGTCATCCCGGCGGCCGACGCCCAGGGCCAGGCCTCGCGGGTCAGCGCGGTATACACGGCACCGCCGCGACACAGCTTCGTGGTCGCCCTGAAGGACGTCCACGAGCTGTGGGAGCTGCCCTATGCCAACGGCAAGCCGGTCGCGCCGAAACGGTTAGCGGTGGCCGACTACCTCGACGACTTCTCCTTCAGCCCCGACTACCGCTACCTGCTGGGCAGCTCGCGGCAGGCCAGGGGCGGCGAGGTGATCGAACTGGACAGCGGCGCGCGGGTCGCCTCGATCCCGCTGTCGGGCATGCCGCACCTCGGCTCGGGCATCTACTGGAAGCGCGACGGGCGCTGGGTGTTCGCCACGCCGAACATCAGCCGCGGGGTGATCTCGGTGATCGACCTGCAAAACTGGAAGCCGTTGAAGGAAATCGTCACCGACGGCCCCGGCTTCTTCATGCGCAGCCATGCCGACTCGCCCTACGCCTGGACCGATACCTTCCTTGGCAAGAAACACGACGAGATCCTGCTGATCGACAAGCAGACCCTGGAAATCGCCCATCGCCTGCGCCCCAGCCCGGGCAAGGTGGCCGGCCACGTCGAGTTCACCCGCGACGGCCGCTACGCCCTGCTCAGCGTCTGGGACCGCGACGGCGCGCTGGTGGTCTACGACGCGCACAGCCTGGAGGAAGTGAAGCGACTGCCGATGAACAAGCCGTCGGGCAAGTACAACGTCGGCAACAAGATCGGCTATGCGGAGGGAACCTCGCACTGAGGCTCGGGCGAGACGCCATCAACGGATATCCCCGTATCCTCCGCGACGGACCGCGACAACCCTGTCCCATCACGGCACGAGAAAAACCAGGGGAATGGCGGATAACCGCAAGCGGTTATTCGCCCTACCGCCCGTCCCGCGCGAGGAGCCGTAGGGCGCATAACGCCAACGGCGTTATCCGCCGATCACCCTGTCCCATCACGGCCCCGAGAAAACCACGGGAATGGCGGATAACCGCAAGCGGTTATTCGCCCTACCGCCCACCCTGCGCGAGGAGCCGTAGGGCGCATAACGCCAACGGCGTTATCCGCCGATCACCCTGTCCCATCACGGCCCCGAGAAAACCCTGGGAATGGCGGATAGCCGCAAGCGGATATCCCCCCACCCGTCCCGCGCGCCGAGCCCCCGGCGCCCAGAAAAAAGCCCCGCATCGCGGGGCTTTCCGTCTCAGGCGCCAGGCCTCAGAACTGCTCGGCGTCCAGCAGGTACAGCGACTCGCTGCCGGCGCGCACGGAGGCGCTCAGGGAATGGATGCGCGGCAGCAGGCGGGCGAAGTAGAAGCGCGCGGTACCCAGCTTGCTGGCGTAGAAGTCGTCCTCGCCCTGCTTGGCCAGCGCGGTGCGCGCCATCAATGCCCACATGTAGGCATAGGCGGTGTAGCCGAACACATGCAGGTATTCGACCGACGCCGCGCCGATCTCGTTGGGATTGCCCTTGGCGCGGTCGAGCAGCCAGGCGGTCAGCTCTTCCAGGTTCTCCACGGCGGCCGCCAGCGGCTTGCTGAACTCGCCCAGGGCCTCGTCGGCGGAAGCGACGAAGGCCTTGATCTCGTCGGTGAAGTGACGGGAGAAGGCGCCGCCGCTGCCGATCACCTTGCGCCCCACCAGGTCGAGCGCCTGAATGCCATTGGTGCCTTCGTAGATCTGCGTGATGCGACAGTCGCGCACCAGTTGCTCCTGGCCCCATTCGCGGATGAAGCCGTGGCCACCGAAGATCTGCTGGCCATGGATGGTGGTTTCCAGCCCCATGTCGGTGAGGAATGCCTTGGCCACCGGGGTCAGCAGCGCCACCAGCTCTTCCGCGCGCTTGCGGGTGACCGCGTCTTCGCTGTACTTGGCGGTGTCCAGCTGCATCGCGACGTAGCTGGAGAAGGCGCGGCCGCCTTCGTTCAGCGCCTTCATGGTGAGCAGCATGCGACGCACGTCGGGGTGCACGATGATCGGGTCGGCGGCCTTGTCCTTGGCCACCGGGCCGGTCGGCGCGCGGCTCTGGATACGCTCGCGGGCATATTCGATGGCGCTCTGGTAGGAGCGCTCGCCAGTGGCCAGGCCCTGGATGCCGACGCCAAGGCGCTCGTAGTTCATCATGGTGAACATCGCCGCCAGGCCCTTGTTGACCTCGCCCACCAGCCAACCGGTAGCGCCGTCGAAGTTCATCACGCAGGTGGCCGAGGCCTTGATCCCCATCTTGTGCTCGATGGAGCCGCAACCCAGGCTGTTCTTCTCGCCCAGCGAGCCATCGGCGTTGACCAGCACCTTCGGTACCAGGAACAGCGAGATGCCCTTCGGCCCGGCCGGGGCGTCGGGCAGCTTGGCCAGCACCAGGTGGATGATGTTCTCGGTCAGGTCATGCTCGCCGCCGGTGATGAAGATCTTGGTCCCGCTGATCTTGTAGGAGCCGTCGGCCTGCGGCTCGGCCCTGGTGCGGATGATGCCCAGGTCGGTGCCGGCATGCGGCTCGGTCAGGCACATGGAACCGGCCCAGATACCGGCGTACATGTTCGGCAGGTACTTGTCCTTCAGTTCGTCGCTGGCATGGGCATTGAGCGCCAGGCAGGCGCCGGCGGTCAGCATCGGATACAGGCCGAACGACAGGTTGGCCGAGTTGACCAGTTCCTCGACCTGCGCCGAGATCACCTTGGGCATACCCATGCCGCCGTAGGCCGGATCACCGCCGACGCCGACCCAGCCGCCTTCGGCGTAGGTCCGGTAGGCCTCGGGGAAGCCGGCCGGGGTGCTCACCGCGCCAGCGTTCCACTGGCAGCCTTCCTCGTCGCCCGGACGGTTCAGCGGGGCGATGGTACCGGCGGTGACCTTGCCGGCCTCTTCGAGGATCGCCGCGGCGGTCTCGGCGTCGACCACTTCGGCCAGCGCCGGCAGTTGCGCCCAGAGCCGGGAGACCTCGAACACCTCATTGAGGACGAAGCGCATGTCGCGCAGCGGAGCTTTGTAATCAGCCATGTGGGGAATCCTCGATCGTACCGATCGCCGGCCGGGGGCCAGCGGCAACAAAATGGAGGCACGAGAGGCGTGCCGCGGCCGAGTCTACACCACCAACATTTCGGACTTGTAGCGTCACGTCGTGACCGTAAAGTCTATATCGGTCTTCTATGCGACAGGCATGAGAAAGCCCGCTTTTCGCGGGCTCGAGCGAGTTCGCCGGGAGTCCGACGGGCCCGGCGGGTGCGGGAGAAACCGGGGGAAGAAGCGCCGCGCCCCTGCCCCGGCAGCCGCTAGAGCGAAAACTGCTCCGCCGACAGGCTCATCAGGCCCGCCGCGCCGGCCTGGATCGCCGCGGCGTGCGCCGCGGTGCGCGGCAGCAGGCGACTGAAGTAGAAGTCGGCGGTGGCCAGCTTGGCTTCGTAGAACGCGGCCTCGCCGCTGCCGGCATCCAGCTTCTCGCGCGCCACCAGGGCGATGCGCAACCAGAAATAGGCCAGGGTCACGTAGCCGGAGAACATCAGGTAGTCCACCGAGGCGGCGCCCACTTCGTCGGCATTCTTCATCGCCGCCAGGCCCACCTGCTGGGTCAGTTCGCCCCACTGCGCGTTCAGCGCCGCCAGTTGCGCGACCTGTCCCTTCAGTTGCGGATGCTCGGCCTGGGCCTGGCACAACTGGTGGACCAGTTTGGTGAAACCGCGCAACAGCTTGCCCTGGCTGCCCAGTACCTTGCGGCCGAGCAGGTCGAGGGCCTGGATGCCGTTGGTGCCTTCGTAGATCTGTGCGATGCGGCAATCGCGGACCAACTGCTCCATGCCCCACTCGCGGATGTAGCCGTGGCCGCCGTAGACCTGCATGCCGAGGTTGGTCACCTCCTGCCCGGTCTCGGTCATGAAGGCCTTGCAGATCGGTGTCAGGAAGGCCAGCAGGTCGGCGGCCCGCTCGCGCTCGGCGGCGTCCTGCGACAGGTGCTCGGTGTCGAGCAACTGGGCGGTGAAGTAGGCCAGCGCGCGGTTGCCTTCGTTGAACGCCTTCATGGTCAGCAGCATGCGCCGCACGTCGGGGTGCACGATGATCGGGTCGGCCGGCTTGTCCGGCGCCTTCGGCCCGGTCAGCGAGCGCATCTGCAAGCGCTCCCGGGCGTAGCGCACGGCGCCCTGGTAACTGGTCTCGCCAAGGCACAGGCCCTGCATGCCGGTGCCCAGGCGGGCGTGGTTCATCATGGTGAACATGCAGTGCAGGCCCTTGTTCGGCTCGCCGATCAGGTAGCCGGTGGCGCCGTCGAAGTTCATCACACAGGTGGCCGAGGCCTTGATCCCCATCTTGTGCTCGATGGAGCCACAGGAGACCGCATTGCGCGCGCCCACGTTACCTTCGGCGTCGGGTAGGAACTTCGGCACGATGAACAGCGAGATACCCTTGGTCCCGGCCGGCGCATCGGGAAGCTTGGCCAGCACCAGGTGGACGATGTTCTCGCTCAGGTCGTGCTCGCCGGCGGAGATGAAGATCTTCGTCCCGCTGATCGCATGGCTGCCGTCGGCGTTCGGCACCGCGCGGGTCTTGATGATGCCCAAGTCGGTGCCGCAGTGCGGCTCGGTCAGGCACATGGTGCCGGTCCAGGTGCCGGCGGTCATCCGCGCCAGGTAGAGGTCCTTCTGCGCCTGGCTGCCGTGGGCGTGGATCGCCGACATGGCGCCGCGGGTCAGGCCCGGGTACATGCCCCAGGAGACATTGCTGGCGCCGATCATCTCGCTGAGCAGCAGACCCAGCGAGTGCGGCAGGCCCTGGCCGCCGTACGCGGGATCGCTGGCGACACCGTTCCAGCCACCCTCGACGTACTGTGCATAGGCTTCCTTGAAACCCTTGGGCGTGGTCACCACGCCGTTGTCGAAGTGGCAGCCCTCTTCGTCGCCGGAGCGGTTCAGCGGCGCCAGAACCTGTTCGCAGAATTTCGACCCTTCATCGAGGATCGCCGCCACCATGTCCGGGGTCGCGTCGCTGGCGCCGAGCGCCTGGTAGCGCCCATGGAAGTCGAATACCTCATCGATCAGGAAGCGCATGTCGCGCAGCGGAGCCTTGTATTCCGGCATCTCTGTTCTCCTCGGCAGGGGCGCCCCACAGGCGCGAATCCCTCGAAGCTACTGCGCCGGGCGGGCGCCTACAATCACGCTGCGGACGCTGAATGCAACGCCATAACCCCGAGGTCGGAAGGCCAGGATGCAGCGGATCGCAGGCATGAAAAAGCCCGCCGAAGGGCGGGCTCTTTCTCACCTGGGGAACGGGCCGCCAGCGGCCCGTGCCATCAGTAACCGAGGGCGAAATCTTCCTCGGCCATCTCCATCAGGTTGCTGGCGCCGGACAGCATGGCGGCGACGTGGGCGCGGGTACGCGGCAGGATGCGCTGGAAGTAGAAGCGCGCGGTCTGCAGCTTGGCCTTGTAGAAGGCTTCCTCGCCGGTGCCGGCGGCCAGCTTCTCGGCGGCCAGGCGCGCCATGTCGGCCCAGAAGTAGGCCAGGCAGGCGTAGCCGGAGTACATCAGGTAGTCCACCGAAGCGGCGCCGACTTCCTCGCGATCCTTCATGGCGGCCATGCCGACCTTCATGGTCAGGTCGCCCCACTCCTTGTTCAGCTGCGCCAGCGGAGCGACGAATTCCTTGACGGCTTCGTTGGCTTCGTTGGCCTGGCAGAACTTGTGCACGATCTTGGTGAAGCCCTTCAGCGCCTCGCCCTGGGTCATCAGCACCTTGCGACCCAGCAGGTCGAGGGCCTGAACGCCGGTGGTGCCTTCGTACAGCATCGAGATGCGGCTGTCGCGGACGTTCTGCTCCATGCCGTGTTCGGCGATGAAACCGTGGCCACCGAAGATCTGCACGCCGTGGTTGGCGGACTCGAAGCCGACTTCGGTCATGAACGCCTTGGCGATCGGCGTGAGGAAGGCCAGCATCGAGTCGGCGGCTTTCTTCTGCTCTTCGTCCTGGCTGCGCTGGACGATGTCGACCTGCTTGGCGGCGAAGTACAGCATCGCGCGGTTGCCTTCGGCGAAGGCCTTCATGGTCAGCAGCATGCGGCGCACGTCAGGATGCACGATGATCGGGTCGGCGGGCTTCTCGGGCGCCTTCGGACCGGTCAGCGAGCGCATCTGCAGACGCTCGCGAGCATAGGCGATGCCGCCCTGGAAACCGACTTCGGCATGGGCCAGGCCTTGCAGCGCGGTACCCAGGCGAGCGGTGTTCATGAAGGTGAACATGCAGTTCAGGCCCTTGTTCGGCGGGCCGATCAGGAAGCCGGTGGCGGCGTCGAAGTTCATCACGCAGGTGGCGTTGCCGTGGATGCCCATCTTGTGCTCGATGGAACCGCAGGAAACCGCGTTGCGCTCGCCGGCGTTGCCTTCGGCGTTGGGCAGGAACTTCGGCACGATGAACAGCGAGATGCCCTTGGTGCCCTGCGGGGCGTCGGGCAGGCGGGCCAGGACGATATGGACGATGTTGTCGGCCATGTCGTGCTCGCCGGCGGAGATGAAGATCTTGGTGCCGGTGACCTTGTAGCTACCGTCGGCCTGCGGCTCGGCCTTGGTGCGCAGCATGCCCAGGTCGGTGCCGCAGTGCGGCTCGGTCAGGCACATGGTGCCGGTCCACTCGCCGGAGACCAGCTTGGTCAGGTAGGTTGCCTGCTGCTCGGCGGTGCCGTGGGCATGCAGGGTGTTCATGGCGCCGTGGGACAGGCCCGGGTACATGCCCCAGGACCAGTTGGCCTGGCCGACCATCTCGCTGATGGCCAGGCCGAGGGATTCCGGCAGACCCTGGCCGCCGTGCTCGACGTCATGGGCCAGGCTCGGCCAGCCGCCTTCGACGAACTGCTGGTAGGCCTCCTTGAAGCCGGTCGGGGTCTTCACGCCGTCGGCGCTCCAGGTGCAGCCTTCCAGGTCGCCAACGCGGTTCAGCGGAGCGATCACCTGTTCGCAGAACTTCGCACCTTCCTCGAGGATGGCGTTGACCATGTCGGGAGTCGCGTCTTCGGCGCCCGGCAGGCTCTGGTAGTGCGCTTCGTAGCCCAGCAGCTCGTCGCGAACGAAACGGATATCACGCAAGGGGGCCTTGTAATCAGGCATAGCAGTCAACCTCTACGAAGGGTTCTGGTTAATCGGCGACCGGACGGATGTCCAGAGTCTGCGGTCGCAGTGCGGGATCGCTCCCGGTCGCCTTGCCGGACGCACTCATGCGTCCCGGCTCTCAAACAGGCGTTTGAAACATACGTTTACGCCAATCCCTTGTCAAGCATCCGAACCGACCGCTCGGTCATGCCCGAAATCACTGGCAGCCACGTCCTTCCAAAGCACTTTCGTCTCTCTCAGTAAAGCCCATGGCGAAGCGCCCGGCAGGCTTCAGGGGCCGCCGGGTGACAGTCGGAAAAGGAAGGGTCGGGGCGGCCGCTGCCGGCCGCCAGGAAGTCAGGCGTGGGTATCGATCAGGGTACCGAGGGTCTCGTCGGCTACCTCGATGACCCGGGCGCCGCTCTGCGCCTCGAGCTTGCCGCGGGTCAGTTCGACCATCTGCTCGGCCTGGGGCGAACGGGCCTCCACGGTATTGCGGGCGATCTCGCTGCCGGCCTGGGCGACGCGGGCGCTGCCCGACTGCACCGCGTTGAGGCCACTGACGAAAGCGTTGCCGGAAATTTCCACCCTCTACTCCTGGGGACGCGCACGCGCCACTGCGATAGCAAGTGGCTTCTATTCAAGCAGACTTGGCCGGCGCTGGGTACCGCCCGTTGGTTATGGACGGCCCGCTGTTTATAGCCCGATACCCAGGGGCCGCAGGTCGAGGTGTGCGGCCACAGCCGCGGGAGTGGCTTCCTCCAGGCGCGGTACCCGACCCAGGCAGGGCGCCGGCAGGCGTTCGGCGAGGGTCGCCAGGTTCTCTTCCAGGCGCGAGGTAGCCGGGTCGACGACGTTGGCCACCCAGCCGGCCAGCGCCAGGCCGTCGCCCAGGATCGCCTCGGCGCTGAGCAGCGCATGGTTGATACAGCCCAGGCGCACGCCGACCACCAGCACCACCGGCAGCGCCAGCAGGCGCGCCAGGTCGGACAGGTTCTCGCGGCCCAGCAACGGCACGCGCCATCCGCCGGCGCCCTCCACCAGGGTGAAATCGGCCTGTAGCGCCAGCACCTCGCGCACCGCCTCGTGCAAGCGTGCGGCGCTCAGTTCGACGCCAGCCTCGCGCGCCGCCAGGTGCGGGGCGATGGCCGGTGCGAAGGCCAGCGGGTTGACCTGCTCGTAGGCCAGCGCCAGCGAGCACTGGCCGAGCAACACCAACGCGTCGCCATTGCGCAGGCCTTGCGCCGTAGGCTCGCAGCCGGAGGCCACCGGCTTCGCCGCGGCGGTGCTCAGGCCGGCACTCCGGGCCGCGTGGAGCAGGCCGGCGGCGATGGTGGTCTTGCCGATCTCGGTGTCGGTACCGGTGACGAAGAACGCCGGCATGGTTCAGGAATCCTTGCGCAGCACGCCGAAGACGACGCGGTAGGTAGCGGGCAGCCCCTCGGGCTGGCGGAAACGCTCGTAGGCGGCGACCAGCGCGCGGATGCGCTGGCGCCCGGTCAGGCCGTCGGGCCGCCCGGGGTTGAGGTTGTGCGCGCCCAGCGCCTTGAGTTCGTGGGTCAGGCTGCGCAGGTCGGGGAAATGCAGGAGCCGGTCCTCGTGGCGCAGGGTCAGCGGCAGCAGGCCGCTGCCGGCCGCGTGTTGCAGGTAGTCGGCGAAGGCGCGGAAGCGATTGACGTGGACGAAGCCGTCCACCACCCGCCAACTGTCGCGCAACTCGCCCAGGGTACCGACGCACAGGCTGCTGAACGCCAGCACGCCGCCCGACCGCAGGACCCGCCGCGCCTCGGCCAGGACCGCCGGGAGGTCGGCGCACCACTGGATGGCCAGGCTGGAGAACAGCAGGTCGCAACTGCCGTCGCGCAACGGCAGCCTCTCGGCGTCGCCGCCGATGAAATGGCTGGCGCCGCCGCGCGCGCGGGCATGCCGCAGCATGCCTTCGGCGATATCCACGGCTAGGCCCTCGGCCGCACCGAAGCGTCGTTCCAGGGCCCGGCTGAAATAACCGGTGCCGCAGCCGAGATCGACCCAGCGGCGCGGCGAGAAGCCTTCCGGCAATGCCGACAGCAGGCTCTCACCGACGCCGCGCTGGAGTTCGGCCACCGCGTCGTAGCTGGCCGCCGCGCGGGAAAACGACGCGGCGACCTGGCGCTTGTCGGGCAGCGCGGCAACGCCATGGGGCGCCAGCAGCGGCGAGGAATCGTCAGGCATCGTCACCCTCGCGAAGGAATCTCAGGATTGCGCCGGCCACCTCGTCCGGGCATTCCAGCGGCAGGCCGTGACTGGCCGCCAGGGTCGAGACCTCGACGTCCGGCAGCCACTCGAGCAGGGCCTCGGCGGCGGCCAGCGGCACCAGCGCATCGGCTTCGGCGAACAGGTGCAATTGCGGCCCGCGGAAGTTTTCCAGGGCGGCCCGGGTATCCAGTTGGCCGAGCAACTGCAGGCCGGCGACCAGCGCCTCGCGCTCCAGCTGCGGCAGCGCCACCTGCAGTTGCCGCGCCAGGGTCCGAGGGTCGCGCGCACCCTGGCTGACCAGCAGGGTGAAACGCTTGCGGGTCAGGTGCGGTTCGAGCAGGAAAGCCTCGAAGAAGTCCTCGAAGGTTTCCGCCGGCATCGCGTTCGGCCAGTCCTCGCGCACGCGGAAGCACGGATTGCTGGCCAGGGTCAGCAGTCCCCGGCAATCGTCGCCGCGGCGCGCCGCCAGTTCGCCGGCGAGCATGCCTCCCAGCGACCAGCCGGCCAGCCAGCTATCGCGCGGCAGGTTATCGTCGAGTTCGTCGAGCCAGTCGGCGGCGTCGTCCAGCGACGGCAGCGGCTCGATCAACACGTTCAGGTGCGGCTCGCGCTCGTGCAGCGCGTCGCGCAGCGGTTCCAGCGGTGCGCTACCCAGGCCCCAGCCCGGCAACAGGATCAAGTGGTCACGCATCGTCTCCCTCCTCGGCTTCGATCTCTGCCAGAAGGCTAGACGACAGCTGTCGCCAGCTTTCGCCGAGGGCTTCGAGCAAGCGGTCGACCTGCGCTTCGCTGTGCGCGGCGGACAGCGTGACGCGCAGCCGCGCGCTGTTGGCCGGCACGGTTGGCGGGCGGATCGCGCCGACCATGATGCCACGGGCTCGAAGCATGCCGGCCAGGGCCACGGCCTGGCGGCTGCCGCCGACCAGGATCGGCTGGATCGGCGTGAAGCTGTCCATCAGGGTCAGGCCAAGCGCCTCGGCGCCATGGCGGAAACGGGCGATCAGCGCCGCCAGGTGTTGCCGCCGCCAGCTTTCGCGGCGCAGCAGCTCCAGGCTCTTCAGGGTGGCGCAGGCCACCGCTGGCGGCTGGCTGGTGGTGTAGATGTAGGGCCGGGCGTACTGGATCAGGGTCTCGATCAGTTCCTCGCTGCCCGCTACGAAGGCGCCGGCGGTACCGAAACCCTTGCCGAGGGTGCCGATCAGCACCGGCACCTGCTCCTGGCCGAGGCCGAAGTGTTCGACGATCCCGCCGCCGCTGGCGCCCAGCGGGCCGAAGCCATGCGCGTCGTCGACCATCAGCCAGGCGCCGCGGGCCTGCGCGACGGCGGCCAGGGCCGGCAGGTCGGCGAGATTGCCGTCCATGCTGAAGACCCCGTCGGTGACCACCAGGGTATTGCCCTCGGCCTTGTCCAGGCGCGCGGCGAGGCTTGCCGGGTCGTTGTGCAGGTAGCGCGAGAAACGCGCGCCGGAGAGCAATCCGGCATCCAGCAGCGAAGCGTGGTTGAGGCGGTCCTCCAGCACCGTGTCGCCCTTGCCGACCAGCGCGGTCACCGCGCCGAGATTGGCCATGTAGCCGGTGGAGAACAGCAGCGCGCGCGGCCGCCCGGTGAATTCGGCGAGGGCCAGCTCCAGTTCGTGGTGCGGGCCGCTGTGGCCGACCACCAGGTGCGAGGCGCCACCGCCCACGCCCCAGCGCTCGGCGCCGGCGCGCAGCGCGGCGATCACCTCGGGATGGTTGGCCAGGCCGAGGTAGTCGTTGGAACAGAAGGCCAGCAGCGGCTGGCCGTCGACCACGACGTCCGGGCCCTGGGCCGACTCCAGCAGCGGCCGCTGGCGGTAGAGGTCTTCCGCGCGCCGGCTGGCGAGGCGGGAAGCGAGATCGAAGGACATGGCAGGTCGCTCGTGTTGCTGGACGGACGCAGGCGCACCCGTCCACGCAGGGCCGACATCAGCGGCTGCAACGAAGGGACGGCGGCACCCTCCCTTCCAGTATGGTCAGGCGGAAGCGGCGTTATAGAACAGCTTCGATTCGCGTTGTTCCACCAACGCCTGCTCGATGGCGGCCTGGTGCACTTCGTCGGCGTGCTCTTCGCGCTCTTCCGGCTTGATGCCGAGACGGGCGAACAACTGCATGTCCTTTTCGGCCTGCGGGTTCTTCGTGGTCAGCAGCTTTTCGCCGTAGAAGATCGAGTTGGCCCCGGCCATGAAGGCCAGCGCCTGCATCTGCTCGTTCATCTGCTCGCGGCCGGCGGACAGGCGCACGTGGGACTTCGGCATCATGATCCGGGCCACCGCCAGGGTGCGGATGAAGTCGAAGGGATCGACGTCCTTCTCTTCCGCCAGGGGCGTGCCCTTGACCTTCACCAGCATGTTGATCGGCACCGACTCCGGGTGCTCCGGCAGGTTCGCCAGTTGGATCAGCAGGCCGGCGCGGTCGTCCACCGACTCGCCCATGCCGAGGATGCCGCCGGAGCAGATCTTCATCCCCGCCTCGCGCACGTAGGCCAGGGTCTGCAGGCGCTCGCTGTAGGTGCGGGTGGTGACGATGTTGCCGTAGAACTCCGGCGAGGTATCCAGGTTGTGGTTGTAGTAGTCGAGGCCGGCGTCCGCCAGCGCCTGGGTCTGTTCCTGGGTCAGGCGACCGAGGGTCATGCAGGTCTCCAGGCCGAGCTTCTTCACGCCCTTGACCATCTCCAGGACGTAGGGCATGTCCTTGGCCGACGGGTGCTTCCAGGCAGCGCCCATGCAGAAGCGGGTCGAACCGATGGCCTTGGCCTCGGCCGCCGCCTCGAGGACCTTCTGCACCTCCATCAGCTTCTCCTTGTCCAGGCCGGTGTTGTAGTGGCCGGACTGCGGGCAGTACTTGCAGTCCTCGGGGCAGGCGCCGGTCTTGATCGACAGCAGCGTCGAGACCTGCACGCGGTTCGGGTCGAAGTGCGCGCGATGCACCGTCTGCGCCTGGAACAGCAGGTCGTTGAACGGTTGCTCGAACAGGGCACGGACTTCGGCGAGGGACCAGTCGTGACGGGTGGCGACGGAAGCGGTTGCACTCATGGGGAAGATTCCTTCGACGCTTGTATGGCGCCTTTTGTCGGGGAGCCCCGGCACGCCGGGGGTCAGGCTCAAGGGCATCATAAGTGGCTGTATGACGCTGTCAACCCAACCCAGGACACAGGGCTACATCTGATCAATATTTGATCACTCATATAGAAGCCAGCAGTCATCGACTGCTCCAATCGGCCTCGTCCTCTATGTGGCACTCGGCTCCCTAGAAGAAACGGCGCAACTACCTCGGAAAACTACAAGTAATGCTTAGGATATTTCCTACAAGAAATAGGAAATATCTTATTTATATATTCCCTGGCAGGTTTCTAACATGGAGAAACATTGAATCTCTTGCCACCCTAGCGGTGCGCAACGAAAACAAGTTATCCAGACTTGAACCATGAACGCAACCAACCACCCTAAATATAGCCATTCAAAGCGCAGCGGAAGTATAACGAAAAATATATTCGACCCTTCCGACCAACCACTTTCCAAAACACGATACGGGTTTCATTCGGGCACATTCAGGAATATGAATGGAAAGCACCTCTTCCAGGTCCGAAGTTGGCTTCGGATGGTTCTTGCATCGATATTCGCCTGGCTGTGCATGTCCGCCCATGCCGATCTCTCGTTCGACGGCCAGAACCGTTTCGTGATGAAAGGCAAGCGCCTGCCGATCACGCTGGTCAACGAGGGCAAGGAGCCGGCCCTGGCGGAAATCTCCCTGGATTGGGGTACCGACGGCAAGGGGCAGGCGCTGCCCTTCGCCGTGTCCAGGCCGCTGCTCCGCCTGGGCGCCGGCCAGCGGGCCAAGGTGGAGGTGCTCTACCAGGGCCAGGGCCTGCCCACCGACCGCGAGACCTACCTGCTGTTGAGCGTGCTGGACGTGCCGCACGCGACTGGCAAAGGCGATGCTCTGCAAATCGCTCTGCGCCATCGTTTCAAACTGTTCTACCGACCGTCCTTGAAAGCTACCGTCGAGCAAGCCATGGCTGGCTTAACCTGGTCCTACGATCCTGAGGGTAGTCCCAGGACGCGGAATCCCTCTCCCTATTACGTGACCCTCAGCCAGGTGGAGTTTCTCGATGCGCCCGGGCGGCTCTGCGCCCCACCCATCGATCACCTGATGCTGGCTCCTTATACCGAACACTCATTCGACAGCATCGATTGCCAGGCCATCAAGGCTCGATATGAGGTAGTCAGCGACGCCGGCAACCTACGACCCTTTCAGGTCATATTGCCAACGAATGGGAAAGCTACCGCCAATCCACTCTGACCTAGAAGAGTTTCCCTATGAAGTTAACCATCCAACTCCTGTTCCTGGGACTGCTCCTGGCTCTATCCCAAAAAAGTCTCGCTTTGACTTGTCTGAAAAACGCGACGGACGTATCTGATCAAATCTCGATGGATACGACCGTCGCGGTACCCATTGCGCTTCCCAAGGACACCATTCTCTGGCGTTCCCCCAACTACAGTGTCAATATAAGTTGCTGGGCGAACCAGTTCTGGAACGCCGAAGAGGAGATCTATTTCTACCTCAGCCCCAAGGATCCTGGCTTGAGCATGATCGGACCCGACCTGGAGGTCGGACTGAACCTCGACGGGAAGGACATACGGTGTACGCAGGTCGATCGCTGCCGAATCAAGCTTCCCTATAAGACCCTGCCCTGCCGGAGCAATGCGCCTGGCGGCTGCCCACATCTGAAAACAAACTTCACGCTGCACTACAACTTCTTCATTTCCAAGCGAAGCCTTCCCGGCACCAGCAAGGAAGGGCCGATCGCTGGCCACGATAGCTACGTGATTTTCCAACTGGATGGTATTGGAGGTCCTATCGCCGACAACTTCCGCATGGTGCTCAATGGCCTGAACCAACTACGCTATGTCGCATGCTCGTCTACCCTGAGCATTTCACCCAAGACACTCGACTTCGGCCTCCTTCAAGCGCTTCAAGCCGCCACCAACCAGACCATCAAGGAAAAGCCCTTCCAGATCACTGCAAGCAAGAACTGCAATAGCGCCTATGGCCTGGGAGCACTTCTGAGACCCGTGAATTCTTCCAGCACCGTAGGCGACACGTTGGTGCCGGGAGACAACAAGTCCGTAGGCATCACCGTGCTCAGGCAAGAAGACCGTAGCATCGTCCCCTTCAACAAAGAATTCCAATTGGTGGAACACAGCAAAGACCAGGTCGTGGTGAAGAACTTCCTGGCCCAACTGAAATGGATGACCAACGCACCTACGTTGGGTCGATTCAATGCCACCGCTGCGATAGATATCTATTACAAGTGAGCGGGAGGCCGCTTCGCAGGCGGAAGCGGCCGGTATCGACGACTCAGCGCAGGAAGAAGTGCTGGAGTCGTTGCACTTGCCAGTTGTAACGGCGACGCGCCTCGAGACCTTCCTCCAGGCTGACGGGGACGAAACGCGCCTTCTGGTTCGGTTGCATCTGCGCCAGCCGGTTCAGGTCGGGGCTGATCACCGTGCCCAGCGTGGCATATCCCCCACCGGACACCGCATCACGATGCAGGACGATGGGTTCGAGCCCGCCCGGTACCTGGATCGAGCCGATGGGATAGCAGGCGTCGACGATGTTGGACGGGTCCGAGCCTGCGCCGAATGGCTGTTCGCGCGGCTCGAACCGGAGCGCCGTGCCGCCCTTGAAGCGGTAGCCGGTGCGGTCCGCCTCCGAACCGACGGTCCAGGTCTCGGCGAAGAAACGCTCGACCGCGTCGGGGGTCAGGCGATGGACGTAGAGTCCGGGAACCACCCGCAAGCTCACCTCGCCGCCGACCTCCACCTGCAGCGAACGCGGCAGCGCCAAGCCCTCCACGGCAGAGGGCGAGGCAGGCCCCAGAGGCAGCAGGTCGCCCTCCGCCAGCCGTCGTCCCTGCAAGCCACCGATCGCCCCCAGACCGTAGGTCGAACGACTGCCCAGCACCTCGGGTACCGCGATGCCGCCGTCGATGGCGAGATAGCCACGGGCGCCGGCACGGATGAAATCGAACCCCAGGACCTGGCCGGCGCGAACCCGGAAGGAAGTATCCAGCGGCATCTCCGCGCCCTCCAGGCGAGGCGTCATGCGCGCCCCGCACACGGCCACCAGGGCGTCGCGCTGGAACTCCAGCTGCGGCCCCAGCAGCGCGCACTCCAACACGGCGGCGGTCGGTGCGTTGCCCACCAGCAAGTTGGCAGCGCGCAGGGCATACTGGTCGAGCGCGCCGGACGGCGGGATGCCCAGGTGATAGTGGCCTTCGCGGCCGGCGTCCTGCACCGAGGTGGCGAGGCCGGGCTTGAGCACCTTAATCGACATACAGCACCTCCTGCAGATGTTGCGTGCAGCCTCGCGGATCGGCAAGGAACGCGTCGAGATCGAAACTCACCGGACGGATGCGCAGGTCGAATGTGCCCGCTTCGACTTCGGCCGCCATGCGCTCGTACTCGGTCCGCTCGATGGGGCGGAACTGGACGATGTCGCCAGCGCGGAAGAACACCATCGATTCCTCGAGATAGGGCAAGCCCTGGCGGGGATCGAAGATCGGCGCCGGAGTCACGCCGAACATCTGATAGCCGCCGGCACCGCGCACCGAATAGATGCAGCCGAAGCAACCGCCGTGGCCGAGGGTCAGCTTCGGCGTGTCGATGCGCGGACGCAGGTACTTGGGCACCTGCAACTGCCGCTCGCGCTCGACCATCTGGTACATGAACGGCAGGCCGGCGACGAAACCGACCATCGAGACGAACCACGGCGTGCCGCTGTGCGCCTGGATGAACGCCTGCACGTCGGCGTAGCCGTTGATCCGCGCAGCGTACTCGAGGTCGGTGGAGTCCGGGTCCTGGTGACGGTCGCGGAAGCGCATCAGGGTCTCGTGGGTCCAGGGATCGTTGTACAACACCGGCACTTCGACGATACGCGTCTCGATGCTGCGCGCGGCGACCGCCTCGACCTCCAGGCCACGCACCGTCTCCAGCAGCGCCTGCGGGGCCAGCCGGTCGGGGTCGAAGCGGACCTGGAACGAGGCGTTGGCCAGGCATACGTCGAGCACCCCGGGCAATTGCAGGGTCTCGATGGCGCGGGTGATCGCCATGCCGCGGAAGAAGGCTTCCAGCGACATGGACTCGGCGACCTCGGCGAACAGGTGCTCGTCGCCGCCGAAGCTGTAGCGGATGTTGGCATGCATCTCAAACCTCCTGCGCGGCGGCGGTCCGCTCGGCGAGCCAGGTTTCCAGGGTAGCGGTATCGAACTGCGCGGCCTGTACCCGCGCATCGGCGAGCAGCCAGCGGTGCAGCGGCAGGGTAGTGGCCATGCCGGCCAGCACGGTGCGCTCCAGCGCCTGGCGCGCGCGGGCGAACGCTTCGTCGCGGTCGCGACCATGGACGATCAGCTTGGCCAGCAACGAATCGTAGTACGGCGGCACCCGGTAGCCGGGATACAGGTGGCTGTCCACTCGCACGCCCTCGCCCTGCGGCCATTCCAGGCGCTCCACGGTGCCGGGGCTGGGGAAGAAATTGCGCGTCGGGTCTTCGGCGTTGATCCGCATCTCCAGCGCCGCGCCGTTCAGGCGAATGTCCTCCTGGCGCCAGGGCAGCGCCTCGCCGGCGGCGATGCGCAGCATAGCCTGGACCAGGTCGATGCCGGTGACCATCTCGCTGACCGGATGCTCGACCTGGATACGGGTGTTCATCTCGATGAAGAAGAACTCGCCGCTGTGCGCGTCGAACAGGTATTCCAGGGTGCCCGCGCCACGATAGCCGAGACTCTGCGCCAGGCGCACCGCGCTCTCGCAGAGGGCCTGGCGCTGCGCGCCGTCCAGCGCCGCCGAAGGTGCCTCCTCGAAGACCTTCTGGCGCCGCCGCTGCAGCGAGCATTCGCGTTCGAACAGATGCACCGCGCGCTCGCCATCGCCGAGGATCTGCACTTCGATGTGCCGCGCCTGGCGGATGAAGCGCTCCAGGTACACCGCCGGCGAACCGAAGGCGGCCTGCGCCTCGCGCTGGGCGATGGGGAATTCCCGACGCAGTTCGTCGGCGTCGTGGGCGATACGGATGCCACGCCCGCCGCCGCCGGCGGAGGCCTTGACCAGCAGCGGATAGCCGACCTCTTCGGCACAAGCCAGCGCCGCGTCGAGGTCGCCCAGCTCGCCGGGCGAGCCCGGCACCACCGGCACCCCGGCGGCCATCGCGGTACGCCGCGCCTCGGCCTTGTCGCCCATGCGGCGGATGGTCTGCGCCTCCGGACCGACGAAGACCAGGCCGGCCGCCTGCACCGCTTCGGCGAAGGCGGGGTTCTCGGAGAGGAAACCGTAGCCGGGATGGATCGAGTCGGCACCGGTTTCCCGCGCCGCCATGAGAATCGCCTCGATATCCAGGTAGCTCCGGTCGGCCCGCGCAGGGCCGATCAGGCGTACCTCATCGGCCAGCCGCGCGGCCAGCGAATCGCGATCCGCCTCGCTGCACACCGCTACCGTGGGAATGCCCAGTGCCTGCGCGGCGCGGATGATGCGCACGGCGATCTCGCCGCGATTGGCCACCAGCAGCTTGTTCAGTCGCTTGTGCATGGCATCCTCCTCAGGTAGCGCTGGCGATCACCGCCAGCACCTGGCCCGGCTCGATGGCCTCGCCATCTTCCACGTGGAACGCCTGGAGTATGCCGGCCTGCCCGGCCTGCACTTCGGAAAACTGCTTCATCACCTCGATCAGCCCGATCACGCTGCCGGCCTCGACCGCCTGCCCGACCTCCGCGTAGGGCGGCGCGTCGGGGCTGGCCTTGCGATAGAAGGTGCCGGGCAAGGGGGACTGCACGTTATGTTCGGCCATGACGAATCCTCATTATTCGAACGTTGTAGGAAATGGCAGAAAAGCTTGTCGCGAGGCTCGCCGAGGCGAGCGGCGCTCAACGCGGCGCCTTGATGCGGATGCCGGCGCCCTCCAGGCGCGCACGGGTGCTGGCGACCAGCTCCAGGGCACCGGGGGTATCGCTGTGGATGCACACCGAGTCGAAGGCGATGTCGAGGTCCTCGCCCTCGACGGTGCGCACCTTGCCCTCGCGGCAGGCGCGCAGGACCTTGTCGGCGACCTGCTGCGGATCGAGGGCGGCGACCCGCCGGGTGAAGACGATGGAGCCGCTGCGGTCGTAGTCGCGGTCGGCGTAGAACTCGCGCACCAGCGGCTGGCCCAGTTCCCGGCCGATGCGCCAGGTGGCCGAACCGGGCATGCAATAGAGCAGCAGTTCCGGTTCCAGGCGTTGCAGGGTCTCGACGAACAGGCGCGCGGCGACCTCGTCCCGCGCCAGGTGCATGTAGAGCGCGCCGTGGGGCTTGACGTGTTGCAGCGACAGGCCCTGCAGCCGGGCGAATTCGCGCAGTGCGCCAAGCTGGTAGAGCATGTCGTTGACCAGCTCAATGGCCGGCGCGGCGATGTGCCGACGCCCGAAGCCGACCAGGTCGCGGAAGCCCGGATGGGCGCCGATGGCCACGCCATGCTCGGCGGCCATCTCCACGGTGCGGCGCATGCTGCTCGGGTCGCCGGCATGGAAACCGGTGGCGATGTTGGCGCTGCTGATCAGCGGCATGATCGCCGCGTCCACGCCATCGCCGATGGTCCATGGGCCGAAGCCTTCGCCCATGTCGGAATTGAGGTCGACTTCAGTCATTGCCCGCAGGCCTCATCTGTCTTGTTGTTGGATGGAGCCACGGTAAAAGCCGGAAAAGGTATTGGGTAGATTTATTATTCGATAGACTGGTTTCTGAAAAACAGATACCTCCTCCGGATGCTCCCCATGGCCCTGACCCTCCGCCAGGTTCGCTACTTCATCGCCACCGCCGAGCTCGGCCAGATATCCCAGGCCGCCATCCACCTGAACATCTCGCAGTCGGCGGTGACCAGCGCGATCCAGGAACTGGAGGGCATGCTCGGCGTCGCCCTGTTCACCCGCACGGCCCAGGGCATGAACCTGACCGACAGCGGCCGGCACTTCCTCAACCACGCCTATTCGATCCAGCGCAGCGTCGACGACGCGCTCAACAGCCCGCAACCGGACACCCGGGTCGAAGGCACCCTGAAGGTCGCCGCCAGCTATACCGTGATGGGCTATTTCCTCCCCCACCACCTGCAACGCCTGGCGCAGTGGTACCCGGAACTGGAGCTGCAACTGTTCGAGGACGAGCGCGCCAGCATCGAGCGCGGCCTCCTCGACGGTCGCTACGACATCGCCGTGCTGCTCACCGGCAATCTCACCGAGCCCGGGATCGCCGCCGAAACCCTGTTCAACTCCGAGCGCCGGTTGTGGCTGCCCAGCCGCCATCCGCTGGGCGAGAAGGCCGACCTGGGCCTTGCCGACGTGGCCGGCGAGCCCTACATCATGCTCACCGTCGACGAGGCCGGGCAGAGCGCGCTGCGCTACTGGCAACAGAGCGGCCACCGGCCACAGGTGATCCTCCATACCAGTTCGGTGGAAGCGGTGCGCAGCATGGTCGCCAACGGCTCCGGCGTGGCCATCCTCTCCGACCTGGTGTACCGGCCCTGGTCGCTGGAAGGCAAACGCATCGAGACGCTATCGCTGGTCGACCCGGTGCCGTCGATGAGCGTCGGCCTGGCCTGGCGCCGCGACACCGAAGCGAGCGCCGGGATGCGCGCGTTCCGCGAATACTTCCGCCAGTCGTTCCTCGCTCCGCAGCAAAGCAGCAGCCGGCGCTGAACCCGGCGGCTAATCTCTGATCCAACGCTGGGAACACTCAGGACAGGACACTCATGGGTACAGAAGGCTTTTTCGACGGACTGGGCGAGATGCTGGGCAGGGCGATCCGCTTCGTGGTGGACCTGCTCTCCGGCCTGCTGGGCGGCATCTGGGACGCCATGGACGACTTCCTCCACGGCCTGGCCAGGGCCATCGGCATGGACGCATCGCTGTTCAGCTTCGTCTTCCTGGTGCTCGGCCTGTTGCTGCTCTACAGCGGTATACGCGCCTTCATGCGCCGCTCGATAGTCGGCGGGGTGATCTGGACGGTGCTCGGCCTGATCGTCATGAGCTGGCTCATCCACTGATCCACGCGTCGGCCGTTTCCGCAAGGAGCGAAGGAAGGTTTCGGTTATCCACAGGCGAGTTCCGAACCCGCTGGCAACGGCTGGTCGGCGGCGCGCGCCTGCGGTTGCATGGTGCGACATCCGCCAGGAAGTCCCGCCATGTCGTTCCTGCTTCGTCCTCTCACGCGCTGGCTTTTGCCGCCGCCGGCCTGCCTGCTCTGCGCCGCCCGCAGCGACCAGCCGCCCCGCCCACTGTGCCGCGCCTGTGCCGCCGACCTGCCCTGGTCGCGCCAGCAGTGCCGGCGCTGCGCCCTGCCCCTGCCGCTGGACGGCCAGGTGTGCGGCGAGTGCCTGCGCCGCCCGCCGGCCTATGAACAGGCGATCGCGCCCTGGCGCTACGCCTTTCCGCTCGACAGCCTGATCAACCGCTTCAAGCACCAGGCGGCCTGGCCGCTGGGGCGGCTGCTCGGCGAGTTGCTGGCGGAACACCTGCGGCAACGCTACGCCGAAGGCCTGCCGCGCCCGGCACGCCTGCTGCCGGTCCCGCTGGCGCCACGGCGCGAACGTCGTCGCGGCTTCAACCAGGCGCAACAGCTCGCCGAGCGACTGGCTGGCGAGCTGGACCTGCGCTGCGATCCGCACAGCCTGCGGCGAGTGCTGGATACTCCGGCCCAGCAGGGACTGGACGCGACGGTGCGGCGGCGCAACCTGCGCCACGCCTTCGCCCTGGCGCCCGCCAGCGATGTTCGCGGGCTGCACCTGGCACTGGTGGACGACGTGCTCACCACCGGGGCCACCGCCGAGCGCCTTTCCCGCCTGTTGCGCCGGGCGGGCGCCGCGCGGGTCGACGTCTACTGCCTGGCGCGCACGCCGAAGCCCGGCTGAGCTGGGCTAAACTGCCGCGCAACCGATACGGGAGAGGATCCATGCGCGCACTGCTGGTCGCGGCCTGCCTGTTGCTCGGCGGTTGCAGCCATTTCGCCGAAGACGACTGGCTGGGCGAAGACAAAGCCCTGCATTTCGCCAGTTCCGCGGCCCTTGCCGCGGCGGGCATGCAGATGGCCCACGACCGCGGCCTGCGCGGCGCTCGCCAGGCACGCTTCGGCCTGAGCGTCTCGCTCGCCTTCGGCGTCGGCAAGGAGTTCTACGACAGCCGTTCCGCCGGCAGCGGCTGGAGCTGGAAGGACCTCGCCTGGGACCTGGCCGGCGCCGCCGCCGGCTACGGTCTCTACCAGGCCGCCGAGTGACGCCCTTGCGTTTTGCCCATGGCTGTTGGAGCCTTCGCCGTATACGTCCGCTCATAGCGAAGCCTCCATGTCCGCACTCTCCACTCTCGCCCAGCACGTCACCCGTCGCCCGCAACGCATCGCCCTGCTCGCGCAGATCGCCGAACTGGGCTCCATCACCCGTGCGGCGAAGGCCGTGGGCATCAGCTACAAGGGCGCCTGGGACGCCATCGACGAACTGAACAACCTGGCCGAGCGTCCGCTGGTCGAGCGTAGCGTCGGCGGCAAGGGCGGCGGCGGCGCCCGGCTGACCGCCGAGGGCGAACGCCTGCTGGCTCTCTACCGGCGCCTGGAAGCCTTGCAAGCGCAGGTGTTGCAGGCCGCGGAAGACGCCGAGGACCTCAACCTGATCGGCCGCCTGATGCTCCGCACCAGCGCACGCAACCAATTGCACGGGCGGGTCCTGTCGATCCATGGCGAAGGCTTCCACGACCGCATCGCCATCGAGCTGCCAGGCCAGCAACGCATCGAGGCGCTGATCACCCGCGCCAGCACCGAGCAACTCGAACTCGGTCGCGGCCGCCCGGTACTGGCGCTGATCAAGGCCGGCTGGCTGGACGTCGGGCTGGAACCGCGCGAGGACCAGCCGAACCAGTTGCACGGCACCCTGGAGGAAATCCTCGCGGCCAAGGCCGGTCCCAGCGAGGTGCGCATCGCCCTGGGCAGCGGTCTTACCCTCTGCGCGCTGCTGTCCGGCGAACGCCTGGCCAGCCTGGGGCTGAAGAAGGGCCAGAAGGTGATCGCCTCCTTCGATCCAGCCCAGGTCCTGCTCGGCACGCCGCTGTGAACCTGCCGGCCCGCGCCGGCTTGCGTACACTAGGGGTCTTTCGAGCCTTGGATGCCCCGTCATGTCCCATCCCTTCGACCAACTGACCCCCGACCTCGTCCTGGATGCCGTGGAAAGCCTCGGCTATCTCAGCGACGCACGGGTGCTGGCGCTCAACAGCTACGAAAACCGCGTGTACCAGGTCGGCATCGAGGACGGCGAGCCGCTGATCGCCAAGTTCTACCGACCGGACCGCTGGAGCGACGCGGCGATCCGCGAGGAGCACGCCTTCTGCGCCGAGCTGGCGGAATGCGAGGTGCCGGTGGTGGCGCCGCTGTCGCGCGACGGCGAAAGCCTGTTCGCATTCTCCGGCTTCCGCTTCGCCCTGTTCCCGCGGCGCGGCGGGCGCGCGCCCGAGCCGGGCAATCTCGACCAGCTCTACCGCCTCGGCCAGTTGCTCGGCCGCCTGCACGCGGTCGGCGCCACGCGGCCGTTCGAGCACCGCGAGGCGCTCGCTGTGGATAACTTCGGCCACGCCTCGCTGGCCACCCTGCTGGAAGGCAATTTCATCCCCAGGAGCCTGCTGCCGGCCTACGAGTCGGTCGCCCGCGACCTGCTGAAACGCCTCGACGCCCTGTTCGCCGAGGTGCCCTACCAGCCGATCCGCCTGCACGGCGACTGCCATCCGGGCAACCTGCTGTGCCGCGACGAGGTCTACCACATGGTCGATCTCGACGACTGCCGCATGGGCCCGGCTCTCCAGGACCTGTGGATGATGCTCGCCGGCGAGCGCCACGAACGCCTGGCGCAGATTGCCGAACTGGTCGACGGCTACAACGAGTTCCACGACTTCGACCCGCGCCAGCTACCGCTGCTCGAAGGCCTGCGCAGCCTCCGCCTGATGCACTACAGCGCCTGGCTCGCGCGGCGCTGGGACGACCCGGCGTTCCCGCCGAGCTTCCCCTGGTTCGGCAGCGAACGTTACTGGGGCGAGCAGGTGCTGGTGCTGCGCGAACAACTGGCGGCGCTGGACGAGGAACCGCTGCGACTGTTCTGAGCCTCCTGCGGACGGGGCGAATGGCGCGCGGCGCTATCCGTCCCGCCGCGGGGCAGGCGAGGGAACGGCAAGTGTGCCGGTGCTTTTCCGCGGGAACTGTGCGCAGACAAGCTCGCCACCCCCCTACTAGAATTCACAGGTCATCCGCGCGTGCATACCGTGCACGGCCATTCTTACCTGCCTGACGTTTCAAGGATTCTCCATGGCGACCGCCAACCTCCGTCGGGGCTATGTCCTCGGCCTGACGGCTTATGTGATCTGGGGACTGTTCCCGCTCTACTTCAAACTGCTCGAACGCATTCCCGCGGTGGAAATCATCGTCCAGCGCGCGGTCTGGTCGGCCCTGTTCGGCGCCGTCCTGCTGCTGTTCTGGAAGCACCCGGGCTGGTGGCGCGAGCTGCGCCAGAATCCGCAGCGCTTCGTCGTGCTGGCCGCCAGCGGACTGCTGATCGCCAGCAACTGGATGACCTATGTCTGGGCGGTGAACAACGGCCACATGCTGGAAGCCAGCCTGGGCTACTACATCAATCCGCTGATCAACGTGATGCTCGGCATGTTGCTGCTCAAGGAACGCCTGCGTCCCCTGCAATGGCTGGCGGTGGCCCTGGCTTCGCTGGGCGTGGCGCAGCAGGTCTGGCAACTCGGCAGCCTGCCCTGGGTGTCGCTGGTGCTGGCCCTGACCTTCGGCTTCTACGGCCTGATCCGCAAAAAGGCGCCGGTCGCCGCGCTGCCCGGACTGGTGGTGGAAACCTGGCTGCTGCTGCCGCTGGCGCTGGTCTGGTTGCTGTTTTTCGCCGACGGGCCGACCAGCGAAACGGCTTTCTGGAGCACCCCGGAAGCCCTGTGGGTGGTCGCCGCGGGCCCGGTGACGCTGGTTCCGCTGGTCTGCTTCAACGCTGCGGCAAGGCACCTGCCCTACGCCACCCTGGGCTTCCTGCAATACCTGGCGCCGACGCTGGTCCTGCTACAGGCGATCCTGCTGTTCGGCGAGCATCTGGACTCCAGCCGCCTGACCGCCTTCGCTTTCATCTGGCTCGCCCTGGCCGTCTACAGCTTCGACGCCTGGCGCAGCCTGCGCCGCCTTCCCCAGCCGGGCTGACGTTATCCCCAGGCTTGCGGAACTCCGCAAGCCTGGCGAAAAAACACGCACTCCTTCCTATCCCCCGCCAATACTGACGCTCAGCGATCCACCCCAGGCTTTTCCACAGGATCATGCACGCACTTTGTGCATATACCTGCCTTCTCCTCTCCGCAGGCACGTGGATAACTCTTCGGAAGAGGCCCTGCAAAGCGCCTGATCAGTCTTTGAGCATACCGCTGCATGCAAGGCTTACCAAGGGTTACAACGATATACACAAGGCTTATCCACAAATCTGCCCAAGGCTTTTGTGAGCAACTGTGGATGAACCGGAAAAGCCATCGATCAAAAAACGTACGGATACCTGTAATACCGATGAATAAAGGCCTGCATGGATTTTTCCCCGGCTTACCCACAGACTGCTCCACGTTATTTGTGCACAGGGGCAACGATAGCGGCGAAGGTTAATCCACAAGCAAAAGCGCAAGAGAGGCTGCTCAGAAAACGATCAAACCCTTGTATCGCCCATGGATAAAGGCCTGCAAGGTTATCCACACAGAATACCCACAGGCTGGTCCACCTGGTTTGGGAATAACCGCAACGCAGCTGGTCAAAAAACGCGCTACGACCTCCAAGCCTCGCGGCGCCTGGGCTTCAGGGTTTCACCCAAGGCTTTTCCACAGGCCCGTCCCCGGCTTTCCTGAACAACTTCAGGACGCGTCCAGCACCAACTCCACCATCAGGTCGTCGGCCAGGTCTTCCAGTCGCTCGCGCAGGGTGTCCAGCGACAGGGTCAGCGGCACCGCCAGCAGCGCATCGGCATGGAACAGCGGTTCGCTGCTCATCGGCGCCGGGCGCACTTCGGTGGACAGGCTCTCCAGGTTCACCCCGTGCTCGGCCAGCAGCCGGGTGATGTCACGCACGATACCGGGGCGGTCGTTGCCCACCAGGTCGAGGTGGATAGGCTTCCAGTTGCATACCGGCTCGATCCCGCTTTCCGCCAGGAGCACGCGGATACCGTGGCTGGACAGGCCCTGTAGCCCTTCCACCAGTTCGTCGTAGCCTTCCGCCGGCACGGCCACCCGCAGTATCCCGGCGAACTGCCCGGCCATCCGCGACATGCGGCTTTCCAGCCAGTTGCCGCCGTGGGAGGCGATGCATTGGGCGATGCGCTCGACCAGGCCGGGATGGTCGGTGGCGATCACGGTCAGGACCAGGTGATCCATGAGCTTGCCTCCTGCTGGGACGAATGGGAGTTCAGAGCTGCAGCCAGTAAGTGTAGAACTGTTCGTTACGGACATAGCCGAGGCGCTCGTAGAGCGACTGCCCGGCGTGGTTGGTCTTCGCCGTCTCCAGTTGCAGGCCGCAGGCGCCCATGCTTTCGGCGAAACCCCGGGCCTGGTTCATCAGGGCCTCGCCGACGCCCTGGCGGCGCGCCTCCGGACGGACGTAGAGATCGCTGAGCAGCCACGAAGGTCGTAGCGCAAGGGAGGCGAACAGCGGATAGAGTTGGACGAAGCCCAGCGCCCGCGCCTCGGCATCCCTGGCCAGGAACAGGGTCGAATCGCCCTGGCGCAGGCGCTCGGCGAGGAATGCGCGGACCTGCTCTTCCGGCGCCGGCACTTCGTAGAAGTCGAGGTAGGCGGAAAACAGCGGAACCAGGTCGGCGAGATCGGCGAGGGATGCGGCATGGACGGGCATGGCGAGGCTCCTGGGGCGATTCCGGGAGTATAGGCAAGGCGCTCGCAGCGCAGTGAAACATCCTGCGACGCCGCGCCGCAGTTGGGCTCGCGATAAATCGTGTACTGTTTTTAGATTTATCTGGAACAAAGTACAGTTTTTTTGCGAACATTGAGCCTGGCCAACGTGACCGTGAAGCGTCATCCAGTCGTAACGCGACGCGTAACCACTGATTTTTCCCGCGGCATCATGTAGTATGCCGCGGCTCGGACTACAAGGCCGTGCGGCCCGGGTCCAGAGCTGGTCTAGAGCAGAGTGAGGCAAACAATGACTGAACGCGTTCAAGTCGGTGGCCTGCAGGTCGCCAAAGTCCTGTTCGACTTCGTGAACAACGAAGCCATCCCCGGAACCGGCGTCTCTGCCGACACGTTCTGGACCGGTGCGGAGGCCGTGATCAACGACCTGGCGCCGAAGAATAAAGCCCTGCTCGCCAAGCGCGACGAACTCCAGGCCAAGATCGACGGCTGGCACCAGGCTCGCGCCGGCCAGGCCCACGACGCAGCTGCCTACAAGGCCTTCCTCGAGGAAATCGGCTACCTGCTGCCCGAGGCGGAAGACTTCCAGGCCGGCACCCAGAACGTCGACGACGAGATCGCCCGCATGGCCGGCCCGCAGCTGGTGGTGCCGGTGATGAATGCGCGCTTCGCCCTCAACGCCTCCAACGCCCGCTGGGGCTCGCTGTACGACGCACTCTACGGCACCGACGTGATCAGCGAAGAAGGCGGCGCCGAGAAAGGCAAGGGCTACAACAAGGTTCGCGGCGACAAGGTCATCGCCTTCGCTCGCGCCTTCCTCGACGAGGCCGCGCCGCTGGAGTCCGGCTCCCATGTCGACGCCACTTCCTACAGCGTGAAGAACGGCGCGCTGGTCGTCGCGCTGAAGAACGGCAGCGAAACCGGCCTGAAGAATGCTGGCCAGTTCCTTGCCTTCCAGGGCGACGCCGCCAAGCCGCAAGCGGTACTGCTCAAGCACAACGGCCTGCACTTCGAAATCCAGATCGACCCGAGCAGCCCGGTCGGCCAGACCGATGCCGCAGGCGTGAAGGACGTGCTGATGGAAGCCGCCCTCACCACCATCATGGACTGCGAGGACTCGGTCGCCGCGGTCGACGCCGACGACAAGGTAGTGATCTACCGCAACTGGCTGGGCCTGATGAAAGGCGACCTGGCCGAGGAAGTCAGCAAGGGCGGCAGCACCTTCACCCGCACCATGAACCCGGACCGCGTCTACACCAGGGCCGACGGTTCCGAACTGACCCTGCACGGCCGCTCGCTGCTGTTCGTGCGCAACGTCGGCCACCTGATGACCAACGATGCGATCCTCGACAAGGACGGCAACGAAGTGCCGGAAGGCATCCAGGACGGTCTGTTCACCAGCCTGATCGCCATTCATGACCTGAACGGCAACACCAGCCGCAAGAACAGCCGCACCGGCAGCGTGTATATCGTCAAGCCGAAGATGCACGGTCCGGAAGAAGCCGCCTTCACCAACGAGCTGTTCGGCCGCGTCGAGGACGTCCTCGGCCTGCCGCGCAACACCCTGAAGGTCGGCATCATGGACGAGGAGCGCCGCACCACCGTGAACCTGAAGGCCTGCATCAAGGCGGCCAAGGATCGCGTGGTGTTCATCAACACCGGCTTCCTCGACCGCACCGGCGACGAGATCCACACCTCCATGGAAGCCGGCGCCGTGGTGCGCAAGGGCGCCATGAAGTCGGAGAAGTGGATCGGCGCCTACGAGAACAACAACGTCGACGTCGGCCTGGCCACCGGCCTGCAAGGCAAGGCGCAGATCGGCAAGGGCATGTGGGCCATGCCCGACCTGATGGCCGCCATGCTCGAGCAGAAGATCGGCCATCCGCTGGCCGGCGCCAACACCGCCTGGGTCCCGTCGCCGACCGCCGCGACCCTGCACGCCCTGCATTACCACAAGGTCGACGTGTTCGCCCGCCAGGCCGAGCTGGCCAAGCGCACCCCGGCCTCGGTGGACGATATCCTGACCATTCCGCTGGCGCCGAACACCAACTGGACCGCGGAAGAGATCAAGAACGAGGTGGACAACAACGCCCAGGGCATCCTCGGCTATGTCGTCCGCTGGATCGACCAGGGCGTCGGCTGCTCCAAGGTGCCGGACATCAACGACGTCGGTCTGATGGAAGACCGCGCCACCCTGCGCATCTCCAGCCAGCTGCTGGCCAACTGGCTGCGTCACGGCGTGATCAGCCAGGAGCAGGTGGTCGAGAGCCTCAAGCGCATGGCCGTGGTGGTCGACCGGCAGAACGCCAGCGACCCGTCCTACCGGCCGATGGCGCCGAACTTCGACGACAACGTCGCGTTCCAGGCCGCCCTGGAGCTGGTGGTGGAAGGCACCCGGCAGCCGAACGGCTATACCGAGCCGGTCCTGCATCGCCGCCGCCGCGAGTTCAAGGCGAAGAACGGGCTGTAGGCCGTTCGCCGCAGCGCAACGAAAAGCCGCCCCGAGGGGCGGCTTTTTCATTTCTTCGGGTAGCCATGCACACGCTCCCAACAGTCGTCGCGCAGCTCCTCGGCGTGGCTACGGATGCTGCCCCAACCGTTCTGCCGCAGCGCCTCCCGGGCCTCTCGACGTACCACCTGCCATCCGGGGTGGGCATAGATGTCGAAGTCGAAGCAGCCCAGCGCTTCCTCGGGCAGCTCGTTGCACAGCGCCCAGACACGCCTCAAGGCATCGCGAAAACTCCCGGCCTGGTGACCCGGACAGCCTTCGAGCCACTCGTGCAACGGCACGATCTTCTCCGACCAGGTAGAGCAGCCCGGGCAACTGCCGATGGTCTCTCTCTGCATGGCACCGTCAAGGGCCAGGAAATCGAGCGCCAGGAACGCCTCTGCGCTGAGCAGGACCCATCGATGCTCATCCTGCCCGTACCACGTCCAGATGAAACTGCCCGGCTCGTTCATGTCGGCTCCTGCGCCGAGGGAAAAGGCGCGACGATAGCCTAATCAGGCTGCGCCGAGAAAGCTCAGCACCGCGCCTTCGAACGCCTGCGGGAACTCGACGTTCGACAGGTGCACCGCCGGCAGCGTAACCAGCCTGGCCCCGGCAATCGACGCGGCGATCAGCTCGCCGTGGCTGGCGGCGGTGACCGTGTCGTACGCCCCTGCGATCACCAGGGTCGGCCGCTCGATCCGCGCCAGTTGCGCGCGCAGGTCGGTATCGCGCACCGCCGCGAAGGAGCCGGCCAGGCCGTGCCGGTTGGTGGCCATGAGCATCGCCCGGAAGCGCTCGACGACGGGCTCGGCGCGCTCCAGCAGCGCCGGCGGAAACCAGTTGCCGAGGAAGCCCGCGGCGGTCTCGCTCATGTCCTCGGCCTGCAGCACCGCGGCGATGCGCTCGTCCCACTGCGCCGCTGGGCCGAGCCAGGCCGAGGTGTTGGCCAGCACCAGCCGCTCGATCCGCTGCGGCGCATGCAGCGCCAGCCACTGGCCGACGATCCCGCCCAGGGACAGGCCGAGGAAATGCGCGCGCCGCACCTCCAGCGCGTCGAGCAGCTCCAGTACGTCCTCGCCCAGCCGGGCCAGGGTATAGGGCCCCGGCGGCACGCTGGAGGCGCCATGGCCACGGGCGTCGTAGCGCAGGACGCGGAAGTGCCGGGTCAGTGCCGGGAGTTGCGCATCCCACATGTGCAGGGTGGTGCCGATGGAGTTGGAGAGCGCCAGCAGCGGTTTCTCCGCCGCACCGTCCAGGCGATAGGCGAGGCTGGCGCCGTCGCTGGTAGCGAGAAAAGACAGGTTGCCCATGGGAGCCTCCGGGGTCAGGGTGATTGCCATGCACGCCAGGCTAGTTGCGACGGCCCCTGGGAAAAACTACAAAGAATGGAACGACTCTGTCAGGGAAGCTGACATGCACGATTTCACCCTCCACGACCTCCAATGCTTCGACGCGGTGGTCGACGCCGGCGGCTTCCAGGCCGCCGCACAGCGCCTGCACCGCTCCCATCCGGCGGTGTTCGCCGCCGTTGCCCGGCTGGAGCGCCAGCTCGGCCTGGTGCTGCTGGAACGGGGCGGCTACCGGGTCGGCCTGACCGCCGCCGGTCGCTCCTTCCACCAGCGTGCCCAGTCCCTGCTCTACGAACTGGAAGGGCTGCGGGGCCACGCCGCGCACCTGGCCCAGGGCGAGGAAAGCGAGCTGCGCGTGGTACTGGGCGACCTCTGCCCGCCGCGCCCGGCCCTGGCGCTGCTCGCAGGGTTCTTCGGCAGCCAGCCGCAGACCCGCCTGCAATTGCTGTTCGAAACCGTCAGCGGCCCGCTGGAGCGCCTGCTGGACGGCGAGGCCGACCTGATCCTGCATCGCGTGGACAAGTCCGACCCACGCCTGGAATGGCTCGACCTGTGCAGGGTCGGGCTGGTCCCGGTCATCGCGCCGGGCCTGCTCGGCGATCCTCCGCCGCGACCGGTGCGCCCGGAACAACTGCGCCCCTTCGCCCAGTGCGTGATGCGCGACAGCGCCCGCCATTCGCCGCCGACGGACTATTTCATGCTCGCCGGCGCGCGACAGTGCAGCGTGCCGGACCAGCGAACGAAGAAAGAGGTGATCCTCCAGGGCCTCGGCTGGGGGCATCTGCCGGACTTCCTGGTCGACGAGGAACTGGCCGACGGCCGCCTGCTCGCCCTGGCCGGGCCGCATCTGCCAGAACGCAGCGAAGAGGCGGTGGCGGCGCGCCGGCGCGATCGCGCGCAGGGCCCGGTAGCGGAACGCCTGTGGGCGCTCCTGCGGGACAACGCTACGACGTTGCGGGGGAAAAGCGGCGACAGGGCGGAGGGCGCCAGGCGTCCTCGGTGAGAAACTGGCGGATATCGCCAGGCGCTATTCGTCCTACCCCCACACACTCCCCCGGCATCAACGCCGGCTTGCCGCCAGCTACTCCGCCATCTTGCGCAACGCCTCGCCATCCAGCCGGTAGCGCACCCACTCGTCCTGCGGCAGCGCGCCGATGGAGCGGTAGAAGTCGATGGCCGGCTGGTTCCAGTCCAGCACGCTCCACTCCAGGCGTCCGCAGTCGTTGGCCACGGCCTCGCGGGCCAGCTCGCGGAGCAGCCGGCGACCGGCGCCGACGCCACGGTATTCCGGGGTGACGTAGAGGTCTTCGAGGTAGATGCCGTTGCGCCCCAGCCAGGTCGAGTAGCTGTAGAAATACACCGCATAGCCGATCGGCCGGCCCTCGCTCAGGCACATCAGCGCGCGGGTCGGCGAACCTTCGGCGAACAGGCTGCGGCGGATGCCTTCGACATCGGTGACCACCTCGTGGCGGGCGCGCTCGTAGTCGGCCAGTTCGATGATGAAGGCAAGGATCTGTTCGGCGTCGGCCGGTACGGCGGGACGGATTTCGAGAGTCATGGGCAACCTTCCGGTGGGGGATCCGGCCATCCTAGTGCGACTGCTAAGATGCATGAAGTGCATTCTTCTCATCGGTAACTGAATAACATGCATCCCCTGCTGCGCCGCCTCGATCTCAACCTCCTGCTTGTCTTCGACGCCCTGTATCGCCACCGCAACGTCGGCACCGCAGCCAGCGAACTGGCGATCAGCGCCTCGGCCTTCAGCCATGCGCTGGGGCGCCTGCGCCAGGGGCTGGACGACGAGCTGTTCCTGCGCCAGGGCAACCGCATGCAGCCGACCCAGCGTGCCGAGCACCTGGCCGCTGCGGTGGCCGCCGCCCTGCGCGCCCTCGGCGAGGGGCTGGAAGAGTGGCGGCCGTTCGTACCGGGACAGAGCCAGCGCACCTTCGTCTTCGCCGCCACCGACTACACCGCCTTCGCCCTGCTTCCGCCGCTGATGAACCGCCTGCAGCACAGCGCGCCCGGAGTGCGCCTGCGCCTGGTCAATGCGGAACGCAAGCTGTCGGTGGAGGCCCTGGCCAGCGGGCGGATCGATTTCGCCCTCGGCTACGACGAGGAACACGAGCGCCTGCCCGAAGGCATCCAGGCCCATGACTGGTTCGCCGACCGCTACGTGGTGGTAGCGCGGCGCGACCACCCGCGCCTCGCCGGGGCGCCGACGCTGGAGGGCTACCTGGCCGAACGGCATGCGGTGGTGACGCCGTGGAACGAGGACAGTGGGGTGATCGACCGGCTGCTGGCCCGCTCCGGCCTGCGTCGCGAAGTGGCGGTGCAACTGCCGACGGTGCTGGCGGCGCTGTTCCTGGCAGGCTCCACCGATTTCCTGCTCACCGCTCCGCGACATGCCGCACAGGCACTGGCGGAAGCCGCCGGCCTCGCCCTGTATCCCGCGCCGTTCGACATTCCGCCCTACGTGCTGCGGCTCTACAGCCACGTCCAGCATGTCGGGCGTGATGCCCATGCGTGGATGATCGGGCAGTTGAAGGGCCTGGATATTTCCCGGACGGGCTGAGCTTCGCGCCGCGCACCGTCGACGGGCGCGGCGGTAACACTGGGCACAATTATTGTGCACAATTTTCCCAATACGCTCTCCTGGCGCCACGCTTTTTTCCCCTCTCCCTCGTCCGTCCGCATAAGCCCATGAATCGGTTCGAAATTCTTACCTGATCGAGGCGACAGCTTTTTCCCAAGCGGTTTCAGGGGCTTGCCGGTGAAAGGCCGGTTTCCGCAGAACACGGAAAAGTCGGTCGAGGATCGGTTGGCACATAACTGGCTTAAATCTTCGAAATTCTTGTATACAAAAACAATAGACGAACCCGACCTCGCGCCGAGTTCTTCCGACTGCCGGAGGAGACCCCCATGTCCAGCACCCCGAAGCCGCCCGCCTCGCCCCGCGAGTTTTCTCCCTCGCTGCTCGACCTCGGCACCCTGGAAAGCCTCGACAGCCTGCCGCGCGCCGGTCAGCGGAGCGCGGAGTTCTCCGCCTCACTGCTCGACCTGGGCACTCCGGCCAGTCTCGACTGCCTGCCACGCGCCGGGCTGCGCGCAGCGGAGTTCTCGGCGGCGCGCCTGGACCTGGGCACTCCCGCCAGTCTCGATTGCCTGCCCCGCGCCAGCCATCACGCCGGCCCCGAACTGCCGCCGCTGAGCCCGCGCCTGTACAGCGCCGATCTCGCCCCGACCAAGGCCGAAGGGCGCCGCTGGGGACGCTACAGCCTGTTCGCGCTGTGGACCAACGATGTGCACAACATCGCCAACTACTCCTTCGCCATCGGCCTCTTCGCCCTCGGCATGAGCGGTGCGCAGATCCTCGCCGCGCTGGCCCTGGGCGCGCTGATGGTCTACGGGCTGATGAACCTGTCCGGCTACATGGGCCAGAAGACCGGGCTGCCCTACCCGGTGATGTGCCGCATCGCCTTCGGCATCCACGGCGCGCAACTCCCCGCGCTGATCCGCGCGGTGATCGCCATCGCCTGGTTCGGCATCCAGACCTATCTCGCCTCCATCGTCCTGCGCGTGCTGCTGACGGCGATCTGGCCGGGGCTGGCCGCCTACGACCAGGACGCCATCCTCGGCCTGTCGAGCCTGGGCTGGGCGACCTTCGTCGCCATCTGGTGCGTGCAACTGCTGATCTTCGCCTACGGCATGGAGATGGTGCGTCGCTACGAATCCTTCGCCGGACCGGTGATCCTGCTCACCGTCGCCGCCCTCGCCGCCTGGATGTACCTGCGCGCCGGCGCCTCCATCGCCTGGTCAAGCGGCGAACCCATGAGCGGTTCGCAGATGTGGTTGAAGATCTTCGGCGGCGCGGCGTTCTGGGTGACCCTGTACGGCACCATGATCCTGAACTTCTGCGACTTCGCCCGCGGCTGCCCGGACCGCCGCACCATCAGCGTCGGCAACTTCTGGGGGCTGCCGGTGAACATCCTGCTGTTCGGCCTGTTCGCGGTGGTCCTCGCCGGCGCCCAGTTCAGGATCGACGGCCAGCTCATCCAGAGCCCCACCGACATCGTCGCCGCGATCCCCGACACCCTCTTCCTGGTGCTGGCCAGCCTGGCGCTGCTGATCGTCACCGTGGCGGTGAACATCATGGCCAACTTCGTCGCCCCGGCCTACGTACTCACCAACCTGGCGCCGAACCTGCTGAACTTCCGCCGCGCCGGGCTGATCAGCGCGACCATCGCAGTGCTGATCCTGCCCTGGCACCTGTACAACAGCCCCGGGGTGATCCTCTACTTCCTCGGCGGCCTCGGCGCGCTGCTCGGCCCGCTGTACGGGATCATCATGGTCGACTACTACCTGGTGCGGAAAGGCCGGGTGAACCTGCCGGAGCTGTACACCGAAAGCCGCGCCGGCGCCTATCACTACGCGGGAGGGGTGAACCCGCGGGCCATCGCCGCGTTCGTCCCGGCGGCGATCATCTCCACCCTGCTGGCATTGTTGCCGGCATTCGCCGAGCTATCGCCGTTCTCCTGGTTCTTCGGCGCCGGCCTGGCCGGCCTGATCCACTACGCCCTGGCCAAGCGCCGCACGGCCTACCGCGAAGTTTCCGGCGAAGCGATCGCGGTGGACAGCGTGCAGCACTGACAGATACCTGGCCGGCCTGGGCGCGACACCCGCCTAGGCCGGCAGTAGCGCCTGCAATTCTTCCTCGATCGCATCCAGCGCCTGGAACGACCGCTCGACGCGGGCCACCGCGACCGCCCCCTCCAGCGCCGCGAGGATCAGCCAGGCGCGCGAGGCGGCGAGCTTTTCCGCCAGTCCGTCGGCGCGCAACGCACGCTCGATGCTGGCGTGCCAGGCGCGGAGCGCCCGGCGGCATTCAGCGTGCACCGGGGCCAGCTCGGCGTCGATGCTCAGGCTGGTGGAAAGCACCGGGCAGGCCTCTTCGAAACGCGAATGCTCCAGCCAGCCACGCAGGGTCGCGGTGAACTGGCGGAGGACGTTGCGCGCATGGGGGGCCTGGGTCCCGGCGCGGTCGAGGAAGGACGCCACCTCGTCGGCGACGAAGCCGATCGCGGCGCTGGCGATCTGCGGCTTGCCCTCGGGGAAATAGTGATAGAGCGAGCCTTTCGGCGCCTCGGCGCGAGCGATGATGTCGCTCAGCCCGGTGCCGAAATACCCGCGGCTGGCCAGCAGCGAGGCGGTGGCATGGACGATCCGTTCGGCGGCATTGGACTTCTTCGGCAAACCTGACTCCCCAACTCACGGCAGACGACCGGGCAAGCATGCCCGAGCCTCAGGGCAGATGAAACACGCCGCTGGCGCTGGCCACCAGGCGCTCGCCGCTGTGCAGCCGGGCCGAGGCGAAGGCCATGCGCTGGCCGAGCTTGTCGACCCGGGTATGCACCTCCAGCCAGTCGCCGACCCGCGCGACCCCGCAGAAGTCCAGGCGCAGGCCGACGGTGACCATCGGCTGCGGCGGTTCGCGGGAGAACGCCATGGCGTAGCCGAGGCCAACGTCGGCCAGGGTCGAGAGCAGGCCGCCGTGGGCGGTGCCACCGTGGTTGCAGTGCTTTTCGTCGATGCGCAGCGCCACCACCAACTGGCGCTGGGCGTCCTGCCGGCAGAAGAAAGGACCGAGCAGGTCGAGCAACGGACTGCTGCGGAACAGCGGCTGGAACCCTTCGGGGACGTTCATCACGGTGCGGCCTCCGTTTTATATAGACTGGTCTATATAAAATATGCCCGGACGCTGGATCCACCAGCGCCGCGAAGGTCTTATCGAGGCGCTGAATGGCGCTTCATCAGGACGGCGCCCTGGGCGCCGCCCGCACTCCCTCTCAGCGGCTCATCGGACCGCGCACCGGCCGCTCGCGGGCGTGGCTGGTCGCGCTGAGCGGCGCGCCGGCCTCGCGCAGCGCCTGGCGCTGTTCGGCGACCGGGGTCTGCGCGGTGGCCTTCTCGAAACGCGCCAGATGCTGGAAGGCCGGCAGGGCGAAAGCGTCAGCCAACAGGCGCGCCAGGCGCGGCCAGCGCTCGCCGTCGACCTGGTAGCGCGCCAACTGGGCATTGCGGAACAGGCAGGCGACGGCGACATCGGCGATGGACAGCTCGCCGCACAGCCAGCCGCTTGGCGGAACCCGCCCTTCCAGGTAGTTGCAGATCGATGGCAGGTCTTCGTCGTAGGTGCGTTGCAGGATCGCCTGGTCGGGTTCGCGCTGCCAGATGCCGCGGTTGATCACCAACTGGTGGAACAACTGCCAGATGATCACCTGGCCCAGCCGCGAATCGGCGTACTCCTCCAGCCAGCGGGCCTGGGCGCGCTGGCCGATGTCGGCGGGATACAGGCTCGGCTGCGGGTAGCGCTCCTCCAGGTACTGGCAGATCACGCTGGAATCGTTGAGGACGAAGTCACCGTCCACCAGCACCGGAATCTGGCGCAACGGACTGAGGCGCTCGAAGGCCTCGTCGCCGAAGAACGGCACGATGGGGTCGATGCGGTAGGCAATGCCTTTCAGTTCCAGCAGCACCAGCACCTTGCGCACATAGGGGGACAGATAGGAACCGATGATCAGCAAAGGTTCGGCCACGGCGAGACTCCTGTTCTTGTTATGGGAACGCCGATCCTCCGGCAAACCAGCGGGACGACTCAAGTGGCTTCCCGACGGACGCCAATTGCAGGGATAGTCGCACTTTGCGATCATTTGCGAATAATTCTCGTTTTTCCATTCAATCCCGTTTCGGGATGGGGAGCGGTCGTGTCGGCGGGTGACGTCAGCAACAGCGAATTCGTGGGTAGCCTGTACCGGGACCACCGCGGCTGGCTGCTTGCCTGGCTGAACCGCAACCTCGGCTGCCGCCAGCGCGCCGAAGACCTCAGCCAGGACACCTTCGTTCGCCTCCTCGGCCGCCCGGAGCTGCCCGGCCTGCGCGAACCGCGCGCGTTCCTGGCGAAGGTGGCGCGCGGTCTGATGATCGACCACTTCCGCCGCGCCGCCCTTGAACAGGCCTATCTCGCCGAACTGGCGCTGGTTCCGGAAGCGGAGCAGCCTTCGGCCGAAGAGCAGTACCTGATTCTCGAGGACCTCCGCGAGATCGATCGCCTGCTTGGCACGCTGTCGCTGAAGGCGCGTAGCGCGTTTCTCTATAGCCGCCTGGACGGCATGCCCCACGCGGAGATCGCCGAGCGTCTCGGAGTCTCGGTGCCGCGCGTGCGCCAATACCTGGCCCAGGGTCTGCGCCAGTGCTACATCGCCCTCTACGGAGAGCCCCGGTGAGCGCCGACGATCGTCATTCGCCGGTACGCGCGCGGGTGCTCGACGAAGCCATCGCCTGGCAATTGCTGCTCGACTCCGGCGAAGCCCATCCCGACGATCACCGCGCCTTCCACCGCTGGTACGCGGCGCATCCCGAACACGAACGCGCCTGGGAACAGCTCGGCGGCCTCGACCGGCACCTGGCGAGAGCCGCCAACGGGCCGGCACGCAACGCCCTGCTGTCCGGCAACGCACGCTTCAAGCGCCGCCTGCACCGGCTCGGCGGCAGCGCCCTGGGGCTAGTGCTGGCGCTAGGCGTCGGGCTCGGCGTGGCCAACCGCTACGTCCCGGTCCGCTACCTGCTGGCCGATGCCTACAGCGCCACCGGCGAGCAGCGCGAGCTGACCCTCCCGGATGCCACTCATGTGCGCCTGAACAGCCGCAGCGCCATCGACGTCCGCTTCGACGGCGAACGCCGCCAGGTCGTGCTACTGGCCGGCGAGATCCTGGTGGAAACCGCCCATGGCGACCCGCGCCCCTTCGTGGTCAGCAGCGCCGATGGCGACATGCGCGCCCTCGGCACGCGCTTCCTGGTGCGCCGCGAGGAACCCGGCACGCGCCTCACCGTGTTGCAGTCGGCGGTGGCCGCGCGCGCGGAAACGCTCAGCGAAGAGCGTGTGATCAAGGAAGGCCAGCAGGTGCTGATCCTGCCGCAAGGCCTGCAGGCCAGCGAAGCGGCCCCGGCCCTGGCCGGCGCCTGGGCACAAGGCATGCTGGTGGTGGAGAACGCCCGGCTGGCCGACCTGGTGGCGGAACTGGGGCGCTATTCGCCGGCGCTGCTGCAGGTCGACCCGAGCATCGCCGACCTGCGCGTCACCGGCAGTTTCCCGCTGAAGGACACCCGCCTCGCCCTTCAGGCTTTGGAGCCGAGCCTGCCGGTGCGCAGCATGAGGCACAACGCCTGGTGGTTCGAAGTGGTGCCACGCTGAACCGAACGGGCCGGCGAAAAATTTTTCCCGCCGGCCCTATCACTTTTTCCGACTCGTCCGGCAAGGAGGCATTGAGACTCGTTTCCATCCAGGAGCCCCGCACATGCCTCGCCCGACGTTCCGTCCCGGCCTGCTCGCCCTAGCCATCGCCCTCGCCGTTCCCGCACCGTTCCTCCACGCCGCCCCGGCCGAACAGGCCAGGGTGCGCGACTACCGCATCGCCGCCGGGCCGCTGGCAGGCACCCTGAACCGCATCGCGGCCCAGGCCGGCCTGGTCCTCACCCTGGATCCGGCGCTCGCCGAAGGACGCAGCGCCCACGCCGTGCAAGGTCGCTTCGACGCGCCCGGCGCATTGCGCGAAGCGCTCAAGGGCAGCGGCCTGGAACTGGTGGAAAATGCCGGCGGCACCTACAGCCTGCGCAAGGTGCCGGAAGACACCCTGTCGCTGCAGGCGATGACGGTCAGCGGCGCCGAGGAAGACCCACTGGGGCCGACCAGCGGCTACGTGGCCAAGCGCAGCATGACCGGCACCAAGACCGATACGCCGATCCTCGAGACCCCGCGTTCGATCTCGGTGGCGACCCGCCAGCAGATGACCGACCGCGCCGTGCACAACCTCGACGACGCGGTGCGCTACATGCCCGGCGTCGTCGCCAGCAGTTTCGGCAGCGACTCCCGTTCCGACTGGTTGAAGGTGCGCGGCTTCAAGCCGACCCAGTTCCTCGATGGATTGCCGATGGCGACAGGCTCATACAACAACCCGAAGCTGGAGACCTGGAATCTGGAGCGCCTCGCCCTGCTCCGCGGCCCGGCCTCCTCGGTCTACGGCCAGACCCCGCCCGGCGGCATGCTCGACATGGTCAGCCTGCGCCCGCAGGGCATCGCCAGCCATGAACTGAAGGCCGAGATCGGCAACTACAACCACAAGCAGGTCAGCTTCGACAGCACCGGCCCGATCGACGACGAGGGGCGCTTTCTCTATCGCCTCTCCGGCGTGGTGCGCGACAGCAACACCCAGGTCGACCATATCGACGACAAGCGCTACAACATCGCCCCGAGCCTGACCTGGAACATCGACGACGATACCCGGCTGACCTTCCTCAGCCAATTCAACCGCGACGATACAGCCGCCACCAGCCAATTCTTGCCGTTACGCGGGACCAAATACGATGCTCCATTCGGAAAGATTTCCCATCACAAAAACCTCGGCGATCCGGACTGGGACTTCTACGACCGCACCTACTATTGGTTGGGCTACTCCTTCGAACGGCGCATCAACGATGTCTGGCAGTTCCGCCAGAACCTGCGCTACCTGCGCAACGACCTGTCGTTCCAGACGCTTACGCCAACCAGCAGTATCGATGCGGCCAGCGCCGACGGCACCTTACAGCGCATGACGACCTCGGTGGACGAGGACATCAGTCAGTTCGTGGTAGATAACAATTTCCAGGCTGACTTCGAGACCGGTGCGCTGCGCCATACTCTCCTACTGGGTATCGATCACAACCGCACCCGCACCGACTACACCTCGATCTACAACTTCACCGGTGTGCCGCCGACCAACGTCAACAACCCGATCTATGGTCAGCCAATTCCCAAGCCATCGCGCTCTAGTGCGTTCTATGACTACCGACAGAAGACTTATCAGACCGGGCTCTACGTCCAGGATCAGATCGCCCTCGACAACTGGCGCCTGACCCTCGGCGGCCGCGAGGACTGGGTACATGCCGGCGCCACGTTCTACAATCAGAACGATGCCACCAACACCAGCCGCGACAAGAAATTCAGCGGTAACGCAGCTCTGAGCTACATCTTCGACAACGGCCTGGCGCCCTACCTTTCCTATGCGGAGTCATTCCAGCCAAGCACCGGCGCCGACGATATAGGCTCCAACAAGATGTTCAAACCCACCGAAGGCAAACAATGGGAACTGGGCGTCAAGTATCAACCCGTAGGCTCCGATTCGCTGTTCACCGCAGCCGTCTACGACCTACGCCAGGAGAACGTGAGGGTCACCGACAACGTCAATGGGACACCCACTACCTCGCAGGCTGGCGAGGTTAAGGTCACCGGCTTGGAGCTGGAAGCCACCAGCAACGTCACAGACAATCTGAAAGTGATCGGCTCCTATAGCTACGCCGACACCGAAGTGAAAAAAGGCCAGTACGCAGGCAACCGCCTGCAACAGGCGCCGCGCAACCAGGCCTCGCTATGGGCCGACTACACCTGGCACGAGGGTACGCTGAACGGTTTCAGCGTGGGTGCCGGCGCCCGCTACGTAGGCTCGACCTACGGCGACCAGGCCAACACCTACGACGGCTACGCCGGCTCGTACACCTTGTACGACGCCGCCGTGCGCTACGACCTGGGCCAATTGAACGGCAGCCTGAAAGGCGTCAGCGTGGCGGTCAATGCCAACAATCTGTTCAACAAGGACTACCTGGCGTCCTGCGACGGCTACTACTGCTACTACGGCGACCAGCGCAGCGTGGTGGGCAGCGTCAGCTACAAGTGGTGAGCGACGCGTCACAGGTGCGTAACGGCGGATAACCGCTTCGCGGTTATTCGCCCTACCGCAGAACGTACCTTCCGGGCACCGGATGCCCTCCTCCCGCCTGAGGGAGAGGGCCGGGATATCGGCAGCCGGCGCAATGGGGAGGACCTGCATTCCGGGCGCCGGAGATCATCGTTCACCCCGCGATCCGACCCCACAGCGCGCTGGCGTCGTCGTGGATCTTGAAACGCGGGAAAGCCAGGGCCTGGTCGTCGCCCTGTTCGATCTCGCGCAACTCGTCGAGCATGGCGCTCACTCCGACGTCCTCGAGGCGTCGCAGCAACTGTTCGTCGGTATAGCGGCGGAAAGGCTCGACCAGCCGGTCGAAGCCGTCGGTCATCAGCACGAAGGAACGCAACGCGGCGAGCGGCAAGGTCTCGCGCTGCACCTGGCCGAGCCAGCGGTCGCTGATGTCCAGCGCCCAGTAGCCCTCGGGCTTGTTCATCAGCAGGCGGTTCTGCCGCACGCGCGGGCGGCTGGCCTTGAACAGTTCGGCGTGATCCCACTGCGGATGTTCCTCGCGCATCCGGCAGAAATGCGCCAGGGATTGCCGATCCAGTTCGTGTAGGGCCGAATCGCCGAAGCTGCGTACCTGGCCGTCGGCGCCTTCGACGAGGATCCGGCTGTCGCCGATGTTGAGCAGTTCGATTTCTCCGCCGCGAATCCGCAGCAGGCTCAGGCAGGCCGCCGGCATGTCTTCGAGGTCGTGCCAGTCGCGGCCGCTCTGGGCGCGGAAGTCGCCCTGGATATCGTTGAGCAGGCGCCGCAGCAGGGTCTCGCTGGATTGCTCGGGCTCGACTTCCAGCAGCAACCGCAGGTGCCGGTCCACCGCCTGGGCCAGCCAGCGCGCGTCGCTTTCCACGCCCAGCACGCTGCGACCGATGCTGGTGGCACCGTCGATCACCCAGGCGGCCTGCGCCGTGCAGCCCAGCGCATCGTCGTTCACCGCGCCCCCCGCGCGGCATTCCGCCCCGAGTATTTCCACTGTGGCCATTCGCAGTTCCTCCTATGCTCAATGCGCTGCCAGAATAGCAAGACAGAGCCTTTCCACGTTCCGCTCGTCGTTCCGGGAGAACCGTATGCGTCACCTGCCCTACCCGCTGCTGGGCCTGTTCCTGGCCCTGTCGTCGACCGGCGCCGCCCTGGCCGGCGAACAGTACTACCCGCTGGACAAGGGCTCCGCGCCCTACGCGGTCGCGCCCAGTGCACAGGGTGCGGTCTGGTACGGCGCGGACGGCGGGCATTCGCTGGGGCGTCTCGACCCGACCAGCGGCGAGAGCGTGCAGGTGCCGCTCGGCGAAGGCGCGCGGCCGCGAGCCATCGTCAGCGACGAGAGCGGCAACGCCTGGGTGCTCGACAGCGGCCTCAACGCCATCCTTCGCATCGGCGGCGAGCGCCTGGGCAGCGAACGTTTCCCGCTACCGGCCAAGGCCGCGCCGGCCGGGCTCGACTCCGCGGTATTCGACGACGGGCGCCTCTGGTTCACCGGCAGCCGCGGCTTCCACGGTCGCCTCGACCCAGCCAGGCGCCTGGTGGAGGTCTGGCCCTCGCCCCAGGGCAAGGCGGCGAACGGCATCTGCGTCACCCCGGACGGCGAGGTCTGGTACGCGCAGGACGACGCGCTGGTGCATGTCGATCCGCTCGACGGCAGCACCGAGCGGTTGCCCGCGCCTGAAGGCACGAAGGCCTTGCGCGGGATCGGCGCCGACTCCATCGGCAGGCTCTGGGCCAGCGACAGCGGTGGCGCCCGGCTGTACCGCTACGATCCCAGCGATGCCTCGTGGCAGAGCTGGCCGCTGCCGGACAGCCAGGCCCGCCCGGACAGCCTGCGGGTCGACGCCATGGACCGTGTCTGGCTGCACGACGCCGCCAGCGGGGCGCTCTTGCGTTTCGACAGTGAGCAGGCGACATTCCGCGTCCTGCCCAGCGACCGGCCGGCGCCCGGCAACGCCCTGCTCGGCGGTCGCCCCGGAGAAACCTGGAGCGCCGAGCCTGCCGCCGATCGTCTGCGCGTCGTCCGCGACTGATCCTTCCAAGGAGCCCGCATGAGCGCTACCCATACGCTGTTCTACGCCGCCGCCTCGCCCTTCGTGCGCAAGGTCCTGGTCCTGCTCCACGAAACCGGCCAACGCGAGCGCGTCGCGCTCGAGGAAGTCACGCCGACGCCGGTCGCGCCCATCCGGCAGCTCAACGCCAGCAACCCGGCCGGCAAGATTCCCGCCCTGCGCCTGCCGGACGGCCAGGTGCTGCACGACAGCCGGGTGATCTGCGACTACTTCGACCAGCAGCACGTCGGCGAACCGCTGATCCCCCGCGAAGGCAGCGCCCGCTGGCGACGCCTGACCATCGCCTCGCTGGCGGACGCCGTCCTCGACGCCGCGGTGCTGTCCCGCTACGAAACCTTCGTCCGCCCCGAGGAGAAGCGCTGGGACACCTGGCTCGAAGCACAGCGGGAAAAGATCGCGCGGTCCCTGGCGTGGCTGGAGGGCGACTGCATCGCCGAACTGCAGGCGCGCTTCGACATCGCCGCCATCGGCGTCGCCTGCGCCCTGGGCTATCTCGACCTGCGCCAGCCGGAGTGGGACTGGCGCGGCCGCTACCCGCGACTCGCCGCCTGGTTCGCCGAAGTCAGCCAGCGCCCGTCGATGCAGGCCACCCGCGCCTGACCCCGAGGCCCGCCGACGCCTGCTGCCGCCGCAGGCGCTCGGCGCGTTGCAGCCAGGCCGCCGAGGGGCCGGGGAACAGCAGGCCGATCCGCGCCGCCAGGCGCTCGCCGTCGCGACGGTCGTCGCGCAGGCCGACATAGCCATTCATTTCCAGCACACCAGGCGGAACAGCAGCAGGCCCAGCAACAGCGCGCTCTGTCCGAGCCCCATGCAAAGCTCCAGGAAGGAGCGCACGTGCGGATTGCCGGCGGCGCCCTCGATGCCGCTGAGGCCTTCCCAGAATCCGTCCGGCATCAGCACCAGCATGGCGTGGGCCAGGGGCTTGCCGCTGGCGATCCAGTACTCGATCAGGCCGAACTTGCCGAAGAACAGCAGAAAGATCAGGATCACGCCGCTGACCAGCAGGCCGAGGGCGGCACAGAGGGTGAACTCGAAGAACAGGCGCATGCTTTTCCTCCTTGGAAATCGGCGGCGGCCGGCGCCGCCGCCTTCGTCGTCAGGCCCTGGCGGGTACCGCCGGGAAGTCCTTGCGGCCGACCCCGTACCAGTCCAGGCGGCGGGTCAGCACCATCACCGCGGCAAGCACCGCGAACAGCAGCAGCGAGCCCATCAGCAAGGCGTAGTCCTCCGCGCTCAGCAAGCCGTAGAGCAGGCCGTACAGCCCTGCCAGGCCGGCGCTGAAGCCCAGCCCTCGGGCCACGCTGCGCAGGACGAAGCACAGGTAGAAGCCGATCAGGCCGACGCAGGCTCCGGCGGAGACCAGGTAGGCCAGCTCGAAGCCGACGTGCTCGGCCAGCGACAGCAGCAGCAGGTAGAAGAACGCCAGCGCCAGGCCGACCAGCGCGTACTGGACCGGGTGTACCGCCAGGCGCTTGAGCACCTCGAAGAGGAAGAAGCCGGCGAAGGTCAGGGTGATGAACAGCAGCGCGTACTTGATCGCGCGGTCGGCCTTCAGGTACTGGTCCACCGGATCGACCAGGCCGACGCCGAAGGCGCGCGCCTGGAAGCCGTCGCAACGCTGCTCCTCCACGCAACTGCGCAGCGCCTCTTCCATGTTGGTGGCGAAGAAGCTGGTCTGCCAGCGCGCGGTGAAGCCCTGGGCGGTGATCTCCCGCTCGCTGGGCAGGAACTCGCCGCCGAAGCTCGGGTGCGGCCAGTCGGCCTTCAGGATGACCTGGCTGTCGCGGCCCACCGGCACGATGTCCAGCCGCTCGCTGCCGAGCAACGACAGGTCGAAGGCGTACTCCAGGCGCTGCGCCTGGCGCCCGTCGACGCCTTGCAGCGGTGCGTGCACACCGCTGCCGAGCAGGCCGACCCGGCTACCCGGCTCGAAGTCGACGCTGGCACCGTTGAGGGACAGGCGCAGGGCATTCTCGATGCCGCGGATGTCGCTGATGCCCATCGCCAGGAACGGCGTTTCGAACTGGTAGTCCTCCAGGTCTTCTTCGATGCCATAGTGCGCAGGCACCTGGAAGTAGCCGGCGACCTTGTTGTCGACGTGGTACAGGCGCGCCTGGTAGATGCCGCGGTAGCGCAGCTCGGTGCGCATCTGCCCGTCGAGGGCGAAGCGGTCGGGCAGGAAGTACAGCTCGCCGCGCTGCTCGCGCTCCTGCAACACGCGCTTCTCGGTCTTCTCCTCGGTGACCCACTCGCGCACCGTCCTGCGGTACGGCACCACCAGCAGCGGGCCGGTGAGGCGCTGGCTGTAGCTGGAGCTGCGGGCGATATCCTGCAGCACGCCGTCACGAACCTCCTGGCGATCGCGGATCAGGCCGTCGATCATCAACAGGGGAATCAGCAATAGCAGGATGAGTAGGGCGATGGCGCCGAGCTTGTAGGCCAGCGTGCGGTTCATGGGGGGACTCTCCGTCGGGGTGATGGCGGAAAGTCTGCGGCGCCGCGATGGCGGGCTTCGGGTCGCCGTGTGGAGAGTCGATGGAGTTTCCGTGGAGACGCCTCAGCCGCGCGGCAGCCAGAGCAGCGCCTCGACGCCGTCGTCGCGGTTGCCGACCTGCAACCGGCCGCCATGCAGTTGCGCCACCTCGGCGACGAAGTTCAGTCCCAGCCCGGTGCTCTTGCGCCCGCTGGCCGGGCGCGGCAGCGAGTAGAAGCGTTCGGTGAGGCGCGCCAGGGCGTAGTCGGGAATCGCCGGCCCCTGGTTGAACAGGCGCAAGGCGATACCCTCGCCGTCGGCCTCGGCGAGCAGGCGAAGGATGCCGCCGGGCGGGGTGAAGTCGAGGGCGTTGTCGAGCAGGTTGGCCAGCGCCTGGCGCAGCAGGAACTGCTCGCCGCGAACCTCGCAGGGACCTTCCAGGCGGTTCTCCACCCGCAATCGCTGGCGCTGGATACGCGCCGCCTGGCCTTCCAGCAGGGACGCGGCGATCTCCCGCAGGTCGACCTTGCCGACCTCCTCCAGGCCTTGCCGCTGCTCCACCTGGGCCAGGCTCAGCAGGCGCTCGATCAGTTGTTGCAGGCGCTCGCTCTCGCCGGCGATGTTGCCGACGAAGCGCGCCCGCTGCTCGGCCGGCATCTCGCCGTCGAGCAACTCGGCGGCGCCACGGATCGCCGCCAATGGGCTCTTCAGTTCGTGGGTCAGGGTATGCACGTAGCGCTCGACGTAGTCCTTGCCTTCCAGTTGCGTGCGCATGCGTTCCACCGCGTCGGCCAGTTGCGCCATCTCGCCGCCGCGATAGCGCGGCAGCTCGGCGCGGCGCCCCTCGCTGACCGCCTGGGCGTACTGGGTGAGGCGCCGCAGCGCGCCGCTGAGCCACCAGGAGAGCAGGCCGCCGACCAGCAGCCCGAGGGCGATCAGCCCGGCACCGAGCCAGGCCAGCCGCCGCTGCGAGCGGTCGATGTAGGGTTGCAGGCTGCTGTTCGGCTTGGCCACCGAAACCACCCCGATGATCTTCCCGCCATCCTTGATCGGCGCCGCCACGTACATCACCGAGGAATCCGGGTCGTCCGGGTCTTCGCGGCTGGAGCGCGCGCCGTACTGGCCCCGGAGAGTCAGGTAGACGTCGTTCCAGCGCGAATAGTCCTGGCCGACGGCCACCCCGGCGGAGTCCAGCAGCACCTTGCCGCTGGCGTCGGTGACGTAGATGCGGTGGTTCACCGCCTCCTTGCGCAAGCCCCAGATATCCGCCTGCGGCACCCGCTTGCCGTAGTCCTCGAGCATCTCCGGCAGGTCGCTCTGTGCCAGGGTGCCGTTCTTCACGTCCTGGCGGAGGATCTCGGCGAGCAGGTTGGCGGTGTCCACCAGGGTTTCCTCGGTGGACTGGCGCACGCCGGGGCGCACTTCGTCCATCACCGTGCTCAGCACGAAGTAGCCGGTGAGACCGACGAACAGGAAGTAGACCAGGAAGATCCGAACGCCGAGCGGCATCAGGCGTGGTCCGGGCTGTAGCTGTAGCCCAGGCCGCGATGGGTCTGGATCGCTTCGCCGCGTTCGTTCACCTGGCGCAGCTTGGCGCGCAGGCTCTTGATGTGGCTGTCGATGTTGCGCTCGTAGCCGGCCTCGCTGGCGACGCCGAGGGCGTCGAGCAACTGCTCGCGGCTGAATACCCGCTCGGGCTGCCCGAGCAGCGTCTGCAACAGGCGGAACTCGTGGCGGGTGAGGTTGAGCGGGGTGTCGCGGTAGTGGATCCGCACGCGCTCCTCGTCGACCTGGAACGGCCCGCTCGGCGCGGCCCCTTCCAGCGCCGCCGGGCGCGGCGCCATGCGCTTGAGGATGGCCTTGACCCGAGCCGCCACCTCGCGCGGGCTGAACGGCTTGACCACGTAGTCGTCGGCGCCGATCTCCAGGCCGACCACGCGGTCGATCTCGGCATCGCGCGCGGTGAGGAAGATCACCGGCACCTCGGAGAACCGCCGCAGGCGCTTGCAGGCCTCGAAACCGCTGATGTCCGGCAGACCGACGTCGAGGATCAGCAGATCCGCCGGCTGGCGCTCCTGTAACGCCAGCGCCTCGCCGGCGAGGGTCACCCAGGTGGTGGCGAAGCCTTCGGCCTGCAGGGCGTAGAGCAGGGTGTCGGCAATCGCGGCTTCATCTTCGACGATCAGGATATGCGGCATGGCGTGACGGCGGCTGACGGGAATGCCGGAACGGTGCCGCAAGCCGGCGCGCGCGTCAATCGCGCCGCCGGTGGCGTAGGACGCTTACTTGCAGGTGGGCTTGTCGGCGACGAAGCGCTCGGAGGGATCGACCGCGACGTGGAATTTGCGCAAGCCCTTGGTGCCCATCAGGAACGGATAGTTGAAGGCGCTGCGGTCGGTGAGGTTGACCTCGATGGTCTTCATCGCTCCGCCCAGGCAGACCTGCAGGTCGATCACCGGGCGTTCGCTCAGGCGGTCCTCATCCTCGTCCTCGCCGTTGCGGTTGTCGGCGCGGTTCTTGATCTTGCCGATGCGCGCCAGCTTGTGCTCGAACACCGAGCCATCGGCCTCCTTGGTGGCCAGGCGGAAGCGCACCCACTCCTCGCCGTCGCGCTGGAACAACTCGATGTCCTTGGCCGACAGCGAGGAGGTGTAGGCGCCGGTGTCCATCTTCGCCTGCAGGGTGCGGTCCAGCTCCGGCAGGGAGACCCATTCGTAGCGGCCGTAGAGGTTGGGCTCGGCGGCGAGGACCGGCAGGGCGAACAGCGAGAGCAAGGCAAGGGCACGCTTCACGCGGGCATCTCCTGAAGTGATACGAGGTCCACATAGGACTAGCACGGCGCGGTTTCGTTCGCCACGCCGGCGGCTTGGGCGGCGCGGCGCGGATGCGTATGATGGGCCGCGTCGACCCACACCCAGGACAGGGAAACCAACCATGCGGGAACTGTTGACCGGCCTGACCAGCAGCCTTCTGCTGCTTCTCAACACGCTGATCCTGATCGGCCCGATGATGCTGATCGCACTGCTCAAGCTGGTGCTCCCCGGCCAGCGCCTGAAGGACCTCTGTTCCAGGGGCGTGATGTGGATCGCCGAGACCTGGGCGGAGATCGACAAGTGGATCTTCGCCACTTGCACGCCGACGGTCTGGGACGTGCGCGGCGCCGGCGACCTGCGCCAGGACACCTCGTACCTGGTGGTGAGCAACCACCAGTCCTGGGTCGACATCCCCGCGTTGATCCAGGTGTTCAACCGGCGCACCCCGTACTTCAAGTTCTTCCTCAAGAAGGAGCTGATCTGGGTGCCCTTCCTCGGCCTGGCCTGGTGGGCGCTGGAGTATCCGTTCATGAAGCGCTATTCCAAGGCCTTCCTGGAGAAGCACCCGGAACTCAAGGGCAAGGACCTGGAGATCACCAAGGCCGCCTGCGAGAAGTTCAAGCGCATCCCGGTGACCGTGGTGAACTACCTGGAAGGCACGCGTTTCAGCGAGCAGAAGAAGGCCCGGCAACAGTCGCCCTATCGCCACCTGCTCAAGCCCAAGGCCGGCGGGGTGGCCTTCGTCCTCGCCGCGCTGGGCGAGCAACTGGACGCCCTGCTCGACGTCACCGTGGTCTACCCGAGCGACAAGGTGCCGGGATTCTGGGACCTGCTCTGCGGCCGAGTGCCGAAGGTGATCGTCGACATCCAGACCCGGCCGATCGATCCCGCCCTGTGGCAGGGCGACTACGAGAACGACCCGGTGTTCCGCCAGTACGTGCAGGAATGGGTCTCGCGCATGTGGGAAGAAAAGGACGAACGCATCGCCCGCTTGCGGCAACTGCGCTGAAGTACCGGCCGAAGCACACCCATCTCGTAGGGCGGATAACGCCGGGGGCGTTATTCGCCCTACCGGTGCAGGCAACGAATATCCGGGCGCCGCACCCACTTCGTAGGGCGAATAACCGCAGCGCGGTTATCCGCCGATCCGCTGGCGGCAGATCAGAGCAGCGACGAGCCGCCCGCCTTGCTCACTCCCCAGAGATTGCTCAGGCTGCCCAGCAGCTCGCTGTTGGCGCCCTGCTTGCCGAAGTAGTCGACCAGCACCTGGGCGAACTTCTCGGTCATCCCGCTATCCATGCCCAGGGTGCCGAAGGCCTTGTTCACGTCGCCCATGCTGTCCGCATTGCCGAGCAGCGAACCGAGGCCCTTGCTGTCGCCGCCGCTCTTGCCGAGCACGTTGCCGAGCCCGCCGAGACCGGCCAGGGCGTTGTTGCCGGCCAGCTTGTCGAGGCCGGGGATGGTCTTAACCAGTTGTGAATAATCGTTGCCGGCCAACTGGTTCTTGGCCAGGCCGAGCAGGGCGCCGGTACCGCCGACCGCCTGCTCCTGGCTGACCCCGAGCTGGCCGGTGAGTGCGCCGAGCAGACCGCTGGTCTGCGGGGTGGTGGCTACCTGGGCAGAGTCGCCCTGGGATGCCCCGGCGACCGCCTTGGCGGCATCCCCGAGATTGAAGGCGAACGCGGAGGCGGCGCTGAGCAGCAGGGCCGCGGCCAGGGTAGCGTGGGTGGTGACGCGCATCGGCAATTCCTCATGAGATATCGAACGCCCCGGCCGCATTCGCAGGCCGGGGTGAGATTTCGACCGGCCGGCCGGTGCCTTGTTCCCCAACCTTGGTCGGGTCACTTGGCCTTCGGCTTGTCGGCCTTGCCCTTGGCGGCGGCGCCTTTCTTCGCCGCCGGCTTCCTCGCCGCCGTCGCGCGGCCCTTGGGCGTCTCGCCGGCGCCGGACTTCTTGCGTGCCGCCGGCTTCGGCGCGGTGCCCTTGCGGTAGCCGACGCCGTCCTTGGCATCGTAGAAGAAGGTGACCGTCTCGCCCTCTTTCACCTCGCCCTTGAGCATCGCCGTGGCCAGGCGCGTCTCCAGTTGCTGGCGGATCTGCCGCTTCAGCTCGCGGGCGCCGAACTCCGGCTGGTAGGCCTCTTCGGCGAGGTGGCCGACCAGGCTGTCGTCGATGTGCAGGTAGATGTCCTGAGCGTGCGCGGCGCGCTTCACCCGCTCCAGTTGCAGGCGCACGATGTCCTCGATCTGCGCCTTGCTCAGCGACTCGAAGACGATCACCTCGTCGAGGCGGTTGAGGAATTCCGGGCGGAAATGTCCGCGCAGGGTAGTCATCAGTTCGCGCTTGAGCTTCTCCGGCGGCTGGGCGAACTCGCCGGCCTGGGCGTTCTTCATGATCAGCTCGGAGCCGAGGTTGCTGGTGGCGATGATGATGGTATTGGTGAAGTCCACCACGCGCCCCTTGCCGTCGGTCAGGCGGCCGTCGTCGAACACCTGCAGGAGGATGTTGTTGACGTCGGCGTGGGCCTTCTCGATCTCGTCGAGCAGGATCACGCTGTACGGCCGCCGGCGCACCCGCTCGGTGAGCTGGCCGCCCTCGTCGTAGCCGACGTAGCCCGGCGGCGCACCGATCAGCCGGGACACCGCGTGGCGCTCCATGTATTCGCTCATGTCGATGCGGATCATCGCGTCTTCGTCGCCGAACACCACCTCGGCCAGGGCCTTGGCCAGCTCGGTCTTGCCCACCCCGGTCGGGCCGAGGAACAGGAAGGTGGCGATCGGCCGGCTGCCCTGGCGCAGCCCGGCGCGGGCCAGGCGCACGGCGTCGCTGACCGCGGTGATCGCTTCCTGCTGGCCGATCACCCGCTGGTGCAGGCGCTCTTCCATCTGCAGGAGCTTCTCGCGCTCCTCGGCGGTCAGTTCGGTGACCGGGATGCCGGTGAGCCTGGAGATGATCTCGGCGATGTCCTCGACCCGCACCTCCTCGGTCTTCGACCCCTGGGTCTGCTGCCAGCGCTCGGTGATCTGCTCGAGGTGTTCCTTGCGTTCCTGGATGCGTTTCTCGAAGACCTTCGCCTCGTCGTACCACTTGCGGCTGGCGGCGTAGTCCTGCTCGCGCTTGAGCTGCGCCAGCTCGGCCTCCAGTTCCTGGATCTCGGCCGGCCGCGAGGTGCTGGCGATGCGCACGCGGGCGGCGGCCTGGTCGATCAGGTCGATGGCCTTGTCCGGCAGGAAGCGGTTGCCGATGTAGCGGTCGGACAGCTCGGCGGCGGCGACGAAGGCCTCGTCGCGGATGGTCACCTTGTGGTGGCCTTCGAGCTTGTCGCGCAGGCCACGGAGGATGGAGATGGTCTGCTCCACCGTCGGCTCGGGGATGAACACCGGCTGGAAGCGCCGCTCCAGCGCGGCGTCCTTCTCGATGTACTTCTGGTACTCGTTGAGGGTGGTGGCGCCGATCAGGTTCATCTCGCCGCGCGCCATCGCCGGCTTCAGCACGTTGGCCACGTCCAGCCCGCCTTCGCCGCCGCCCTGGCCGGCACCGACGATGGTGTGCACCTCGTCGATGAACAGGATGATCTCGCTCTGCGCCGCCTGCAGTTCGTCCATCACCTGCTTGAGGCGTTCCTCGAACTCGCCGCGGTACTTGGCGCCGGCGACCATGGCGTTGATGTTCAGTTCGACCAGGCGCTTGTCGCGCAGCACCTCCGGCACCTCGCCCTGGACCATGCGCTGGGCCAGGCCTTCGACGATGGCGGTCTTGCCGACGCCGGGCTCGCCGATCAGCACCGGGTTGTTCTTCTTGCGCCGGGCGAGCACCTCGATGGTGGTCTCGACTTCCTTCGAGCGGCCGATCACCGGATCGAGCTTGCCTTCGCGGGCCAGCCGGGTCAGGTCGCGGCTGAACTTGTCCAGTTGCGGAGTGTTGCTCGGGCCGTCCACGCGGCCATCCTCGGCGCCCTTGCCGACCACCTTGACCGCTTTCTGCCGTAGCGCCTGCTCGGTCAGGCCGTACTTCTTCAGGAGCGTCCCGGCGAAGCTGTCCGGCACCGCCGCCAGGCCGAGCAACAGGTGCTCGGGGCCGACATAGCTGTGGCCGAGTTCGCGGGACAGGGCGAAGGCATGCTGCAAGGCGCTCTTCACCCGTGGGGAGATGGTCATGTCCTCGCTCGCCTCGCCCTTGCTGGCGCCGCGCACGGCGTTGGCCTCGATGTACTGCTTGAGGTCGGCCGGCGACAGGCCGAACTGCTTGAGCACCGCCTGCACCACGTCGGCGTCGGCCAGGGCGTAGAGCAGGTGCTCGGTGTCCACTTCGCGCTTGCCGAATTCGGCGGCGACCTGCGCGGCGCGTTGCAGGTACTCGGTGGTCTGCTTGCTGAAGTACTCGGCGATGTCCACCGCCTCCGGCTCGCGGGCGCGCACCGGGGTGACCGGGCTCTGCTCGCCGAAGCCGGAGAAGATCTCGTCGAACGGGCTGCCGCCGCCGAACAGCGACTCCAGCGGCGAGCGCATACGCTGCTGGCGCATCAACTGGCGGTAATGCAGTTCGCAGAGGGCGAGTTCGCGGCGCTGGCCGTTCTGTACCAGGCTGACGCGGGCGACGGCGGGACGTTCGTGGCAGATAGCGCAAAGTTCCTGGGCCATGGGAGGACTCCTGTTTCCACGGAAGGTGGGCTTCGGCGACGGCAGCGGCGACCGGGGTCGCCGAGCGCTGCGTGGAGAACATCGCGACAAGGCGGTGAAGCACGCGCCGTCGAGCATGCAACGCGGGACATGTCCGTGCGATGACGAAGCGCCGACGTCGCATCCGCAGCCACTGACGGGGTGACTCTTGAGTACTAGCACAGCAGCCGGCGAGCGCCAGCGCTTCGGCTTGACCCAGGACAATGAAAGGCGACCTCTCTGGCCGCGACTTCCGCCGCAATGCCCGCTGTTCGCCCCGATCCGGTCGTCGGCCGTCCCATCGCGGCGAGAACTTCTCTATGCTTGGGCCCTGTCCGCCCGAGGGAGCCCGTCCATGAGCGAGCCGTTCCAGCTCACCCCCCGCATCGCCCGCCAACTGCCCTGGCTGGTCGCCGTCGCCTTCTTCATGCAAGCCCTCGACGGCACCATCCTCAACACCGCACTACCGAGCATGGCCAGTTCGCTGAACGAAAACCCGCTGCGCATGCAGGCGGTGGTGATCGCCTACCTGCTCACGGTGGCCCTGCTGATACCGGCCTCGGGGTGGATCGCCGACCGTTTCGGCACACGCCGGGTATTCCTCGGCGCGGTACTGCTGTTCAGCCTCGGCTCGTTGCTTTGCGCGCTGTCGCCGAGCCTCGAACTGCTGGTCGGCGCGCGCATCGTACAGGGCGTCGGCGGCGCGCTGATGATGCCGGTGGGACGGCTGGTGATCCTGCGCGTCTACCCGCGCCAGGACCTGGTGCGGGTGCTCAGCTTCGTCACCATTCCCGGCCTGCTCGGCCCGCTGGCGGGACCGACGCTGGGCGGCTGGCTGGTGGAGTACGCCTCCTGGCACTGGATCTTCCTGATCAACCTGCCGGTCGGCCTGCTCGGCTGCCTGGTGGCGATGAAGCTGATGCCGGACCTGCGCAGCCCGGTGCCGAGCCGTTTCGACAGCATCGGCTTCCTGCTCTTCGGCGGCTCCATGGTGCTGATCTCCATCGCCCTGGAAGGACTCGGCGAGCTGCACCTGTCGCACCTGCGCGTGGTCCTGCTGCTGATCGGCGGACTGGTCCTGCTCACCGCCTACTGGCTGCGCGCGCTACGCATCGACAAGCCGCTGTTCCCACCGAACCTGTTCAAGGCGCGGACCTTCGCCGTCGGCATCCTCGGCAACCTGTTCGCCCGCCTGGGCAGCGGCGCCCTGCCCTTCCTCACCCCGCTGTTGCTGCAGGTGGGACTGGGCTACCCGCCCTCCACCGCGGGCATGACCATGATCCCGCTGGCGCTGTTCGCGATGGTCGCCAAGCCGATGGCCAAGCCACTGCTGGACTTCTTCGGCTATCGCAAGCTGCTGGTCGGCAACACCCTGATCCTCGGCTGCCTGATCGCCGGCTTCGGCCTGGTCGACCAGGACACCCCCTACGTCTGGCTGCTGCTGCACCTGAGCCTGCTCGGCGCGGTGAACTCCCTGCAATTCACGGCGATGAACACCCTCACCCTGATCGACCTGCAGGACAGCAACGCCAGCAGCGGCAACAGCCTGATGTCGGTGGTCGTGCAGTTGTCGATCAGCCTCGGCGTGGCTTGCGCGGCGGCGTTGCTGGGCGGTTTCCAGACCGACCTGGATACGGGGCAGGACACCGTACTCGGCGCCTTCCACGCCACCTATGTCAGCGTCGGCCTGATGTCGATGCTGGCCGCGGCGATCTTCTTCCAGCTCGGCAGCGAGGACGGTCGCACCAGCCCGCGCCGGGTCGATCCGGAAAAGGACCCGGACCTCTAGGATGGCCTGGATCGCTACGCTCAAGCGCTGGGCTCGCGAGCTGAAGACCGAGGTCATCGCCCTCTGGCTGTGCAGCCGCCATCAGCACATGCCCTGGCTGGCCCGACTGGTGGCTCTGCTGGTGGTGGCCTATGCGCTGAGTCCGATCGACCTGATCCCGGACTTCATACCGCTGCTCGGCTACCTCGACGACCTGTTGCTGGTGCCGCTGGGGATCTGGCTGGCGATCCGCCTCACCCCACCCACGCTGCTCGCCGAGTGCCGCGCGCGGGCTCGCGAGGTCGAGACGCACCCGCGCAACCTGTGGATGGCTGCGCTGATCGTGCTGTTCTGGGTGGCGCTGGGCGCTGGACTGCTGCGCTGGTTCTTCTACTGAGCGGCGAGCGCGCTGCAGGTAGGTTTGCGGGTAAAGGTTCGGGACACGTCGACCGCGCCGAGGTGTTCGAGCGTGCGGCGACCGAGCAGCACCGGATAGTTCATGTTGCCGCGGTCGCGCAGGGAGAACTGCTCGCGCAGCAGCTTGGCGCCCAGGCAGATGTCCATCGCCACCACCAGACGGCTGTCGCTGCCGCCGGCGCCGCGTACCTTGATCAGCCGCAGCACCTTGCGCTCGAAGGTCACGCTGACCGGCGCCTTGCTGTCGGCGGTGGGCAGCACGACATCGAAGCGCACCCAGCGCTCGCCGTCCTTCCTGTAGCGATGGATATTCCTCGCGTCCAGCGACGAGGTCAGCGCGCCGGTATCCAGCTTGGCCTTGGCCTGCATGCGCTCGGGCATCAGCCAGGACTGCTCGATCCAGCCCCAGTGCTCGGTGGCGGCATGGCAGGACGCGGAAGAGAACGACAGCGACAACAGCGCGGCGAAGGCCAGACGACGGGATTGCACAGGCTTCATCGAAACGACTCCGAACGGGACCGGGCCACTCTGGGCGGGAACTCGTCAAGACAGGGTGAACGGCAGGCGAAGACAGTGTGACGGTTTTCTCCGGGCAATAAAAAACCCGGATGCTTCCATCCGGGTTCTTCGGGCTGGGGCCCAGGGATCTTAGTTGATCACCTGAACGCGCTCGGCCTGCATGCCTTTCTGGCCTTGTACGACTTCGAAGCTGACCTTCTGGCCTTCGGCCAGAGTCTTGAAGCCGTTACCTTCGATGGCACGGAAGTGAACGAAAACGTCCGGGCCGCTTTCCGGGGTAATGAAGCCGTAGCCTTTGGTTTCGTTGAACCACTTAACGGTGCCGTTCTGACGGGACATTGCAAGTTCTCCTTGGAACTATGGGTATTGATTTAGCCACGAAATCGTAGCCGGTAACTGAGTTGCAAGGAGTTACAAGGAGTCGAGCAGGACGGGCTGGAATTTCCGACCGCATCAGGTCACGATCGACGGCGACCCATGCAAACACAGTGTCAGCACTCTACGACAAAAAACTGAGGAAAGCGAACCTGTATAAAAATACAGAAACGCGCTTTTTTCGTTTTTCGGACGAACGGTACTGGCCAAAGATACATTGCCTGTCGCTGCTGCTCCGGCGGCGATCGCACGCGGCAAGCCGCCGCAGGCTGCTAGACTAGCCGCTCGTATCGCCTGCCGAGCCCTGCCCCGTGACCTCCACCGCTTTCTCCTCGCTGCCGCTTTCCGCGGACCTCCTGGCCAATCTCGACTCCCTCGGTTACCGGGAGATGACGCCGATCCAGGCGCAGAGCCTGCCGCTGATCCTCCAGGGCCACGACCTGATCGCCCAGGCCAAGACCGGCAGCGGCAAGACCGCGGCCTTCGGCCTCGCCCTGCTCAGCCCGCTGAACCCGCGCTACTTCGGCTGCCAGGCGCTGGTGCTGTGCCCGACCCGCGAACTGGCCGACCAGGTCGCCAAGGAGATCCGCCGGCTGGCCCGCGCCGCCGACAACATCAAGGTCCTGACCCTCTGCGGCGGCGTCCCCTACGGCCCGCAGGTGGCTTCGCTGGAGCACGGCGCGCACGTGGTGGTCGGCACCCCGGGGCGCATCCAGGAGCACCTGCGCAAAGGCACCCTGGTCCTCGACGGGCTCAATACCCTAGTCCTCGACGAAGCCGACCGGATGCTCGACATGGGCTTCTACGACAGCATCGCCGAGATCATCGGCCAGCTCCCCGAGCGCCGGCAGACCCTGCTGTTCTCCGCCACCTACCCGGACGGCATCGAGAAGCTGGCGAAGACCTTCATGCGCGATCCGCGACAGGTGAAGGTCGAGTCGCTGCACGCCGACAGCCAGATCGAGCAGCGCTTCTTCGAGATCGATCCGAAGCAGCGCATGGACGCCGTGGTACGCCTGCTCCAGCATTTCCGGCCGCAGTCCTGCGTGGCCTTCTGCCAGACCCGCCAGCAGTGCCAGGAGCTGGCCGACGCACTGAAGGCGCAGCGGATTTCCGCCCTGGCCCTGCACGGCGACCTGGAGCAGCGCGAGCGCGACCAGGTCCTGACGGTGTTCGCCAACCGCAGTTGCAACGTACTGGTGGCCACCGACGTGGCCGCCCGCGGGCTGGACATCGCCGCCCTGGAAACGGTGATCAACGTCGAGCTGGCGCGCGACCCGGAGGTCCACATCCATCGCATCGGACGCAGCGGTCGCGCCGGCGAGAAAGGCCTGGCCCTGTCGCTGGTGGCACCGGCCGAGGCCAGCCGTGCGCAGGCCATCGAGGACCTGCAGAAGCAGCCGCTGGCCTGGTACGCCCTCGGCCAGTTGAAGGCCAGCCCGGAGCCATTGCTGCCGCCGATGAGCACCCTGTGCATCGCCGGCGGACGCAAGGACAAGGTGCGCCCCGGCGACCTGCTCGGTGCCCTCACCGGCGACGCCGGGCTGCCCGGCAGCGCGGTGGGCAAGATCGCCATCTTCGACTTCCAGGCCTTCGTCGCCATCGAGCGCGGCCTCGCCCACCAGGCCCTCAAGCGCCTGAGCGAAGGCAAGATCAAGGGGCGCTCGTTCAAGGTCCGCCTGCTGTAGCGCGCCGCCGCTTCGCTCGCCGGGCCCGCTCCGGCGAGCGATATCGCCGCCGGGTAACTTCCGGCGCGGCGACGACGTCTTAGCGTTCGCAGGCACGAAGCCTGCATCCGCCAGATGCCCGGCTCGACCGAGTTGCCCACGGCAGCGTTTCCTGCGACTGCGGCGGGCAGCGGACTTCCAGTCGCGCGAAATCGGCCGATTGAATTAGCCGGACAGGCCACATAGGCTGAACCACGGACCATCGGATAGCACTCCGCCCCCATGCCGCCCTCTTCGCTGACACACACGCTCCGCCGCCTCTGGGCCCTCGACAAGTTCGCCTACAGCCTGCGGGTGTTCATCGCCCTGGCCGGCGCCCTGCTGCTGTGCTGGTGGCAGGACCGCATCGAGCTGCTGATCCCGCTGTTCCTCGGGATCATCGCCAGCGCCCTGGCGGAGACCGACGACAACTGGCTCGGCCGCCTGCAAGCGCTGCTGGTGACCCTGCTGTGCTTCAGCGTCGCCGCCTTCGCCGTCGAGTTGCTGTTCCCCTATCCCTGGCTGTTCGTTTCCGGGATGGCGCTGTCGGCGTTCGGCATGATCCTCCTCGGCGCCCTGGGCGAGCGCTATGCGGCGATCGCCTCGGCGACCCTGATCCTCTCGATCTACACCATGATCGGCGTGGACCAGCGCGGCGGTGAGGTCGCCGATGTCTGGCACGAACCGCTGCTGCTGGTGGCCGGGGCGGCCTGGTACGGGCTGCTCTCAGTGCTGTGGAACGCGCTGTTCTCCAACCAGCCGGTGCAGCAGAGTCTTTCCCGCCTGTATTTCGAGCTGGGCGAATACCTGAGGATCAAGTCGAGCCTGTTCGAACCGTTGCGCCAGCTCGACGTGGAGGGCCAGCGCCTCGCCCTGGCACGGCAGAACGGCAAGGTGGTGGTGGCGCTGAACCAGGCCAAGGAGACCATTCTCAACCGCCTCGGCCATGGTCGGCCGGGCCCCAAGGTGAGCCGCTACCTGAAGCTCTATTTCATCGCCCAGGACGTCCACGAGCGCGCCAGTTCCTCGCACTACCCGTACAACCGGCTGGCCGAGGCGTTCTTCCACAGCGACGTGCTGTTCCGCTGCCAGCGCCTGCTCAACCAGCAGGGCAAGGCCTGCCAGGCCCTGGCGCGGGCTATCCGCCTGCGCCAGCCGTTCGACTACGCCGACCGCGAGCTGGCCCTGGAAGACCTCCAGGCCTCGCTCGAACACCTGCGCCAGCAGAGCAACCCGGCCTGGAAGGGCCTGCTGCGCTCGCTCGGCGCCCTGGCCGCCAACCTCACCACGCTGGACCGCAAGCTGGCCGGGGCGAGCAACCCGGACGCCATCGCCGACGAACAGGACAGCGCCCTGCTCGACCGCTCGCCGCGCAGCCTGAAGGACGCCTTCGAGCGCCTGCGCCAGCAGCTTACCCCGACCTCGCTGCTGTTCCGCCACGGCCTGCGCATGGCCCTGGCGCTGACCGCCGGCTACGGCGTGCTGCACTGGATCCACCCGACCCAGGGCTACTGGATACTGCTCACCACGGTGTTCGTCTGCCAGCCCAACTATGGCGCGACCCGCCTGCGCCTGGTGCAGCGGATCCTAGGTACGGTGGTCGGCCTGGTGGTCGGCTGGGCGCTGATCGACCTGTTCCCCAGCCCGCTGGTGCAGTCGCTGTTCGCGGTCGCCGCCGGGGTCGCCTTCTTCGCCACCCGCAGCAGTCGCTATACCCTGGCGACGGCGGCGATCACCCTGCTGGTGCTGTTCTGCTTCAACCAGGTCGGCGATGGCTACGGGCTGATCCTGCCCCGCCTGTTCGATACCTTGCTAGGCAGCCTGATCGCCGGCCTCGCGGTGTTCCTGGTGCTGCCCGACTGGCAGGGCCGCCGGCTCAACCGCATGCTCGCCAACACCCTCGCCTGCAACAGCCGCTACCTGCGGCAGATCATGCAGCAGTACGCCACCGGCAAGCGCGACGACCTCGACTACCGCACCGCCCGGCGCAACGCGCACAACGCCGACGCGGCGCTCTCGACCACCCTGTCGAACATGCTCCTGGAGCCCGGCCACTTCAGGAAGGACGCCGAGATCGGCTTCCGCTTCCTGGTCCTCTCGCACACCCTGCTCAGCTATCTATCCGGCCTCGGCGCGCACCGCGAAAGCCTGCCCGAGGACGCCAGCGACGGCCTCCTGGAGCGCGCCGCCGAGCGGCTCTCCGCCAGCCTCGAGGAAATCGCCGCGAGCCTGGAACAGAAACGCCCGGTCGCCATCTACAGCGAAGAGGAGGAAGCGCTGGCCAAGGAACTGGAGCAGATGCCCGAGGACATGGACGACAGCCATCGCCTGGTACAGACCCAACTGGCGCACATCTGTCGCCAGCTCGCCCCGCTGCGCACCCTGGCCGCGCACTTGCTGAAGAAGGAACTGGCCGGCGCGCAGCCGCTGCCAGGCCAGCCCTAGCGCGCGCCGTAGCGCTCCAGCAGGCGCTGGTAGCTGCCGTCGTCGCGCATGCCGCGGATGGCCAGGTCGAAGCCGTCGACGATCTCGTCATGCCGGGGATTCCTCAGGCTCACCAGCAGGTGCAGGCCGTTCTCGCCAAGCGGGGTGGGCAGTACCTCCAGCTTGTCGCGCAAATCGGCCAGCTCGCCCTTGAAGGCGACCCCCAGCGCCAGCTCGTCCTCCACCGCCAGGTCGACCCGCCCCGCCTCGAGCATCCGCGCGGCGTTGGCGAAGCTGGTCACGTTGACCTTCTGCAGACGGCTGTCACGGTCGAATTCGGGCGCGTAGGCATAGTCGCGCACGACCGCGATGCGGTAGGGACGCAGGTCGCTCAGGCGGGAAAACTCGATACCCCGCCCCTTGCGTTGCAGCAGGCGAATGCGGTTGCTCAGGTAGGCGCGGGAAAACTGCCCGTAGAGGCTGCGGGCGGGCTCGTACCAGGCGCTCAGGGCGATGTCGTAGTCGCCGCTGCGCACGCCGTGCAGGGCACGCGACCAGGGTACCTGCTGGAAGCTCGAGTCGAAGCCGGCGCGCTTGAGCGCGGTGGTCACCAGTTCCACCGCCAGGCCGTTGCCAGGCAGGCGCGAATCGACGAAAGGCGGCCAGGAGTCGCCGACCAGGCGCAGGTTGGCGGCAGGCAGCGCGCAAGGGAGGAGCAATGTCAGCAGCAGGAGTGCGCATCGCAGCATGAAGGAGCGTCCCGGGAGTGGATCGCCACAGCATAGCCATCCCGACCCCGGGCACGCATGTCCCCGTGTCGCGGCTCGATGATATTTCCATCACAAACCGCGCGCGTTCACCTCTCCTCATCCTCTTCGGCGGCCTTTTCGTTCCGCGGCGCGGCACCTGCGTACTTGCCGCCGAAGAGTTCGATCGGCATCGGGAAGACGATGGTCGAACTCTTGTCGCCGGCGATCGCGCCGAGGGTCTGCATGTAGCGCAACTGCATGGCGCCACTCTGCCGGCCGAGCATCTGCGCCGCCTGCATGAGTTTCTCCGAGGCTTGCAGCTCGCCCTCGGCATGGATCACCTTGGCCCTGCGCTCACGCTCCGCCTCGGCCTGCCGGGCGATGGCGCGGACCATCGATTCGTTGAGATCGACGTGCTTGATTTCCACATTCGCCACCTTGATGCCCCAGGCGTCGGTCTGCGCATCGAGCACTTGCTGGATATCCAGGTTCAGGCGCTCGCGCTCGGCGAGCATCTCGTCCAGCTCGTGCTTGCCCAGCACCGCGCGCAGGGTGGTCTGGGCCAACTGGCTGGTGGCGGCCAGGTAGTTCTCCACCTGGATGATCGCCTTCTGCGGATCGAGCACGCGGAAGTACACCACCGCGTTGACCTTCACCGAAACGTTGTCGCGGGAAATCACATCCTGCGGCGGCACGTCGAGGACGATGGTGCGCAGGTCGATGCGCACCATCTGCTGGATCGCCGGGATCACCAGCACCAGCCCCGGCCCCTTGACCTTCCAGAACCGCCCGAGCTGGAACACCACGCCGCGCTCGTACTCGCGGAGGATGCGCAGCGCGCTGAACAGCAGCAGCGCGAGGAACACCAGCAACATCGCCAAACCATAGGAAATACCCATCATCCACCTCCTTCATCGGCCAGCGCGACTTCCAGGAGCAGGCCCTTGCGCGCCAGCACCCAGACCGGCTGGCCCACCGCCAGCGGCCGCGCGGCGAGCACCCGCCAGCGCTCGCCCTGGAGCAGCACCCAGCCTGCGCAGGGTTGTTCGGAATCCACCGCCGCCACCGTCGCCAGGCTGCCGACCAATCCGGCGGTGCCACTTACCACCGCTTGCCGGCGAGTACGCAGGGCCATGCCCAGCAGACCGACGATCAGCGCGGCGCTGAGCAACGCCAAGGCCACCACCAGGCCGGGCGGAATGCCGTAGCCGGGCACCTCGGTATCGATCAGGATCAGCGCGCCGACCACGAACGAGACGATTCCGCCGATGCCGAGCACGCCGAAGCTGGCGACGAACGCCTCGCCCACCATGAACGCCAGGCCCAGCGCGATCAGCGCCAGCCCGGCGTAGTTGACCGGCAGCATCTGCAGGGCGTACAGGCCAAGCAGCAGGCAGATGCCGCCGAGCACGCCGGGCAACGCCATGCCGGGATTGGCCAGTTCGAAGATCAGCCCGTAGATGCCGATCATCATCAGGATCAGCGCCACGCTGGGATCGGTGAGCACCGCCAGCAACCGCGCGCGCCAGTCCGGTGCCTGGCGCTCGACCGTGGCGCCGGCGGTAGCCAGGGTAAGCGCGCGCTCGCCGACGCGCAGGCTGCGGCCGTCGAGCTGGCGCAGCAGGTCGGGCAGGTCGCGGGCCTGCAGGTCGATCACCTTCTGCGCCGCCGCCTCGTGCGCCGCCAGGCTGACCGCCTCGCGCACCGCGCGCTCGGCCCATTCGACGTTGCGCCCGCGCAACTGCGCGAGGCCACGGATATAGGCGGCGGCGTCGTTGACCTGCTTGCGCGCCATGGGTTCGGCGTCCCGCGCCGGGGGCTTCTCTGCGGGCTTGTCCGGCGTCCCCAGGCGCACCGGGGTGGCGGCGCCGAGGTTGGTCCCCGGCGCCATCGCTGCGATATGGCAGGCATACAGGATGTAGGTGCCGGCGCTCGCCGCCCGCGCCCCGCTGGGCGCGACGAAACCGGCGACCGGCACCTGGCTGGCGAGGATCGCCTTGACGATGCGCCGCATCGATGCGTCCAGGCCGCCGGGCGTGTCCAGTTCCAGCACCACCAGTTGCGCGCCGTCCTCGGCGGCACGCTCGATGCCGCGCACCAGGTAATCGGCGCTGGCCGGGCCGATCGCACCATCCACCGAGAGCACCCGTACCGGTCCGGAGGCCGCGAGACAGGCCGGGCCGGCGAAGCACAGCAACAGCGCCAGCGCGAGCCGGCACGGCATCCGCATATCGACCTCCCCGACCGCCCGGCCGGGCCACCCCGGGACGAAGGCGCTCGTCCCGCGCACCGGGCCGGCAAGCGACCGGCCCCGCCGCGCACTTCTCAGTCTAGTCCAGTGGCTCTCGCCTTCCCCGCGCGTGTCCGGATCGGCAAATCCCTCAACATGCCAACTTTTTAGCGACGAAATGATGGCACTCGCCACAGGAATTCATTAATCTTCGCGGCCGCAGCGGGCAGGCCGCCTGGCGCCCGACCCCATCCGGCTTCCGGCGGCCTCCCGCGGCCCTTGTCCTTTCTTCGCCAGACGAAGCCGGTATGCGAAAGACATAACTTGTCACAATCGCCTGCCCATCATGTGCCGGTCATCCCCAGCGCGGACCCGCACCATGACCTCCGATGTCCTTCCCGCCGTCGCCGTCGCCAGTGCCGCCGGCAACGCGCACAAGCCCCATCTCGAGCAGCGCCCCGGCCGCCTCACCGCCTTCGTATTCTTCGCCGTGCTCGCCACCGGACTGCTGTTCAGCGCCTACAGCCTGATGCAGGACGTCGATGACGTCGGTTCCGCGATCACCACCTGGACGCCCTTCCTGCTGCTCGGCGTGGCCCTGCTGATCGCCCTCGGCTTCGAGTTCGTCAACGGCTTCCACGACACTGCCAACGCGGTGGCCACGGTGATCTACACCCACTCGCTGCCGCCGCACTTCGCGGTGGTCTGGTCGGGTTGCTTCAACTTTCTCGGCGTATTGCTCTCCAGCGGCGCGGTGGCTTTCGGCATCATCGCCCTGCTGCCGGTGGAACTGATCCTGCAGGTCGGTTCCTCGGCCGGCTTCGCCATGGTCTTCGCCCTGCTGATCGCCGCCATCCTGTGGAACCTCGGGACCTGGTGGCTGGGCCTGCCGGCGTCGTCCTCGCACACCCTGATCGGCTCGATCATCGGCGTCGGCGTGGCCAACGCGCTGATGCACGGGCGCGACGGCACCAGCGGGGTGGACTGGGGCCAGGCGACCAAGGTCGGCTATTCCCTGCTGCTCTCGCCGCTGATCGGCTTCGCCTGCGCCGCCCTGCTGCTCCTGGCGCTGCGCCTGCTGGTGAAGAACCGCGCGCTGTATAAGGCGCCGAAGGGCAAGGCGCCGCCGCCCTGGTGGATCCGCGGCCTGCTGATCCTGACCTGTACCGGGGTGTCCTTCGCCCACGGCTCCAACGACGGGCAGAAAGGCATGGGCCTGATCATGCTGATCCTGGTCGGCACCCTGCCGATGGCCTACGCCCTGAACCGCACCATGCCGGCGGACCAGGCAGTGCAGTTCGCCGCCGTCGCCGAGGTCACCCGGCAAGCGCTGGTGAAGAGCGCGCCGCAACCGGCGCCGGCCGATCCGCGCCAGGTACTCTCCGACTACGTGCGCAGCAAGCAGGCATCGCCTGAGCTGATCCCGGCGCTGGCCGCCCTGACCGGCTCGATCGGCCAGGAAGTGAAAGGCTATGGCGCGTTCTCGCGGGTACCGGCGCAAGCCATGGGCAACGTGCGCAACGACATGTACCTGACCTCCGAGGCGATCCGCCTGATGGACAAGGACGACGTCGGCCGCTTCGACGCCGACACCCGCGGCAAGTTGCAGGCGTTCAAGCGGAAGATCGACGACGCCACCAAGTTCATCCCGCTATGGGTGAAGATCGCCGTGGCCATCGCCCTCGGCCTGGGCACCATGGTCGGCTGGAAACGCATCGTGGTGACGGTCGGCGAGAAGATCGGCAAGACCCACCTGACCTACGCCCAGGGCGCCTCGGCGGAAACCGTGGCGATGCTGACCATTGGCGCGGCGGACCTGTATGGCTTGCCGGTATCCACCACCCATGTGCTGTCTTCCGGGGTGGCCGGGACCATGGCGGCGAACGGTTCGGGACTACAGTGGAAGACCATCCGCAACCTGCTGATGGCCTGGGTGCTGACGCTGCCGGCGGCGATCCTGCTCTCGGCCTCGCTCTACTGGCTGCTCACCCGGCTGTTCTGAAACACGGCGGCCGGCACGGGTGCCGGCCGCTCGTCGCGCCGATCAGGGCAGGACTTCGTCTTCCTTGAACTGGTCCTTGATGTAGGTGATCTCGGTCTTGCCGTGGGGCGCCGGCAGGCCGTCCGGGCCGAGGTTGACGAAGACCATCTTGTCGATGGTGAGGATGCTCTTGCGGGTGATCTTGTTGCGCACGTGGCAGGTCATGGTCAGCGAGGTACGACCGAAGTCGGTGGCGGTGATGCCCAGCTCGATGATGTCGCCCTGGCGCGCCGAGCTGACGAAGTTGATCTCGGAAATGTACTTGGTGACCACGCGCTGGTTGCCCAGCTGGATGATCGCGTAGATCGCCGCTTCTTCGTCGATCCAGCGCAGCAGGCTGCCGCCGAACAGGGTGCCGTTGGGGTTGAGATCTTCTGGCTTGACCCACTTGCGGGTGTGGAAATTCATGTGAACTCCTGGTGTGGTGCTCCGCGGCCGCCATCCTGGCCGTCGTGGAGGATGCCCGGCGGTATCGCCGCCGCGGCTCCGCGGGACCCGGCGGATCGGCCCGGTCCCGGGGCGGCGCGTCCTGCCTGCGCCACCCGATGTTCCTGCGCGTTCAGCCCAGCCCGTTGGCCTCGCGGTACTGCCTGGCCTCTTCCACCAGCCAGTCGCGGAAGGCATTGAGCATCGCCGATTCGACCCTGCGCTCGGGAATGATCAGGTAATACGCATTCTCGCTCAAATAGGCATGTTGCATGGGCACGATAAGCCTTCCGTCGGCCAGCTCGTCCTGGATCAGGAAGGGCGGTATGAGGGCCACGCCCATGCCGTGCATGGCCGCCTGGGCAAGCATGGAGAACAGCTCGTAGCGCGGCCCGCTCATGTCGTGGGCGACGTTCAGTCCCTGGGAGTGAAACCACTGGCGCCAAGCGTAGGGCCGGGTGCTCTGCTGCATCAGCGGCAGCCCGGCGACCTGCTCGGCGCTCAGCGTTCGACGCCCGCCCAGCAGCTCCGGGCTGCACACCGGCACCGGATTCTCGCGCATCAGGAAATGCGAGACGGTACCCGACCAGTCGGCGTCGCCGAAGTACAGCGCGGCGTCGAACTCGGTGTCGGCGAAGAGGAACGGGCGGGTGCGGTTGGTCAGGTTGATCGTGACCTCCGGGTGCAGCCGCTGGAAACGCTTGAGCCGCGGCAACAGCCATTGGGTGCCGAAGGTCGGCACCACCGCCAGTTCGATCGCGCCGCCGCCCTGGTGCCCCATCACCGCCAGGGTGTCGCGCTCCACCGCGTCGAGGCGTACCGCCACCCGCCGGCTATAGGACAGCCCGGCCTCGGTGAGCTTGACCCCGCGCCGCGAGCGACGGAACAGCTCGACACCGAGGAACTCCTCGAGCGTGGCGATCTGCCGGCAGATCGCGCTCTGGGTCAGGGACAACTCCTCCGCCGCCTTGGTGAAGCTCTCGTGGCGCGCGGCGGATTCGAAGCTGACCAGCGCGGCGGTGGAAGGGATCTTGCGTCGCATGGAGGACTCCGGAGTGCCGGTTTCGCATCTATGACGCCCAGGTCACGATTCCTCGCGCCTCTTCAAGGGCATGAAATACGAGACTCATTTTCTCGGAGTGAGAAAATAGCACAAGTGCGTGCGAATTCCTCGTTTGCCGCCCCATTCGCTAGGCTCTTAGGATGCTTCCATTCCGGCTGGCCCACGCCAGCCTCCGCTACCGCTTGACGAGGATGTACGCATGGCCACCAAAGCTAGCTTCAACTGGGAAGATCCCCTGCTGCTGGACCAGCAGCTCACCGAAGAAGAGCGCATGGTTCGCGACAGCGCCCAGCAGTTCGCCCAGGACAAGCTGGCCCCGCGCGTGCTCGAGGCCTTCCGCCACGAACAGACCGACCCGAAGATCTTCCGCGAGATGGGCGAGACCGGCCTGCTCGGCGCGACCATTCCCGAAGCCTACGGCGGCAGCGGCCTCAACTACGTCTGCTATGGCCTGATCGCTCGCGAAGTCGAGCGCGTCGACTCCGGCTATCGCTCGATGATGAGCGTGCAGTCCTCGCTGGTGATGGTGCCGATCCATGAATTCGGCAACGAAGCCACCCGGCAGAAGTACCTGCCCAAGCTGGCCAGCGGCGAATACATCGGCTGCTTCGGCCTGACCGAGCCGAACCACGGTTCCGACCCGGGCTCGATGGTCACCCGGGCGAAGAAGGTCGACGGCGGCTATCGCCTGAGCGGCAGCAAGATGTGGATCACCAACAGCCCGATCGCCGACGTCTTCGTGGTCTGGGCCAAGGATGACGAAGGGCAGATCCGCGGCTTCGTCCTCGAGAAGGGCTGGGAAGGTCTGAGCGCCCCGGCGATCCATGGCAAGGTCGGCCTGCGTGCCTCGATCACCGGCGAGATCGTGATGGACAACGTGTTCGTTCCGGAAGAGAACGCCTTCCCCGAAGTGCGCGGCCTGCGCGGTCCGTTCACCTGCCTGAACTCGGCGCGCTACGGGATCTCCTGGGGCGCCCTGGGCGCCGCCGAATTCTGCTGGCACACCGCCCGCCAGTACGTGCTCGACCGCCAGCAGTTCGGCCGCCCGCTGGCCGCCAACCAACTGATCCAGAAGAAGCTGGCCGACATGCAGACCGAGATCACCCTGGCCCTGCAAGGCTGCCTGCGCCTGGGGCGGATGAAGGACGAAGGCACCGCGGCGGTGGAAATCACCTCGATCATGAAGCGCAACAGCTGCGGCAAGGCCCTCGACATCGCCCGCCTGGCCCGCGACATGCTGGGCGGCAACGGCATCTCCGACGAATTCGGCATCGCCCGCCACCTGGTCAACCTGGAAGTGGTGAACACCTACGAGGGCACCCACGATGTCCACGCGCTGATCCTCGGCCGCGCGCAGACCGGCATCCAGGCATTCTTCTGAGCCACCGAGCAACACCCCGGCGCGCTTTTTCACGGTAGCGCGCCGGCCGCCGGGGAGACGGGCAAGGAACCCGTCTTCCCGGCCATTTCCGTTTCCAGCCCCCAGCAGCGAGAACCGTCATGCCCGGCGCCCTTTCCCATATCCGCGTACTCGACCTGTCCCGTGTCCTGGCCGGCCCCTGGGCCGGGCAGATCCTCGCCGACCTCGGCGCCGAGGTGATCAAGATCGAGCGCCCCGGCAGCGGCGACGACACCCGCGCCTGGGGCCCGCCGTTCCTCAAGGATGCCGAAGGCAACGACACCAGCGAGGCGGCCTACTACCTGTCGGCCAACCGCAACAAGAAGTCGGTGACGGTGGACTTCACCCAGCCGGAAGGCCAGCGCATCGTTCGCGAACTGGCGGCCAAGGCCGACATCCTGCTGGAGAACTTCAAGGTCGGCGGGCTCAAGGCCTATGGCCTCGACTATGAATCGCTGAAGCAGGTCAACCCGAAGCTGATCTACTGTTCGATCACCGGCTTCGGCCAGTCCGGCCCCTATGCCAAGCGCGCCGGCTATGACTTCATGATCCAGGGCCTGGGCGGCCTGATGAGCCTCACCGGGCGCGCCGACAACGAGGAAGGCGCCGGTCCGGTGAAGGTCGGCGTGGCGCTGACCGATATCCTCACCGGGCTGTACTCCTCCACCGCGGTGCTCGCCGCCCTCGCCCACCGCGACGTCAGCGGCATCGGCCAGCACATCGACATGGCCCTGCTCGACGTGCAGGTCGCCTGCCTGGCCAACCAGACCCTCAACTACCTGACCACCGGCGTGCCGCCGCGGCGCCTGGGCAACGCACACCCGAACATCGTGCCATACCAGGACTTCCCCACCGCCGACGGCGACATGATCCTCACGGTCGGCAACGACAGCCAGTTCCGCAAGTTCGCCGAGCTGGCAGACCACCCGGAATGGGCCGACGACCCGCGCTTCGCCACCAACAAGGCGCGGGTGGCCAACCGCGAGGTGCTGATCCCGCTGATCCGCCAGGCCACGGTGCTGCACACCACCGCCGAGTGGATTCTTTCCCTGGAGCGCGCCGGCGTGCCCTGCGGGCCGATCAACGACCTGGCGCAGGTGTTCGCCGACCCGCAGGTGCAGGCCCGCGGCCTGCGCGTGGAGCTACCGCACCCGCTGGCCGGGACGGTGCCGCAGGTGGCCAGCCCGATCCGCCTGTCCGAGACGCCGGTGGAATACCGCAACCCGCCGCCCACCCTCGGCCAGCACACCGATGAGGTCCTCGAGACGCTCCTCGGCCTGGACGCGGCCGCGCTGGAAAGGCTGCGCGACGGCAAGGTGATCTGAGCCCCGCGCCCCGCCCCAGCGACGCATCGACGGACAACGCCCCACCGTACCCCGCGCAGCACCACGTAGGGCGCATAACCGCAACGCGGTTATCCGCCGCCCAGCCGCGCATCGGCGGATAACGCCCCTGGCGTTATTCGCCCTACCGTACCCGTGTAGAAGGCGGTCGATGCCGGCGCCTCGATGGAAGCGCCACTCAGGCCGCCAGGCGGCCGCCGGCGATCGCCTCGGAGGCCTTGAGCATGGCCCGCAACAGCACCGCGCAGCCGGCGGCCAGGTCGTCGGGGCTGACGTTCTCGATCTCGTTGTGGCTGATGCCGTTCTCGCAGGGCACGAAGATCATCCCCGCCGGACCGAGTTCGGCGAGGAAGATCGCGTCGTGGCCGGCGCCGCTGACGATGTCCATCTGCGGCATGCCCAGCGCCTGCGCCGCCTCGCGCACCGCGCCGACGCATCCCTGGTCGAAGTACAGCGGCGGGAAATCGGCGGTCGGCACCAGCTCGTATTGCAAGCCATGCTTCTCGCAGGTAGCGGCGATCACCTGGCGGACCTCGGCGATCATCGAGTCCAGGCGCTCCGGTTGCAGATGGCGGAAGTCCAGGGTCATCTTCACTTCGCCGGGTATCACGTTGCGCGAACCGGGATAGGCGTGCAGGCAGCCGACCGTGCCGCAAGCATGCGGCTGATGGCCGAGGGCCGCGCGATTGACCGCCTCGACCACCGCCGCGGCACCGACCAGGGCATCCTTGCGCAGGTGCATCGGCGTTGGCCCGGCGTGTGCCTCGACGCCGCGCAGGGACAGGTCGAACCATTTCTGCCCGAGCGCGCCGAGCACCACGCCGATGGTCTTCTCCTCGTCCTCGAGGATCGGCCCCTGTTCGATGTGCGCCTCGAAATAGGCGCCCACCGGATGTCCGAGACAATCGCGCGCTCCCGCGTAGCCGATGGCGTCCAGCGCCTCGCCTACGCTGACACCGTCGGCATCGCGCTTGGCCAGGGTCTCCTCCAGGGTGAACTTCCCGGCGAATACGCCCGAGCCCATCATGCAGGGCGCGAAGCGCGAGCCTTCCTCGTTGGTCCACACCACCACCTCCAGCGGCGCCTCGGTTTCCACCCCGAGGTCGTTGAGGGTGCGGATCACCTCGAGGCCGGCCATCACCCCGAAGCAGCCGTCGAACTTGCCACCGGTGGGCTGGGTGTCGATGTGGCTACCGGTCATCACCGGGGGCAAGTCCGGGTTACGCCCGGGACGACGGGCGAAGATGTTGCCGACCCGATCGACGCTGACCGTGCAGCCGGCCGCTTCGCACCATTGCACGAAGAGATCGCGGGCCTGGCGGTCGAGATCGCTCAGGGCCAGGCGGCAGACCCCACCCTTGGCGGTGGCGCCGAGGCGGGCGAGATCCATCAGCGATTGCCAGAGGCGCTGGCCATCGATGTGTCGCTGGGTGGATTGCAGGACGTTCCGGGCAGTGCTCATTGTCGTCTCCTCAGGCTTGGAGTAGGTGTCGGCGGCTCGCCGGCCGCCTGTATGCCCATCAGGGCAGCGGTTTGGCCAATGCCGCCGGGCTCCGCGCACGGCGGCCGCAGAGGCCGTAGTAGAGCGCGCCGCCGAGCAGCGAGCCGGTGAACCAGCCGTAGTCGTAGAACCAGTGGAACTGGCGGTTGCCGAGGGCCATGACGGTCAGCGCCACCGGCACCGCGAAGGCGGCGAAGCCGGGCCAGTTCCAGGCCGGGTAGACGTCGTCGCGGTAGAGTCCGGCGAGGTCGAGGCGTTGCCTGCGCACCAGGAAGTAGTCCACCACCATGATCCCCGCGATCGGCCCGAGCAGGCTGGAGTAGCCGAGCAGCCAGTTGGAGTAGACGCTTTCCAGGCTGAGGTCGGAAACGATCCAGCCGAGCTTCTTCAGCAACTCGTGGGCCATCAGCGCCAGGCCGATGAAACCGGTGAGCCAGACGGCGCGGGTGCGGCCGATGAGTTTCGGTGCGATGTTCTGGAAGTCGTTGGTCGGCGAGACGATGTTCGCCGCGGTGTTGGTCGAGAGGGTGGCGACGATGATCAACGCCATCGCCACCGCCACCCAGCCGGGGCTGGGGATGTGGCCGATCAGGCTGACCGGGTCGGAAACCGTCTCGCCCACCAGCGAAGCCGAGGCGGCGGTCATCACCACGCCGAGGGCGGCGAACAGGAACATGGTCAGCGGCAGGCCGAAGATCTGCCCGAGTATCTGGTCCTTCTGGCTACGCGCATAGCGGCTGAAGTCGGGGATGTTCAGCGACAGCGTGGCCCAGAAGCCGACCATCGCCGTCAGCCCGGCCATGAAGTAGCCGGTGACGCTGGCGCCTTCCGGGCGCTTCGGCGGCTGCGCCAGCAGTTCGCTGACCGATATGTGCGGCAGCGCCCACACCAGCAGGCCGAGGCCGACCAGCACCAGCAGCGGTGCCGAGAGTGTCTCCAGCCATTTGATCGACTCCGCGCCGCGCAGCACCACCCACAGGTTCAGCCCCCAGAACAGGAGGAAACCGATCACCTCGCCGGTACCGCCGAGGGCTTTCCAGGCGGGAAAGATCGAACCGAGGAAGAGATGGATCGCCAGCCCGCCGAACAGCGTCTGGATGCCGAACCAGCCGCACGCGACCACGGCGCGGATCAGGCATGGCACGTTGGAGCCGATGATGCCGAACGAAGCGCGCAGCAGCACCGGGAAGGGAATGCCGTAGCGGGTGCCGGCGAAGGCATTGAGGGTCAGCGGGATCAGCACCACCAGGTTGGCCAGCAGGATCGCCAGCAGCGCTTCGCCGACGCTGAGGCCGAAGTAGGCGGTGAGGACGCCGCCGAGGGTGTAGGTGGGCACGCAGATGGACATGCCGATCCACAGCGCGGTGATGTGCCACCTGTTCCAGGTACGCTGTTCCACCCGGGTCGGGGCGATGTCGTGGTTGTAGCGGGGGCTGTCGAGTACGTCGCTGCCGGCGGACAGCTCGACCAAGCCGTCGCGCTCGGTCACTTCCGATCTGCTCTGTTGCATGGGCCTCTCCAGAATTCTTTTAGTTATTCGCTCATCGGGCTAATGCGATGGCCGGAGTACCGCACCACCAGTACTGCACCTCCGGTCCGGACAATGCCGTGGCGGGCGGCACTCAATAAGCGTGCCGAAAACCCCGCGACGTCACTGGGCAGGCCGGTCTACTGGAGGTAACCGACTGATCTGAAACACTTCATCGACAACGTCGGTGACACGCCGACGGGCAGTCCGGCGTGTCACCGGGGGAAATGCGCGAGCCTGTCGCCCCGGTCAGGAACCAAAGGAGTGCAGGCGAACTTTTTTCATCTCCCCACAACCGTTCGAACACGGCTTTCAAGCGGCTGATTTTGCATGGGAAATCTCGACCTTTTTGAATTCTTGTCAAGCGCGTCAAAATAGTGAGAACCCTCACCATTTTGGTGATATTTATTTTTAATTATTTAAAATCAATAAGTTACAAACTCAAACAACCATTTGAAAATAATCTTGCTCAATCGATGATCAGCATCTAGATTCGAATCCTGTCAGCGCTGACAGGATTACAAAAGTCCTCGGCGCATGGCGAAAAAACAATTTCAAGAACCGGCAACGACCGGTCAGCCTGCGAGGAAAGACGGCATGTCCCTGTTGATCCGTGGCGCCACCGTGGTTACTCACGAAGAGAGTTATCGAGCCGACGTGCTCTGTGCCAACGGCCTCATCCAGGCCATCGGCGAGAACCTCGAAACCCCCTCCGGCTGCGACGTCCTCGACGGCGGTGGCCAGTACCTGATGCCGGGCGGCATCGACCCCCATACCCACATGCAGTTGCCCTTCATGGGCACGGTGGCCAGCGAGGACTTCTTCAGCGGCACCGCGGCCGGGCTGGCCGGAGGGACCACCTCGATCATCGACTTCGTCATCCCCAACCCGCGACAGTCGCTGCTGGAGGCCTTCCACACCTGGCGCGGCTGGGCGCAGAAATCCGCTGCGGACTACGGCTTCCACGTCGCCATCACCTGGTGGAGCGACGAGGTCGCCCGGGAAATGGGCGAGCTGGTGGCACAGCACGGGGTGAACAGCTTCAAGCACTTCATGGCCTACAAGAACGCCATCATGGCCGCCGACGATACCCTGGTGGCCAGCTTCGAGCGCTGCCTGGAGCTGGGCGCGGTGCCGACGGTGCACGCGGAGAACGGCGAACTGGTCTTCCACCTGCAGCAGAAACTCCTCGCCCAGGGCCTCACCGGCCCCGAGGCGCATCCGCTGTCGCGTCCGCCGCAAGTCGAGGGCGAGGCCGCCAGCCGCGCCATCCGCATCGCCGAGACGCTGGGTACGCCGCTGTACCTGGTGCATATTTCCAGCCGCGAGGCGCTGGACGAGATCGCCTATGCCCGCGCCAAGGGCCAGCCGGTCTACGGCGAGGTGCTGGCCGGGCACCTGCTGCTCGACGACAGCGTCTACCGCCACCCGGACTGGGCCACCGCGGCCGGCTACGTGATGAGCCCGCCGTTCCGTCCCGTCGAACACCAGGAAGCGCTGTGGCGCGGCCTGCAGTCCGGCAACCTGCATACCACCGCCACCGACCACTGCTGCTTCTGCGCCGAGCAGAAGGCCATGGGCCGCGACGACTTCAGCAAGATTCCCAATGGCACGGCCGGCATCGAGGACCGCATGGCGCTGCTGTGGGACGCCGGGGTCAACAGCGGGCGCCTGTCGATGCACGAGTTCGTCGCGCTGACCTCCACCAACACCGCGAAGATCTTCAACCTGTTCCCGCGCAAGGGCGCGATCCGCGTCGGCGCGGATGCCGACCTGGTGCTCTGGGACCCGCAGGGCAGCCGCACCCTCTCGGCCGCCACCCATCACCAGCGGGTCGATTTCAACATCTTCGAAGGTCGCACCGTGCGCGGCATTCCCAGCCACACCATCAGCCAGGGCAAGCTGCTCTGGGCCGCAGGCGACCTGCGCGCCGAACCCGGCGCCGGACGCTACGTGGAGCGCCCGGCCTACCCGTCGGTGTACGAAGTGCTCGGCCGCCGCGCCGAACGCCAGCGCCCGGTCGCCGTCGAGCGCTGATCCTTCCCGCAATACCGGACCGGCCCGTAGAGGCCGGACGGTGCCGTATTGCCGTTGACTGCCCCGAGAAGAAACCAGAAGAGAGGCTACAACCGTGATCGATTCCCTGAACCACCTCCCCCGTCCGGACACCGGCGCGGACACGCTCGCCGAGCGCTTCGCCGACCTCGCGCCGCCGCTCAACGCCCGCCAGGCCGCCCTGGAAAGCGCCCGCTGCCTGTACTGCTACGACGCGCCCTGCGTCAACGCCTGCCCGACCGAGATCGACATCCCCGGGTTCATCCGCAGCATCGCCCAGGAGAATGTCCAGGGCGCGGCGCAGAAGATCCTCTCGGCGAACATCCTCGGCGGCAGCTGCGCCCGCGTCTGCCCCACGGAAATCCTCTGCCAGCGGGCCTGCGTACGCAACAACGCCCAGGAATGCGCACCGGTGCTGATCGGCCAGTTGCAACGCTACGCCCTCGACCACGCCGGCTTCGGCGAACATCCGTTCAAGCGCTCGCCGGCCACCGGCAAGCGCATCGCCGTGGTCGGCGCCGGGCCGGCCGGGCTGTCCTGCGCCCACCGCCTGGCCATGCACGGCCACGACGTGGTGCTCTTCGAGGCCCGCGCCAAGGCCGGCGGCCTCAACGAGTACGGCATCGCCCGCTACAAGCTGGTGGACGACTTCGCCCGGCGCGAAGTGGAATTCCTCCTGCAGATCGGCGGTATCGAACTGCGCCACGGCCAGCGTCTCGGCGACAACCTGGCGCTCGGCGCCCTGCACGACGAGTACGACGCGGTGTTCCTCGGCATCGGCCTGGCCGCCAGCAAGCGCCTCGGCCTGGAAGACGAGGACGCCCCCGGCCTGCTCGCCGCCACCGACTACATCCGCGAACTGCGGCAGAGCGACGACCTGCTCGACCTGCCCGTCGCCGACCGTTGCATCGTCATCGGCGCCGGCAACACCGCCATCGACATGGCGGTGCAGATGAGCCGGCTCGGCGCCCGCGACGTCAACCTGGTCTACCGCCGTGGCTTCGAGGAAATGGGCGCCACCGGCCATGAGCAGGAGATCGCCAAGGCCAGCCAGGTGCGCCTGCTGACCTGGGCCCGACCGGAACGGGTACTGCTCGACGAGCACGGCCGGGTGCGCGGCATGCGCTTCGCCCGCACGCGCCTGGAGAACGGTCGCCTGGGCGACACCGGCGAGCACTTCGAACTGGCCGCCGACGCCATCTTCAAGGCCATCGGCCAGGCCTTCGAAGGCGCCAGCCTGGGCGATCCGCTGGCAGCGCAACTGCGGCGCGACGGCGAGCGCATCCAGGTCGACGGACAGATGCGCACCAGCATCCCCGGCATCTACGCCGGCGGCGACTGCGTGGCGCTCGGCGAGGACCTCACCGTGCAGGCGGTGCAGCACGGCAAACTGGCGGCGGAAGCGATCCACGCCCAACTCATGCTCAACGTGGAGGCTGCGTGATGGCCGACCTGTCTATCGAATTCGCCGGCATCAAGTCGCCCAACCCCTTCTGGCTGGCCTCCGCGCCGCCCACCGACAAGGCCTACAACGTGGTCCGCGCCTACCAGGCGGGCTGGGGCGGGGTGGTCTGGAAGACCCTCGGCGAAGACCCCGCGGCGGTCAACGTGTCGTCGCGTTATTCCGCGCACTTCGGACCGAACCGCCAGGTGCAGGGGATCAACAACATCGAGCTGATCACCGACCGCTCGCTGGAGATCAACCTGCGCGAGATCGCCCAGGTGAAGAAGGACTGGCCAGACCGCGCGCTGATCGTGTCGCTGATGGTGCCCTGCGTCGAGGAGTCGTGGAAATACATCCTGCCGCTGGTGGAAGCCACCGGCGCCGACGGTATCGAGCTGAACTTCGGTTGCCCCCACGGCATGCCCGAGCGCGGCATGGGCGCGGCGGTGGGCCAGGTACCGGAGTACGTGGAGATGGTCACCCGCTGGTGCAAGACCCACTGCTCGCTGCCGGTGATCGTCAAGCTCACCCCCAACATCACCGACATCCGCCAGTCGGCGCGCGCCGCCCATCGCGGCGGCGCCGACGCGGTGTCGCTGATCAACACCATCAACTCGATCACCAGCGTCGACCTGGAGCGCATGGTCGCCCTGCCCGTGGTCGGCACCCAGAGCACCCACGGCGGCTACTGCGGCTCGGCGGTGAAGCCGATCGCCCTGAACATGGTCGCCGAGATCGCCCGCGACCCGCAGACCCGCGGCCTGCCGATCTGTGGCATCGGCGGTATCGGCAGTTGGCGCGACGCAGCGGAATTCGTCGCGCTCGGCTGCGGCGCGGTGCAGGTATGCACGGCGGCGATGCTGCACGGCTTCCGTATCGTCGAGGACATGCAGGACGGTCTCGCGCGCTGGATGGACAGCCATGGCTACCAGCGGCTGTCCGATTTCAGCGGCGGCGCGGTGGGCAATACCACCGACTGGAAGTACCTGGACATCAACTACCAGGTGATCGCCCGCATCGACCAGGACGCCTGCATCGGTTGCGGCCGCTGCCATATCGCCTGCGAGGACACCTCGCACCAGGCCATCGCCAGCCTGCCCCGGGCCGACGGTACACACCGCTACGAAGTGATCGACGCCGAGTGCGTGGGCTGCAACCTGTGCCAGATCACCTGTCCGGTGGAGAACTGCATCGAAATGGTGCCGCAGGACACCGGCAAGCCCTATCTCAACTGGACCCAGGATCCGCGCAACCCCTACCGCGAAGCCTCCTGAACGCAGGGCGGCGCCCGCATCCCCGGCGGACGCCGCCCTGCCGCGCGCCGGCACGCTTCCTGCGTGCCGCTGCGGTCCGACGACGCGCAACGGCGTCTGTCGGATCGACCCGCCTTCGACTACCATTCGCCGCGGCCCGGCCGACGCTCCCGGACGGCCGGCGCCCCACGGAGACTCGCGCATGTCCGCAGACAGCAACTACAGCCAGCAACCGGTCCCGCTGGCAGCGCGCAAGAGCGCGCTGGCCCTGAGCGTGGTGATGCTCGGCCTGACCTTCTTTTCCGCCAGCATGTGGACCGGCGGCACCCTCGGCACCGGCCTGAGCTACGACGACTTCTTCCTCGCCGTGCTGCTGGGCAACCTGATGCTCGGCCTGTACACCGCGATCCTCGGCTTCATCGGCGCGCGCACCGGCCTTTCCACCCACCTGCTGGCGCATTACTCGTTCGGCAGCAAGGGCTCCTGGCTGCCCTCGGCGTTGCTCGGCGGCACCCAGGTCGGCTGGTTCGGCGTCGGCGTAGCGATGTTCGCCATCCCGGTGGCCAAGGCCACCGGCCTCGACGTCAACCTGCTGATCCTGGTTTCCGGAGCGCTTATGACCCTCACGGTGTTCTTCGGCATCGCCGGTCTGACCCTGCTGTCGGCCATCGCGGTCCCGGCGATCGTCGTTCTCGGCAGCTACTCGGTATGGCTCGCGGTGCGCGACGCCGGCGGCCTGGCGGCGCTGCAGCAGGTGACGCCGAGCGCGCCGCTGAGCCTCTCGACCGCGATCGCCCTGGTGGTCGGCTCGTTCGTCAGCGCCGGCACCCTCACCGCCGACTTCGTCCGCTTCGGCCGCAGCGCGCGTACCGCCGTGGTGGTGTGCCTGGTGGCGTTCTTCCTCGGCAACTCGCTGATGTTCATCTTCGGCGCGGCCGGCGCGGCGGCGGTGGGCAAGTCGGACATCTCCGACGTGATGATCGCCCAGGGCCTGCTGATCCCGGCGATCCTGGTCCTCGGCCTGAACATCTGGACCACCAACGACAACGCGCTGTATGCCTCCGGCCTCGGCTTCGCCAACATCACCGGCCTCTCCAGCCGCTTCCTGGCGATGCTCAACGGCGCCCTCGGCACCCTCGCCGCGCTCTGGCTGTACAACCACTTCGTCGGCTGGCTGACCTTCCTCTCCGCCGCCATCCCGCCCATCGGCGGGGTGATCATCGCCGACTACCTGAGTCGCCGCCGGCGCTACCGCCAGCACCCCTGCGCGGACATCCAGGCGATCAACTGGGCGGCGATCCTCGCCGTCGCCTGCGGCACCGCCGCCGGCCACTGGCTGCCGGGGATAGTGCCGGTCAACGCGGTGCTCGGCGCCGCCATCGCCTACCTGCTGCTCAATCCCCTGCTGAGCCGCAGCCCGAACAAACCAGAAGAGGTCCTCCATGCTGATTGACAACCTGCGCCTGCGCGGCCGCGAAGGTCTCTGGCAACTGCGCGTCGCCGATGGCCGTATCGCCGCCCTGGTGCCGATGGAACAGGCCGCCGACGACGCCGGCGAGCGCCTGGACGGCGCCGGCGGTCTTGCCGTGCCGCCGTTCATCGAGCCGCACATCCACCTCGACACCACCCAGACCGCCGGCCAGCCGGAGTGGAACCGCTCCGGCACGCTGTTTGAAGGCATCGAGCGCTGGGCCCAGCGCAAGGCCCTGCTCAGCCACGAGGACGTCAAGCAGCGCGCCTGGCAGACCCTGAAATGGCAGATCGCCAACGGCGTGCAGCACGTGCGCAGCCACGTCGACGTCTCCGACCCGACCCTCACCGCGCTCAAGGCCATGCTCGAGGTGCGCGGCGAAGTGGCGCCCTGGGTCGACCTGCAGATCGTCGCCTTCCCTCAGGAGGGCATTCTCTCCTACCCCAACGGCCTGGAACTGCTGGAGGAGTCGCTGCGCCTGGGCGCCGACGTGGTGGGAGCGATCCCGCATTTCGAATTCACCCGCGAGCTGGGCGTCGAGTCGCTGCACAAGGCCATCGACCTGGCCAAGCGCTACGACCTGCCAGTGGACGTGCATTGCGACGAGATCGACGACGAGCAGTCGCGCTTCCTCGAGACCCTGGCCATGCTCGCCCATCGCGACGGCCTCGGCGCACGGGTCACCGCCAGCCACACCACGGCGATGCACTCCTACAACGGCGCCTACACCTCGCGGCTGTTCCGCCTGCTGAAACTGTCGGGAATCAACTTCGTCGCCAACCCGCTGGTGAACATCCACCTGCAGGGTCGCTTCGACGACTACCCGAAGCGCCGCGGCATCACCCGGGTCAAGGAACTGCTCGGTGCCGGGATCAACACCTGCTTCGGCCACGACGACGTGTTCGACCCCTGGTACCCGCTGGGCACCGCGAACATGCTGCAGGTGCTGCACATGGGCCTGCACGTGACGCAGATGATGGGCTACGACGAGATCGACGGCGGCCTCGACCTGATCACCCGCAACAGCGCCCGCACCCTCGGCCTGCGGGAATACGGCATCGAGGTCGGCCATCCGGCCAACCTGCTGGTGCTGCCGGCCCGCGACGGCTTCGACGCGGTGCGCCGGCAGGTCCCGGTGCGCTACTCGATCCGCGGCGGACGGCTGCTCGCCGAGACGGTCCCGGCGCAGACCACGGTGTTCCTCGAACAGGCTGAAGCGGTGGACTTCACCCGCGCCAGCTGAGCCTTCGCCGGAGCCTTCTAGCGAAGGCTCCGCTGCTCAGGGCTCCAATCCGATTCCGCGCAGGACCACGCTGGTCACCGTCTGCACCGCCCTTTCGAACTGCATGTCGCTGAGCGGCTGGTGGCCGTTGAGCACCTCGACCTGGTAGCCGAAGTCGGCGTAGTGCTGGGTGGAGGCCCAGATCATGTAGAGCAGGCTGCTCGGTTCGATCGACAGGATGCGCTTTTCCTCGACCCACTGGCGGATCTTCGCCTCCTTCATCTTGGCCCATTCGTAGAGGCTGTCGTCGAGGGTGGCGCCGAGCAGCGGCGCGCCATGCATGATTTCGTTGGCCCAGACCTTGGAGCCATGCGGGCGGGTGCGCGAATGGTTCATCTTCGCGCGGATATAGCTGGTCAATACCACCCTTGGGTCATCGAACATCTCGAAGCAGAGGGCGTCCTGCTTCCAGACCTCGAGCAGGCCGAGGAGGACGTCGCGGTACAGCTCGTCCTTGGTGCTGAAGTAGTAGTGCAGGTTGGAGCGCGGCAGTTCGGCTTCTTCGGCGATGTTGCCCATGGAGGTGCCGGCGTAGCCTTTTTCGGCGAAGACTTTTTCGGCGGCCAGGAGAATCTTCTCGACGTTGCGGCGGCGGATCTCGATCTTGTGTGTGCCCATGTGCGATCCATTACTGCGAATTCAACCAAGGCTACCAGCAAATCCGGGCGTGCGGCGACGCCCAGTCTTGCCAGGTAGCCCCTCTCAGCGACGCTTCGGACGGCGGCCGCGCAGGCGACGCCAGCCGATCCAGCAGCCGCTGGCGCAGACCACCAGGCCGCCGAGGCTGAAACCGAGCATCCACAGGTCCCACAGCGGACGCCGGGTCAGCAGCGGCAGCCAGTCCCAGCTATGCAACAGGGAAAACAGCCAGCGGCTGCCGCGCCGACCGTCGTCGAGCACGCCAACCACCGCGCCGCTGTAGGGATCCAGGTGCACCCAGGTATGCCGGGGATCGTCGAAACGCAGGCGCCAGACCGGCAGGCGCCGCTCCAGGTAGCCCATCATGCTGTGTTCTTCGCGCGGGTAGTAATAGAAGTCGTAGCGTTCCAACCGTTCGGCCTGCATCGGCACGCCCGGCAGCAGCGCGCGAGCCGCCGCCAGCAGGCGATCCGCGGGTAGCTCGCGGAGGATTTCGCCATCCGCCGTCAGCAGCAGGCTGTTGCCGCTGGCGCTGCGCCCGAGCGCATAGGGCTCGCCGTCGAGCGCCCGCCACTCCAGCTCGCGCACCCGCAACCCGGCGGCACGCAAGCGCCGCAGGACAGCGTCCGCCTCCAGTCCGGCGGGCAGCGCCCGGTCCCAGCTACCGCCCTGGTAGGCCGCGAGGTCGAGCGGCGTACCGCGGCCGAACAGGTTCCACGGATTCATCGACATCAGCCCGCTGAAGATCCAGCTCAGCACCAGCGCGCCGAAGAGCAGGCCGGCGAGGTGGTGCCAGCGCTGGAAACCGCCCGCATAGGGCGAGCGCGAGCCGCTGCGGTAGGGCTTGCGGAAGCGCCAGCGGAGCAGGCCGACGAGGATGCCGAGGACGGTCGCCAGGGTCGCCAGCAGCGACAGGCCGATCACCAGGTTCGCCCACTGCCCGTCGAACCCGCCGCCGCGCAGCGGATAGAGCCAGTGCAGCCAGGCGCCGAGCCAGTTCCAGGCGCGCTCCCGGCGGCTGGCGTCGCGTACCACCTCGCCGGTCTGCGAGGACAGGTAGAGCAGCCGGCCCTGCTCGTCCGCGGTCTGCACCCGCCATAGCGGCCGGTGCGGATCGAGGTTGCGGGTATGGGTCCAGGCGTCTTCCTCGATCCGCCCTTGCAACTGCATCGGTACTTCGCCGCTGAAAGCACGGGCCGAAGCCAGCACCCTGTCCGCGTCCACCGCCAGCGGTCGGCCGTCGCGCGCCGCCAGCGCACGCGTGCGTCCGTCGGCATCGTCCAGCAGGTAGGTCGGCAGGCCTCCTACGCTGGCCAGCCGGATGCTCCGCGGGGTCTTTCCATCGCTGCCGGCGAGGGCCGTCCGCAGCGGTACGCAGGCCTCGCAGCCGTCCAGCTCGGGCAGGTGGGCCAGGCGTTCCAGCGGAGTCAGCTTGGGATAGCCGACATACAGCATGACCATGCCGGAGACGAACCAGAGCACCATCAGCAGGCAGCAGCCGATGCCCAGCCAGCGGTGCCACAGGTACAGGTAGCGTTTCATCGACGACTCCTCAGAAGCGCGTCTGCACGCTCAGCTCGAAGGTGCGCGGGTCGCCGACGTAGTACAGCGGCGTGCTCTGCACGAAGCGCGCGTAGACCTCGTCGGTGAGGTTGCGCACGCGCCCGGTGATCCGCGTGCGCTCGTCCAGCCGGTAGCTGAGGAAAGTCCCGTAGACCGTGTAGGACGGCACGTGCCAGGTGTTGGCGTTGTTGGCGTACACCGAGGACACGTAGCGCGCGTCCACCCCGCCCTGCCAGGCCGGGTCGAAGTCGTAGGTCAGCCACAGGTTGCCGACCCGCTCCGGCACGTTCGGCGGCGTCTTGCCCTTGCGCGAGACAGCGACGCCGCCGACGTTCTCGGTGAACTCGTCGTACTGCGCGTCGACCCAGGCGAAATTGCCCTCGGCCAGAAGCTTCGGGGTGATCCGCAGGGAGGCGGCGGCCTCGATGCCCCTGGAGGTCTGCTGGCCCACCGGCACGCTGAGGTTGGGGTTGTTCGGGTCGGCCACCGAGAAGTCCCGGCGGACGATGCGGTAGGCGGCCAGGGTGGCGCTGCCGCGACCCTCGAGGAAATCGAACTTGCTGCCCAGCTCCCACTGGTCGCCGGTGGACAGGTCGTAGTCGCGGACCTGGCCGAAGCTGGCGCTGGTCAGCACCCCGCCCGGCGGGTCGGCGGCGGTACTGTATTGCAGGTAGACGTTGGCGTGCGGAGTGAACTGGTAGACCAGCCCGGCGCGCCCGGTGAGCACGTCCCAGCGCCGTTCGAAGTGTGCAGGATCGCTGGCGGTCACCGTCCGATGGTTGCGCACGTCGAGGTCGAGGTGGTCGTAGCGCAGCCCGGTGACCAGCGACAGCTCGTCGGTCAGGCCCAGGCGGTTCTCGGCGAACAACGCGCTGGTGCGCACCTCGTTGCTGCGGTCCTTCCGGTGGCCGGGACGCATGCCCGGCAGGTCGTAGAAGTGGCCCGGCTCGAAACTGGCCGGATCGACCGTACCGAACGGCCCGGAGGCGGTACTCGGGAAGCGCGTCTGCTTGTTGATGCTGTAGTCGAAGCCCAGCGCCCAGTCGCTGGCCAGTCCGAACAGCGGCTGGCTGTGCTGTAGCTCGAAGCGGTTGCCGTTGAGCTGCTGGTCGTGGCGCTGGAGGAATGCGTTGGAGCGCACCACCCCGCTGTTGTCGGCGTTGTAGCGGTAGGTCTCGAGGTTGCGGTAATCGCGCTCGGCGTCGTAGTGGTAGAAGGTGTTGCGCCAGCGCGTGCTGTCGCTGACCCGGTATTCGAGGATCGAGCGCAGCCAGCGCACGCGCTGTTCGTAGCGGCCATCGGCGACGTTGTAGTTCTCGCGGCGACGGCTCTTGTCGATCTTCAGCTCGCCGGCGTAGGGATTGAGCACCGGTGTGCCCCAGTAGGGGCTGTCTTCCTGCTCGTCCTGGTACTCCAGGGCCAGGGTGTGGGAAAGGTCCGGGGTCAGGTCGCTGAGCAGGGAGAAAGCGACGTTCCACGATTCGCGCGAATTGCGGTCGACGTAGCCGTTGCCGCCGCTGCGGCTGACGTCCAGGCGCACGAAGTGCTTCGGCTCGGGGCCGATGCCCAGGGCCTGGTTGAAGCCGAAGGCGACTTCCGAATCGTCGTAGCTGCCGTAGCGCACCCGGCCTTCCATGAAATCGCCGTAGCGGTCGGCGAGCTTGCTGATGTAGTCCAGCGAGCCGCCGACGGCACCGGCGCCGTTGAGGAAGGAGGACGGACCGCCGACCAGCTCGACGCGGTCGACGATCCAGTCGTCCAGCGGACGCATGGCGCTGCTGTATTGCACCGGAATGCCGTTGAACAACTGGTTGACCTGGTTCGAGCTGAAGCCGCGGTAGGTGACGAAGCCGCCGAAGCCGGGCGGCGCCGAGGCGTTCACGCCGGGCAGGCTGTTGGCGATGTCCTGGGTGCTGCGCAGGCCGCGCCGCTCGAAGCTGGCACGGTTGGCCACGCTTACCGAGCCGGGAGTCTCGCGCAGGCTCAGGCCCAGGCGCGAGCCGCCGCCGGCGCTGTCGTCGAGATCGAGGGCCGGCGGGGTTTCCCCGCCGGCGCCGGCGCTGACGGTGAGGGCGGGCAGTTCGGTGGGTTCCTCATCGGCCCAGAGCAAGGCCGGAACGCCGGCCAGGGTGAGGTTGAGACCCAGCGCGAGGACGCGGCGGGCCGTAGAGTGCTTTTTCATCGAGCGATCCTGAAGCAAGGCATGGTGGGCACGCCCGCCTCGCCCGGATGGACAGCGGCGAGCGCTGCGCGGACGAGGCAGGACGGGCGACGGATGCAAATGCCCGGCGCGGCGGGCGTTCAGGATCAGGCGGGGGAAGCGCGCGGGTTGGCCGGCGGCCAGACGTACCGGGGCGGCACCGGCTCGCGCGTGGCGGGCGGGCGGAAACGTGCCTGGCGTCGCCGTTGCAAGCGCCAGGACCAGATCACCCCGAGCGCGACGAACAGCACCAGGGCGCTGCACATCGGGCAGCTCATCGGCAACTGGGGATTGACCGGTGCCGGATCGCCGGCGGACCCGTCGTCGGGATCCAGGGATAGCCATTGGCTGGCACCGGCGACGCAGAACAGCCCGACGCTGGCCTTCTGCCCCTTGTCGCTGCCCACTCCCAGCGCCTGCAGGTGCAGGACGCCGCAAGCCAGCGCGTTGACCAGCACGCAGGCACAGAGGGCGAAGCTCAGCCACTGCAGCAGCGGCGAGCGGGAGATGGGAGCGATTCTCATGACCGCGCACTCTAGCATCCTGACCCGCAAATTCCCCGCGCTTCTGCGCTGCGGTGCATCGCCGCAGCCCGAGGACGCGACGCACGGCGACGAGCGGCGTATCAGGGGTGACTTGGGAGTTTCATGTGGCGCCGCTATAATCGCCCGCTCAGGCGGCCCTTCGGGTCGCTCCCGCCTTCCGTTCGAGGGGCGCTGCAGCAGGCCTAGGCCTGTCAGGCTCGAACGGAGCGCGCTCTCAGGCCGGTCTCGCCGGTCTGTCAACGCACCAACGGCGCCCATTCGCAGACAACGAATGGAGAGTTACGCATGAGCGCTGTCATGACGCCCGCCGGTTTCACCGACTACAAGGTCGCCGACATCACCCTGGCCGCCTGGGGCCGCCGCGAGCTGATCATCGCCGAATCGGAAATGCCCGCACTGATGGGCCTGCGCCGCAAGTATGCCGGCCAGCAGCCGCTGAAAGGCGCAAAGATCCTCGGTTGCATCCACATGACCATCCAGACCGGCGTGCTGATCGAGACCCTGGTCGCGCTGGGCGCCGAAGTCCGCTGGTCGAGCTGCAACATCTTCTCCACCCAAGACCAGGCCGCCGCCGCCATCGCCGCCGCCGGCATCCCGGTGTTCGCCTGGAAGGGCGAGACCGAGGAAGAGTACGAATGGTGCATCGAGCAGACCATCCTCAAGGACGGCCAGCCGTGGGACGCCAACATGGTGCTGGACGACGGCGGTGACCTGACCGAGATCCTGCACAAGAAATACCCGCAGATGCTCGAGCGCATCCACGGCATCACCGAAGAGACCACCACCGGGGTCCACCGCCTGCTCGACATGCTCAAGAACGGCACCCTGAAAGTCCCGGCGATCAACGTCAACGACTCGGTGACCAAGAGCAAGAACGACAACAAGTACGGCTGCCGCCATAGCCTCAACGACGCCATCAAGCGCGGCACCGACCACCTGCTGTCGGGCAAGCAGGCCCTGGTGATCGGCTACGGCGACGTGGGCAAAGGCTCCTCGCAGTCGCTGCGCCAGGAAGGCATGATCGTCAAGGTCGCGGAAGTCGACCCGATCTGCGCCATGCAGGCCTGCATGGACGGCTTCGAAGTCGTCTCGCCGTACAAGAACGGCATCAACGACGGCACCGAGGCCAGCATCGACGCCGCGCTGCTGGGCAAGATCGACCTGATCGTCACCACCACCGGCAACGTCAACGTCTGCGACGCCAACATGCTCAAGGCGCTGAAGAAGCGCGCGGTGGTCTGCAACATCGGCCACTTCGACAACGAGATCGACACCGCCTTCATGCGCAAGAACTGGGCCTGGGAAGAGGTCAAGCCGCAGGTGCACAAGATCCACCGCACCGGCAAGGATGGTTTCGACGCGCACAACGACGACTACCTGATCCTTCTCGCTGAGGGCCGCCTGGTCAACCTGGGCAACGCCACCGGCCATCCGAGCCGGATCATGGACGGTTCCTTCGCCAACCAGGTGCTGGCGCAGATCCACCTGTTCGAGCAGAAGTACGCCGACCTGCCGGCCGCCGAGAAGGCCAAGCGCCTGAGCGTCGAAGTGCTGCCGAAGAAGCTCGACGAGGAAGTGGCCCTGGAGATGGTCAAGGGCTTCGGCGGCGTGGTCACCCAACTGACCCCGAAACAGGCCGAGTACATCGGCGTGAGCGTGGAAGGCCCGTTCAAGCCGGACACCTATCGCTACTAAGCGGACCACGGGGCAGGCGCCATGCGCCTGCCCCGTTCGCATGAGCGCTCCCACGATGTCCACGCACCTCGCCGATCGCTACAACCAGGCCTGGCTGTTCGCCGCCCGCGCCCACCGCAACCAGACCCTCAGCGGCTCGCCGCTGCCTTATCTGGTGCACCTGGGCATGGTCGCCAACGCGCTGCTGGCCGCCGATCGCGACGGTGCCATCGAACGGCTCGGGGAAACCCTGCAGATCGCGGTCCTGCACGACACCCTGGAAGACACGGCGACCTCACCCGAGGAGCTGCGGCAACAGTTCGGCGAGTTCGTCTGTGCCGGCGTGCAGGCCCTGAGCAAGCGCGTCGGCGACGGCCCCAAGCGTTCCCTCGACGACTATCTCCAGGCGCTTGCCGAGGGCCCGGCGCAGTACGCCCTGGTCAAGCTGTGCGACCGCATCACCAACCTGCAGCCACCGCCGCAGACCTGGAACCAGGACAAGATCGCGAACTACCACCAGGAGTCGCAGCTGATCCTCGCTCGCCTCGGCCATGCCCACGCCGCGACGGCCCGACGCCTGCGGGAAAAAATCGAGCACTACCGCCAGTACTACTGAAGTACCCGGCGCTAGTCGGAATCAACAAGAAGAGGCGCGGCCGTGGTCGCGTCCAAGGAACCGATCATGAGTCAGAGCGAACGCCGTTTCAGCTTCGAGTTCTTCCCGGCGAAGACCGAGGCCGGCCATGAAAAGCTGTTGGCCACCGCCCGCAACCTGGCGGGCTACAAGCCCGACTTCTTCTCCTGCACCTACGGCGCCGGCGGATCCACCCGCGACCGCACGTTGAGTACCGTGCTGCAACTGGACGGCGAGGTGAAGGTGCCGACCGCGCCCCACCTGTCCTGTGTCGGCGACTCGAAAGCCGAGTTGCGCGAACTGCTCGACCGCTACCGCGAGGCCGGCATCCGCCGCATCGTCGCCCTGCGCGGCGACCTGCCGTCGGGCATGGGCATGGCCAGCGGCGAACTGCGCTACGCCAACGAACTGGTGGACTTCATCCGCACCGAGACCGGCGACCACTTCCACATCGAGGTCGCCGCCTATCCGGAAGTCCACCCCCAGGCGCGCAGCTTCGAGGATGACCTGGCGAACTTCGTGCGCAAGGTGAAGGCCGGCGCCAGCAGCGCCATCACCCAGTACTTCTTCAACGCCGATGCCTATTTCTACTTCGTCGAGCGGGTCGCCAAGCTCGGCGTGGACATCCCGGTGGTCCCCGGCATCATGCCGATCACCAACTACTCCAAGCTGGCGCGCTTCTCCGATGCCTGCGGCGCCGAACTGCCGCGCTGGATCCGCAAGCAACTGGAAGCCTACGGCGACGACAGCCGCAGCATCCAGGCCTTCGGCGAGCAGGTCATCAGCGAGATGTGCGAACGCCTGCTGGAGGGCGGCGCACCGGGACTGCATTTCTATACTTTGAACCAGGCCGATCCGAGCCTGGCGATCTGGAAGAATCTCCAGCTGCCACGCTGATACCGCCCACGCGGTTCGGCCCGGCAGCGTATACCGGCAGGGAAGCCTCTCACGCGATCCACGACAGACATGGCCAACTCACGCAAGCATCTGATCTACCTGGTCTACGGGCGACAGACCTACCACCAGGAAGCCCTGTTCAGCATCGCCAGCGCCTTCGCCCACCTCCGCGACGGGGCGGCGCATGGCCTGACGGTCAGGGTCTATACCGACGACCCCAGTCCCTACGCCGGCCTGCCGGTGCAGGTCCGCGAAGTGACGGCCGAGGAGCTGGTCGCCTGGTGCCAACCGCACGGCTATCACTTCCGCGCCAAGCACATGGCCCTGCGCGACGCCCTGGAAGACGCCGACCAGGCATTGCTGATCGACACCGATACCTTCTTCCACAGTTCGCCCCTGCGCCTGTTCGACCGCATCCAGCCCGGCAGCCTGCTGTGCAACGCGATCGGCGCGCGCTATGGCGAACACCGTAACTTCCCGCTCTACCGCGACCTCTCGCCCTACCTGTTCGAGCGCGGCTGGGCCGACGACGAGATGCACCAGCTCAACTCCGGCGTCATCGGCCTGCCTCGGGAAGAGGCGAAAATACTCGACCGTTCGTTGGAATTAATGGATGAACTCTATCCAATTGCCAACGGTGCCTATACTCTTGAGGAATTCGTCCTGGCCGTCGCCGCCCACAAGCGGCTGGAGCTGGTGGGTTGTACCGACCTGATCCACCATTACTGGAGCCGGAAACAGCTGTTCCGCGCGAAGATCCAGGCCTGGTTGTGCAAGCACGGTTCCTCCCTTCTCAGCGCTGCAGCCCTCGACGACACCCTCAAGGTGACCGATCGACTGCCACGCCCACCGCGTGCCAAGCGTCTGCTGTACAAGCTGGGAACCCTGCCGTTGCCGGCTCCGATGCGCCAGTTCAGTATCGAACTGCTCTACGGTTGCCACGAATATAGTAACGAGTTCGACCGGGCCTGCGGCCCCGTCTGGTGGGAGAAAGCCGCGACCAATGCCATCGAACGCTATCCGCAGGAACCGATTGCGGAACAAATCGAGGATTGGCTGAATCACAGCTTGCTGCGCAACCTCCTTGGCTCCCGGGCCAACGAGATCCGCCAGCATTTGCGCCAGCGTGACCTGCTCTGACCGCAGCCCTCCGTTGACGCTGCCCCCGGCCCCCCCACCCAGGGCCGGGAGCGAACCGGCCAGCGCCCCCGACCAGGTGCGCGGCCATGCCCGCGAGGGCACCCGTTCGACACCGGCCACCGAGCGCATACGCAGCGCCGCGGCCAGACCTTCCGCCCTGGCCGACAGGGCCCGAAGGTAGACAGGAGTTCGCAGAACTTGGTGATTTCACAGCAGCCGGCCTCGCCCCGGCCCATATAGGAAAACCCGCATGTCCTTTTCTTCCCTCGGACTCTCCGAGGCGCTTGCCCGCGCTGTGGAGGCTGCGGGCTACAGCCAGCCCACTCCCGTGCAACAGCGGGCGATTCCCGCCGTGTTGCAAGGTCGCGACCTGATGGTTGCGGCACAGACCGGCACCGGCAAGACCGGTGGTTTCGCCCTGCCGGTACTGGAGCGCCTGTTCCCCGCCGGTCATCCCGACCGCGAACACCGCCACGGCCCGCGCCAGGCGCGCGTGCTGGTACTGACCCCGACCCGTGAGCTGGCCGCCCAGGTGCATGACAGCTTCAAGGTCTACGCCCGCGACCTGCCGCTGAACAGCACCTGCATCTTCGGTGGGGTTGGCATGAACCCGCAGATCCAGGCCCTGGCCAAGGGCGTCGACGTACTCGTCGCCTGCCCCGGCCGCCTGCTCGACCTGGCCGGGCAGAACAAGGTCGACCTGTCCCACGTGGAAATCCTCGTCCTCGACGAAGCCGACCGCATGCTCGACATGGGCTTCATCCACGATGTGAAGAAGGTTCTCGCCAAGCTGCCGCCCAAGCGCCAGAACCTGCTGTTCTCGGCAACCTTCTCGAAAGACATCGTCGACCTCGCCAACAAGCTCCTGCACAACCCGGAACGCATCGAGGTAACGCCGCCGAACACCACGGTCGAGCGCATCGAGCAACGCGTGTTCCGCCTGCCGGCGCCGCAGAAGCGCGCCCTGCTGGCGCACCTGGTGACCGTCGGCGCCTGGGAACAGGTGCTGGTCTTCACCCGTACCAAGCACGGCGCCAACCGTCTCGCCGAGTACCTGACCAAGCACGGCCTGCCGGCCGCCGCGATCCATGGCAACAAGAGCCAGAACGCGCGGACCAAGGCGCTGGCCGACTTCAAGGCCAACGACGTGCGCATCCTGGTGGCGACCGACATCGCCGCCCGCGGCCTGGATATCGACCAGTTGCCCCATGTGGTCAACTACGAGCTGCCCAACGTCGAGGAAGACTATGTCCACCGCATCGGCCGTACCGGCCGAGCCGGACGCAGCGGCGAGGCGATCTCGCTGGTGGCGCCGGACGAAGAGAAGCTGCTCAAGGCCATCGAGAAGATGACCAGACAGCGTATTCCCGATGGCGATGCCCAGGGTTTCGACCCCGAGGCCGTGCTGCCCGAGGTGGCCCAGCCGGAGCCCCGCGAAGCGCCGCAGAAGCAGCCGCGCCGCGACAAGGAACGGCGCAGCAGCCGCGAGCGCAAGCCGAAAGACGCCCAGGCGAGCAACCCCGACAGCAATGTCGCTGCGGCCCAGGACGGTACCGAGAAGCCGGCTGGAAAGCGCCGCCGTCGCGGTGGCAAGAACAAGGAAAACCGCGAGGCCGGCCAAGCGCAGCAGCCGCGGCAGAGCCGCGAAGCGCGTCCGGCCAAGCCCAATCGGCCGCCGGAAGTCGACGGTAATCGCGATCCGGAAGAGTTCCTCGACGACGACTTCGACAATTTCGGCAACCGCGCCGACTACGTCAGCCCCTACCAGGGCCAGGAAAACAAGGGACGCGGACGCCGCGGTGGCCAGCAGAAACCCCAGGGCGGCACCGGCCAGCAGGGTCGTGGCCAAGGCCAGGGCCAAGCTCGCGGCAAGAGCCAGGGCGCCGCTCAAGGCGGCGCTCGCGGTCAGGGTGCCGGCCAGGGCAAGGCGAAGAAACCGCGCGCCGGCAAGCCGCGCGGCCAGGGTCGCGAGAATGCCTCGCGGATGAGCGACGCGCCGCTGCGCGAGCCGTCCGAGTATGGCACCGGCAAGCAGCCGAGCCGCCAGCCGGTGGTGATCAACAAGCGCGACCTGGTGCGCATGGATCGCTTCCCCACCGCCGAGCAGCTCGACGAGCTGGAACCGCGGCGCAAGGGCGAGCGCCCCGCACTGCTGACCCGCAACCGCTAAGGCCGAGCGGGTCCGTGACGCGGACCCGCCGACTTCCGCGAGGATAAAAAAACGCCGACCCTAGGGTCGGCGTTCTTGCATGGCGCGGAAGGCGATCAAGCCTGGGGATCTTCCTTCTTCGCGGTCTGCTGCTGGGTCACGGTCTGCTGGTTCCAGCCGCCGCCGAGGGCCTTGTACAGGTTGACCTCGCTGGTCAGCTGATTGAGGCGGTCGGTGATCAGTTGCTGCTGCGCGGTGAACAGCGAGCGTTGCGCGTCGAGCAGGGTCAGGTAGTTGTCCACCCCCGTGCGGTAGCGCTTGTCGGCGAGCTGGTAGTACTCGTCGCTGGCCTTGACCAGATCACGCTGCGCCTGCAACTGCTCGGTGAAGGTACCGCGCGCGGCCAGGCCGTCGGCGACTTCCTGGAACGCCGTCTGGATCGCCTTCTCGTACTGCGCGACGTTGATGTCCTTCTGGATCTTCGCGTAGTCCAGGCTGGCACGCAGGCTGCCGGCGGTGAAGATCGGCAGGTTGATCGACGGCTGGAACAACCAGGAACCCGAACCGGCGTCGAACAGGCCGGACAGTTGGCGGCTCATGGTGCCGGCGTTGGCGGTCAGGCTGATGCTCGGGAAGAACGCCGCGCGCGCGGCGCCGATGCTGGCGTTGGCAGCCATGAGCTGGTGCTCGGCCTCGAGGATGTCCGGGCGCCGTTGCAGCAGGTCCGACGGCAGACCCGCCGGCACTTCGGTCAGCAGGGTCTGGTCCAGGCCCAGGCCTTGCGGCAGGTTCGCCGGGATCCCGGAGCCCAGCAGCAGGACCAGCGCATTCTGGTCCTGGGCTACCAGGCGGGTGTACTGCGCCAGGGTCGCGCGGGCGCCTTCCACGGCGGTCTGCGCCTGGCGCAGGTCGAGCGCGGAGGCGACGCCGACGTCGTAGCTGCGCTGGGTCAGGTCGAAACTCTTCTGGTAGGTGCCCAGGGTGTCCTTGGTCAGCTGCAACTGCGCCTGGTCGGCCTTCAGCGTCAGGTAGGCGGTCGCCACGCTGGCCACCAGGGTGGTCTGCGCGCTGCGCTGCGCCTGTTCGGTCGCCAGGTACTGCTCCAGGGCCTGGTCGCGCAGGCTGCGCAGGCGGCCGAAGAGATCGAGTTCCCAGGCGGTAGTGCCCAGGGTCACCCCGTACTGGCTGGAAATCGCCGGACTGCCGGTGGTCGACAGGTCGCCCGGCAAACGCTGGCGGGTGCCGCTACCGTCCACGCCGATCCGCGGGAACAGGTCGGCCCGCTGGATGCGGTACTGCGCCCGGAAGGCCTCGACGTTCAGCGCGGCGACCCGCAGGTCGCGGTTGTTTTCCAGCGCCACGCCGATCAGTTGCTGCAACTGCGGGTCGCGGAAGAACTCGCGCCAGCCGATGTCGGCGGCCGGAACGGCCGCCGCGCCGGTGTTCTGCCCGTAGGCCTGCCCTTGCGGGTAGGCCGCGGCTACCGGCGCCTCGGGGCGCTGGTAGTCGGGGATCAGCGAGCAGCCGGACAGAACGACAGCGGCTACCGCCAGGGAAAGGAAGGACCGTTTCATATCATTGCCCCTTTTCGACGGACGCTTGCTGCTTGGACGCCTCGTCCTTGAACAGCGTGCTGACCGCCACGTAGAACAGCGGTACCCAGAAGATCGCCAGGACGGTCGCAGTGACCATGCCGCCGATCACGCCGGTACCGATCGCATGCTGGCTGCCCGAGCCGGCGCCGGTGGAGATCGCCAGCGGGACCACGCCGAGGATGAACGCCAGGGAGGTCATCACGATCGGCCGCAGACGCATGCGGCAGGCTTCGATGGCCGCCTCGACGATGCCCTTGCCCTGCTCGTGCAGCTCCTTGGCGAACTCCACGATGAGAATGGCGTTCTTCGCCGACAGGCCGATGGTCGTCAACAGGCCCACCTGGAAGAACACGTCGTTGGACAGGCCGCGCATGGACGTCGCCAGCAGCGCGCCGATCACGCCCAACGGCACCACCAGCATCACCGAGAACGGAATCGACCAGCTTTCGTACAGGGCCGCCAGGCAGAGGAACACCACCAGCAGCGACAGCGCATACAGCGCCGGCGCCTGCGAGCCGGACAAGCGCTCCTCGTAGGACAGGCCGGTCCAGGAGTAGCCAACGCCTTTCGGCAATTGCTTGACGATCTCCTCGACCGCCGCCATGGCGTCACCGGAACTCAGGCCGGGCGCCGGCTCGCCGAGGATCTCCATCGCCGGCACGCCATTGTAGCGCTCCAGCTTCGGCGAACCGTATTCCCACTTGCCGGTGGCGAAGGCGTTGAACGGCACCATCTCGCCCTTGTCGTTGCGCACGTACCACTTGCTCAGGTCGTCCGGGTTCATCCGCGCGTCCGGCCTGCCCTGCAGGTAGACCCGCTTGACCCGGCCACGGTCGATGAAGTCGTTGACGTAGCTGGAACCCCAGGCGATGGACACGGTGCTGTTGACGTCGGCAAGGGACACGCCGAGGGCGCTGGCCTTCTCGTCGTCGATCTCCAGCTTGTACTGCGGTTCGTCGCTCATGCCGTTGGGGCGCACGCGTTGCAGCGCCGGGTTCTGCGCGGCGAGCATGAGGAACTTGTTGCGCGCCTGGAGCAGGACTTCGTGGCCGACACCCGCCTGGTCCTGGAGGAACAGGTCGAAGCCGGTGGCGTTACCCAGTTCCAGTACCGACGGCGGCGCGAAGGCGAACACCATCGCGTCCTTGAAGCTGAAGAAGTGCATCTGCGCGCGCTTGGCCAGTTCGAACACGCTGTTCTCGCCACCGGGACGCTCTTCCCAGGGCTTGAGCATGATGAACGCCATGCCCGAACTCTGGCCGCGGCCGGCGAAGTTGAAGCCGGTCACGGTGAACACCGAGCTGACCGAAGAGCTTTCCTTCTCCAGCAGGTATTCGCGCATCGAGTCCACCACCACCTGGGTACGCTCGGCACTGGAGCCCGGCGGGGTCTGTACCTGGGCGAACAGTACGCCCTGGTCCTCGTCGGGAAGGAACGCGGTGGGAATGCGGGTGAACATCCAGATCATCCCGGCCACGATCACCACGTAGATCAGCAGGTACGGCGCGCGATGCTTGAGGATCGACGCCACGCCCCGCTCGTAGCCGTGGGTGGTGGAAAGGAACATCCGGTTGAACCAGCCGAAGAAGCCGCCCTTGTGCTCGCCATGGTCGCCTTTCTCGATCGGCTTGAGCATGGTCGCGCAGAGCGCCGGGGTGAGGATCAGCGCCACGATCACCGAGAGGGCCATGGCCGACACGATGGTGATGGAGAACTGCCGGTAGATCACCCCGGTGGAGCCGCCGAAGAACGCCATCGGCAGGAATACCGCCGAGAGCACCATGGCGATACCGACCAGCGCGCCCTGGATCTGACCCATGGACTTGCGCGCCGCCTCCCTTGGCGACAGGCCTTCCTCGGCCATCACCCGCTCGACGTTCTCCACCACCACGATGGCGTCGTCCACCAGCAAGCCGATGGCCAGCACCATGCCGAACATGGTCAGGGTGTTGATCGAGAAGCCGAACGCGGCGAGCACGCCGAAGGTCCCCAGCAGCACCACCGGTACGGCGATGGTCGGGATCAGCGTGGCGCGGAAGTTCTGCAGGAACAGGTACATCACCAGGAACACGAGGAGGATCGCCTCGCCGAGGGTCTTCACTACCTCATGGATCGAGGCCGAGACCACCGGGGTGGTGTCGTACGGGTAGACCACCTTCATGCCCTGCGGCATGAACGGTTCCAGGTTGGCGATGGTCTGGCGGATCGCCTTGGCGGTATCCAGCGCGTTGGCGCCGGTGGCCAGCTTGATCGCGATACCGGACGCCGGGCTGCCGTTGAACTGCGCGTTGATGCTGTAGTCCTGGCCGCCCAGGCCGACATCGGCGACGTCCTTCAGGCGCACCTGGGAACCGTCGGGATTGACCTTGAGCAGGATGTTCTCGAATTGCTCCGCGGTCTGCAGGCGGGTCTTGCCGATGATGGTGGCGTTGAGCTGCTGGCCCTTGACCGCCGGCAAGCCGCCGAGCTGGCCGGAGGAAATCTGCACGTTCTGCGCCTGGATCGCGCTGCTCACGTCGCCGGGGGTCAGCTGGTAGCTGTTCAGCTTGGCCGGGTCGAGCCAGATGCGCATCGAGTACTGCGAGCCGAACACCTGGAAGTCACCGACGCCCTTGGTCCGCGAGAGCGGGTCCTGGATGTTGGAAACGATGTAGTTCGACAGGTCTTCCTTGGTCATGCTGCCGTCGGTGGAAACCACACCGACCACCATGAGGAAGTTCTTCACCGCCTTGGTCACCCGGATCCCCTGGCGCTGCACTTCCTGCGGCAGTAGCGGGGTGGCCAGTTGCAGCTTGTTCTGCACCTGGACCTGGGCGATGTCGGGGTCGGTGCCCTGTTCGAAGGTCACGGTGATGGTCATGCTGCCGTCGGAGTTACTCTCCGAGGAGATGTAGCGCAGATTGTCGATCCCGTTCATCTGCTGCTCGATCACCTGGACCACGGTGTCCTGCACCGTCTCGGCCGAGGCGCCCGGGTAGCTCACCTGCACGGCGATGGCCGGCGGGGCGATGGCCGGGTACTGGTTGACCGGCAGACTGAGGATCGACAGGCCGCCCGCGAGCATGATCACCAAGGCGATCACCCACGCGAAAATGGGCCTATCAATGAAAAACTTCGACATTACGAATCCCCTTGATCAGCCCTTGCTGTCGGTTTTCGCCGGAGCGGCGTCGGCCTTCTGCGCGGACGCGACATTCTTCGCCGGCACGGTCTTCACCTCGACACCCGGCTGCACGAACTGCAGGCCTTCGGTAATGATCTTGTCGCCGGCGTTCAGGCCTTCGGTAACCAGCCATTTGTCGCCGATCACCCGGTCGGCCTTGATCACCCGCAGCTCGACCTTGTTCTGCGCGTTCACCACCAGCGCGGTAGCCTGGCCCTTGAGGTCGCGGGTCACGCCTTGCTGCGGAGCGAGGATGGCCTTCTGCTTGACGCCTTCCTGCAACTGCGCGTGAACGAACATGCCGGGCAGCAGCTCGTTGTTCGGGTTGGGGAACACGGCGCGGATGGTGACCGAGCCGGTGCCTTCGTCGACGGAAACCTCGGAGAATTCGAGGCGACCTTCCAGCGGGTATTGGCTACCGTCCTCCAGCTTCAGGGAGACCTTCGCCGCGTTGTCGCCGGCGCGCTCCAACTGGCCGCTGGCCAGTTCGCGGCGCAGGCGCAGCAGGGCGGTGGACGGCTGGGTGACGTCGACGTAGATCGGGTCGAGCTGTTGCACGGTGGCCATCGCGTTGGCCTGGCCGTTGGTCACCAGGGCGCCTTCGGTCACCGCGGAACGGCCGATGCGGCCGGAGATCGGCGACAGCACCTTGGTGTAGCGCAGGTTGATCCGCGCCTGCTCCACCGCCGCCTTGGACTGCAGGTAGGCGGCATTGGCGTCGGCGTACTGCTGCTTGCTCACGGCCTGGTCGGCGACCAGCAGCTTGTAGCGCTGGGCCTGCTCCTGGGTCGAAGCCAGGTTGGCCTGGGCGCTCTGGTAGTCGGCCTCGTAGGTGGCGGGGTCGATCTGGTAGAGCTGCTGCCCGGCCTTGACGTCGCTGCCTTCCTTGAACAGGCGCTTGAGGATGATGCCGTTCACCTGGGGACGCACCTCGGCGATGCGGAACGCATTGGTCCGGCCCGGCAGCTCGGTATTCAGGGTCACCGTCTGCGCTTCCAGGGTCACGATCCCGACCTCCGGCGTTTGCGCCGGCGGCGGCGCCTCGCTTTTTCCGCACCCGGAAAGGGCCGAAATCGCGACCAGCAGGGCCGGAACCAGTACACGCATGGCTGGCGTTCGTTGCATAGCGTTGTCCTCATGAGCGAAAGCGGCCGATGCAGCGTGAAGGCGCTGCACCGGCTCGAAGAAGGCAGGCAAAATACTTACATTCATAGGTGTTTGTAAACGTCCGAAAGCCTCGCGTGAAAACACCTGAAACGTTTTAGCTCGATGGCCGGTTATCCACCCGGCGCCATGGCCCATATTCAGAACCTGAAACAAGGTTGATAAGGTCAACTAAAATAAGCAAAATAGTTGACTGGATCAACCACATTTACATTAGGTTTACTCGGCCAAACCAATGAACTACCCCGTGAATCCCGACCTGATGCCCGCGCTGATGGCGGTCTTCCAGCATGTGCGGACGCGCATCCAGAGCGAGCTCGATTGCCAGCGACTCGACCTGACCCCGCCCGACGTCCATGTATTGAAGCTTATCGACGAACAACGCGGGCTGAACCTGCAGGACCTGGGACGCCAGATGTGCCGCGACAAGGCACTGATCACCCGGAAGATCCGCGAGCTGGAGGGAAGAAACCTGGTCCGCCGCGAGCGCAACCCCAGCGACCAGCGCAGCTTCCAGCTCTTCCTCACCGACGAGGGGCTGGCCATCCACCAGCATGCGGAGGCCATCATGTCACGCGTGCATGACGAGTTGTTTGCCCCGCTCACCCCGGTTGAACAGGCCACCCTGGTGCATCTCCTCGACCAATGCCTGGCCGCGCAACCGCTTGAGGATATTTAAGAACATTCTTTTCGAAGCACAATGAAAAACGCCGGCGATCGCCGGCGTTTTTCGTTTCAGGTATCCGCTTACTGGCGAATGCCTTCGACGGAGAGCAGCAGCTCGACTTCCTGGGATGCCGGGCCGAGGTCCATCTTGATGCCGAAGTCTTTCAGCTTCAGGGTGGCGCTGCCTTCGAAGCCGGCACGGTAGCCGCCCCACGGGTCGTCGCCCTGGCCGATCAGCTTGGCCTTGATGGTGACCGGCTTGGTCACGCCGTTCAGGGTCAGGTTGCCGGTGATGTCGGCGCTGTCGCCGTTGGCCTTCACTTCGGTGGATTCGAAGGTAGCGGTCGGGTTCTTGCTGACGTTGAGGAAATCACCGCTGCGCAGGTGCTTGTCACGCTCGGCATGGTTGGTGTCCACGCTGTTGGTGTTGATGGTCACCTTGACCTTGTCGGCCGACGGGTTCTTCTCGTCGAAGGTGAAGCTGCCGTCGAAGTCGTTGAAGCGGCCGTACAGCCAGCTATAGCCCAGGTGCTTGATGCGGAACTCGATGAAGGCGTGCTGGCCTTCCTTGTCGATCTTGTAGTCCGCGGCCATTGCCTGGCCGGCGGTGAACAGTGCGGAGCCGAGCGCCAGCGCGGCAAGGGTCTTCTTCAGCATGGACATTCTCCTTAACGTGGTTGTTGATCATTCGACGAGCGACCGAGCATGCGCTTTAGGGTCGGGTCGCGGTCGACGAAGTGATGCTTGAGGGCGGCCAGGGCATGGAGGGCGGCGAAGACCACCAGCGCCCAGGCCAGGTAGAGATGGATTTCACCCGCGACGTCCGCCTGGTCGGGCAGCCCGCTGAGGGTCGCCGGCACGGAGAACCAGCCGAATACGCTGATCGGTTCGCCGTCGGCGGTGGAAATCAGGTAGCCCGCGACGATCACCGCCAGCAGCAGCCCGTACAGCGCGAGGTGGCCGAGCTTGCTCGCTACCCGCGTGAGCGGACCGTGGTTGACCGGCGCCGGCGGCGGCGGGCTGACGAAACGCCAGACGATCCGCACCAGCAGGGCGATGGCCAGCAGGATGCCGATGCTTTTATGCAGCGCCGGCGCGGGGTGGTACCAGGGGTCGTAATAGCTCAGTTCGCGCATCCACAGGCCCAGGCCAAACAGGCCGAAGACCACCAGCGCGCTGCCCCAGTGCAGGAACAGGCTGAATACGCCGTAACGGGATGAGGTATTGCGCCACTGCATGAAAAACTTCCTTGAAAAGCGAAGCCTCAAGACTAGCGGCAAATCCATCGAGTTAAAGCAGAAAATTCTGCTTTGAAACATCGATTCACAAGATAGGTTCGCAGGCTAAGAAAAAACCCTGGATTGCGCTGCGAACCGGGAAGCGCAAGGCGCCGGAGCTTCCGGCGCCGGCGAAGGGGATCAATCGAACAGGCGGGTGAACCAGGCGAACGGGTTCTTCTTCTCGCCGCCGGTCGTCGGTGCGGCTACCTTCTCGGCCTTCGCCACCATCGGCGCGCCCTCGATCACCGGCGTCTTGCCGGCGTACAGGTCGCGCACCTGGCTGGCGGCGCGCTTGCCGCTGCGCAGCGCCCCCTCGATGGTGCCGGGGTACAGCGCATCGGTGTGCTCGCCGGCGAAGGCGACCCGCGACAGCGGCTGTTCCCAGATCCGCCAGAAGCGCGTCACCTGGCCCGGACCGTAGGCCAGGTAGGAACCGCCGGTGCCCGGGTCGGCGCTGTAGCGACGAATTTCGTAGCCGGCGAAGGCACCGCGCATCTTCGGATAGAACTTGTTCATGCGGATCAGCACCTGGTCGACCATCTGCCGGTCGCCGAAAGCCTGCAGCACGCGGGCGTTGTCGCCGGACAGGTTGATCAGCACGTTGGCGCCGCCTTTCAGCGCCGGCTCGACCCAGATCATGCCCAGGCCCTGGTCGCTGAAGATCTCGCCGGAGAGGCGCGACTTGTCGTCCCACACCGGGCGCTTGAACTTCAGCAGGATCTGGTCGCGCCAGCCATAGTTGGTGCCCTTCAGCGCGGACATCTGGGTACCGCTCAGGGACGGGGTCATCTGGATCTGGCCGAGCGCCTTCAGCGGCACGGCGAGAACCACGTAGTCGGCCTTGTAGGTCTCGCTGCCGGCCTTGACGGCGACGCCGTCCTTGGCCTGGACGATGCTCGACACCTTGGATTTGGTCTTGATCGTCTTGATCTGCTTGACGAAGGCTTCCGCCAGCACCTGGCTGCCGCCGGGCAGGCGCGCCGCGCGCAGGTCGCGGTCATCGACGCCACGGTAGGCGCGGCCCTGCTGGGCGAGGTAGAGCAGCGACAGGCGCGACGGTTCGTCGTAGCGCGAGCGGATACGCTGGTTGACCAGCAGGCGCGCGGTCGGCGACAGGTTCAGCTTGTCCAGCCAGCGCGCGGCGTTCATCTGGTCGAGGGCGAACAGGGTATTGCTCGAGGCGGGGTTGAGCGGATCGGAGATCGATGCCGAGAGATCGTCCAGGGTCGACTCGAAGCGCTTGAGGTCGGCGGCGACGTTCGGCTGCTTGAGCGCGAGATCGCTGCTGCTGTAGTACAGGCCGTCGATCAGGTAGCTGGGGGTGCGGACGAAGTCCGGCGCCGGCACCGGCTTCAGCTTGAAGGTGTCCAGGTAGGCATTGAGCGTGGGCTGGACCTTCTGGTTGCCGACCCATTCGCTGGTGGCCAGGCCGGAACGCCCGCCCACCTGCGGCCGCGCCTCGAGCACCGTGACCTGCCAGCCGTCCTTCTGCAATTCGTAGGCCGCGCTCAGGCCTGCCAGGCCCGCGCCGACGACGATCGCCGTAGGCTGTCTATCCTTGCCCAGCGCCACCGCGCTGAACACCCCCAACATGAGAAACGCCGCGGCGCGCAGCCACCTTAACGACATACCGGACTCCCCAGAAAAAAAGCAAAGACGCAACGGCGCGCAGCATACGCCAGAGCCGTTTGGGCCACCATAGGAGTCCGTCGGCGGCTGCTGTCGGATGTGTCCCAACCCACCGGGTTGTTCATCTCACCCCCATTGCATAGGCTTTGCCGATCGATCCGAGGAGACAGCCCATGGGCCTTAACGCCGACTGGATGCAGCGCGACCTGAACGTACTCTGGCATCCCTGTACCCAGATGAAAGACCACGAACGCCTGCCGGTGATCCCGATCCGCCGCGGCGAAGGCGTCTGGCTGGAGGATTTCGAAGGCAAGCGCTACATCGACGCGGTCAGTTCCTGGTGGGTCAATGTGTTCGGCCACGCCAACCCGCGCATCAACCAGCGCATCAAGGACCAGGTCGACCAGTTGGAGCACGTGATCCTCGCCGGATTCAGCCACCAGCCGGTGATCGAGCTGTCGGAGCGACTGGTGAAGATCACCCCGCCGGGGCTCGACCGGGTGTTCTACGCCGACAGCGGCTCGGCGGGCATCGAGGTCGCGCTGAAGATGAGCTACCACTTCTGGCTCAATAGCGGCAGGCCGCGCAAGAAGCGCTTCGTCACCCTGACCAACAGCTACCACGGCGAAACCATCGCGGCGATGTCGGTGGGCGACGTGGCGCTGTTCACCGAAACCTACAAGTCGCTGCTGCTGGACACCATCAAGGTGCCCAGCCCGGACTGCTTCCTGCGTCCGGACGGCATGTGCTGGGAAGAACATTCGCGGAACATGTTCGCCCACATGGAGCGCACCCTGGCCGAAGGGCACGACGAGATCGCCGCGGTCATCGTCGAACCGCTGATCCAGGGCGCCGGCGGCATGCGCATGTACCATCCGGTCTACCTCAAGCTGCTGCGCGAAGCCTGCGACCGCTATGGCGTGCACCTGATCCACGACGAGATCGCGGTGGGCTTCGGCCGCACCGGGACGATGTTCGCCTGCGAGCAGGCCGGCATCGCCCCGGATTTCCTCTGCCTGTCCAAGGCCCTCACCGGCGGCTACCTGCCGATGTCCGCGGTGCTGACCAGCGAGACCATCTACCGGGGCTTCTACGACGACTACCAGACCCTGCGCGCCTTCCTCCACTCGCACACCTATACCGGCAACCCGCTGGCCTGCGCCGCCGCCCTGGCGACCCTGGACATCTTCGAGGAAGACAAGGTGATCGAGGCCAACCGCGCGCTGTCCACCCACATGGCCAGGGCCACCGCGCACCTGGCCGACCACCCGCATGTCGCCGAGGTGCGCCAGACCGGGATGGTCCTGGCCATCGAAATGGTCCAGGACAAGGCGTCCAGGACGCCCTACCCCTGGCAGGAGCGCCGCGGCCTGAAGGTCTTCCAGCATGGCCTGGAGCGCGGCGCGCTGCTGCGCCCGCTGGGCAGCGTGGTGTATTTCCTGCCGCCCTACGTGATTACCCCGGAGCAGATCGACTTCCTCGCCGAGGTGGCCAGCGAAGGCATCGACATCGCCACCCGCGACGCGGTCAGCGTGGCGGTCAGCGACTTCCACCCGGACCACCGCGATCCGGGCTGAACGTCGCCGCCCCTTCGTTCCGAGGGGGCCGGTTCCAGCGCCCCGCGGCAGGCAGTAAACTGCGCGCCTGTCGCCACTACCCTCGAATCGCCATGCGCCTGTCCCGCTTCTTCGTCGACCAGCCTCTCTCCCTCGGCCAGCACGACCTGCCCGAGGCCCAGGCCCACTACATCGGCCGCGTGCTGCGGCATGCCACGGGCGACGCCGTGCAACTGTTCGACGGCAGCGGCCGGGAATACCTCGGCGAGCTGGTCGAGGTCGGCAAGAAGAATGTCCGCGTCGAACTCCGCGAGCAGTTCGCCGGCCAGCCCGACTCGCCCCTACGTATCCACCTGGGGCAAGGCCTGTCGCGCGGCGAGCGGATGGACTGGGCTATCCAGAAGGCCACCGAGCTGGGGGTGGCGGAAATCACCCCGATCGTCAGCGAGCGTTGCGAAGTGCGCCTGAAGGATGAGCGCGCCGACAAGCGCCTGCAGCACTGGCGCCAGGTGGCGATCAGCGCCTGCGAGCAGTGCGGCCGTTCGAGCCTGCCGCTGATCCATCCGCCTCTGGCCCTGGAGGACTGGCTGCGTGGGCGGGACGATGAGCTCAGGCTGGTCCTGCACCCTGTGGCCGCCCCCCTGGCCAGCCATGCGCCGCCGTCGCGCCTGGCCTTCCTGGTGGGTCCCGAAGGCGGCCTGAGCGATGCCGAGGTGGAGCAGGCTCAGGCGGCCGGTTTCCACTCCGCGCGCCTCGGCCCGCGAGTGCTGCGCACCGAGACCGCTCCGGTGGTAGCGTTGGCGGTGGCCCAGCAACTCTGGGGCGACTTCGCCTGATATCCCTCCCGCCGCTTTACAACGGCGACAGCCAGTGAATACCGTTGCGCAACCCACTTCGCAACGGATCGCACGCATGGACACGCCCGTTACCTTCGATTGGAAGATCCGCCTGCCCGACGTGCTCGGCGTACTCCGCCGAGACTATGCCGGACGCTTCCCGCAGTTGGCCTCCGCCGCACTGGAGACGCTGTTGGAGCGCCTGCGCGACGACCTTCCCGAGGATTTCCTGCCAGCCCTCGGCCAGGAGCTGGAATCCCTCGGACTGGCGTTGGTGGAACGCCTGGACGAAGACGACAGCCTGAACCTGTACGTGGTCGGCGCCCCCCACAGCCAGCGCCTCCTCGATGCGCTCGCAGCGCAGGGCCACAACGCCCGCACGCTGCGCCAGGAAAACGCCCCCGAGGGCGCCCGGGCGGCCCTCCCCGCCGCCGCGCCGGCCGGCCTGGCGCCGGCTTCGGCCTACATCTGCCTCGAACACGCCGAGCACCTGGCGCCCGGCCTGGCCATCGCCCGCCTGCCGGGCGAGGACAGCCGCGACCTGCTGGACCTGCGCCAATGGCCCAGGCTGCAACGCCTGCCCGATGGCGCGGAGGAAACCCAGGGCGCGTTGCTCTGCCGGGCCAGTTCGGCGGACGGCCTGCACGCCTGGGTCAGGATGACCCGTTCGGGAAGCCCCTACGCCTGGCTGCATCGCTCCCGCGACCTCGCCTCGTTGACGCCCGAACTACCGCCCTTGCCGCTGCCGCCGGCGCAGTCGTTGCGCCAACGCCGCACCCCGGAACTTGCCATCGGCCTGGCCGGGGACGACCTGCTCCTGGCCGACCGCGGCCTGTTCTTCCTCTATCCGGGCTTCGCCCAGGGCAACGACGAACCGCGGTTGCTCTTCGAGGTGCCGCAAGCGCGGCGCTCCATCGAGAATCCGCCGGCGGTCTTCACCACTCCGGACCAGCGCGTCTGCCTGCTCTCCCGCGGGCAGTTCTTCGAATGGCGCGAGGCACGCATCCAGCCCCTGCCGTTCCCCGTCGGCAAGGATCTGCCCGCCGATCCGGCGCAACCGACCTCGGCGGCGCCCGGGACCATCGTCTGGCTGGAGCGTGAAACGCTCTGCGAAGGCCGGCTCGACAGCGGCGAGATCCGCAGCCACTCGCTGGACGGCCTGGCCGAAGGCCCCTACCTGAAGCTCCAGGCCCTGGACGGAGGCTGGCTGCTCCTGGCGCCGTGGCTGGAACCGCATCGCTCGCGGGACCTCGCCCAGCTCTGGCACCTCGAATCCGGCCGGGCGCTGCGCATCCGCTACGGCGAACTGGACCTGGAGGGCGGACTACAGCACTGGGCGGAGCTGCCCGACGGCCGGATCGTCGTCGGCGACCATGCCCGGCATGTCGACCTCGGCACGTTCGAAAGCCTGCGCCAACGCCTGCTGCGGCGGCGCCTGGCGCCGGCCTGAGGCGCGTCTACAGCCCGCGCAGCGCCAGTCCCGCCAGGCCGAGCAGGAGCACGCCGCAACCGGCGTAGCTGACGCGGTGCCAGAACAGCGAGGTGTTGCGCCGCAGCCAGTCCACCAGCGCCGCGCAGCAAAAGCACCAGATCAGCGACGAGAGCATGAAACCGGCGAAGAACACCAGCGACTGCGCCTGGTTCGGCGTGCCGTCGACGATCCCCGCCAGGGCGCTGCCGAGGGCACCCCAGTAGACCACGTTCTTCGGGTTGGACAGGGAGATCGCCGCGCCGGCGCCGAAGGCGTTGCGCCCCTGCTCGCCGGCATCCTCCGCCGCCAGCGGCGGACTCCAGGCGTCGCGCAAGCCTTGCACGCCGAGCCAGGCCAGGTAGGCGGCACAGGCCAGGGTCAGGGGAATCCGCACCTGCTCGTAGCCCAGCAGCAGCGCCAGCCCGGTGAGCCCGAGCAGGGCCCAGACGGCATCGCCGATCAGCGACCCCAGTTGCACCAGCAACGCCGGGCGGAAGCCGCCGGTCAAACCGCGGCGCAGCGTTTCGCTGAACACCGCGCCAGGGGAAACATTGAAGGCGAAACCGAACAGCAAGGCGGCGAGGAAGATGGCGAGCATGGAACGACGACTCCGTGGTGGGACGTCGGATTATCCCGGCCGGCGGCTCCGCCGACTTGAACCGGATTGCGCAGTTCAGCCGCGCACGGCGCGCTGGTAGCGGCCCGGCGAAATGCCGTAGGCGCTGGTGAAGTAACGGGTCAGGTGGCTCTGGTCGGCGAAGCCCAGGGCGTGGGCCACCTCGCCCACCGCCAGGCCACGGCGCAACAGGCCGAGGGCGCGGCGGGTGCGCAGTTGCATGCTCCACTGGCGCGGGCTGAGCCCGGTGGCCTTCTTGAACGCCCGCAGCAGGTGGTATTTCGACAGGCCCACCTGCTCCGCCATCTCATCCAGGTCCGGCGGTTCGGCCAGGCGCTCGGCGAGCAGCGCCTGCAGGCGGGCGACAGCCGGGCGCCCAGGATCGGCCCTCTGCGGCAGGCGGGTGCCGCTCGCCGCCAGCAGGCGGCCAAGGAAATCCAGCAGGCGCTCCTCGCCCCGTTCGCGGGCGAAACGGTCGCTGGCCAGCAAGGCTTCGATGCTGGCGGCCAACTCGCGGCCCAGCGCCGGACTGCGCAGCAGCGGGCGGTCGAACTCGACGGAGGAAAGATCCAGGCTGCTCGCCAGTTCGGCGGCAGGCAGATAGAGGCTGGCGAAGCGCCAGGGCTGGCCGTCGCGGACGCCGCCGCCCTGGATCTGCCCCGGGTTGTAGAGGGTCAGGTCGCCGCTGTCGGCCTGGAAGGTACGGCCATCCAGCCAGACATCTTCCAATCCGCAGAGGTTGGCGCTGATGACGAACTCGTCGTGGCTGTGCTTCTCGAAGCGGTGCCCGGCCAGGCTGGCGCTGGCGACCTCGAGGGAGGCGCCGATCCGCGCGTGCTGCAGGCCGGCCATGGACGGCTCAGATCAGGCCGGCGTCGGCGAGCTTCTCTTCGAGCCCGGCCAGGTCCGGAATCCGTGCGGTTTCGCCGCCGATGTCCACCGCCGCCAGTTCCAGCGCCGCCAGCGGCGCGGCGGTGCTCGCGAGATTGGCGTCCAGCCGCACCGAGCGCGGAATGCCCTGCACCAGCAGGGCGAGGAACTTCACATGGGGTCGTCCGCCGAGGGCGTTGATGACCACCACCCGCGCGCTGCTGCCGAGTACCGGCTGCTGTTCGCCGCTGGAGGCCGCCTCGAAGGACAGCAGCGGCAGGCGCAGGTCGCGCCAGGCCACCTGGCCCAGGTACCACTGCGGCAGGCCGGCGGCGACCTGCGGGTTGCGATAGGCGATCAGTTCGGCCACGGCGACGTTGGGCAACAGCAGGGTGCGGTCGCTCAGCGGCAGGAGCAGCCCGGTGAGGCTGTCCGGGGTCGGGTTGGCTGGGGTGTTCCGGCTCATGCCATCCTGCTCGATCACGGCCTGGTTCATGTTTCGACTCCTGTCGGCGCGCAGCGTGCGGCCAGATGCTTGACCAATGCCTCGGCCAGTTCGCGGGGGCTGGCATTGAAACTGCTGTAACCGGCTTCGCGCAAGCTGTCCGGCATGCTCGAACAGACGCAACTGTCGGCGCGCTGGGTCCATACCTCGCCACCCTGGCGCCGCACGTAGGCGGCAGCGGCGCTGCCGTCGCTACCCATGCCGCTGAAAACGATCACCCCGCAGTCGGGCCCGAACTGCTGGGCCAGGTTGAGCATCATCTGGTCGATGGACGGGGTGTAGGGTTCCGGCCAGGGACGCTGGCTGCATTTCAGTCGCCCGTCGTGGTGGAAACCGAGCTCGTGCAGCACCGGCACCACCATGACCTCGCCGCAACGCAGCGCTTCGCCGTCGCGGACGTTCTTCACATGCCACTGGCTGTGCCGGCCGACTGCCTGCGGCAGGTTCTGCTCGAAGCTGGCATCGATGTGCTGGGCATAGAGGAAGCCGATCGGCAGGCCGCCAGGCAAGGCGTCGAGAAATGCCTTCACCGCCGCCGGGCCGCCGAGCGAGGCCGCCAGCAGCCACACCTCGCGGGCCGCTTCGCCGGCCTGCAGCGGCATCGCCGCGAGGTCGCCGGGAATCTCCAGGCGCGGCGGACGCTCCTCGTCGAGCAATGCACCGAGGCTGTCGCCAACGCCATCGCTGGGGTCGCCGATCAAGCGCTTCAGCTTGCCGATCAGCCGCCGTTCCCAGCGCGGGTAATGTTCGGTATGCCGCTCCGGCGCGTGGCCCTCGCCGAACAGCACCGGCGCACGGTCCTGCTCCAGCAGGCTGTCCAGCAGCGGCGAGTCGTCCTGCTGGGTCAGGTCCACCAGCCACAGGTCGGGCGCGCACTCCAGCGCGGCGTCGTCGACCCTGGCCGGGTCGGCGTTGAGCACCACCTCGTAACCATGGCCGAGCAGCGCCTGTTGCAACACGTGGCGCTGCAACGAGGTGTCGGCGATCACCGCGACCCGTGGCGTGGCGCGCTCACTCATGCTGGCCGACCAGGGACTGGATGGCTTCGAGCAGCTCGGTTTCCTGGTAAGGCTTGCCGAGGTACTGGTTGACGCCGATGCCCAGCGCGCGCTCGCGGTGTTTCTCGCCGGTCCGCGAGGTGATCATGATGATCGGCAGGTTGCCCAGGCGTTCGTCGTGACGCACCAGGGTGGCGACCTCGAAACCGTCCATGCGCGGCATCTCGATGTCCAGCAGGAGGATGTCCGGACGATGCTCCTGGAGCTGGGCGATGGCGTCCACGCCGTCCTTCGCGGTCAGCACGTTCATGCCGTTGCGCTCCAGCAGGCGGGTGGTGACCTTGCGCACGGTGACCGAGTCGTCCACCACCATGACCAGCGGCGGCCGCTGCTGCTCGCTTTCGCTCGCCGCCATTTCCTGGCGCAGCGCCAGGCGTTCGCGACGGCTTTCCTGGCCGAGCAGCGCGTGCCGGGAGCGGATGGTCGCCAGCAGGTCGAGGATCACCACCACCCGGCCATCGCCGAGCAGGGTCGCCCCGGAAATCCCGGCGACCCCGGCGAACTGCGGACCGAGGCTCTTCACCACGATCTCGCGGGAACCGGCCAGCGAGTCGACCTGCACCGCCACCGCATGCTCCGAGGAGCGCACCAGGATCACCGGCAAGGGCAGCGACTGGCCGACCAGCTTGGGTTCCTGGCCGTTGTTCAGCAGCTCGCCGAGGTACTTCAGTTCGTAGGACTGCCCGGCGTATTCGAAGCTGGGCGTATCCAGCCCCGCCTCGCCGCGCTGGTCGTAGAGCGCCTCCAGTTCGTAGGGCGAAACCCGCACGATGCCCTCGATGGTGTTCAGCGGCACCGCGTAGAGATCCTCGCCGGATAGCACCATCAGCGCCCGGTTCACCGACACGGTGAACGGCAGCCGCACGTTGAAGCGGGTGCCCTGGCCCGGCTCGGTCTGGATGCTCACCGAGCCGCCGAGCTGCTTGACCTCGGAGTTGGCCACGTCGAGGCCGACGCCGCGCCCGGAGATCTGGGTGACCTTTTCGGCGGTGGAGAAACCGGACTCGAGCACGAACTGCAGCACTTCATGATCGCTGAGGTCGCTGTCGGCGCTCATCAGGCCACGCTCGATGGCCTTGCGCCGTACCGCATCGAGGCGGATGCCGGCGCCGTCGTCGGAGAGGGTGAGGAGAATGTCGCCGCCCTCGCGGCCGATGTTCAGGCGGATCGTACCGTGCTCCGGCTTGCCCGCCGCGCGGCGCGTCTCGCCGGACTCGATGCCGTGGTCCACGGCGTTGCGCAGCATGTGCTCCAGCGGCGCGACGATGCGTTCGAGGACGGTACGATCCATCTCGCCGTCGGCGTTGCCGACCACGAATTCGACCTGCTTGCCAAGCTCGCCGGCCACCTGCCGGACGATCCGCCGCAAACGCGGTACCAGCCGATCGAACGGCACCATGCGGGTGCGCATCAGGCCTTCCTGGAGTTCGGTGTTGACCCGCGCCTGTTGCAGCAGCAGGGTCTCCGCGTCACGGTTCTTCGCCGCCAGGGTTTCCTTCAGGTCGAGAAGGTCGGAGGCCGATTCGAAGAGTGCGCGCGAGAGCTGCTGCAACTGCGAATAGCGGTCCATTTCCAGCGGGTCGAATTCTTCGTAGCCGGCGCGTTCGGCATCGGCCTGGTGACGCGAGAGGATCTGCGCCTGGGTCTCGGTGTCGAGGCGGCGCAACTGGTCGCGCACCCGCTCGATGGTGGACTCCATCTCGCCGAGGGTGAAGCCGACGTCGCTCACCTGCTGCTCGACCCGGCCGCGGAAGATCGAGGTCTCGCCCGCCAGGTTGACCAGGTTCTCCAGCAGTTCCGCCGGCACCTTCACCAGCTCCTGCGGGGCACGTCGGGAAGCGGCCTCCTGGGCCGCCTCCTGGGCCTTGCGCACGAACGGCAGGGTGGTGGCCGGGGCGGCCGGAGGCGCCGCCTCGGCCGCCATGATCGCGCCGGCCGCCGGGGCCAGGCGGGTCAGCTCTGCCAGCGCGGAGGCCACCGCGCGGTCGGTATCGTCGGCCTGGACCAGCGCCTGGGCGGGCTCGGGCCGCTCACCGGCCTCGTCGTCCTCGGCCAGCCGCTCGCGCAACAGGTCGACCTGCCGCTGCAGGCCTTCCAGCCCCGACTGCGCATCCAGCAGCAGGCTGTCCGGCCACGGCGCGCCCTGTAGCTGCGCATCGGTGAGATGCTGCTCGAGGTCGTGGGCCAGGTTGCCCAGCTCGGTCTGTCCGGCCAGGCGCGCACCGCCCTTGAGGGTGTGCAGGATCCGCAGCAGGTCGTCCAGCGGCTGGGCGTCGCCGTTGCCGCCGTCCCAGCGGCCGAGCGCCAGTTCGAGGTTCTCCAGCAGGTCGTCGGCTTCCTCGAGGAAGATGTCGAGGATCTCGCTCTCGTCGGCCGCCGCGCCCTTCGCCGCCAGCGGCTTGAGGCTGACGCTGGTGGGTACGCTCAGTTGCTCGTCGGGATCGCTGCGCAGGCGCCTGATCTCCGCGATCAGCGCCTGCCCGTCGGGCAGCGTGCGGTGGCCACGCACCGCCTCGAGCATCTCGGCCAGCTCGTCGTGGCAGCGCTGCAGCAGGCCGAACAAGGCCGGGCTGGCGCGCAGGCGTCCACCGCAGAGGCCTTCGTAGAGGAATTCAAGCTCATGGGCGAGGTCGCCGATCTCGCCGATCTCGGCCATCCGCGCACCGCCCTTGAGGGTATGCAGGTCGCGCTGCAAGGCTTCCAGTTCGATGGTGTTGTCGACGTCGTCGATCCAGCGCTGCAACGCGGCGGCAGCGCTGTCGAGGATATCGAAGCCTTCCTCGAGGAAGATCTCCACCAGTTCGGGATCGCGCTCTTCGAACGCCTCCGCAGCGGGCGCGGCGGGCTCCTCGACGGCAGGTGCAACGAGTTCCTCGACAGGGCTTTCCGCCTCGCCCGGTGTCGCGGCCTCGGCCACCGGGCCCTGGCGGAACCGGCGGATCGACTGGATAAGGTCGTGCGGGTCGGCCAGGAGCTGGCCGGCGCTCAACTGGTCGAGCTGTTCGGCCAGGCGGTCGTGACAGGCTTGCAGCAATCCGGCCAGTTGCGGGGAGTGCTGGTAACGGCGGTCGACCAGTCCTTCGTAGAGGGCCTCCAGCTCGTGGGCCAGGTCGCCGATCTCGGCGATCTCGGCCATCCGTGCGCCGCCCTTGAGGGTATGCAGGTCGCGCTGCAGGGCGCTGAGCGAAGACAGCGCGCCCGGCTCGGCCTGCCATTGGGCCAGTGCCTGGCCGGCGCTTTCGAGGATGTCCACCGCCTCTTCGAGGAAGATCGACACCATTTCCTCGTCCAGCTCGCGGCCGGGAGCCGGTGCAGGCGCTGCCGGTACGGTCTCCTCGGCAGGCGTCCCGGCCTCTTCGAAGACCGCCTCGGGGAGGGCCGGTTCTTCGTCTTCCGGGGGGAAATCGTCGGCGCCGAGGCTCTCCGGGTCGATGAACGGAACGGCCTCGGCGGCGGGCGCTTCCAACAGCTCCTGCAGGGCCGCGACCCGCTCCGGACGCGGCGTGACCTGCAGGCCGGCGGCGACCTGGTCCATCATCCCGATCAGCGCCTCGTGGGCCTGGCGGGCTTCCTCGAAGAACGCCGGGCTGACCGCCAGGCGGCCTTCCTCGACGGCATCGTAGAGCGCCAGCAAGGCCTGGCAGAGTTCTTCCACCTGTGGCAGCTCGGCATGCCGGGCGCCCCGGTCCAGAGTGCTGAGCTCCTCGCGCAGCGCACTCAGTTCCTGGCGCTCCTGCGGATGCTCGTGCCAGCGCTCGAGCAGGTCCTCGGCGTCCAGCAGGATGTCCATGCCTTCGACGAGGAACGCCTCGATCAGCAACGGATCGCGGCGCTCGCCGGCATCGCTGTAGCGCTCGGCCTCGAGCGAGGCGATGCGTTCCTGATGCAGTGCCTCGATACGCTCCAGCAACGCGTCGCTGCCGGGGATCGGGTTCAATGGCCGTTGCGCGCCGACCTGCTCCAGGCCGATGCGGAACAGTTGCTCGGCGTCGTGCAGCAACTCCGCTTCGCGCAGGTCGAAGGCGAGCAGGTTGGACTTGTATTCCTTGACCAGTTTTTCCAGCGGCGTGGCGATCTCCGCGATCGGCAGGATGCCGGCCATGTGTGCGCTGCCCTTGAGGGTATGCAGGGCACGCTGCAAGGCATCGGTGACCGGCTGCGGCAGTTCGCGGGCGCAGTCGGCGAGGAAGCCGACCAGGGCCTCGAGATGGGTTTCCGCCTCGTTGGTGAAGATCTCCAGCAGTTGCGGATCGAGCAGTTCGACGTCGCTCTGCGCCTCGGCAGCGGCCTGCGGCGCGTCGGCCAATGGCGGCGCCTGGACGCCGTTGTCCAGGCTCGACGGCTGCTCCGCCCCGGCTTCCGGCGGTACTCCGCCGTCGTCCGGCGCCGGCGGTTCCGGCAGCGGCTCGCCCTTGGCCAGGGCATGCGCGGTGGCCGCCAGCAGGTCGACATCGTCGCGCTGGCGCTGGGCATTGGCGGCGAACTCCTCGACCAGCTCCGGCAACAGGGCCACGACCTGGTCCACCACTCGCTGCACCGGCTCGCTGGCGGCGATGCTGCGATCGAGCACGCGGTTGAACAGGTTCTCTATCGACCAGGCCAGTTCGCCGATCACCAGGGCACGGACCATCCGTCCGCTACCCTTGAGGGTATGGAAGGCACGGCGTACCTCGGTCAGCGCTTCGCGGTCGTCGTGGTCGGCTTTCCAGGCCGGCAGGTAGCGGCCGATGGTCTCCAGGACCTCGCCGGCCTCCTCGATGAAGACCTCGCGCAGTTCCTCGTCCACCGGTTCCTCGTCGGCCGGCGGTGGCAGCAGGCTGACCGGAACGTTCTGCGCCGGCGGGTTGATCGGCTGCACCGGCGCAGCCATCACCTCGGCCAGAGACAGGGCCGGCGCTTCGCTGGCGAGCGCCTCGGCGGCAGGCGGCGCCTCGGCCTCAGCCTCGGGCAATTGCACCTCGGGGAGATCGAGGTCGGAAAGATCCAGTTCCTCCAGGCTCGAGCCCTCCCAGGCGGACACCTCGCCCTCCGCCTCCGGCAAGGCTACATCCAGCGGCAGCGGATCGAGCGCATCGAGAACCAGCTCCTGTTCAGCGGAGCCGTCGAAAGGCTCCAGCGCCGGCAACGGCTCGAGGCTTTCCAGCGGCGCGTCGAAGGACAGCGCCGGCTCCTCCAGGCTCAGATCCAACGTCTCGCCGGCCTGCGCCGGCTGCGCCAGGTCATCGCCGAGCCCCCACTGCTCCGGCAGCGACCAGTCCGCCAGGGCCGCCGGCCCGGAGGCCGGGGCCGCATCGGCGGGCAGGTCGAGGCCGGAGAGATCGATCTCGTCGAGGCTGAAATCGTCCAGGCTGCGGGCAGGCGCCGGGGTCGACTGCGGCTGGCCGCTCTCCTCGACCACCTCCGGCAACGCCGGCGGCACTTCGGCGGAATCGTCCAGCGGCAGGTCCAGGGCCAGGTCGAGGGACGGCTCGCCGGCGTCGGGCGCGACTTCGCCAAGGGTCCAGTTGTCGTCGCTGGCCAGCTGCGGGGCATCTTCCCTCGCGGCCTCGGCAGGAGCCGTGTCGGCGGGCGGTTGCTCCGCTGTCTCGGCGACCTCGACGACCGCCTCCGGCCTCTCCGGCTCGGCAGCCGGGGACTCGATGGCAGCGGGCCCGGACAGGCCAGGCTCGGCCGGGGCCGACGAATTCGGTTTCAGCGTATAGCCGAGGTTCGCCAGGCTGTCCTCGGCGACGTCGAGGATCAGGTCGCTCTGGCTGGCATGGTCCTCGCTCAGGCGCTCCAGGTAATACTCGACGCTGGTGATGGCATCGGCCAGGGTATCCAGGCTCTGCCAGTCCGGCACCGCCTTGCGCGCCAGCAGCTGTTCCTGGATATAGCGGTTGCAGGTTTCCAGCAGGGTCGCGGCGCGCTCCAGCGGGATCATCGCCAGGCCGCCGCGGACCTGGGTCAGCAGCTCCGGCACGCGGGCCAGGTGCTCGTGGTTCCACTGCGAGGCGATGAACTCGATGATCGCGTCCTTGGCCTGCTCCAGACCGTTGCGCGCTTCCTTGATCACCAACTGGTGGATCTGCGCCACATCGGTGGTGGGCAGGCGGCTTTCCTCGCTGTTGCGCTCGTCGCCGGGACCGGCCATCCCGGCCAGGGTGGCCTCGACGTAGAGCAACGCGCCGGCGACGTCCATCAGGATCGCGTCGCTCGGCTCGCGGCGGCCCTGGGCCAGGGCGTGGATGACGTCCAACTGGTCGAGGATGACCTTGCGCGGTTGGCCGAAGCCGAGTACCGCCAGGGTATCGGCGATCTGCTTGAGCGGCGCCAGGAGGGCGTCCAGTTCCGAGGGGTGGCCACGGTCGCTGCGCACGAACAGGTCGAGGCTGTCCTTGATCCGCACCAGTTCCTCGCACAAGGCACCGACCACCGAACGCATCGCGTCGCGGTCGGGTCCGGCGAGGCGGGCGCGCTCAGCATCCACCGTCTCGTGGTCGGGCAGCGCCTCGTCGAGGCGGTACTGTTCCTTCAGTGCGCGGATCCGCGGCGACTGCGAAGGCGCCTTGGCCACGTAGAACAGCAGGTTCTTCACCAGCTCGTCCGGCGCGGCCTGGTTCAGGCCGTCGGCGCCCTGCTCGACCAGGCGCTTGAGTTCGCGGTCGAGCTGGCGCAGCAGGGTGCGCACCGAGGCGCTGTTGACCACGCTACCGTTGGCCAGGCCCTCGACCAGGCCGGAAGCGATGCTCCACAGCGGCCCCAGCGGTGCCTCGCGGCACAGGCCCTCCAGGCGCGCATAGACACGCGCCAGGTAGCCGAGGCTGGTGGCCACGTCCTGGTTGCGCAGCAGGCCGACCAGGGCCATCTGCTGGGTCTGGCGCAGCTTGCGCAGCAAGCCGCCAAGTTCGTCGGTGCGCAGTTGCGCGATGGCCTCGCCGTCCAGTTGCGGCTGGCGCTGCGACAGGTCGGGCGCGAACAGGCTGGTTTCCGAGAGCAGCTTCTCGCCGCGCGCGGCGCGCAGGTCGTTGAGCAGCGGCAGGACCACCATCGGCAGGTCGCGCCGGGCGGTCTGGATCCGGTCGAGGTAGACCGGCAGTTGCAGGATCGCCTGCATCAGCACTTCCAGGGCCTCGCCCTGGTTCGGCACGCGACCGTCCAGCAAGGCCTGGACCAACTGCTCCATTTCCTCGGCGAGCAGGGCCGCGCCGTAGAACTCGACCATCTGCAGGGTGCCCTGCACCTGGTGCACGTAGGTCAGGCAGAACCGCATGCGGGTCGGGTCCTGCGGGTTCTCGACGAACGCTTCCAGCGCCTGGCGCGCCTGTTTCAGGGTTTCGGCGATCTCGCCTTTCACCCACTCCAGAGCGACGTAGTCGTGCCGGTCACCCATAGCCACTCCATTCATGTGCCTGAGTACCCCTTACGGGTAAAGGCCAGGACCCGCTCGTCGGCGACCGGCTCGAGCTCCGGATGGCTCCAGTCGACCACTTCGCCGACCCCGATCACCAGCAAGCCTCCCGGCGCCAGCCGTTCGGCCAACCGGTTGAGGATCTCGCGCCGTCGCCAGCGACGGAAGTAGATCAGCAGGTTCTGACAAAAAATCACGTCCATGCCGGACCAGGGCGCCGTCGCCAGGTCCAGCACATTCAGCCGGGCGCAGCAGACGCGCTCGGTCAGTATCGTTTTCACGCTGAAGCTGCCGTCGGCCTGGCGTTCGCAATAGCGTTCGACCAGCCCGGCCTCCAGTTGCTCCAGCTTGCGGGCCGGATAGTTCGCCTGCCGCGCCCGCTGCAGGGCGTGAAGGCTGATATCCGTCCCGGTGACGCCGAAAAAATCTTCCCGTTCCTGCCCGCGCAACACCTGCGCGGCGCACATCGCCAGCGAGTAGGGTTCCTCGCCGCTGGAGCAGCCGACGCTCCACAGGGCCCAGGGCCGCGGCATGCCTTCGCGGCGCAGGCGCTCGCCCAGGTAGCGCTCGAGCAGCTCGAAAGACGGGGGATGACGGAAGAAACGGGTTTCCTGGACGGTCAGGCGGTCCAGCAGGGTCGCCCACTCCACTGCGCCACGCGGACCGTCGGTCACCTGGCGGTAGTAGCTGTGGTAGTCGCCGATGCCCAGTTCACGCATGCGCGCGGTCAGGCTGGCCTGCAGGAACGTCCGGCGTTGCTCGTTGAGCACCACGCCGGTGCGGTTCTCCAACAGGACCTGCCAGTCGCGGAACTCCGCTGCCGACATATCGGCCAGCGGCTGCAGTGACCAGACGCCGTTCGCCTGCATGCCGTGCCCCTCGTCCAAGGTGTCGACGCGGCGCCCGCCAGGCGGCCGCCGCGCCTATGCTCAGGCCTGCTCCACGCCCTCCGGCAGTTTGAAGCCGGATACCGAGTTGCGCATCTCGCTCGCCATCTTCGCCAGGTTGCCGATGCTCCGTGCGGTGGCGGTGGTACCGGCGGAGGTCTGCGAGGTGATCTCCTGAATGACGTTCATGGTGTTGGAAATGTGGCCGGCCGACGATGCCTGCTGACGGGCGGCGTTGGAGATGTTCTGGATCAGCGCCGCGAGGGTCTTGGATACCTTCTCGATCTCCTCCAGGGCCACACCGGCGTCCTGGGCCAGGCGCGCGCCGCGGACCACCTCGGAGGTGGTCTGCTCCATCGAGATCACCGCTTCGTTGGTGTCGGTCTGGATGGTCTTCACCAGCGCCTCGATCTGCTTGGTCGCCGCCGAGGAACGTTCCGCCAGTCGCTGTACCTCGTCCGCTACCACGGCGAAGCCGCGGCCCGCGTCCCCGGCCATCGACGCCTGGATCGCGGCGTTAAGGGCGAGGATGTTGGTCTGGTCGGCGATGTCGTTGATCAGGCTGACGATGTCGCCGATCTCCTGGGACGATTCGCCGAGGCGCTTGATTCGCTTCGAGGTGTCCTGGATCTGCTCGCGGATGTTGTCCATGCCGGTGATGGTGTTGTGCACTACCTCGTTGCCCTTGTTGGCAATGGCTACCGAACGTTCCGCTACCGCCGAGGATTCCGAGGCGTTCGCCGATACCTGGTCGATCGACACCGCCATTTCGTTGATCGCCGCCGAGGCGCCGGCGATTTCCTGCGCCTGGTGCTCGGAGGCTTCGGCCAGGTGCATCGCGGTGGACTGGGTCTCCTGGGCCGCTGCGGCCACCTGCACGGCGGTCTGGTTGATGGTCTCCACCAGTTCGCGGAGCTGGTCGATGGAGTAGTTGATCGAGTCGGCGATGGCGCCGGTGAAGTCCTCGGTCACGGTCGCGGCCACGGTCAGGTCGCCGTCCGCGAGGTCGGCGATCTCGTCGAGCAGACGCAGGATCGCGGCCTGGTTGCGGTCGTTCTTCTCGGCGGTCTCGGCCAGCCGGCGGTTGGTCTCGCGCACCATCACCAGGCCGATCAGGATGATCGAGGCCAGGGCCAGGGCGCCGAGGGCGTAACCGGCGAACAGGTTGATGCTGCGCCCGCCGGCCAGGTTCTCGAAGCCGTCGGCCAGTTGCGAGGCCTTGTCCAGCAGGGTCTGCGAAACGCTGAAGATGTTGTTCGCCGCTTCCCGGACCTGGAACAGGTCGGGCGAGGTCTCGAGGATCTCGTCCACCGAACCGGAGACGAACTCGAAGAGTTCGGCGATCTCGTTCAGGCGATCCACCGCCTCGGCGTTGGTCACCTTGGAGATGCTCATCGCCGCGTTGCCTTCCTGCATGCCCTTCAGTACGCGGCCGAACAGGCTGGCGTCGCGGCCGAAGCTGTCGGCGGCCTGCACCGAGTTCTCGTCGCCGGCCAGCACCTTGTTCACCGAGCCGAGGATACGTTCGGCGAGCAGCGACTGGCGCTGGGCGACCGCGACCTGGTCGGCCGGGGCACCGTTCTCCAGCAGGATGTCGACCACCTCTTCGTATTCCACCTGCAGCTGCGGGATGGTTTCGGCGAGGGTCGAGGCCACCTGGTGCAGGGACAGTACGGTCTGTTCGCTGGCGAGGATGGAGTCGGCGTTCTTGCGCAGGCCGTCCCAGTCCTGCTGCACCACGTCCATCTGCGGCTTCACCGCTTCGGGGCTGGGCGGCAGGGATGTGCTCTCGTCGCCGTTGACCAGGATGTTCCAGCGTTTCTCGAAGTCGTTGCGCGCATCCTTCAGGAGCTTGAACGCCTCGCCCTTGCCCGCCGCCGCTTCGGTGGCGTTCTTCGCGATCCGCTGCGACAGGACGCGCAGTTCGCCGGCATGGCCGATGTACTGCTTGTCATGGTTCGACTGGGTGTTGAGGTAGGCAAAGTTGGCGAACAGCAACACGATCGAGACGATGAGGACGATGAACAGCCCCGCGATCACCGAGCTGCTGCGCATGCCCGCGAAAAGATTGCCTGCGTTGATTTTCTTCATATTTGGCCCCCGCCCGGACCGACCACGATTACGATTTCCATGTCACGACACGGGCCGGCAGACCGGCCCAACCGGTGAAGCTGTTTATACGGCGACGTCGAGGAAGCCCTGGTGTTGCGCCAGCGCATGCGGGCTGAACACCAGCCACGGCTGCTCTCGATGGAAGACGCCATGAATGAAGGGTTGCAGTGCCGCTTCTAGTGGCGGCAGCTGTTCGCTGAAGGTGTCCACCGGGAAGTGCTGCATGCCGAACACCTCATCGACGATGAGGCCGGCGAACACGTCCAGGTGCTCCACCACCAGCACCCGCCGCTGCTTGCGCAAGGGCGACAGTTCGGTGCCGAGGAAACCGCAGAGGTCCATGATCGGCAGCAGGCGGCCACGTACGTTGGCCACCCCCTTGACCCAGGTCTTCACGCCCGGCAGCTGGGTGTAGCGCGGTTCGTGCAGGACTTCGCCGACCTCCCCCATGGGGGCGACGAAGAACCGCCCGCCCATGCGGAAGCCGATCCCGCTCCAGCTCTGCACCGCCTCCTGCTGGGCCGGCAGGCCGGCGGCCAGGCGTCGGCAGCGCTGATCGATGTCGACGAGGAGCTGGAAGGGGGTCTGAACGTCCGACATGCGGGGCCTGGTCTTTCCGGGGTCAGGGTGAGCGATGCGCTGCGACGGGCTCAGCCCGCCAGCACCGCATTGATGGTTTTCAGCAGGGTCTCTTCGTCCACCGGCTTGGTCAGGTAGTCGCGAGCGCCCTGGCGCTTGCCCCAGACCTTGTCGGTCTCCTGGTCCTTGGTGGTGACGATGATCACCGGGATGGCGCTGGTCTCGGCGTCCTTGGTCAATTGACGGGTCGCCTGGAAGCCGTTGAGGCCGGGCATGACGATGTCCATCAGGACCACGTCGGGCTTTTCCTGGCGGGCCAGGGCGACGCCGTCGCCGCCGTTCTCGGCCTTGAGTACCTGGTGACCATGCTTTTCCAGCATGGCGGTCAGCTTGTACATCTCGGTCGGAGAGTCATCAACAATCAAAATACGAGCCATGGGATCCCCATCACGAAATAAGCATCAACGGCCATGCGGCCGGATATCAGGAAACGGCGTCCACCGGGGTGAAGCTGGGTACGTGTGCCTTGATCGCGCCCAGCAGCTCTTCCTTGCTGAACGGCTTGGTGAGGTACTGGTCGGAGCCGACGATGCGCCCCTTGGCCTTGTCGAACAGGCCGTCCTTGGAGGACAGCATGATCACCGGGGTGGACTTGAACGCGCTGTTGTTCTTGATCAGGGCGCAGGTCTGATAGCCATCCAGGCGCGGCATCATGATGTCGACGAAAATGATGTTCGGATGGGTATCGGCGATCTTCGCCAGGGCATCGAAGCCGTCGATTGCCGTGATCACGTCGCAACCGACCTTTTTCAGCAGTGTTTCGGCGGTGCGACGAATCGTTTTCGAATCGTCGATCACCATCACTTTCAAACCGTCGGATTGCTGTTCCATGTTCGCCCTATATCGACTCGGTGAATCATTCTTCTGTGTTTTCTTCAGTGCGCTAACGCCCTGTCACCGACGGGCTGCGACCCAATCGCGGGCCTTTTTAGCACACTCGACGCAACTCTATCCATAATGCCCGGAACAGGCCGGCTTTTTCCTTGACCAAGCGCAAACGGGGCGCCAACCTGAGCGTCAAACCCGCTTGCCACGCGGCCTCCCCGCCGCGACCGGACAACCCACCCCCTTTCGGAGGAATTCCCATGAGCGTACGCCTCGGGATCGTCATGGACCCCATCGCGCGCATCAACTTCAAGAAGGACAGCTCGCTCGCCATGCTGCTGGCTGCCCAGGCCCGCGGCTGGTCGCTGTTCTACATGGAACAGCAGGACCTCTACCAGAAGGCCGGCGTCGCGCGTGGACGCATGCGCCCGCTGAAGGTCTTCAACGATGCCTCCCGCTGGTTCGAACTGGAAGCGGAAAGCGACCAACCGCTGCACGAACTGGACGTGATCCTGATGCGCAAGGACCCGCCCTTCGATAACGAATTCGTCTATTCGACCTACCTGCTGGAACAGGCCGAGCGTGCCGGCGCCCTGGTGGTGAACCGGCCGCAGAGCCTGCGCGACTGCAACGAGAAGTTCTTCGCCACGCAGTTCACCCAGTGCACTCCGCCGACGATGGTCAGCCGGCGATCCGATATTCTGCGCGAGTTTGCCGCCGAGCATCGTGACATCATTCTCAAACCCCTGGACGGAATGGGCGGTTCGTCGATATTTCGTCACCGCGAAGGCGACCCGAACCTCTCGGTGATCCTCGAGACCCTCACCCAGCATGGCAGCCAGCAGATCATGGCACAGCGCTATCTGCCGGAAATCAAGGACGGCGACAAGCGCATCCTGATGATCGACGGCGAACCGGTGCCCTACTGCCTGGCGCGCATCCCCGCCCAGGGCGAGACTCGCGGCAACCTCGCCGCCGGCGGCCGCGGCGTGGCCCAGCCGCTGAGCGAGCGCGACCGCTGGATCGCCGCCGAGGTCGGCCCGCACCTGCGCGAGCGCGGCCTGCTGTTCGTCGGCCTCGACGTGATCGGCGATTATCTGACGGAAATCAACGTCACCAGCCCGACCTGCATCCGCGAGATCGACCAGGCCTTCGACACCCGCATCGGCGACAAGCTGATGGACGCCATCGCCGCCCAGCTGGCTGCCCGCTGAATCGCGCGGGCGGGCCTCGGTCCGCCCGCCTCGGCCCGCCCGATGCGCCACGGCGAGCGACCGCGTGTCCAAGGCGCGGAGTGCGTCATAGACTTTTCCGCCCCCCATCGGCAGACTTCGCCCCACGCCAGCCACCACGATCCGCAATGAACGCCGCCGTCCTCAAGTCCCCCTCCGCCGCTGCCGGCGTCCGCCCGGCGGACCGTTTGGGCTTCACCCTGTTCATCGCAGCCATCCTGCACGTCGCCCTCATCCTCGGGGTGGGCTTCTCCATGCCCGCGCCGAGCCAGATCAGCAAGACCCTGGAAATCACCCTGGCCACCTTCAAGAGCGACAAGGCGCCGGAGAAGGCCGACTACCTCGCGCAGATGAACCAGCAGGGCAGCGGAACCCTGGAGCACAAGGCCGCGCCGAAGACCACCGAGGTCGCGCCGTTCCAGGACAACCAGGTGAAGAAAGTCGCGCCGCCGGCTACGCCGAAGCAGGCCAGGAGCGAAGAGGCGCCCAAGGCCGCGGTGACCACCACCCGCCAGCGCCAGCAGAAGGCACCGAGCAAGACCCAGGCACAGAAGGCCGAGCAGGTCGCCAAGCCGGCGCCGCATTTCGACTCAACCCAGCTGTCGGCGGAAATCGCCAGCCTCGAGGCCGACCTGGCCAAGGAGCAGCAGGCCTACGCCAAGCGCCCGCGCATCCACCGCCTGAGCGCCGCCTCGACCATGCGCGACAAGGGCGCCTGGTACAAGGAAGACTGGCGCAAGAAGATCGAACGCATCGGCAACCTCAACTACCCCGACGAGGCCCGCCGGCAGAAGCTCTACGGCAGCCTGCGGCTGCTGGTGTCGATCAACCGCGACGGCACCATCTACGAGGTGCAGGTGCTGGAGTCTTCCGGCGAGCCGATCCTCGACCAGGCCGCCCAGCGCATCGTCCGCCTGGCCGCGCCCTATGCGCCGTTCAGCGGCGACCTGGCCGACATCGACCGGCTGGAGATCATCCGTACCTGGCGCTTCGAACGCGGCGACCGGCTGTCCAGCAAGTAGCGCCGGCAAGGCTGGCTTTCTCGCGTCCGAAGCAGGACACTAGCGGCCATGAAACAGAGCAGCCCAACCTACCTCAAGCATCATTTCCTGATCGCCATGCCGCACATGGCCGACCCCAATTTCGCCCAGACCGTGACCTACCTGGTCGAACACAACGAGCAGGGCGCCATGGGCCTGGTGATCAACCGTCCCAGCGGCCTCAACCTGGCGGAAGTCCTCGAACAGCTCAAGCCGGACGCCCTGCCGCCGGCGCGCTGCCAGCACATCGACATCTACAACGGCGGCCCGGTGCAGACCGACCGTGGCTTCGTCCTCCACCCCAGCGGCCTGAGCTACCAGTCGACCCTGGAACTGGGCGAGCTGGCGATGTCCACCTCGCAGGACGTGCTGTTCGCCATCGCCGCCGGCACCGGCCCGGAAAAGAGCCTGATCAGCCTTGGCTATGCCGGCTGGGAAGCCGGCCAGCTGGAGGCCGAACTGAGCGACAACGCCTGGCTGACCTGCCCGGCGGACCCGGCGATCCTCTTCGACCTGCCGGCCGAGGAGCGCCTCAGCGCCGCCGCCGCGCGCCTGGGCGTCAACCTCAGCCTGCTCACCGCCCAGGCCGGTCACGCCTGATGGCCAGCGACAAGCCGCTGCGCCTGCTGCTGGGCTTCGACTACGGCACCCGGCAGATCGGCGTCGCCGTCGGCCAGGCGGTGACCGGCCAGGCCCGCGAGCTGTGCGTATTGAAGGCGCAGAACGGCGTGCCGGACTGGAACCGGGTGGAAGCGCTGATCAAGGAATGGCAGCCGGACGCCATCGTCGTCGGCCTGCCGCTGAACATGGACGGCAGCCCAAGCGAGATGAGCGAGCGCGCGGAAAAGTTCGGCCGCCGCCTCAACGGCCGTTTCAACCTGCCGGTCTTTACCCACGACGAACGTCTCACGACCTATGCCGCCAAGGGCGAGCGCCTGGCCCAGGGCCAGCGCGACGGCTACCGCGAGCGACCGGTGGACGCCTTGGCCGCCGCCCTGCTGCTGGAAGGCTGGCTGGCCGAACACCCGGATTGACCCATGGCAGCCGGCACGCCGCCGTTTGCCATTATGCTTTCGCCACCGCGGGCGCCTCCCTACAGCGGGCTCTCCCGGCGGCCATCCCATCGATGTCAGCGAGGAGCCACCATGAGCCTACCCAATCCCGCCGAACTCCTGCCGCGCATGGCCAGCGACCTGCGCGCCCATCTCGCCGAGCGCGGCATCGAGCGGCCGCGCTTCGTCGGCATCCATACCGGCGGCATCTGGGTCGCCGAGGCGCTGCTGAGGGAACTGGGCAACCAAGAGCCGCTGGGCACCCTCGACGTCTCCTTCTACCGCGACGACTTCACCCAGAACGGCCTGCATCCGCAGGTCCGCCCGTCGGCGCTGCCGTTCGAGATCGACGGCCAGCACCTGGTGCTGGTGGACGACGTGCTGATGAGCGGCCGCACCATCCGCGCCGCACTCAACGAACTGTTCGACTACGGCCGTCCGGCCAGCGTGACCCTGGTCTGCCTGCTCGACCTGAACGCCCGGGAGTTGCCTATCCGCCCCGACGTGGTCGGCCAGACCCTGTCCCTGGGTCGCGATGAACGGGTAAAATTGGTCGGTCCCGCACCGCTCGCCCTCGAGCGCAAGGTCCTTTCCTCCGCTTCCTGATCCTCTTCACTAGGGCCTGCCCCATGCCGACAGACGCCAAGCGCCCGCTGCAGCTCAACGACCAGGGCCAGCTGCGCCACTTCATCTCGCTCGACGGATTGCCCCGCGAGCTGCTCACCGAAATCCTCGATACCGCCGATTCCTTCCTGGAGGTCGGCGCCCGCGCGGTGAAAAAGGTCCCGCTGCTGCGCGGCAAGACCGTCTGCAACGTGTTCTTCGAGAACTCCACGCGCACCCGCACCACCTTCGAGCTGGCCGCCCAGCGGCTGTCGGCCGACGTGATCAGCCTGAACGTATCCACCTCTTCCACCAGCAAGGGCGAGACGCTCACCGACACCCTGCGCAACCTGGAGGCGATGGCCGCCGACATGTTCGTGGTGCGCCACAGCGACTCGGGCGCGGCGCACTTCATCGCCGAGCACGTCAGCCCCAACGTGGCGGTGATCAACGGCGGCGACGGACGCCACGCGCACCCCACCCAGGGGATGCTCGACATGCTGACCATCCGCCGGCACAAAGGGAACTTCGAGCAGCTATCGGTGGCGATCGTCGGCGATATCCTGCATTCGCGAGTAGCCCGTTCGAACATGCTGGCGCTCAAGACCCTGGGTTGCCCGGACATCCGCGTGATCGCCCCGCGCACCCTCTTGCCGATCGGCCTGGAAGAGCAGTACGGCGTGCGCGTGTTCACCAACGCCGACGAAGGCCTGAAGGACGTCGACGTGGTGATCATGCTGCGCCTGCAACGCGAGCGCATGCAGGGTGGCCTGCTACCCAGCGAGGGCGAGTTCTTCAAGCTCTACGGCCTGACCGAGAAGCGCCTGAAGCTGGCCAAGCCGGATGCCATCGTCATGCACCCTGGCCCGATCAACCGTGGCGTGGAGATCGAGTCGGCGGTGGCCGACGGGGCCCAGTCGGTGATCCTCAACCAGGTCACCTACGGCATCGCCATCCGCATGGCGGTGCTGTCCATGGCCATGAGCGGCCAGAACACCCAACGCCAGCTGGAACAGGAGGACGCCGAATGACCATCAGTATCCGAGGCGCCCGCGTCATCGACCCGGCCAGTGACCTGGACCAGGTCGGCGACCTCCACATCGAGGCTGGCAAGATCGTCGCCATCGGCGCCGCGCCGGCCGGCTTCAGCGCCCAGAAGACCCTCGACGGCGCCGGCCTGGTGGCCGCGCCGGGACTGGTCGATCTGAGCGTCGCCCTGCGCGAGCCGGGCTATGGACGCAAGGGCAACGTCGAAAGCGAGACCCGCGCCGCCGCGGCCGGCGGCACCACCAGTCTGTGCTGCCCGCCCTACACCCGGCCGGTGCTGGACACCCCGGCGGTGGCCGAGCTGATCCTCGACCGCGCCCGCGAGGCCGGCAACGCCAAGGTCTACCCCGTCGGCGCGCTGACCCGCGGCTTCGGCGGCGAGCAACTGTCGGAACTGGTGGCCCTGCGCGACACCGGTTGCGTGGCCTTCACCAATGGCCTGCATGGCTTCGCCAGCAACCGCATCCTGCGGCGCGCCCTGGAGTACGCGGCGACCTTCGACCTGACGGTGATCTTCACCTCGCAGGACACCGATCTCGCCGAAGGCGGCCTCGCCCACGAAGGCCCGACCGCCAGCTTCCTCGGCCTCGCGGGGATCCCGGAGACCGCCGAGACCGTGGCCCTGGCCCGCAACCTGCTGCTGGTGGAACAGAGCGGCGTGCGCGCGCACTTCAGCCAGTTGACCAGCGCCCGCGGCATCGAACTCGTCGCCCAGGCCCAGGCCCGTGGCCTGCCGGTGACCTGCGACGTGGCGCTGTACCAGTTGATCCTCACCGACGAAGCGCTGGTGGGCTTCTCCAGCCTCTACCACGTGCAACCGCCGCTGCGCACCAGGGCCGACCGCGAAGCCCTGCGCGAGGCGGTGAAGAACGGCGTGGTACAAGCCATCGCCAGCCACCACCAACCCCACGAGGCGGACGCCAAGAACGCGCCGTTCGCCGCCACCGAGCCGGGCATCAGCGGCGCCGAGCTGCTGCTGCCGCTGGCGATGACGCTGGTGCAGGACGGCCTGCTCGACCTGCCGACCCTGCTCGCCCGCCTCTCCCACGGCCCGGCCCAGGCACTACGCCTGCCTGCCGGGCGCCTGGCGGTGGGCCAGGCCGCCGACCTGGTGCTGTTCGACCCGCAGGGTTCGACCCTGGCCGGTGAGAGCTGGTACTCGAAGGGGCAGAACAGCCCGTTCGTCGGTCACTGCCTGCCGGGACGAGTGCGCTACACCCTGGTGGACGGACACCTGACCCACGAGGGCTGATCCCTGCCACCACGAAAAAGCCCGCCATCCGGCGGGCTTTTTCATCTTCGCGTTCGCGATTCCGGGGGCGTATCCGTTGCCGGGGTGGGCGCCCTATCCCAGCCTCTGCCACCAACCCGCCTCAACGGCAGGGCGAATAACGCGGAGCGTTATCCACCGAGGCATGCTCGCCGGGAACACCCGATGGCCGGCAGCCGCGCCGGTCGGCGCCGCTCCCTGCGGAGCCTCAGATCTTCGCCAGCGCCTGCGCCAGGTCGGCCTGCAGGTCCTCCAGCGCCTCGACGCCCACCGACAGGCGGATCAGCGAGTCACCAATGCCCAGGTCGGCGCGGGTTTCCGCCGGGATGCTGGCGTGGGTCATGATCGCCGGATGCTCGATCAGGCTTTCCACCCCGCCCAGGCTCTCCGCCAGGGAGAAGATCCGCACGTTCTCCAGGAAGCGCCGGGCGCCGGCCAGGTCGCAACGCAGGTCGAGGGAGATCATCCCGCCGAAGCCACGCATCTGCCGTTTCGCCAGCTCATGCTGCGGGTGCGAAGCCAGGCCGGGGTAGTAGACCCGCGCCACCTGCGGCTGGCGCTCCAGCCACTGGGCCAGGGCCAGGGCGTTACTGCAATGGCGCTCCATGCGCAGCGCCAGGGTCTTCACCCCGCGCAGGGTGAGGAAGGCGTCGAACGGCCCGGAGATGGCGCCCACCGAGTTCTGCAGGAAGCCCAGGCGCTCGCGCAGGTCCGGGTTGTCGCCGACGATGGCGATGCCGCCGATCACGTCGGAATGGCCGTTCAGGTACTTGGTGGTGGAGTGCACCACCACGTCGAAGCCCAGTTCCAGGGGGCGCTGGATGTAGGGGCTGGCGAAGGTGTTGTCGGCCACGCTGATGATGCCGCGGGCGCGGCAGAGCTGGGCGATGGCGCGCAGGTCGGTGAGGCGCAGCAGCGGGTTGCTCGGGGTTTCCACCCAGACCATGCGGGTTTCCGGGGTCAGCGCGGCCTCGAAGGCCTGCAGGTCGGTCGGGTCGACGAAGCTGAAGCGATGCCCGGCGCTGCGCCGGCGGACCCGCTCGAACAGGCGGAAGGTACCGCCGTAGAGGTCATTGCCGGAAACGATGTGGGAACCGGCGTCGAGCAGCTCCAGCACCGAGGAGATCGCCGCCAGGCCGGAGGCGAAGGCGAAGGCCTGGGTGCCGCCCTCGAGGTCGGCCACGCAGCGCTCCAGGGCCCAGCGGGTCGGGTTGTGCGAGCGGCCGTAGTCGAGCCCCTTGTGTACCCCGGGGCTTTCCTGGATATAGGTGGAGTTGGCGTAGATCGGCGGCATGATCGCGCCGGTCGAGGGATCGGGGGCCTGCCCGGCGTGGATGACCCGGGTCGCAAAGGCCTGGGCCGGGGCGTCGGGATGCTGGTCGTGCTGGCTCATGCGAGCTTTCTCCGCAAATGGTTCAACAGGTCGAAACGGGTGATCAGGCCGTGGAAGCCGCTGGCATCGGCAACGATCGCCACCAGGCCGCGGTCCAGGACCGCCTGCAACTGGGCCAGGCTGGCGCCGGGCGCGAGGGTCTCCGGCGCGGCGTTCATCGCGCTGCTTACCGCATCGCGGAAGCGTGGCGCGTCGGCGTGGACACCGAGCAGGATATCCGACTCGTCGATCACACCGACCAGTTTTCCATCGTCCAGCACCGGCAATTGCGAAACGTCGGCCAGGCGCATGCGCTGGAAGGCGGTGAGCAGGGTGTCGTCCGGACCGACGCTGATCACCCGGCCCTCCTCGAAGCGCCGCGCGATGATGTCGCGCAGGTCGCCGTAGTGCTTGCGTTGCAGCAGGCCCTGGTCGGTCATCCACTGGTCGTTGTAGATCTTCGACAGGTAGCGGGTGCCGGTGTCGCAGACGAAGCTGACCACCCGCTTCGGCTCCTTCTGCTCGCGACAGAAGCGCAGCGCCGCGGCCAGCAGGGTGCCGGTGGAGGAGCCGCCGGGAATGCCCTCGACGCGCAACAGTTCGCGGGCCATGGCGAAGCTTTCCTCGTCGCTGATGGAATAGGCATGGCGCACGCTGGAGAGGTCGGCGATGGCCGGTACGAAGTCCTCGCCGATGCCCTCCACCGCCCAGGAACCCGGCGTACCCAGGGTGCCGGAGCGGGAGTACTCGGCCATGATCGAGCCCTCGGGATCGGCGAGCACCATCTCCAGCTCCGGCTGGACCTTCTGGAAGAACCGGGTAAGGCCGGTCAGGGTACCGGAGGAGCCGACGCCGACGACGATGGCATCGAGATCGTGGCCGGTCTGCGCCCAGAGCTCCGGGCCGGTGCCGCACTCGTGGGCCAGCGGGTTGGCCGGGTTGTTGAACTGGTCGGCGAAGAAGGCGCCGGGAATATCCTGCGCCAGGCGCGCGGCAACGTCCTGGTAGTACTCCGGATGGCCCTTGCCGACGTCCGAGCGGGTGATGTGCACCTCGGCGCCCATGGCGCGCAGGTGCAGGACCTTCTCGGTGGACATCTTGTCCGGCACCACCAGCACCACCCGGTAGCCCTTGGCGCGGCCGACCAGGGCCAGGCCGAGACCGGTGTTGCCGGCGGTGGCCTCGACGATGGTGCCACCGGGCCGCAGGCGGCCGTCACGCTCGGCGGCCTCGATCATGGCGACACCGATGCGATCCTTGATGGAGCCGCCGGGGTTCTGCGATTCGAGCTTGAGGAACAGGGTGCAGGGGCCGGTATCGAAGCGCGTCACGCGAACCAGCGGGGTGTTGCCGATCAGGTCGAGCACGGCGGGGCGTGAGTCGGAAGTCATCTTTTCTCCTTTCGGTGTTTCCGCACGGAGCGATACGGTGCGCGGCCTCGTGAGCCATTGCACCTATCCGTTCTGGGGCTTGCAGACCATAGGGGCTGGCGCGCGCGGGCGCCAATAACCTACAGGTAGAACGTTAGAACCTTTGGTTCCTTAAGTCCCGCCGGAGGAATTCCCTGCCGACCGCGGCGACACCCATGAAAAAGCCCGCCGGATGGCGGGCTTCTCGCGTCTGGCGACGAGCCTCAGATGCGCTGCGGCCCGTTGCGCTCGGACACCTGTCCGTTGAGGGTCCAGAAGTCGTAGAGGACGCCGAGGAAGAACAGGCCGCCGGTGAACAGGTAGATGATCCCGGTGATCCACTTGCCCATGTACATCCTGTGCACGCCGAGCACGCCGAGGAAGGTCAGCAGGATCCAGGCCACGTTGTAGTCCAGGTTGCCGCCCTGGAAGCGCCGGTCGGCCTCGCGGTCCATCGACGGGATGAGGAACAGGTCGATGATCCAGCCGATGAAGAACAGGCCGAAGGTGAAGAACCAGATCGTCCCGGTGATCGGCTTGCCGTAATAGAAGCGGTGCGAACCGGTGAAACCGAAGATCCACAGCAGGTAGCCGATGGCCTTGCTATGGGTGTCGTGCTGTTGAGTCATGCGTCCCCCCTCGTTCCGTGCGCGGCTGCGGCCGCGCTTGAGCCGCAGGTTAGCGGAGCGGCGGACGCCGCGCCAGAGCGGCCCGGCGCATGACAGTTTTGCAATTGCCTATCCTGTAGGCTGGTGCTGCCGCCACCGCCCCACAGGAGCCGCCATGAGCGCCGGACACGAGCACAGCTTCGCCCAGACCAACTCGACCCGCCTGAAATGGGCGTTGCTGCTGACCGGAAGCTTCCTCGTCGCCGAGGTCGTCGGCGGCATCCTCACCGGCAGCCTGGCGCTGATCTCCGATGCCGCGCACATGCTCACCGACGCCGTGGCCCTGGCCATCGCCCTGGCCGCGATCAACATCGCCAGGCGCCCGACCAACGATCGCCTGACCTACGGCTACCACCGCTTCGAGATCCTCGCCGCGGCGTTCAACGCCTTCCTCCTGTTCGGCGTGGCCTTCTATATCCTCTACGCGGCCTACGAGCGGCTCAACCAGCCGGCGGAGATCCAGTCCGTGGGCATGCTGGTGATCGCCGTGCTCGGCCTGCTGGTGAACCTGGCCAGCATGCGCCTGCTGGCGCCGGCCCAGGGCAACAGCCTGAACGTCAAGGGCGCCTACCTGGAGGTCTGGAGCGACATGCTCGGCTCGCTGGGGGTGATCGTCGCCGCGATCGTGATCCGTTTCACCGGCTGGGCCTGGGTCGACTCGCTGGTGGCGGTGCTGATCGGTTTCTGGGTCCTGCCGCGCACCTGGATCCTGCTGCGCGAGAGCCTGCATGTGTTGCTCGAAGGGGTGCCGAAGGAAATCCAGTTGGCCGAGCTGCGCGAAGCGCTGCTGGGGATTCCCGGCGTGACCGGGCTGCACGACCTGCATGTGTGGTCGATCACCAGCGGCAAGATCAGCCTGACCAGCCATCTGGTGTACGACCCGGCCCTGGTCGATGCCGAGGCGCTGCTGGGAACGGTGAAGGCGCTGCTGCACGACCGCTACGAGATCGAACACAGCACCCTGCAACTGGAAACCTCGGCCTGCGCCCAGGCCGAGGAGCCGCTGGCCTACTGAAGACGGTTCAGCGGAAGCGCCGGCCGGCAGGGTCGTCGTCGGTGATTTCCAGGCTCAGGCCCTGGGTCAGGCTCGACAGGTGGTCGGCGTCGCTTTCCGAACCGAGCTTGATCATCAGACGCAGGTCGTTGGCCGAGTCGGCGTGGGCCAGGGCGTCCTCGTAGGTGATCTCGCCCTGGGTGTAGAGCTGGTACAGCGCCTGGTCGAAGGTCTGCATGCCCTGCTCGGTGGAGCGCTTCATCAGCGGCTTCAGCTCGTGCACCTCGCCCTTGCGGATCAGGTCGGCGGCCAGCGGGGTGTTCAGCAGCACCTCGATCACCGCCCGCCGCCCCTTGCCGTCGGGGGTCGGCACCAGTTGCTGGGCGACGATGGCCTTGAGGTTCAGCGACAGGTCCATCCACACCTGGCCATGACGGTCGGCCGGGAAGAAGTGGATGATCCGCTCCAGCGCCTGGTTGGCGTTGTTCGCGTGCAGGGTCGCCAGGCACAGGTGGCCGGTCTCGGCGAAGGCCACGGCGTGGTCCATGGTCTCCCGCGAGCGCACCTCGCCGATCATGATCACGTCCGGCGCCTGGCGCAGGGTGTTCTTCAGCGCCACCTCGAAGGAGTCGGTGTCCAGCCCCACCTCGCGCTGGGTGACGATGCAGCCCTGGTGCTGGTGGATGTACTCGATCGGGTCCTCGATGGAGATGATGTGCCCGGTGGAGTTCTTGTTGCGGTAGCCGATCATCGCCGCCAGCGAGGTGGACTTGCCGGTGCCGGTGGCGCCGACGAAGATCACCAGGCCGCGCTTGGTCAGCGCCAGCTTCTTGAGGATTTCCGGGAGCTTCAGCTCTTCCAGGGTCGGGATGTTGGTCTCGATCCGGCGCAATACCATGCCCACCAGGTTGCGCTGGTAGAAGGCACTGACCCGGAAGCGGCCGATGCCGCGGGCGCTGATGGCGAAGTTGCACTCATGGTTCTCGGCGAAATCGCGGCGCTGCTGCTCGTTCATCACGCCTAGCACGGTCTCGCGGGTCTGCTCCGGCGACAGCGGCGTCTTGGTCACCGGCATCACCCGGCCGTTGACCTTCATCGACGGCGGTACGCCGGCGGTGATGAACAGGTCGGAGCCGCCCTTTTCCACCATCAGGCGCAGCAGCTTTTCGAATTCCATGATGTTCTCGCTCACTCAGGGGCGCGCCGCGACGGCGAGCCGGATGCGGGCGAGCGGGCGCTGGACGCGCTCGCCGGCAAGGATAGGTAGGAATGCGCCTACGGTACCGCTCTCCCGCTCTTGAATCCTAGACGCAGTTCCGGGATTCGGGCGAAGCGCGGCGGATCGGCGCCAGGATCAGAAGTTTTCCGGGATCTTCGCCTTCTCGCGGGCGTTCTCGCGGCTGATCAGGCCCTTGGCGACCAGGCCCTTGAGGCACATGTCGAGGGTCTGCATGCCCAGCGAGCCGCCGGTCTGGATCGCCGAATACATCTGCGCGACCTTGTCCTCGCGGATCAGGTTGCGGATCGCCGGGGTGCCGATCATGATCTCGTGGGCCGCCACCCGGCCGCCGCCGATCTTCTTGATCAGGGTCTGCGAGATCACCGATTGCAGCGACTCGGAGAGCATCGAGCGAACCATGGCCTTTTCCTCGGCCGGGAACACGTCGACCACCCGGTCGATGGTCTTCGCCGCCGAGGTGGTGTGCAGGGTGCCGAATACCAGGTGGCCGGTCTCCGCCGCGGTCAGGGCCAGGCGGATGGTTTCCAGGTCGCGCATCTCGCCGACCAGGATGATGTCCGGGTCCTCCCGCAGCGCCGAGCGCAGCGCTTCGCTGAAGCCGAGGGTGTCGCGATGCACCTCGCGCTGGTTGACCAGGCACTTCTTCGATTCGTGGACGAATTCGATCGGGTCCTCGATGGTGAGGATGTGGTGGTACTTGGTGTTGTTCAGGTAATCGAGCATCGCCGCCAGGGTGGTGGACTTGCCCGAACCGGTCGGCCCGGTGACCAGTACCAACCCGCGCGGGACGTCTGAAACACGTTTGAACACTTCTCCCATGCCAAGCTCCTCCATGGTCAGTACCTTGGAGGGAATGGTCCGGAATACCGCGCCGGCGCCACGGTTCTGGTTGAAGGCGTTGACCCGGAAACGCGCGACGCCCGGCACCTCGAAGGAGAAGTCGGTCTCGAGGAATTCCTCGAAGTCCTTGCGCTGCTTGTCGTTCATGATGTCGTAGATCAGCGCATGCACCTGCTTGTGTTCCAGCGGTGGCAGGTTGATCCGGCGTACATCGCCATCCACCCGGATCATGGGTGGCAGGCCGGCGGAGAGGTGCAGGTCCGAAGCGCCCTGTTTGGCACTGAAGGCGAGCAGCTCGGTAATATCCATGGGACTCCCCAATTACAAGCAAGCAGGTAGAATGCCGCCAAAGCCGCCGTCTCGGACAAGGAAAACACCGGATGAGCCAGGGTGCTTCCAGGACACGCGTGGTGTCCTGCGCCAGACGCGGAACCTCGACACTGGAACAGGAAGATGGCCATCGAGGCCGGCGGTTTCGAGGGCGTCGAGCCGACGCCGACCGCACTTCCATAGGGCGCAGGTAATGTCCACGATAGCAGAGAATATTGCAAAGGTTGCCGCGCGCATCCGTGAGGCAGCGCAAGCTGCGGGGCGCGATCCGGCCACGGTCGGCCTGCTCGCCGTGAGCAAGACCAAGCCCGCCGCCGCGGTGCGCGAGGCGCACGCCGCCGGCCTTCGCGACTTCGGCGAAAACTACCTGCAGGAGGCCCTCGGCAAGCAGGCCGAACTGGCCGACCTGCCCTTGAACTGGCACTTCATCGGCCCCATCCAGTCGAACAAGACGCGGCCCATCGCCGAGCATTTCCAGTGGGTGCACTCGGTGGACCGGTTGAAGATCGCGCAGCGCCTGTCGGAGCAACGCCCGGCCGGGCTGCCGCCCCTGAATGTCTGCCTGCAGGTCAACGTCAGCGGCGAAGCCAGCAAGTCCGGCTGCGCCCCCGAGGACCTGCCGGCCCTGGCCGAGGCCGTGAAGCAACTGCCCAACCTCCGATTGCGTGGCCTGATGGCCATCCCCGAACCCACCGCCGAACGCGCCGCGCAACACGCCGCGTTCGCCCGCCTGCGCGAACTGCTGCTGGACCTGAACCTTGGCCTGGACACCCTGTCCATGGGCATGAGCGACGACCTCGAGGCAGCCATCGGCGAAGGTGCGACCTGGGTCCGCATCGGTACCGCCCTGTTCGGCGCCCGCGACTACGGCGCGCCGGCTTCTTGAAGGAATCCCCTATGAGCACACCCCGCATAGCGTTCATCGGCGCCGGCAACATGGCCGCCAGCCTGATCGGCGGCCTGCGCGCCCAAGGCGTGCCGGCGGCGCAGATCCGCGCCAGCGACCCGGGCGCCGAGCAACGCGCGAAGATCGCCGGCGAGTTCGCCATCGACGTGGTCGAGTCCAACGCCGAGGCCGTGGCCGACGCCGACGTCGTGGTCCTGTCGGTCAAGCCGCAGGCCATGAAATCCGTGTGCCAGGCCTTGGCGCCGGCGCTGAAGCCGGAGCAACTGATCGTCTCCATCGCCGCCGGCATCCCCTGCGCCAGCCTCGAAGCCTGGCTCGGCCAGCCGCGCCCGGTGGTCCGCTGCATGCCCAACACCCCGGCGCTGCTGCGCCAGGGCGCCAGTGGGCTGTACGCCAACGCGCAGGTCAGCGCCGCGCAACGCGAGCAGGCCGGGCAGTTGCTGTCTGCGGTAGGCATCGCCCTGTGGCTGGACGACGAAGCGCAGATCGACGCGGTGACCGCAGTGTCGGGCAGCGGCCCGGCGTATTTCTTCCTGCTGATGCAGGCCATGACCAACGCCGGCGAGAAGCTCGGCCTGTCCCGCGAGACAGCCTCGCGCCTGACCCTGCAGACCGCCCTCGGTGCGGCGCAGATGGCGCTGTCCAGCGAGGTCGAGCCGGCCGAACTGCGGCGCCGGGTGACTTCGCCCAACGGCACCACCGAGGCGGCGATCAAATCCTTCCAGGCCAACGGCTTCGAAGCACTGGTGGAGCAGGCCCTGAACGCCGCCAGCCAGCGCTCCGCCGAGCTGGCCGAACAGCTTGGCCAATAAGGAGTAGTCGATGATCGGCCTCAACACCGCTGCTATCTATATCCTCCAGACCCTCGGCAGCCTCTACCTGCTGATCGTGCTGCTGCGCTTCATCCTGCAGCTGGTCCGCGCGGACTTCTACAACCCCCTCAGCCAGTTCATCGTGCGCGCCACCAAGCCGCTGCTGAACCCGCTGCGGCGGATCATCCCCGGCTTCGGTGGGATCGACCTGGCCTCGCTGGTGCTGGCGATCCTGATCCAGCTGGTGCTGATGATCCTGATCCTGATGCTGATGGGCTACGGCGTCGGCGGCTTCATCATGCAACTGCTGATCTGGTCGATCATCGCCGTCACCTCGCTGTTCCTGAAGGTGTTCTTCTTCGCCCTGATCATCAGCGTGATCCTTTCCTGGGTCGCCCCGGGCAGCTACAACCCTGGCGCGCAACTGGTGAACCAGATCTGCGAACCGCTGCTGATGCCGTTCCGCAAGCTCCTGCCGAACCTTGGCGGACTGGATCTCTCGCCGATCTTCGCGTTCCTCGCGCTGAAGCTGATCGACATGCTGGTGATCAACAACCTGGCGGCCATGACCGGCATGCCCCAGCAGTTGAGCATTTTCCTCTGAGCTTCTACCGCTGGGACGGCGAGGACCTGCTCCTCGATTGCCACCTGCAGCCCAAGGCGAGCCGCGACGAGTTCGCCGGGCTGCACGGCGAGCGCCTGAAGATCCGCCTCACCGCACCGCCGGTGGAGGGCAAGGCCAACGCCCATCTGCTGGCCTTCCTCGGCAAGGCCTTCGGCGTGGCCAAGAGCCTGGTGAGTCTCGAAAGCGGCGAGCTGAACCGGCAGAAACGGGTGCGCATCCGCCGTCCGACCCGATTGCCGGAGGAACTGGGGATCGCCGCTCGACCCGCTTGACCGACCTTACGTGCAGGAATGTGAAGCAGGCCAATTGACGCTCCCCCGCTCCCCTGCATAATCCACGCCATCCTTCCCCCGCCGGTCCCGCGCCCTGGAGCCCCTGGATGAGCATGGAAAGACTCAGCCATCAAATCGACGCCTACGTCGCCTGGAAGCGCGAGCTGATGCGGGAAATCACCCGCTATCGCGGCTGGCTGGAGCGCAGCCGGCTGAACAGCCCGGCGGTCGAGGCCAAGCTCGAACGCGCCCTGCGCCAACTACGCGCGGACCACATCACCCTGGCCTTCGTCGGCGAGTTCTCGCGTGGCAAGACCGAGCTGATCAACAGCCTGTTCTTCGCCGGCTACGGCCAGCGCATGCTGCCGTCCCACGCCGGGCGCACCACCATGTGCCCCACCGAGCTGTTCCACGATCCGCGCGCCGAGCGCAGCTACATCCGCCTGCTGCCGATCGAGACGCGCCTGGCCGACGCCAGCGTCGCCCAGTTCAAGCGCGTGCCGCGCCACTGGGTGAACATTCCGCTGGACACCGGCGACCCGGAGGGCATGGCCCAGGCCTTCGCCCAGGTCGCCAAGACCAAGGCGCTGCCGGTGGAACAGGCGATCCAGCTCGGCTTCCACCCGGATGCCCTGGAAGCCGCCGACGAGCCCGACCAGGTGCGCGTCCCGGCCTGGCGCCACGCCCTGGTCAACTTCGACCACCCGCTGCTGCGCCAGGGCCTGCGGATCCTCGACACACCCGGCCTGAACGCCCTCGGCAGCGAGCCGGAGCTGACCCTGTCGATGCTGCCCAACGCCCAGGCGATCCTGTTCCTGCTGTCCGCCGACGCCGGTGTCACCGCCTCGGACATGGAAATCTGGCAGAAGTACATCCAGCCACTGCGCGAGGACGGCCACAGCAGCCTGTTCGCCGTGCTGAACAAGATCGACGTGCTCTGGGACGACCTTTCCGGCGAGCGCTTCGTACAGAACGCCATCCGCCTGATCCAGGACGGCACGGCCCGCCAGCTCGGCCTGCAGCGCGGCGACGTGCTGCCGCTGTCGGCGAAGCAGGCGCTGCTGGCCAAGGTCCGCGGCGAACCGGCGCTGCTCGAACGCAGTCGCCTGGATCGGCTGGAAGCGCTGCTCTGCGAGCGCATCGTCGCGCAGAAGGAAGCGCTGCTGGAGAACGCCGTGCTCGGCCAGGTCCTTGGCCTGCTGCACAACAGCCAGCATCTGCTGCGCCTGCGCCTGGAGAAGGTCGAGGAACAGCGCGCGCTGCTCGACGACAAGCAGCGCGACAGCGGCCAACTGCTGTTCGAACTGACCGCGAAGACCAAGGACGACCACGGCCGCCACCACCGCCGCCTGCTCAACCTGAAGACCAACCAGCGCCTGCTGCAGCACCAGGGCGCGACGCTGCGCGAGACGATCCGCAGCGAACGCATGGAACAGCACCTGCAGAAGGTGCGGCGCAACCTCAACGGCAGCCTGACCACGGTCGGCATCAACCAGGCGATCCTGGCGTTCTTCCGCGCGGTGGAGCACGACCTCGACAACCTCGAGCACGAGGCCGGCATGGCCAACCGCATGGTCGCCGCCATCTACCGCCGGCACAACGAGGAGAACCCGCTCTACGCCCTCGACGCGCCGCAGCTACGGGTCCAGCGCTACCAGCGCGAACTGTTGCAACTGAAGAAGAAGGGCGACCAGTTCCGCCTGCAGCTGAAGACCGTGCTTACCGAGCAACGCCTGCTGACCCGGCGCTTCTTCGCCACCCTGGTGCAGGAGGTGGTCGGCCTGCACCAGCGCCTGCGCGAGGAAACCGAGCGCTGGGCCAACGACGCGCTGATGCCGCTGATGCAGCACACCCTGGAAAACAAACAGTTGCTCGAAAGCCACATGCTCCGCCTCAAGGGCCTGGCCCAGGAGACCCAGCAGGTACGCCAGCGCAGCCAGGCCTTCGCCGGGTTCGCCGGGGAATTGCAGGAACAGTTGCGCGAAGCCGGCGACATCCTCCGCCAGTTGCGCCGCCCCTCGCCCCTGCAGCGCCAGGCCAAGGTGGTCAACCTGCCCGGCTCGCAGCGCGCCTGACCCCGCTCCCACGGCGCGCGCCAGCGCGCTTGCCGCTGGGGGCGACGCTCTTTAGACTGGCGCCCTCCTTTGTTCGAGAGCAGGGTCGATGCCCACAGTCTTCCCCGACGACTCCGTCGGTCTGGTCTCCCCCCAGACGCTGCACTTCAACGAACCGCTCGAGCTGACCAGCGGCAAGTCCCTGGCCGAGTACGACCTGGTGATCGAAACCTACGGCGAGCTGAATGCCACGCAGAGCAACGCGGTGCTGATCTGCCACGCCCTCTCCGGTCACCACCACGCCGCCGGCTACCACAGCGTCGACGAGCGCAAGCCGGGCTGGTGGGACAGTTGCATCGGTCCGGGCAAGCCGATCGACACCCGCAAGTTCTTCGTCGTCGCCCTCAACAACCTCGGCGGTTGCAACGGATCCAGCGGCCCCGCCAGCATCAATCCGGCGACCGGCAAGGTCTACGGCGCGGACTTCCCGATGGTCACGGTGGAAGACTGGGTGCATAGCCAGGCGCGCCTGGCAGACCGCCTCGGCATCCGCCAGTGGGCCGCGGTGGTCGGCGGCAGCCTCGGCGGCATGCAGGCGCTGCAATGGACCATCAGCTACCCCGAGCGCGTCCGTCACTGCCTGTGCATCGCCAGCGCGCCGAAGCTGTCGGCGCAGAACATCGCCTTCAACGAAGTCGCCCGGCAGGCGATTCTTTCCGACCCTGAGTTCCTCGGCGGCTACTTCCAGGAACAGGGCGTGATTCCCAAGCGCGGCCTCAAGCTGGCGCGGATGGTCGGCCATATCACCTACCTGTCCGACGACGCCATGGGCGCCAAGTTCGGCCGCGTACTGAAGACCGAGAAGCTCAACTACGACCTGCACAGCGTCGAGTTCCAGGTCGAGAGTTACCTGCGCTACCAGGGCGAGGAGTTCTCCACCCGCTTCGACGCCAATACCTACCTGCTGATGACCAAGGCGCTGGACTATTTCGACCCCGCCGCCGCCCACGGCGACGACCTGGTGCGCACCCTGGAGGGCGTCGAGGCGGACTTCTGCCTGATGTCCTTCACCACCGACTGGCGTTTCTCGCCGGCCCGCTCGCGGGAAATCGTCGACGCCCTGATCGCGGCGAAAAAGAACGTCAGCTACCTGGAGATCGACGCCCCGCAAGGCCACGACGCCTTCCTCATGCCGATCCCCCGGTACCTGCAAGCCTTCAGCGGTTACATGAACCGCATCAGCGTGTGAGGATCCGATGCGCGCCGATCTCGAAATCATCCAGGAATGGATTCCCGCCGGCAGCCGCGTCCTCGACCTCGGCTGCGGCGACGGCGAACTCCTGGCCTGGCTGCGCGACCACAAGCAGGTCAGCGGCTACGGCCTGGAGATCGATCCCGACAACATCGCCCGTTGCATCGAAAACGGGGTGAACGTGATCGAGCAGGACCTCGACAAGGGCCTGGGCAACTTCGCCAGCGACAGCTTCGACGTGGTGGTGATGACCCAGGCGCTACAGGCCGTGCACTATCCGGACAAGATCCTCGAAGAGATGCTGCGGGTCGGCAAGACCTGCATCATCACTTTCCCCAACTTCGGCCACTGGCGCTGCCGCTGGTACCTGGCGCGCAACGGCCGGATGCCGGTCTCCGAGTTCCTGCCGTATACCTGGTACAACACGCCGAACATCCATTTCTGCACCTTCCAGGACTTCGAGCGCCTGTGCCGCCAGTTGCGCATGCGCGTGCTCGACCGCCTGGCCGTGGACCGTGACCACCGGCATGGCTGGGCCAGCCGGCTGTGGCCTAATCTATTGGGTGAGATTGGAATCTACCGGGTCACCGGACCCGGAGTGCAGACCCGCAACCTCGCCGTCTAGGAACGCGCCAGGCTGCGGGCCAGGGCCGGGCGCCCCTCCGCTCGTCCTCGGGAGAGCGCTGCCGAAGCCGGCCAAGGCCGCCGGCAGCAGACCATGGACAACGTCCATGCCACCTTTCAGGAGAAACCACCATGCGCCGCTTCACCGCTTTCGTCCTCGGCCTCTGCCTGAGCCTGCCGGTCCTCGCCGAGCAGGTGCAGCGCTTCGGCGACCTGGACGTCCACTACAACGTGTTCAACTCCAGCTTCCTCCAGCCCAACGTGGCCAGCGCGGTCGGCCTGGTACGCAGCAAGGCGCAGGGCGTGATCAACGTGGTGCCGATGGAGAAAGGCAAGCCGGTGGAGGCCGCCGTGACCGGCTCGGCCAAGGACCTGACCGGCAAGGTCATCCCCCTGGAGTTCCGCCGAGTCAGCGAGGAAGGCGCCATCTACAACCTGGCGCAATTCCCGATCAGCCAGCGCGAGACCCTGGTCTTCACCATCAAGGTCGAGGCCAAGGGCGAACCTGCGCAAACCTTCAGTTTCAACAAGGAAATCTTCCCGGACGAATGATCAAGCTCGAACAGCTGGTGCTGGCCAGCCACAATGCCGGCAAACTCAAGGAACTCCAGGCCATGCTCGGCGCCAGCGTGAAGGTGCGCTCGATCGGCGAGTTCAGCCAGGTGGAACCGGAGGAAACCGGTCTTTCCTTCGTCGAGAACGCCATCCTCAAGGCACGCAACGCCGCACGCCTCTCCGGCCTGCCGGCGCTGGCCGACGACTCCGGGCTGGCGGTGGACTTCCTCGGCGGCGCGCCGGGCATCTACTCGGCGCGCTATGCCGCCGGCCGGGGCGACGCGGCGAACAACGCCAAGCTGCTGGAGGCCATGAAGGATGTCCCGGACGCCGAGCGCGGCGCACAGTTCGTCAGCGTGCTGGCGCTGGTGCGCCACGCCGACGACCCGCTGCCGATCCTCTGCGAGGGCATCTGGGAAGGCCGCATCCTCCGCGAAGCCCGCGGCGCCCACGGCTTCGGCTACGACCCGCTGTTCTGGGTGCCGGAACGCGACTGCTCCAGCGCCGAGCTGGCGCCCGAGGAGAAGAACCGCCTCAGCCACCGAGCCCGCGCCATGGCCCTGCTCAAGCAGCGCCTGGGTCTCTGAGCCGCAACCGCCGGCGCCGCCCCCGGGCGGCGTCGGCACGGCGTTTCGTCCGGCCGCCTTGGAGGTTGGCCGAACTCATGCCACGATAGCGCCCCGAAACCGCCTCCACCCCGCCCCGCCGTGACCCAAGCCACCCCGTTCCAGCTCCCGCCCCTGGCCCTGTACGTGCACATCCCGTGGTGCGTGCGCAAGTGCCCGTATTGCGACTTCAACTCCCACGCCGCTGGCCCGGAGCTGCCCGAAGAGGCCTATGTCGACGCCCTGCTCGCCGACCTGGAGCAAGACCTGCGCCATGTCCACGGCCGGCGCCTGGGTTCGATCTTCTTCGGCGGCGGCACGCCCAGCCTGTTCTCGGCCAAGGCCCTGGGCCGGCTACTGGAAGGCGTCGAGCGCAGGGTCGGCTTCGCCGACGGCATCGAGATCACCCTGGAAGCCAATCCCGGCACCTTCGAACAGGTCAAGTTCGCCGACTACCGGCGCCTCGGCATCAATCGCCTGTCCATCGGCGTGCAGAGCTTCCAGGCCGACAAGCTGCAGGCCCTGGGGCGCATCCACGACGGCGCCGAGGCAGTGCGCGCCGCCGACATGGCGCGCCAGGCCGGCTTCGACAACTTCAACCTCGACCTGATGCACGGCCTGCCCGGGCAGAGCCTCGACGACGCCCTGGCCGACCTGCGCCAGGCCCTCGCCCTGGCCCCCACGCACCTCTCCTGGTACCAACTGACCATGGAGCCGAACACGGTGTTCTGGAGCCAGCCGCCGGAGCTGCCCGAGGACGACATCCTCTGGGACATCCAGGAAGCCGGCCAGGCCCTGCTCGACGAGCACGGCTACCGCCAGTACGAGACCTCCGCCTACGCCCGCGACGGCCTGCGCGCCCGGCACAACCTGAACTACTGGAGCTTCGGCGACTTCCTCGGCATCGGCGCCGGCGCCCACGCCAAGCTGAGCGCGCCGGACGGACGCATCGTGCGGACCTGGAAGACCCGCCTGCCGAAGGACTACCTCAACCCGCAAAAGGCCTTCCAGGCCGGCGAGCGCCCGCTGGAAGCGGCCGACCTGCCATTCGAGTTCATGATGAACGTGCTGCGCCTGGTCGACGGCGTCCCCGCCGCGCTCTACCCGCAGCGCACCGGCCAGCCACTGGCGGCGATCGCCGATGCCTGCGCCGCCGCGCGCGACGCCGGGCTGCTCGCCGACGACCCGCAGCACCTGCGTCCCAGCGAACGCGGCCAGCTGTTCCTCAACGACCTGCTGCAACATTTCCTGCCGTGACGACGGATGCACGCCCATCCGTGCCGGCAGGCAGGTAAACTCCGCCGACCGACACGCCGATTCGTTACAAGGAACCCTCGATGGATTACGCGCTGGACCTGATCGCCACCCTGTCGCGCTGGAGCCGCAGCCACCTGTCGGACATCTCCCTGGCCATCATGGCCACCCTGCTGGTGCTGTTCGGCCCGGCGATCAACGCCTGGGTACAGCAGCGCATCGGCAGCCTCAACTTCGTCTTCCGCACCCTGCTGTTCGTGCTGATCTGCGCGGTCGGCTACGGCCTGGCGATGGTCTTCGTCACCCCCTGGCTGGCCAAGGGCCTCGGCTACTTCAACAACTACACCCTGGCGCCCGTGCTCCTGCTAGTGTTCTTCGTGATCGGCATGATCGCCGATCGCAGCTGAGCCCCCGGTCTCCCGGCGGCCAGCGCCGTCCCCAAGAGCGTCATGGCCTCCGGGAGCCCGCATGAAACCGATCAAGCACCTCTATCTGCATTTCACCGACGGCCAGCGCCTGTCGCTGCGCTTCCCGCGCCAGCAGGACGACCCGGCCGAGGTCGCCCGCAGCATCCGCCAGCAACTGGACACGCCCTATCTCAGCGTCGAGGTCGACGGCGACCTGCTGCTGATCCCGCGGGACAGCATCAAGTACCTGCAGATCAGCCCGGCGCCGGCGCGCCTGGACGACGACGGCACGCTACGCGGCGCCGAGCTGATCGTCTGAGGGCCGTCCGCCTCAGTTCCCCTCCCGGCGCAGCGCCTGCGGGGTGAAGTCGCGCGGCCCGACCTGCACGCCGAAGTCGTACATCGGCTCGTTGTTGTCCAGCCCATCGACGAAGTAGCGGCCGCCCTTGAAGTCGTAGATCGCTTCCAGGGTGCTGGAGACCAGCGGCACATCGTAGTAGTTGATCGGATGGACTTCCTGGGCCCGGGTCAGCACGCCATCCTTGTCGTAGATGTCGGCGGCGAGGATCTGCCAGCTGTCTTCGTCGAGGTAGAAGCGGCGCTTGGCGTAGGGATGGCTGAAGCCCTTGCGCAGGGTCGCCTCGACCACCCAGACGCGATGCAGCTCGTAGCGCAGCAGGTCGGGATTGATGAAGCGGCTCTTGAGTATGTCGCCATAGGCGAGGCCCTTCTGGTGCACCGCGTAGCTGTTGTAAGGCACCAGCATCTCGCGCTTGCCGAGCAACGCCCACTCGTAGTGGTCCGGTGCACCGTTGTAGACATCCACGGTGTCCGCCGTGGCCATGCCGTTGGTATCCGGCTGCAGGCTGTCGTAGGCCAGGGTCGGCAAGCGCCGCACGCGCCGCTCGCCACGGTTGAAGCGCCAGGCCTTGCGGATCGACAGCACCTGGTCGAGGGTTTCCTGCACCACCAGCGCCGAACCGGCCAGGCGCGCCGGCGCGACCACCTTGTACTTGTAGTAGAACAACGTGTTGTCGAGGTTCTCCGGGATCATCCCCTCGCGGCCATAGACGAAGTACAGGTAGCGGTCGAGCTTGAGCAGGTTGTAGCTGCCGTTGGCCAGCACCGCCGCCTGGTTGGTCTGCAGGTGCAGTTGCTCGCCGCGGTAGCGCATGATGTGGTTCCAGATCGCTTCCTGGCCGCTCTGCGGCAGGGGGAAGGGCACGCCGGCGGCAGCGCCCTGCACGCCGTTGCCGTCGGCGATCAGCTCGGCGCGGCTGGCGTTGGCGCGGGTAGCGTCGTACAGGCGCTGCGGCAGGGATGCGCTGCGGCGGGTGGGGAAGACCCGCAGGTGGTAGTCCGGGTTGGCCTGCAGCAAGGCCTGGGTGCCCGGCGTCAGCAGCGCCTGGTAGGCGGCCATGTTGCGGCTGTCGAGGACCAGGCGCGGACGATCGGCGGCGAACGGGTCGAGGTGATGCATGCCGGGCCGGTAGCCGGCCGGCGCCTGGGTGATGCCGCCGGTCCAGGGCGGGATGCTGCCATCGGCGTTGCCGGCCCGCTCCGCCCCCAGCGGGGTCAGGTCCTGGTCCAGGCGTGCGGCCTGGACTTCGTCTACCTTGGCCTGCGCCGCCCAGGCGCAACCGGCCCCGAGCAACAGGATGCCCAGTTTCTTCAACACAGCAGTCTCCTTTGCAGCCGGCCGAGCCGTGCCGCTCTTATTATTGGATCCGGCCGAAGCCGGGAAACGTGCAGCTTGAAGGTGAGGTCCGCCGGGTGTTCCCGGTCTGCTTGGAGTCCCGGCGCCGGTTCGGCGCCAGGGGTACGTCGCTGGTGCGGTGGATCAGTCGACGCGCTCGAACTTGAGGTCCCAGACGCCATGTCCCAGGCGCTCCCCGCGCCGCTCGAACTTGGTCACCGGACGCTCTTGCGGGCGCGGCACGAAGCGGCCGTCTTCGGCCTGGTTGCGGTAGCCCGGCGCCGCGCTCATGACGTCCAGCATGTGCTCGGCATAGGGCTCCCAGTCGGTGGCCATGTGCAGCACGCCGCCGACCTTCAGCTTGCGCCGCACCAGTTCGGCGAATTCCGGCTGGACGATCCGCCGCTTGTGGTGGCGCTTCTTGTGCCAGGGATCGGGGAAGAACAGCAGCAGCCGATCGAGGCTGGCGTCGGCCACGCAGTGGCGCAGCACTTCCAGCGCGTCGCAGCTATACACCCGCACGTTGCCCAGGCCCTGGGTCAGCAGGCCATTGAGCAGCGCGCCGACGCCCGGCTTGTGCACCTCGACGCCGATGAAGTCGATGTCAGGCGCAGCGGCGGCCATTTCCAGGGTGGAATGGCCCATGCCGAAGCCGATCTCGAAAGTCCGCGGCGCCTGGCGACCGAAGATCGCGTCGAAGTCCTGGACCTCATCGCTCAGTTCCAGGCCGAACTTCGGCCAGCCCAGGTCGAGGCCACGCTGCTGGCCTTCGGTCATGCGCCCGGCGCGCATCACGAAGCTCTTCACGGTGCGCATCGGCCGTGCTTCGTCGTGTTCCGCCAGGGAGTCCTGGGCCGGGGATTGCGGGGTATCGCTCATGGAAAAGAAAACCTTGCTAGAGACAGAAGGGCGGGCTGCCTGCCGGACGCTTCCCGCATCCGGCGGACAGCCCGCCCCAGGTAGTCGGTATCAGTCGATCAGGCCGTCCAGCGGCGACGAGGCGCTGGCATACAGCTTGCGCGGCATGCGTCCGGCCAGGTAGGCGAGACGACCGGCGACGATCGCGTGCTTCATGGCCTCGGCCATCATCACCGGGTCCTTGGCATGGGCGATGGCGGTGTTCATCAGCACCGCCTCGCAACCCAGCTCCATGGCGATCGCTGCATCGGAAGCGGTGCCCACGCCGGCGTCGACCAGCACCGGGACCTTGGCTTCCTCGAGGATGATGCGCAGGTTGTAGGGGTTGCAGATGCCCAGGCCGGAGCCGATCAGGCCGGCCAGCGGCATCACCGCGATGCAGCCGATCTCGGCCAGTTGGCGGGCGATGATCGGGTCGTCGCTGGTGTACACCATCACGTCGAAGCCGTCCTTCACCAGTTGCTCGGCGGCCTTGAGGGTCTCGACGACGTTGGGGAACAGGGTCTTCTGGTCGGCGAGGACTTCCAGCTTGACCAGGTTGTGCCCGTCCAGCAGCTCGCGGGCCAGGCGGCAGGTGCGCACGGCCTCGACCGCGTCATAGCAGCCGGCGGTGTTCGGCAGGATGGTGTAGCGATCCGGCGGGATCACATCCAGCAGGTTCGGCTCGTCGGGATTCTGCCCGATGTTGGTGCGCCGCACCGCCACCGTGACGATCTCCGCTCCGGAGGCCTCGATGGCCCGGCGGGTCTCGTCGAGGTCCTTGTACTTGCCGGTCCCCACCAGCAGGCGCGAGCCATAGGTACGGCCGGCGATGACGAAGGGGGTATCGGTACTGGATGCTTGGCTCATCGGATGACTCCTGGATGGAAAGGCTTGCGGGGCCGATGGAAGGGTTCGGGGGCCAGGCCTAGCCGCCGCCGATGGCGTGGACGATCTCCACGCGGTCGCCATCCTTGAGCGCGGTGCTGGCGTGCTGGCTGCGCGGCACGATATCCAGGTTCAGCTCGACGGCCACGCGGCGGCCGCCAAGCTCCAAGCGGGCCAGCAGGTCCGCGACGCTCTGCGCGTCGGGCAGCTCGAAGGGCTCGCCGTTCAGTTGAATCTGCATGGCTGGACGGTCACGAAAGTGAAAGGGAGCGGCATTCTAGCCCGATCCACCCCGATGACCAAGGCGCCTTGTCGACAAGTGCGCCGCCTGAGGCAACCGGTCTCAGGCGTTGCCCAGGCGCCAGGCGGCCAGCCCCAGGCACAGCCAGCCGGCGAGGAAGGAGACGCCGCCGAACGGGGTGACGATGCCGAGCTTGCCGATGCCACTGAGGGTCAGCAGGTAGAGGCTGCCGGAGAACAGCAGGATGCCCAGCGTGAACAGGCCACCCGCCGCGCTCACCAGGCGGCCGTCCAGGCGGGTGGCGAGCAGCGCCACGCCGAACAGCGCCAGGGCATGGATCAACTGGTAGTGCACGCCGGTCTGGAATACCGCCAGGTACTCGGCGCTCAGCTGCTTCTTCAGGCCGTGGGCGGCGAACGCCCCGAGGGCCACGCCGGTGAAACCGAAAAATGCCGCCAACAACAGGAAGGGACGAAGCATGGACAAGACTCCGGTGATAGCATCCAGCCCGCTATAATGGCCGCCCCCTTCTTCCAAGCCAAGCCGCGCATGTTGCGATCCCTGTTCCGCCGCCTGTTCAAGTACCTGCTCTGGTTCATGGCCTCCAGCGTCGTGCTGGTCGCGGTCCTGCGCTGGGTGCCGCCACCGGGGACCATGGTCATGGTCGAACGCAAGGTCGGCTCCTGGGTCGACGGCCAGCCCATCGACCTGCAGCGCGACTGGCGCTCCTGGGAGCAGTTGCCGGACAGCCTGAAGGTCGCGGTGATCGCCGGCGAGGACCAGCACTTCGCCGAGCACCACGGCTTCGACCTGCCGGCCATCCAGCAGGCCCTCGCGCACAACGAGCGCGGCGGCAGTATCCGCGGCGCCAGTACGCTCAGCCAGCAGGTGGCGAAGAACGTCTTCCTCTGGTCCGGGCGCAGTTGGCTGCGCAAGGGCCTGGAGGCCTGGTTCACCCTGCTGATCGAGACGCTCTGGACCAAGCAACGGATTCTCGAGGTCTACCTGAACAGCGCCGAATGGGGCCCGGGCGTCTTCGGCGCGCAGGCTGCGGCACGCTATCACTTCGGCCTCGACGCCGAGCGCCTGAGCCGCACCCAGGCCAGCCAGCTCGCCGCGGTGCTGCCCAGCCCGCTGAAATGGAGCGCGGCCAGGCCGGGCCCCTACGTACGCCAGCGCGCGGCCTGGATTCGCCAGCAGATGTGGCAGTTGGGCGGCGACGACTACCTGCTGCGCCTGGAGCGCTGAAAGCTCAACGCGGCGGTTTTTCCAGGGCCTGGCGCGGCACCGCGAGCATCAGTCGCAAGTCGTCGTCCGGCAGGTGCGCGGTCAGGCCCAGTTGCGGATAGACCCAGGCCTCGCCCTGGGCCAGTTGCAGGCGCAGGCGCGGCTGGCCGAGACTGGCCAGCAGCCGCTCGGCACCGACCCTGCCTTCGGGAATCATGCTCAGCGCCACGATCGGCTTGTCGCCCAACTGTCCTTCCAATCCGGCGCTCAATGGCTGCGGCGCGCTGCCAGGCTGCAACGCAGATGCCCGCTGCAGGCTCAGTTGCTCCTCGGCGCTCAGGCCCAGCTCGCCTTCCACCTGCCAGGGGCCGCCGTCGCCCAGCAGGCGGCCACGGAAGGCCAGGCGCACGCCATCCAGGCGCGGGTCCACCCACAACTCGCCATCCACCGCGTCGTGCAGCTGGCGCAGGGTCAAGGCGTTGTCCGCCAACGGCGCCAGCACCTGCTCCTGCCAGTCGGCCAGCCACGGCAACGGCCGTGCCGGTTCCGGCGTACGGACCAGCCAGGCGCCGACGACGAAGGTCAGGACCGCCAGCGACAGGTAGAACAGCCAGCGGGTATTGCGCGGCATGGGATTCCTCCGGGCAGAAAAAAACCGCACCCTTGCGGGGTGCGGTTTTCGCGAGGCGCGGCGATCAGGCGAGAATCCGCCCTTTCAGCTTGCTCATGGCGTTCTTTTCCAGCTGCCGGATACGCTCGGCGGAAACGTTGTACTTTTCCGCCAGGTCGTGCAGCGTGGCCTTCTCCTCGGACAGCCAGCGCTGCTGGAGAATGTCGCGGCTGCGCTCGTCGAGGCCTTCCAGCGCCTCGTGCAGGTTGGCGCTGGAGCTGTCGCTCCAGTCGGCGTCTTCCAACTGGCGCGCCGGGTCGTAGCGGTGGTCTTCGAGGTAATGCGCCGGCGACTGGTAGGCGCTCTCGTCGTCCGCGTCGGCGGCCGGGTCGAACGCCATGTCCTGGCCGGTCAGGCGGCTTTCCATCTCGCGCACTTCGCGGGGCTCGACCCCCAGGCTCTCGGCGACGCGATGGACTTCCTCGTTGTTCAACCAGGCCAGGCGCTTCTTCTGGCTGCGCAGGTTGAAGAACAGCTTGCGCTGCGCCTTGGTGGTGGCGACCTTGACGATCCGCCAGTTGCGCAGGATGAACTCGTGGATCTCCGCCTTGATCCAGTGCACGGCGAAGGACACCAGGCGAACGCCCATTTCCGGGTTGAAACGCTTCACGGCCTTCATCAGGCCGACGTTGCCTTCCTGGATCAGGTCGGCCTGGGCCAGGCCGTACCCCGAATAACTCTTGGCGATATGAACAACGAAGCGCAGGTGCGCCAACACCATCTGCCGCGCCGCTTCCAGGTCTTGCTGATAGAAGAGGCGTTCGGCCAGTTCACGCTCCTGTTCCGGCGACAACAGCGGAATGCTGTTCACCGAGTGCACGTAGGCTTCCAGGTTTGCGCCTGGAACCAAGGCATGTACAGGTTGCAAAGAAGTGGTCATGCGAATCCTCCGATTCACGAAACTCGCGCAGTGTAGCACTCGGATATCTGACTGCAAGCGGGTGTATAAGTTCCTTTACAGCGACCCGCTGGCCGGTCGTGATCCGCCTGTCCTCAGCGCGGCGCCAGCTCGCGCAGGTGGCGGGCCACGGCCAGCCAGGCGCCGACCCAGCCAAGCAGCACCGCGCCCACGGTCAGCGACAGGCCGTCGTCCAGCGGCACGCCCTGCAGGCCGAAGTCGCTGCCGTACAGCCCTGAAAGGTTGACCACCGAACCGTTCAGCCAGTTCAGCGAATAGGCCAGCAGCGCCCAGGACAGGATGCCCGCGCCCAGGCCGTACAACGCGCCCATGTACAGGAATGGCCGGCGCACGTAACCGTCCGTCCCGCCGACCAGCTTGATCACCTCGATTTCGTTACGGCGATTTTCGATGTGCAGGCGGATGGTGTTGCCCACCACCAGCAAGAGGGTCAGCACCAGCAGGATGGTCAGGCCGAAGACGAAGCGTTCGCCGAGCTTGAGGATCGCGCTCAGGCGCTCGACCCATACCAGGTCGAGCTGCGCCTGCTGCACATGAGGCAGCTCCGCGAGCTGCTGGCGCAGTGCCTCCAGGCCGGCCCGGTCGATCTGCTTGGGCGTGACCGAGATCACCGGCGGCAGCGGGTTCTCCGGCAGCTCCTTGAGCGCTTCGCCCAGGCCGGACTGTTCCTGCAATTCGCTGAGCGCCTGCTCGCGGCTGATCAGTTGGGCCTCGATCACGTCCGGCAGGCGTTCGATCTGCTCGCGCAGGTCCTGGCCCTGGTTTTCGCTGGTCTTCAGGTCGAGGAACAGGGAGATCTGCGCGGCGCGCTGCCAGGAGCCGCCGAGCCGTTCGACATTGTTCAGCAGCAGCGAGAGGCCCATCGGCAGGCTCAGGGTGATACCCATCACCAGGCAGGTGAAGAAGCTGCCGAACGGGTGGCCGAACAACCGGCGCAGGCTGTCCACCAGGCTGGCGCGATGGCTTTCCAGGTAGGCGCTGAACGAGCCGCTCCAGTCGGTCTGTTCCTGGCTCGGTTTCTCGCGGGTCTTGCGTTCCGGTGCGCCCTCTTCGGGGCCACGGGGAAGATCGTTGGCGCTCATCAGGCCTCGTCCTCACGGTCAGCGATGATCCGGCCACGCTGCAGGGTCAGCATGCGATGGCGCATACGGGCGATCAGGGCCAGGTCGTGGCTGGCGATCAGTACGGTGGTGCCCAGGCGATTGATATCCTCGAACACGCCCATGATTTCCGACGCGAGTCGCGGGTCGAGGTTGCCGGTGGGTTCGTCCGCCAGCAGCAGGGCCGGCTGGTGGACGATGGCGCGGGCAATGCCGACCCGCTGCTGCTGGCCGGTGGAAAGGTCGGAAGGCAACGCCTCGCCCTTTTCCTTCAGGTTCACCCGCTCCAGGGCCGAGGCCACGCGCTTGGCGATCTCCGGCTTGGGCATGCCGAGGATCTGCAGCGGCAGGGCGATGTTGTCCGCCACCGTACGATCGGTGAGCAGTTGGTGGTTCTGGAACACCACGCCGATCTGCCGGCGCAGGAAAGGGATCTGCGCGGTAGTGATGCGCCCCAGGTCCTGGCCGCCGAGCAACAGCTTGCCGCTGGTCGGTCGCTCCATCGCCAGGATGAGGCGCAGCAGGGTGCTCTTGCCGGCGCCGGAGTGGCCGGTGACGAAGAGGATCTCGCCACGGTGCACGCGGAAGGACACCTCGTGCAGGCCTACGTGGCCGTTGGGATAGCGTTTGCCGACCTGCTCGAAGCGGATCATGCGTTCTCCCGCTCTGCGAAGAGTGCCTGGACGAAGGCGTCGGCCTCGAAGGTACGGAGATCGTCGATCCCCTCGCCGACACCGATATAGCGGATCGGCAGGCCGAACTGCTTGGCCAGGGCGAAGATCACCCCGCCCTTGGCGGTGCCGTCCAGTTTGGTCAGGGCCAGGCCGGTCAGCTCCACCGCGAGGTTGAACTGCTTGGCCTGGTTGATGGCGTTCTGCCCGGTGCCGGCGTCGAGCACCAGCAGGACCTCATGGGGCGCCGTCTCGTCCAGCTTGCCGATCACCCGGCGCACCTTCTTCAGCTCCTCCATCAGGTTGTCCTTGGTATGCAGGCGTCCGGCGGTATCGGCGATCAGCACGTCGATGCCGCGGGCCTTGGCGGCCTGCACCGCGTCGAAGATCACCGAGGCGGAGTCGGCGCCGGTGTGCTGGGCGATCACCGGGATGCGGTTGCGCTCGCCCCAGACCTGCAACTGCTCCACGGCGGCGGCGCGGAAGGTGTCGCCGGCGGCCAGCATGACCTTCTTGCCCTCGAGTTGCAGCTTCTTCGCCAGCTTGCCGATGGTGGTGGTCTTGCCCACGCCGTTCACCCCGACCACCAGGATCACATAGGGCTCGCGCGCGACGTCGACCTGCAACGGCTGCTCCACCGGGCGCAGCAGGCTGGCCAGCTCTTCCTGCAGCGCCTTGTACAGCGCGCCGCTGTCGGCCAGCTCCTTGCGCGCCACGCGCTTGGTCAGGTTCTGCACGATCAGGGTGGTGGCCTCGACGCCGACGTCGGCGGTCAGCAGGCGCGTCTCGATGTCGTCGAGCAGGTCGTCGTCGATTTCCTTGCGGCCGAGGAACAGGCTGGCCATGCCTTCGCCGATGCTGGCGCTGGTCTTGGACAGTCCCTGCCGGAGGCGGGCGAAGAAGCCCGGCCTGGTCGCCGGCTCGCTGACTGCCGGAGCGGCGGCCAGCGGCGCAACGGGCTCGGGCTCGGCAGCCAGGATAGGCTCGGGTTGCGCGACGGGCGCCTCGGGCCGGGGCGAATGCTCCTCGGCCGACGCTGGCTCGTCACTGGCGAGCGGTGCTTCGGCAACCGGCGCCGGCTCGGCCGGCTCGGCAGCGGAGGGCTGCTGCCGACCTGGCTGTTCTGTCAGGGATTGCGCCACGTCATCGGCAGGCGCGCGCTGCTCGGCGGCCGCTGTCTCGGAGACCGGCTCGACAGGCTGATCGGCAGGCTGCTCGCCGGCTTGCGGCTTTTTCCGCCACCAGCCGAACAGACCTTTCTTTTCCCCGCCCTGCGGGGCCTTCTTGTCGTCGTTGGAACCAAACATGAATGCTTGTATCTCAAGGGAGCGGCACGGGACGTGGCCGCCCGGAAAACGGATGGGTATCCTAGCATCTCCTCGCCCGACGGGGCTAAGGGTCCTGCCCCGCAGTGACCTGAGACCCCGGTGGCGGCACGAAAGGTCCAGATCACCATGAAAACCCCAGCTCGCCGCCGCGTCGGCCTGCTCCTAGCCAGCCTTTGTCTCCCGCTTTTCGCCCAGGCGGCGGAAACCCAGCCCACCCACGAGTTCAGCCTCGACAACGGCCTGAAGGTCATAGTGCGTGAAGACCACCGCGCCCCGGTGGTGGTTTCCCAGCTCTGGTACAGGATCGGCTCCAGCTACGAGACACCCGGGCTCACCGGCCTGTCCCACGCCCTCGAACACATGATGTTCAAGGGCAGCCGCAAGCTCGGCCCGGGCGAAGCCTCGCGGGTGCTGCGCGACCTGGGTGCGGAAGAGAACGCCTTCACCACCGACGACTACACCGCCTATTACCAGGTCCTGGCCCGCGACCGCCTGCCGGTGGCGCTGGAGATGGAAGCCGACCGCATGGCCCACTTGAGCCTGCCGGCCGACCAGTTCAAGAGCGAGATCGAGGTGATCAAGGAGGAGCGCCGCCTGCGCACCGACGACAATCCCAACGCCCTCGCCTTCGAGCGCTTCAAGGCCGCCGCCTACCCGGCCAGCGGCTACCACACCCCGACCATCGGCTGGATGGCCGACCTGCAGCGCATGACCATCGACGACCTGCGCCACTGGTACGAATCCTGGTACGCGCCGAACAACGCCACCCTGGTAGTGGTCGGCGACGTCACCGCCGACGAGGTCAAGACCCTCGCCAAGCGCTACTTCGGCGAGATCCCCTGGCGCCAGCTGCCGCCGGCGCGCAAGCCGCTGGAACTGGCCGAGCCCGGCGAGCGCCGGCTCAAGCTGTACGTACGCACCCAGCTGCCGAACCTGATCATGGGCTTCAACGTGCCCAGCCTGGGCAGCAGCGAGAACCCTCGCGAAGTCAACGCCCTGCGCCTGATCGGCGCGCTGCTCGATGGCGGCTACAGCGCCCGCCTGGCCTCACGCCTGGAGCGCGGCGAGGAGCTGGTCGCCGGCGCCTCCACCTACTATGACGCGTTCAACCGCGGCGACAGCCTGTTCGTCCTCTCGGCCACGCCGAACGTGCAGAAGGGCAAGACCCTCGAGCAGGTCGAGGCCGGTCTGTGGAAGCAGCTCGATGACCTCAAGCAGAACCCGCCCAGCGCCGCGGAGATCGAGCGCGTGCGCGCGCAGATGATCGCCGGGATGGTCTACGAGAAGGACTCCATCGCCGCCCAGGCCAGCAGCATCGGCCAGCTGGAAAGCGTCGGCCTGTCCTGGAAGCTGATCGACCAGGACCTGGAGGCCCTCAAGGCAGTGACTCCGGACGATATCCAGAAAGCCGCCCGCACCTATTTCACCCCGTCGCGCCTGACCCTGGCGCAAGTGCTGCCTGTGAAGGCCGAGGAAAAGGAGGCCCGTCATGAGTGAGCGCACAGGGCTGCGTTATGGCCTGCTCGGCCTGATCGTCATCGCGTTGCTGGCCGCGCTGGCCTATTTCGTCGCGCGTCCCCCCCAGACCCCGGCGGCGGCCCATGCCGCGGCGGTCGAGGAAAACCAGTTGCAGTCGCTGAAGGACGTCGCCAAGCAGGCGCCGGTCCATCGCAAGCTGGACATCCAGGAATGGAAGACCGCCGAAGGTGCCAAGGTACTGTTCGTCGAAGCCCATGAACTGCCGATGTTCGACCTGCGCCTGACCTTCGCCGCCGGCAGCAGCCAGGACGCCGGCACCCCCGGCCTGTCGATGCTGACCAACGCCATGCTCAACGAAGGCGTGCCGGGCAAGGACACCACTGCCATCGCCGCCGGCTTCGAGGACCTCGGCGCCTCGTTCAGCAACGGCTCCTACCGCGACATGGCGGTGGCCGGCCTGCGCAGCCTGTCCGATGCCGACAAGCGGACCCAGGCGCTGAAGCTGTTCGAACAGGTGATCGGCCAGCCGACCTTCCCCGAGGACGCTCTGGCACGCATCAAGAACCAGGTCCTGGCCGGTTTCGAGTACCAGAAGCAGAACCCCGGCAAGCTGGCCGGCCTGGAGCTGTTCAAGCGCCTCTATGGCGAGCATCCCTACGCGCACTCCAGCGACGGCGACGAAAAGTCCGTTCCAACGATCAGCCGCGAACAATTGCAGGCGTTCCACAAGAAGGCCTACGCCGCCGGCAACGTGGTCATCGCGCTGGTCGGCGACCTCTCGCGGCAGGAGGCCGAAGCGATCGCCGCGGAAGTCTCCAAGGCGCTGCCCCAGGGCCCGGCGCTGGCCAAGACCGTCCAGCCGGAAACGCCCAAGCCCGGCCTGACGCACATCGACTTCCCCTCCGAGCAGACCCACCTGATGCTCGCCCAGCTTGGCATCGACCGCCAGGATCCCGACTACGCGGCGCTCTACCTGGGCAACCAGATCCTCGGCGGCGGCGGCTTCGGCACCCGCCTGATGGACCAGGTGCGAGAAAAGCGCGGCCTGACCTACGGCATCTATTCCGGCTTCACCGCCATGCAGGCACGCGGTCCGTTCATGATCAACTTCCAGACCCGCGCCGAACTCAGCGAGGGGGCGCTGAAGCTGGTCCAGGACATCGTCCGCGACTACCTGGCCAACGGCCCGACCCAGAAGGAACTGGACGACGCCAAGCGCGAACTGGCCGGCAGCTTCCCGCTGTCCACCGCGAGCAACGCCGACATCGTCGGCCAGCTCGGCGCCATCGGTTTCTACGGCCTGCCGCTGGACTACCTGGAAAGCTTCCTCAAGCAGGTCGAGGGACTCAGCGTCGAACAGGTCAGGACCGCCATGGCCAAGCACCTGGACGCCGACGCCTTCGTCATCGTCAGCGCCGGCCCGAGCGTGCCGCAGAAACCCCTGCCGCCACCCACCGCCAAGCCGGCCCAGCAACCCAGCGGCGTTCCGGAGCATTGATGAGCAAACCTACTGCGAAAGCCCCCGGCCGCCACGGCGGCCAGGGACAGCTGCGGATCATCGGTGGCGAATGGCGCAGCCGGCGTTTCGTCTTTCCCGACGGGCCCGGCCTGCGACCGACCCCGGACCGGGTCCGCGAGACCCTGTTCAACTGGCTGGCACCCTATGTCGAAGGCGCACGGGTGCTCGATCCCTTCGCCGGCAGCGGCGCGCTGTTCCTCGAGGCGTTGTCGCGCGGCGCCCGCGAAGGGCTGGCCCTGGATACCAACGGCGAAGCGGTGGCGGCCCTGCGCAACCACCTCGACGCGCTCAAGTGCGGCACCGCCCAACTGGTCCTCGGCGATGCCGTGCGCTACCTGGGAAACCAGGCTCCGAGCGCCTTCGACCTGGTGTTCCTCGACCCGCCGTTCCATCAGAACCTGCTGCAGGACGCCTGCCGCCTGCTCGAAACCCGCGGCTGGCTGAACCCCGACGCCTGGATCTATACCGAGAGCGAGAGCGTCCCCTCGTCCCTCGGCCTGCCCGGAAACTGGCGGCTGCACCGGGAAAAGAAAGCCGGCAACGTACATTACGCGCTCTGGCAGCGGGGAGCCTGAGGATGAGCCCGGCTTCCGCGAGCATTCGCCAACGCCTGCTGGCGCTTGGCGAGCCTTGCGCGGCGCAACCCGCCGCCGACTGGCAGGGCGATATCGCCCTGCCCGCCGAGCTGGAGCGTTTCTACCGCGAGGTCGGCCCACTCGACTGCACCCTGGAGAGTGCCGGCAACCCATTTTTCCTGCCGTCCCTGGCCCGCCTCTGGCAGCGCCAGGCCGGCTATCGCTGGCACGGCATCAGCGGCGAGCGCCTGTCGGGCTGGCAGGACGACTGGCTGGTGGTGGCCGACCAGGGCGCCGACCCGTTCATCCTCGAGACCGGCAGCGGGCGCATACTCTTCGACCTGCATGGCGGCAGGGGCTGGGACCCGGCGCCGTGCTTCGACGACCTGTGGCAGATGGCGGCCAGCCTGGCCTGCTTCGGCGAGGTCTGGAGCGGCGCCGGCGAGGACATCCTGCTGGACGACTGCAGCGTCGCGCCCCGCTATCGGCAGCAGCTCGTCGACGAACTGCAACCGATCCTCGGTTCGCGCCAGCGGGCGGAGGACCTCGCCGACGAGTTCGGCTGGTAAGCTGGTGGCCACACCACCACCGCCCATGACCTGCGCATGACCGCGTCCCCGACCTTCCAGCCCGCCTGGTGGCTGCCCAATCCGCACCTGCAGACCCTGTGGAGCCCGTTCTTCCGCCGCGGGCCGACCCTGGAACGGCAGCGCGAACGCCTGTGGCTGGCCGATGGCGACTTCATCGACCTCGACTGGGCCGGCCCGCACGATGCCGAGACCCCGCTGGTGCTGGCGCTGCACGGCCTCACCGGGTCATCCTCGTCGCACTACATCCTCGGTCTGCAGCGCGCCCTGCTGGAGCGCGGCTGGGCCAGCGTGGCGCTGAACTGGCGCGGTTGCTCGGGGGAGCCGAACCGCCTGCCGCGCGGCTACCATTCCGGGGTCAGCGACGACCTCGCCGAGGTGGTCGCGCACCTGCGCGCCAGGCGCCCGCAAGCGCCGCTGTACGCGGTCGGCTATTCGCTGGGCGGCAACGTGCTGCTCAAGTACCTGGGCGAAACCGCTGGGGACTGCCCGCTGCTCGGCGGCGTCGCGGTGTCGGTGCCGTTCCGCCTGGACGAGTGCGCCGACCGCATCGGCCTGGGCTTTTCCCGGGTCTACCAGGCGCACTTCATGAAGGCCATGCTGGCCTACGTGCAGGACAAGCAGCGGCTGTTCGGCGAGCAGGGCCAGGCGGAAGGCCTGGCCGCCCTGCAACGCCTCGGTCCGCTGGAGGGCATGCGCACCTTCTGGGACTTCGACGGCCGGGTCACCGCGCCGCTGCACGGCTTCGCCGACGCCAGGGATTACTATCGGCGCGCGTCCAGCCGCTACTACCTGCCGGACATCCGCACGCCGAGCCTGATCATCCATTCCAGCGACGACCCCTTCGTGTTCGCCCGCAGCCTGCCCGATCGCAGCGAACTGGCACCCTGCACCGAGCTGGAGCTGCACGCCCGCGGCGGTCACGTCGGCTTCGTCGACGGCTCTCCGCGCCAGCCCACCTACTACCTGGAACGACGCATCCCCGACTGGCTGGAGGCCCGCCTGCGGCAGCACTGAGCTGGCCGGCGTCCGGCGACGGGCGGCAGAATAGGAACAGGCTGAAGGAAAAAGGGGGGCGAATGGAACTGACGCTGCGGCACAACCCGATGCTCGACGACGCCGACTGCGAGGCGATCCTGGCGATCCACGCGGCGGTCGGCTGGGACCGGCGCATGCCGCCTGCCGAGCTACGCACGCTGTACCAGCATTCCGGGTATTCCCTGCTGGCCGAACGCGACGGCCGCCTGGTCGGCCTGCTGCGCGCCGAGGAAGAAACACCGATTCGCGTCTGGCTGGCGGAAATCGCCGTGCTGCCCGGCGCACAGAGCAGCGGCGTCGGCGCAGCCCTGCTGCGGCGCTTCGCCGAGGATCACCGCGGCGCCTACCTGTTCACCGACGCCACCCTCGGTACCGAAGCCTTCTTCCGCCGCCACGGCATCCACATCCAGCAGGTGCTGGAGAAAACCCTGCGCGATCAGAGCGGCACGTAGAGCCGCTCGGAAATCCCGTCCACCGCATCCTGGGCCTGCGCCTCGATGTGCCCGCTCTCCAGCGCCAGCACCTGGTAGATGCCGCGACGCAGTTGCGCCTCGCTGAGGTCGCCGTCGAGATCGAGGGTGGTGCAGAGGAAGCGCACCCAGGAGGTGAGGATGATCCAGGCGTTGAGGGTCAGGGCCTCCAGCTGGGTCTCGTTCATCCGCAGGATGCCGGCCTCGGTGAAGCCCCGGTAGATCGCCTTGGCGTTGACCAGGCAACGCTGGGCGAAGGCGCGGTAGCGCGCCGCCAGCTCCGGGTCGCTTTCCAGCAGGTGCTCGAGGTCGCGATGGAGGAAGCGGTAGCGCCACATCGCGGCCAGTAGCGCTTCCAGGTAGAAGGTCTTGTCGTCCACCGTCAGACCCCGCCCTTCGGGCAGGCGCAGGAAGCTCTCGACGTGGCTTTCGTACTCGGCGAACAGCTCGGCGATGATCGCCTGCTTGTTCGGGTAGTGGTAGTAGAGGTTCCCAGGCGATATACCCAGGTGGGTGGCGATATGGTTGGTGGTGACGCTGCGCTCGCCCTGGGCGTTGAACAGTTCCAGGCTGGCCTGGGCGATGCGATCGCGGGTCTTGATGCGTGGTGCCATGGGGACGACGGGCTCGTTCGGGTAACAGTGCGGGGCGCGCCCCGCCGTGACAGCGTAGAAGGTACACAAAGCTGGCCGCCCGGGTCAGCCCCCGGGGTGGCGGCCGGCGACCGGCCCGCCTTTCGTTGGGTACGCAAGCGCCGGGCTGGCAGGCATGCTGTTTGACACTTTAGAGTATTTACTCTAGAAATCCAGCGACGCAGCGAAATTCATCGGACCGAACCAGGTCCGCCATAACGACAGACGCGCGGCCACGCAGCCGCCCACGCTTCGCCGAGGAGCCAGCCCATGGTCGCCGATATCGCCTACCTGCAGCAGAGCCAGCAGGAAATCAACCAGCTCGAAGCCCTCTTCGCCCGCCAGCGCGCCGCCTACCTGGCGCAGCCGATGCCCGACGCCACGCAGCGCGTGCAGTGGCTGAAGGCCCTGCGCGACCTGCTGTTCAAGGAACAGCAGGCACTGATCGAGGCCATCGACCGGGACTTCAGCGCGCGCTCCGCCGACGAGACCCTGCTCGCCGAGATCATGCCCAGCCTGCACGGCATCCACTACGCCGCCAAGCGCGTGAAGAAGTGGATGAAGCCCGCGCGCCGCGCGGTCGGCCTGCAATTCCAGCCGGCCTCGGCCCAGGTGGTGTACCAGCCGCTGGGCGTGGTCGGGGTGATCGTGCCTTGGAACTATCCGCTGTTCCTCTCCATCGGCCCGCTGACCGGGGCCCTCGCCGCCGGCAACCGGGTGATGATCAAGATGAGCGAGTCGACCCCGGCCACCGGGCGCCTGCTCAAGGACCTGCTGGCGCGGATCTTCCCCGAGGACCAGGTCGCCGTGGTGCTAGGCGAGGTAGACGTCGGCGTGGCCTTTTCCAAGCTGCCGTTCGACCACCTGCTGTTCACCGGCGCCACCAGCGTCGGCAAGCACGTGATGCGCGCCGCCGCCGAGAACCTGACCCCGGTCACCCTGGAGCTGGGCGGCAAGTCGCCGGCGATCGTCTCCGACAGCGTGCCGATGAAGGACGCCGCCGAGCGGATCGCCTTCGGCAAGAGCCTCAACGCCGGGCAGACCTGCGTCGCGCCCGACTACGTGCTGGTACCGAGCCGGCGCGTCGAGGAATTCGTCAGTCAGTACAAGGAGGTGGTCCAGGGCTTCTTCCCGCGTCTTTCGGACAACCCCGACTACACCGCGATCATCAACGAGCGCCAGCTCGGCCGCCTCCGGGGCTATCTCGACGACGCCCGCGAGAAGGGCGCGACCCTCGTCCCGCTGTTCGCCGAAGGCCAGCAACGGCGCCTGCCGCAGACGCTGCTGCTGAACGTCAGCGACGACATGAAAGTGATGCAGGAGGAAATCTTCGGCCCGCTGCTGCCGGTGATCCCCTACGAGCGCCTGGAAGACGCCCTGGCCTACGTCAACCAGCGCCCGCGACCGCTGGCCCTGTACTACTTCGGCTACGACAAGGCGCAGCAGCAGCGCGTGCTGCACGAGACCCACTCAGGCGGTGTGTGTCTGAACGACACCCTGCTGCATGTCGCCCAGGACGACATCCCGTTCGGTGGCGTCGGTCCCTCCGGCATGGGCCACTACCATGGCCACGAAGGCTTCCTCACCTTCAGCAAGGCCAAGGGCGTGTTCAGCAAGCCGCGCTTCAACGCCGCGCGAATGATCTACCCCCCCTACGGCAAGTCGATCCAGAAGCTCGTCTACAAGCTGTTCGTGCGCTGAACCGGGGCGCGTGCGGCGCCCCCTCATTCCTACGCTGCAGGTGACATAACAACAATGAGCGACACCACCCTTGAAAGCGCCGGCCTGTCCCGACGCAGCCTGATGAAAGTCGGCCTGATCGGCGGCGCCTTCCTCGCCACCGCGGGCGTCACCGCCAGCCTCACCGGCTGTTCGGCGGAGAAACCGGCGAGCGGCCTGGAAAAGGTCCGCGAATCCGACCTGCCGTTCCTCCGTGCGCTGCTGCCGGTGATGCTGCTCGGCGCGGTTTCCGCCGAGCAGATGCCGAAAGCCGTGGAGGGCGCGATCCAGAGCCTCGACCACAACCTGGCGCGGCTCTCCCCGGAGATGTTCAAGCTCACCCAGCAACTCTTCGACGTGCTCGCCCTGCCGCTCACCCGTGGCCCGCTCACCGGTATCTGGGGCAGTTGGGAGAACGCCAGCGGCGACGACGTGCGGGCATTCCTTTCGCGCTGGGAAAACAGCTTCATCGGCCTGTTGCGGATGGGCCACAGTTCGCTGATGCAACTGGCGATGATGGCCTGGTACGCCCGCCCCGAGGCGTGGGCCCATTGTGGCTACCCCGGACCGCCGAAGATCGCTTGAGCCGCCCCCGGAACAATACGAAGAGCCCGAAGCCGCCTAGCCTGAGAGTGCATTCATGCCTGTACCCGATCTGTTCGCCGAGGGCCTCGCCCGCGGCTGGAAAACCTACAACGGCTCGCGCCTGGACGACGACCTGGAGCTGGAGGCCGACGTGGTCGTGGTCGGCACCGGCGCCGGCGGCGGCACCACCGCGGAAATCCTCAGCGCCGCCGGCCTGAAGGTGCTGCTGGTGGAAGAAGGCCCGCTGAAGACCAGCAGCGATTTCAAGATGCAGGAGGCCGACGCCTACCCCGAGCTGTACCAGGAAGGCATCGGCCGGATGAGCAAGGACGGCGCCATCACCATCCTCCAGGGCCGCGCCGTGGGCGGCACCACCCTGATCAACTGGACCAGCAGCTTCCGCACCCCGGAACCGACCCTGCAGCACTGGGCCCAGGTCTACGGGGTCAAGGGCCACAGCGCGGAGGACATGGCGCCCTGGTTCGAGAAAATGGAGCAGCGCCTGCACGTGGCGCCCTGGGCGCTGCCGCCGAATGCCAACAACGACGTGATCCGCCTGGGCTGCGAGAAGCTCGGCTATCACTGGAAGGTCATCCCGCGCAACGTCCTCGGTTGCTGGAACCTCGGCTACTGCGGCATGGGCTGCCCGGTCAACGCCAAGCAGTCGATGCTGGTCACCACCATCCCGGCGACCCTCGACAAGGGTGGCGAGCTGCTCTACCTAGCGCGCGCCAACCGGCTGCTGCTGGACGGCGACAAGGTGACGGGCCTCGAATGCCTGGGCATGGATGAGCGCTGCGTGGCGCCCAACGGCCGCCGGATCAGGGTCCGGGCCAGGCACTACGTGCTCTCCGGCGGCGGCATCAACACCCCGGCGATTCTTCTCCGCTCGAAGGCGCCTGATCCGAGCCAGCGGGTCGGCAAGCGCACCTTCCTGCACACGGTGAATTTCAGCGCGGGGCTGTTCGACCGGGTGATCAACCCCTTCTACGGCGCACCGCAGTCGATCTACTCCGACCATTTCCAATGGGACGACGGTGTCACCGGACGCATGTCCTACAAACTGGAGGTGCCGCCGCTGCAACCGTCGCTGGCCTCGGTGCTGCTCGGCGGCTTCGGCAGCGACAACGCCCTGCGCATGGAACAGCTACCGCATACCAACATGATGCTCGCCCTGCTCCGCGACGGCTTCCACCCGGACAGCGCGGAGGGCTCGGTCGGCCTGCGCGGCGACGACACCCCAGTGCTCGACTACCGGATGACCGACTACACCTGGGACGGTATCCGCCGTGCCTTCCATACCATGGCGGAGATCCAGTTCGCCGCCGGCGCCCGGGAAGTGCGGCCGGTGCACAGCGACGCGCGTAGCGCGAAGAACCTGCAGGAGGCGCGCGGGATCATCGACGGCCTGCGCCTGGAGATCTACCGCACGCGCCTGGGCAGCGCCCACGTCATGGGCGGCTGCGCCATGGGCGAAGACCCGGCCGTGGCGGTGGCCGACAGCCTCGGCCGCCATCACCACCTGCGGAACCTGTCGATCCACGACGGCTCGCTGTTCCCCACCAGCATCGGCGCCAACCCGCAGCTCTCGGTCTACGGTCTTACCGCGCAACTGGCCAGCGCGCTGGCCGAACGCCTGGCCAGGGCCTGAACCGCCGCCGCCGGGCCGGCCGCGCGCCGCGGCAGCCGGCCCGGCGCCATCAGACCTATGGGCTAAAGGCCGATGGCCCGTGCGTCTTGGCCGCACGGGCATCCCTGCGCTACCATCCGATTCCCTTACGAAACCCTGCCAGGACGTAGCGATGAACCGAGTGCTGTACCCAGGCACCTTCGATCCCATCACCAAGGGTCACGGCGATCTGATCGAACGTGCTTCACGGCTTTTCGACCATGTGATCATCGCGGTCGCCGCCAGCCCCAAGAAGAACCCCCTGTTCAGCCTGGAACAGCGGGTTGCGCTGGCCCAGGAGGTCACCAAGCACCTGCCGAACGTCGAGGTGGTGGGCTTCTCCACCCTGCTGGCGCACTTCGTCAAGGAGCAGAAGGCGAATGTCTTCCTCCGCGGCCTGCGCGCGGTTTCCGACTTCGAGTACGAGTTCCAGCTGGCCAACATGAACCGCCAGCTCGCCCCCGACGTGGAAAGCATGTTCCTCACCCCGTCGGAGAAGTATTCCTTCATTTCCTCGACGCTGGTCCGGGAAATCGCCGCTCTCGGCGGGGATATCAGCAAGTTCGTGCATCCGGCCGTGGCAGACGCCCTGGCGGAACGTTTCAAGCGCTGATCCGCGTCTCTCCGCCGGCCTCCCGTCGGCGTCCCGCGTGCACTGCGGGCGCCGATGCGGCACAATTCCGCTATTCCCGTTACCGATGCCGTGGCTGTCCGTCGCGGTTGGAGTTGTTAGATGTCCCTGAAAATCACTGACGATTGCATCAATTGCGACGTCTGCGAACCCGAATGCCCGAACGGCGCGATCTCGCAAGGCGAAGAAATCTATGTGATCGATCCCAATCTCTGCACCGAGTGCGTCGGCCACTACGACGAGCCGCAGTGCCAGCAGGTCTGTCCGGTGGACTGCATTCCCCTTGACGACGCCAATGTCGAGAGCAAGGACCAGTTGATGGAGAAATACCGGAAGATCACCGGCAAGGCCTGATCCCCGCCGGCGCCTGTCCTTCAGGGACGGTTCGCGCCCCGTCCGACGCGCTTTTGGCTATCCTTGGCAATCCAGTCTGAGGCGTTCGCGGCCCCGTCCCGCGAACGCCGCTGAACAGTGAGCCGCCATGTCCTTCCTGAACCTGCCCGTCCGTACCCTGGTCGCCGCCTGCGGCCTGTCCCTGCTCAGCCTCGCGGCGCATGCCGACAGCTTTCGCGGCGACGCCCACGCACCGCAGCAGGCCGCCGTCGCCACGCCACATCCGGCCGCGACCGTCGCCGGCCTGGAAACCCTGGCCAATGGCGGCAACGCCTTCGACGCTGCGGCGGCCATCGCCGCTGCCCTGGCGGTAGCCGAGCCTTACGGCTCGGGACTCGGCGGCGGTGGATTCTTCCTTCTGCGCCAGGCCGGTGCGCAGCCGACCTATCGCTTCCTCGACGCCCGCGAGCGCGCGCCGAAGGCCGCCTACGCCGACATGTACCGGCGCAATGGCAAGGTCGACCCCAGGCTGTCCGTCGACGGCCCGCTGGCGGCGGCGATCCCCGGCCTGCCGGCGGCGCTGGTCGAATTGAGCAGCCGCTACGGACGCAAGCCCCTGGCCGACAATCTGGTGCCGGCGATCCGCCTGGCGGTGGATGGCGTATCCGTCGACCGGATCTACCGTGACCGCGCCGCCATGCGCCTGGAAGCGATGCGCAAGGACCCGGAAACCGCGCGGATCTTCCTCGACAAGGGCGGAATCCCCGACGAATGGAACCTGCTCCGCCAACCGCAGTTGGCACGTACCCTGGAACGCCTCGGGCGCTACGGGCGGATCGGTTTCTACGAAGGCGAGACAGCGGACAAGCTGCTCACCGGGGTCCGCGCCGGCGGCGGCATCTGGAGCGCGGCCGACCTGCGCGACTACCGGGTGATCGAACGCCGCCCGCTGGAGGTGAAGCTGGCCAACGGCCGCGAACTGATCAGCGCACCGCCGCCCTCGGCCGGCGGCGTCGCCCTGGCGCAGAGCCTGCAGATGCTGGAACAGCTGCCGTGGCAGAAGGCCGAGCCGGTACAGCGCGCCCATTACGTGCTGGAGGTCCTGCGCCGTGCCTAGCGCGATCGAGGCCTGCTCGGCGACCCGGACTTCGTCGCCAACCCGCTGCCCAGTTTGCTGGCGCCGGACTACCTGAAGCGCCTTGCCGCCGGCATCGACCCGCGCCGCGCCACGCCCAGCTCGGCGCTGCCGGAGGCGCCGGCCTGGCGCGAAGGCGACCACACCACCCACTTCGCGGTGATCGATGCCCAGGGCAACGCGGTGGCCGCCACCCTCTCGGTGAACCTGCCGTTCGGCGCCGCCTTCACCGTTCCCGATACCGGCGTGGTGCTGAACAACGAGATGGACGATTTCGCCGCCGACACCCAGGGCGCCAACAGCTACGGCCTGGCCGGCAGCCAGGCGAACGCGGTGGCGGCCGGCAAGCGCCCGCTGTCGAGCATGAGCCCGAGCTTCCTGGAAAGCCCGACCGACTTCGCCGCCTTCGGCACCCCTGGCGGCAGCCGCATCCCGAGCATGGTGCTGATCTCCATGCTGCAGTACTTCGACGGCCGCCCGGTCGGCCAATGGGTCGCCGCGCCGCGCTACCACCACCAGTACAAGCCGGACGTCGTCGAGTACGAACCGCGCGCCTTCAGCGATGCCGAGGCCGCCGAACTGCGCCGGCGCGGCTATCAGCTCAAACGCCTGGAGCGCAGCTACGGCAACCAGCAGGTGCTCTACTGGGACAAGCGCAGCGGCCGCGTCGACGCCGCCAGCGACCCGCGCGGGATCGGCTACTCGTCTCTGTCCCTGGAGGCGCAAGCGCAGCCTCGGCCGCACTGAACAAACGAGAGACAGCGCTCAAAAAATGTTCGACGATCTCACCCAGATAGGCGCCGCGTAGGGATTTCGCCGACGAGTCCGGCTGGCAATCCAGGCGGCGTGCCTCACTGGCTCGCCGCTTCAACCGCCTGCTGCGCATCCTCCGCACTGGCTTCCACCGCCTCCGGGTCAGACGGGGCGCCCTCCATGCCTCGGCCGGAGTGCCGGCGATCGGCGGCACCGGAGCAGTCGGCGACGCCGGACAGCTCTCCATCCAGCGCAGCGTGAATCCAGTTTTCCAGGCGGGTGTACCAGGCTGCGTTCGCGGCGCTCTCCAACCAGGCGATGGCATCCGCATCCTGCTGCTGTGCGGCCTTTTCCAGCCAGAGCCGCGCTTGCAGCTTGTTCATCCCGGCACCGGAACCGTTCCAGTAGGCCTCGCCCACCTTGAACTGGGCACGGGCATCTCCCTGGGTCGCAGCCTTGCAGAACCACTGGAAGGCCTTTTCCCGGCTGCCGGCATAACGGTCCAGCAGGGCGGCTTCCTCGTCTGAAGTGGCGGAATAGACGCCTTGCGAGTCGTCCAGGTAGAACCATCCCAGATTGGTTTCGGCGTCTTCGCTACCGCTGGCCGCCGCGCGTTCGAACCAGGTCCCGGCCTTCACCCGGTCCTGGTCGACCCCTTCGCCTCTCCAGTAGAGAACGCCCATTTCATTCTGGGCGGCGGCATCCCCCTGCTCCGCGGCCTTCCGGAACCAGCGTGCCGCCTCGGTCTTGTCCTGTGGCCCGCCGTCACCATCGCGATAGAGCATGGCCAGTTGGATCTGCGCGCGGACCATCCCCGCAGCGGCCGCCTTGCCCCACCATTCGCGCGCGCTGGCGTAGTTCTGTTGCTGGTAGAAGTAGGCGCCGAAATCGAACAGAGCCTGCGGCTCCCCCGTCTCGGCGGCCTGGCGGAGGCGGGTGAATTCGGCGAACAGTTCATCGCCGCGCTTGTCGCCCTGCTCGGCCTTGGACTGCTCCCTGGCGAGGTCGGACACCGCATCCTCCGCCCAGGCGAACGAGGGTACGGCAAGAGCAAGGACGGACAGGAACACCCACTGACTGAACATACGCGAAATCCTTATCTTGGTTGAGTCGGTCGGCCACCCCTGGTCGACCTTGTGACCTTGCTGGTCAGCAGGACACTGTCACCATCGGAGAGTCCGATCAAGTGCCGCGAACGGTCCGTGCGGAACATCTGTCATCGGCCGATACGGCGCTATAGCTGCCGCCTGCCGTGGCGGAAGAAAAGACTTAGCCCAATCTCCGTGCCCCCTGCAATGCATCGAGAAAACAAAAAGCCGGTCGATGACCGGCTTTTTTTCATTCCGTTGGAAACTCAGCTTTCGTCGTGGTTATAGCCGCTGGTGGTGCAGCCCAGGCAACGGACGAAGGCTTCCTTGCCCGGATCGACCACCAGCGCCTGGCCGGCCTTGCCGACGCTGCCGCTGGCCGCGGTGAACGGCAGGCTGACCACGAAGGCCACCGCCCCGACGGCCGTGGCGGCGATCAGGAAGGGACGGGCGATGAGCAGATCGCCGATCATGGCGTACGCGGGGGGCGCTTCGACGGTGTACATCGGGTCGCCGCTGGCGTTTTCCTGCACGGCATCCGCCAGCGCGGGCATGGACGAGAGCCCGGTGGTCAGCGCCAGCACGAGCGCGGTGGTGCGAAACAGGTTCATGGAGGCGGTCCTTTCTGGTTTTTGGTTGGGCAGATATCGCCTAACTATAACAGCGCTGCGGGTAGTGCCAGCGTGACCGCCTTCAATCGCCGAGGAATGCGTAGTGCGGCTTTTTCGGGATGAACGGCCGGTAGAAGCCGATCAGGCTGCACAGGTCGGCGTCCTCGTTGCCGGTCGGCCAGAAGGGTTCGCCGATGACGATCCGCCGGTTTTCGTAGTCCAGCGCCGCCGGCACCACCGGTACGCCGGCGCCACGGGCGATGTGGTAGAAGCCCATGCGCCAGCGGTCGACCTTCTTGCGTGTGCCTTCCGGAGCGATGATCAGCATGAACTCACGGTGCTCGCGGAAGGCCTGGATCGCCTGGTCCACGGTATTCAACTTCAGGTGGCGCTGGATCGGGATGCCACCCCAGCGCCGCATCAGGCCGCCCAGCGGGCCGTTGAACAGGGTGTGCTTGCCGAACCAGCGGGCGTTCAGGCGCAGGACGAACTTGGCGGCAAGGAAGGCCACGAAGTCCCAGTTCGAGGTGTGGTGGGCGCCAATCACCACGAACTTGTCGAGCGCGGGCAATTGGCCCTCGATCTTCCAGCCGGAGAGTTTCAGCATGGCATGGCCGAGCGACTCGACCAGGGTGTTGCGAGGCAGGTAATTGCCGGACATCGTGCACCTTTCTTATGGCAGGCCGCTCACCGTGGCGGCCCTTCTTGTGGCGGTAGAGTATGCGCGGCGCGGCGCGGCGCTTCAGCGTTGGCAGCGCGGGCAGTACACGCTGGCGCGCTGGCCTAGGCGGATCTCGCGCAGGGTGCTGCCGCAGACCTTGCAGAACTCCCCGCCACGGCCATAGACGAACAATTCCTGCTGGAAGTAACCGGGCTGGCCGTCGCCGCCGACGAAATCGCGCAGGGTGGTGCCGCCGCGCTCGATGGCGATCGCCAGGATTCGCTTGATCTCCTCCGCCAGGCGCAGGTAGCGCGCCTTGGAGATGCTCCCGGCGGGCTTGCGCGGATCGATGCCGGCGGCGAACAGCGCTTCGCTGGCGTAGATGTTGCCGACCCCGACCACCACCGCGTTGTCCATGATGAACGGCTTGACCGCCATGCTCCGCCCGCGCGACAGCTCGAACAGACGCTGGCCGGCGAAAGCGTCGGTCAGCGGTTCCGGGCCGAGGTTGCGCAGCAACTCGTGTTCCAGTGGCGCCAGGCTCCAGAGCATGGCGCCGAAGCGCCGCGGATCGGTGTAGCGCAGGGCCATGCCCGAGGCCAGCTCGATGTCGACGTGCTCGTGGCGACTGGCCGGGGTGCCGCTCTCCACCAGCCTCAGGCTGCCGGACATGCCCAGGTGGCTGATCAGCGTACCGGACTCGGCGCCCAGCAGCAGGTACTTGGCGCGGCGCTCGACGCTGACGATGCGTTGTCCGGACAGGCGCACGTCCAGGTCTTCGGGAATCGGCCAGCGCAGGCGCCGCTCGCGCACGATCACGCGCTCGACGCGCTGGCCTTCGAGGTAGGGGGCGATGCCCCGGCGGGTAGTTTCGACTTCGGGTAGTTCGGGCATGGCGGCAGCAATCCGGTTGACCGCGGCACCTTAGCAGGAAGCGCCGCGGCGCGGCCAGTCAGTAGCTGCCCTGGCCGACGCCCAGCTCGAGGATCGAGCCCTTGAGGTTCTCGAAGTCGTAGTCGGTGAGCCCGACGTAGTCCAGCACCAGCGCACCGATGCTGTTCCATTCGTGGTCTTCCGGCTGGTTGCCGAGGACCCGGTGCGAACCGCAGATGTGTTCGGCCATCTTCAGGATCGCCAGCAGGTTCTTCAGTTGGGTATCGCGTGCCGATTCGTCGCCGAAGATCGACAACGCGTTGTGGTGGTTGGCGATCGCCTCGCAGACGTGCTCCGGCAGGCGCCAGGAGCGCGCGGTGTAGTAGCCGACCACCGCATGGTTGGTGTTCAGCACGCGGTTCTCGGTGTCCACCACCCGGCGTTCGTCGCTGGCGGCGGCGTAGGCCTCTTCCAGCACCGCCATGTAGTGCGGGAAGCGCTTGAGCATCAGCGGGATGCCGCAATTGTGGAACAGGCCGAGAGCGTAGGCTTCGTCCACCGATTCGTAGCCGATCCGCTTGGCCAGGCTCAGGCAGCTCATGGCCACGTCCTGGGCGGTGTCCCAGAAACGGTTGAGGGTGACGATGGTGTCGTCGCTCATCTCACCCTTGATCGACTGGGCGTTGATCAGGTTGATCACCGAACGACTGCCCAGCAGGTTCACCGCGCGCTGGATCGAAGTGATGCGATTGGCCAGGCCGAAGAACGGCGAGTTCACCAGTTTCAGGAGAGCCCCGGAAAGGCCCGGGTCCTGGCTGATCAGCCTGGCAATGTTCTTCAGGTCCGGATTGGGCATGACCTGCTCCATCTGCAGGTCGACCATGATCTGGGGTTGCGGCGGCACGCTGATGCCTTGCAGGACCTGGCGGATCTGCTCGGCGGTGAGTTCTTGGACCATGAGGACGGAGGCGAAAGTTGACGGTGCGCGCAGTTTACCCGGAGAACCCCGCCATGGGGCGGGCTTCTACCGGAAAAGCGGCGCCAGGCAACGGACATGGAACTTTTCCCGCAGCCGCCAGGGTCGGAATGAATACCCCTTCTGATATCGGGAGACATGCCATGACCCAATCCCTGCACGGCAAGGTCGTCGCCGCCCTGGTGACCGACGGTTTCGAACAGGTCGAACTGACCGGTCCGAAAAAAGCCCTGGAAGACGCCGGCGCCACGGTAAGGATTCTTTCCGACAAGGCCGGCGAGGTGCGCGGCTGGAACCATCACCAGCCAGCCGAGGCCTTCCGCGTCGACGGCACCTTCGAAGACGCCAGCCTGGACGACTACGACGCCCTGCTGCTGCCCGGCGGGGTGATCAATTCCGACCAGATCCGCAGCCTGGCCAAGGCCCAGGAACTGGCGATCCGCGCCGAACAGGCGAGCAAGCCGGTGGCGGTGATCTGCCACGGCGCCTGGCTGCTGATCTCCGCCGGACTGGTGCAGGGTCGTACCCTGACCAGTTGGCCGTCGCTCAAGGACGACATCAACAACGCCGGCGGCCACTGGGTGGACCAGGAGGTAGCGGTGGACGGCAAGCTGGTGAGCAGCCGCAAACCCGAAGACATCCCGGCCTTCAACCGTCGATTCATCGAAATCCTCGCCGGCTGAACGGCCCGCGTTCGCGCAGCGGTGAATCCCGTCGCTGCGCTATAATCGCGCTCTTTTGCCGGAGCCTTTCCCATGACCCTGCCCAGCTTGCGTCTCAAAGCCAACGCCGAGCGCCGCCTGCGCGCCGGCCACCTGTGGGTCTACAGCAACGAGGTGGATGTCGCCGCGACGCCGCTGAATGCCTTCGCCGCCGGCGACCAGGCGGTGCTGGAAATGGCCAACGGCAAGCCGCTGGGCATCGTCGCGCTGAGCCCGAACAATCTCATCTGCGGCCGCCTCATTTCCCGTGATACCAAGCACGTTCTCGACAAATCGCTGCTGGTTCATCGCATCAACATCGCCCTCAGCCTGCGCGAGCGGCTTTTCGACAAGCCGTTCTACCGGCTGGTCTACGGCGATTCCGACCTGCTGCCCGGCCTGGTGGTCGATCGCTTTGGCGACGTGCTGGTGGTGCAACTGGCGTCCGCAGCCATGGAACTGCGCAAGGACGAGGTGCTCGCCGCCCTGCTGCAGGTGCTCAAGCCCGCCGCCGTGCTCTGGAAGAACGACTCCAGCGCGCGCGACGCCGAGGGCCTGGAGCGCTACGTGGCCAATGCCTACGGCGAAGTGCCGGAGTGGGTCGCCCTGGAAGAGAACGGCGTGAAGTTCGAGGCGCCGGTGCTGGCCGGGCAGAAGACCGGCTGGTTCTACGACCACCGCATGAACCGCGCGCGCCTGGCGCCCTACGTGCAGGGCAAGCGGGTCCTCGACCTGTTCAGCTATATCGGTGGCTGGGGCATCCAGGCCGCCGCCTTCGGCGCCAGCGAAGTGATGTGCGTGGACGCGTCCGCCTTCGCCCTCGACGGCGTCGAGCGCAACGCGGCGCTGAACGGCGTGGCGGAGAAGGTCGCCTGCGTCGAGGGCGACGTGTTCGAGGCCCTGCGCGAGCTGAAGGCCGCCGACGAACGCTTCGACGTAGTGATCGCCGACCCGCCGGCCTTCATCAAGCGCAAGAAGGACCTGAAGAACGGCGAGGCCGCCTACCGCCGTCTCAACGAACAGGCCATGCGCCTGCTGAGCAAGGACGGCATCCTGGTCAGCGCCTCCTGCTCGATGCACCTGCCCGAGGACGACCTGCAGAACATCCTGATCGGCAGCGCCCGCCATCTCGACCGCAACATCCAGCTGCTCGAGCGCGGCGGCCAGGGCCCCGACCATCCGGTGCACCTGGCGATCGCGGAAACCCGCTACATCAAGAGCCTGACCTGCCGGCTGCTGCCCAACGGCTGAGCCCGTCCCGGCGGATGAGCGCCTGCGTTCATCCGCCCTACGGCCACCGCCTCTCGCGGCGCGACGGGCGGCGCAAGAGGCCAACCCTGGTCGCGACGCGCCGCTCCGCCGACCGCCAGCCTTCCCCATTCGCCCGCTCTGGGCTTAGAATCCGGGCATTCCTCGCCAATCATCCCCCGGCGGGCAGTGAGCCCAGGCCGTCGCCAATGGTGACCCCATTCAGACCCCGGCCAACTCCGTACACTCGGCTATTCCCCGTTTGCATCCGGTTCCTTCGACGCTCACGATACAGTCATAACCCGAACCTGATTAGCCGCAGGAAATCGTCATGCCCGATTACCGCTCGAAAACCTCCACCCACGGCCGCAACATGGCCGGCGCCCGCGCCCTCTGGCGCGCCACCGGGATGAAGGACGAAGACTTCAAGAAGCCGATCATCGCCATCGCCAACTCCTTCACCCAGTTCGTGCCCGGCCACGTGCACCTGAAGGACCTCGGCCAACTGGTCGCCCGCGAGATCGAGAAGGCCGGCGGCGTGGCCAAGGAATTCAACACCATCGCCGTCGACGACGGCATCGCCATGGGCCACGACGGCATGCTCTATTCGCTGCCGAGCCGGGAGATCATCGCCGACTCCGTGGAATACATGGTCAACGCCCACTGCGCCGACGCCATCGTCTGCATCTCCAACTGCGACAAGATCACCCCCGGCATGCTGATGGCCGCGCTGCGCCTGAACATCCCGGTAGTGTTCGTCTCCGGCGGGCCGATGGAAGCCGGCAAGACCAAGCTGGCCAGCCACGGCCTGGACCTGGTCGATGCCATGGTGGTGGCCGCCGACGACTCCTGCTCCGACGAGAAGGTCGCCGAGTACGAGCGCAGCGCCTGCCCGACCTGCGGCTCCTGCTCCGGCATGTTCACCGCCAACTCGATGAACTGCCTGACCGAGGCGCTCGGCCTGTCGCTGCCGGGCAACGGCTCGACCCTGGCCACCCACGCCGACCGCGAGCAACTGTTCCTACGCGCCGGGCGCCTGGCCGTGGAACTCTGCCAGCGCTATTACGGCGAAGGCGACGACAGCGTGCTGCCGCGCAACATCGCCAACTTCAAGGCCTTCGAGAACGCCATGACCCTGGACATCGCCATGGGCGGCTCGACCAATACCATCCTGCACCTGCTGGCCGCCGCCCAGGAGGCCGAGGTGCCGTTCGACCTGCGCGACATCGACCGCCTGTCGCGCAAGGTGCCGCAACTGTGCAAGGTGGCGCCGAACATCCAGAAGTACCACATGGAAGACGTGCATCGCGCCGGCGGCATCTTCTCCATCCTCGGCGAACTGGCCCGCGGTGGCCTGCTGCACACCGACGTCCCCACCGTGCACAGCCCGAGCATGGCCGACGCCATCGCCCAGTGGGACATCACCCAGACCCGCGACGAAGCCGTGCACACCTTCTTCAAGGCCGGTCCGGCGGGCATCCCGACCCAGACCGCGTTCAGCCAGAACACCCGCTGGCCGAGCCTGGACGACGACCGCGCCGAGGGCTGCATCCGCAGCGTCGAGCATGCCTATTCCAAGGAAGGCGGGCTGGCCGTGCTCTACGGCAACATCGCTCTCGACGGCTGCGTGGTGAAGACCGCCGGGGTCGACGAGTCGATCCACGTGTTCGAAGGCAGCGCGAAGATCTTCGAAAGCCAGGACGCCGCGGTGAAAGGCATCCTCGGCGACGAGGTGAAGGCCGGCGACATCGTGATCATCCGCTACGAAGGACCGAAGGGCGGGCCGGGCATGCAGGAAATGCTCTATCCGACCAGCTACCTGAAGTCCAAGGGCCTGGGCAAGCAGTGCGCCCTGCTCACCGACGGACGCTTCTCCGGCGGCACCTCGGGCCTGTCCATCGGCCACGCCTCCCCGGAAGCCGCCGCCGGCGGCGCCATCGGCCTGGTGCAGGACGGCGACAAGGTGCTGATCGACATTCCCAATCGCTCGATCAACCTGCTGGTCAGCGACGAAGAACTCGCCGCACGCCGCGCCGAACAGGACAAGAAGGGCTGGAAGCCGGCCGCGCCGCGTGCCCGCCGCGTCAGCACCGCGCTCAAGGCCTACGCCCTGCTCGCCACCAGCGCCGACAAGGGCGCGGTACGCAACAAGGCGCTGCTGGACGGCTGAATCGTCCAGCGACGAAAAAAGCCCGGTCCCGCGCCGGGCTTTTTCATTCACGCGTACGCGCGCCGAATGGCGGATAATCGCAAGCGGTCATTCGCCCTACCGCTCACCCACGCTCCAACCGCAGGGCGCATACGCCACCGGCGTTATCCGCCGACATGCGGCGCAGCCAGGCCTGGGCGAGACCGTGTTCGCCCAGTAAAATCGCGCTCTTTTTCCCCGGACCGCCACCATGAGTTCCCTGCAAAGCCCGTCGGACGCCAGCGCCCGCAACGACCTGGTCTATGGCCTGGACGACCGTCCCAGCGCTCCCATCGCCCTGCTCGCCGCCCTCCAGCACCTGCTGGCGATCATCGTGCCGATCGTTACCCCCGGCCTGCTGATCTGCCAGGCGCTGGGCGTATCGCCGCGCGACACCAATCTGATCGTGTCGATGTCGCTGGTGATCTCCGGCATCGCCACCTTCGTCCAGTGCAAGCGCTTCGGCCCGTTCGGCGCCGGACTGTTGATCGTCCAGGGCACCAGCTTCAACTTCGTCGGCCCGCTGATCGCCGGCGGGGCGCTGATGGTCAAGCAGGGTACGCCGGTGGAAAGCGTGATGGCGGCGATCTTCGGCGTGGTCATCGCCGGCTCCTTCGTCGAGATGGGCATCTCGCGCATACTGCCGTTCGTCAAGCGGCTGATCACCCCGCTGGTGACCGGCATCGTCGTGCTGATGATCGGCCTGACCCTGATCAAGGTCGGCCTGATCAGCATGGGCGGCGGCTTCTCGGCGATGTCCAACGGCACCTTCGCCAACGGCGAGAACCTGCTGCTGTCCGGCGTGGTGCTGGGCATCATCGTGGTGCTCAACCGCATCCCGGTGGTATGGATGCGCAGTTGCGCCATCGTCATCGCCCTGGCCGTCGGCTACGCGCTGGCCGGCTACCTCGGTCGCCTGGACTTCACCGGCATGCACCAGGCCGAGCTGTTCCAGGTACCGACCCCGCTGCACTTCGGCCTGGACTTCTCCTGGCCGCTGTTCATCCCGATGCTGGTGATCTACCTGGTCACCTCCCTGGAAGCCATCGGCGACGTCACCGCCACCAGCAAGGTGTCGAAGCAACCGGTGGAAGGCCCGCTGTGGATGCAGCGGATCAAGGGCGGCGTGCTGGTCAACGGCGCCAACTCGTTCCTCGCCGGTATCTTCAATACCTTCCCCAGCTCAGTGTTCGCCCAGAACAACGGGGTGATCCAGCTCACCGGCGTGGCCAGCCGCTACGTCGGCCTGTGGATCGCCGCCATGCTGGTCCTGCTCGGCCTGTTCCCGAGCGTCGCCGGGGTCATCCAGGCGGTGCCGGAACCGGTACTGGGCGGCGCGGCGATGGTGATGTTCGGCGCGGTGGCCGCTTCGGGCATCAACATCCTCGCCGGCATCCAGCTGGACCGCCGTGCCCTGCTGATCATCGCCGTATCCCTGGCCCTCGGCCTGGGCGTTTCGCAGGTGCCGGAGTTCCTCGCGCACATGCCCGCGGCGCTGCGCAACGTGCTGGAGTCCGGGGTCGCCACCGGCGGCATCTGCGCCCTGCTGCTGAACTGGTTCCTGCCGGAAAGCCCGGTCCAGAAGGCCGGACACTGATAGGCGCGGCGCCACCTCCGGGTGGCGTCGCGGTTTTCGCCGAAGGGTTTTCGTACCCGGCCAATGGTTGGGTATGATCGACGGCATGGCCATGCCCGTCGGCCACCCTCTTCCGTCCCGCAACCCGGACCCGCGCCCATGCCCCAGTCCCGCCGCCCGTTGCGCATCGGCCTGATCGCCGACACCCATGGCCTGCTCCGGCCCGAGGCGCTGGAACGGTTGCGCGGCTGCGACCAGTTGATCCATGCCGGCGACATCGGCAAGCCGGAAATCCTCGCCGAGCTGGAACGCCTGGCGCCGCTCTCGGTGGTGCGCGGCAACAACGACACCCAGGACTGGGCGGCGGACATCCCCGAGCGCCTGCTGCTAAAGATCGGCCGGCTGACCCTCTATGTGCTGCACGACCTCAAGCGACTCGACCTCGACCCGGCCGCCGAAGGCATCGACGTGGTGGTCGCCGGACATTCGCACAAGCCGCTGAAGGAAGAGCGCGACGGCGTGCTCTACCTCAACCCGGGCAGCGCCGGGCCGCGGCGCTTCAGCTTGCCGATCGGGATCGGCGTGCTGGAAGTGGCGGGGAAGAAGATCGAGGCGGAGCTGATCACCCTCTGACCCCGCCTGGAACCGTCAGCGGCGCTCCCATACCTCGAAGGCGTAGGCAGGCGCATCGTCAGCCGCGGCGTGTTCGATGCTCGACGCCAGGCGCCAGGCCGCACCATCGATCTCGGGGAAAAAGGCGTCGCCCTCCGGCGCCAGGCCAACCCGGGTCAGGTAGAGACGCGCGGCGCGCGGCAAGGCCTCGGCATAGAGCTGGGCGCCGCCGATCAGCATCAGTTCGTCGGCGTCCTCCGCCTGCGCCCACGCCTCGGCGCGCGCCAGCGCGGCGTCCAGGCTGGCGAACACTTCCGCACCCTCCAGTGCCAGGCCGGCCTGGCGGCTGACCACCAGGTTTAGCCGGCCCGGCAGCGGCCGACCCAGCGAGTCCCAGGTCTTGCGCCCCATGATCACCGGCTTGCCGAGGGTCATCGCCTTGAAATGCTTGAGGTCGGCCGGCAGGCGCCAGGGCAGGCGGTTGTCGATGCCGATCGCGCGGTTCTCGCCAAGGGCGGCGATCATCGCCAGCGGTCGTGCCATGGGGTTACCTCATCGTGGAAGGACAAAGGCGCGAGGATAAACACTCGCGCCGGCGGACTCCAGGCCAACTGTGCGGGCCGGCCTACAAGGGATTGGCATACGGCGGCACCTGCATGAAGAAGGTGCCATCCTCGTTGACCTGGGTGGTGCCGGTCGCCAGCACCTTGCGGTAGTCCTGCAGGTTGAAGGTCAGCACCTGGTCCGGGGTCTCGGTCTTCAGCAGCACCTGGGCGTAGGTGATGAGGATTTCGAAGATCTTCAGGTCGCCGGACTGTAGCCAGAGGAAGGATGGGCCCGCCGCGGCCGGCGGGCTGAACACCGGCGACGGCTGGCCGGGCGCCTGGGAGAAACGCAGGTGCAGCCCCTGGTCGTCGAGCCAGGCCTCCTGTACGTGGCCGTCGATGCCCAGCAGCGGGAAGACCTTGCGGTAGTCCAGGCGCATGGCGCTGCCCACCAGGCTCGCCCCCGGCCGATCGAGGCTGACCAGCGCCGACATCGGCAGGCCGACCAGGCTCATCGCCCCGTACAGCGGCAGACCGACCACCCTCAACTGGTCGGGCCGATAGACCAGCGCGCCGCTGGCCGCGTCCACCTCCACGCCGCCGCCCAGCCGCAGCGGCAGCCAGGGCCCTACGCCGAGCGGACGCACCCGCCCCTCCACCTCCAGGCGTCCCGCCGCACTGCTCATGCGGAAGTCCTTCAACATGGTCCCGTCGTAGGCGAGGATGTGCTCGTTGAACAGGTTGGCCAGTTGCCGCGGGCTGAGCAGCACCTCACCCTCCATCACCTGGAAATGCATGTCCTGCGGACGGTCGAAGTCCACCGGCTGGCCGGCCCGGTTCGGCACCAGCCAGCCCTTCAGCTCGGGCACGTGGAAACCGATGTTGCCGCGCAGGTACATGTCCACGTTGCGCAGCAGTATGCCGACACCATCCTGGCCGGAATCCGCCGGCCCGGCCGTACGCATGGGCAGCGGCACCGGCGCCGGGGGGACCTGCCGGTACCAGCCCTCGCGCAGCAGGGCCAGTTCGCGCTGCTGCCGGTCGATGGCGCTTTCGGCCTGGGCCGCGCTGGCCGCCAACAGGCAACAGCCAAGCAGTACGCCCCACGGACGCCGGCTCACAGCCGTGCCTCCAGCGGCGCCGGCGCCTTCACCGGCGACACGGCGATCTGCACCATGCCGTCCTCGCGCAGGCGGATCACGCCGTTCTGCAGTTGCCGCCGGTAGTCGTAGAGATTGAACAGCAGCGGCTGCCCCGGGCTGAGGCTGGTGAACAGGGCATAGGCCTTGACCAGCACGGTGCGCGCCATCTTGATATCGCCGCCCTCGATGAACATGTAGCTGTCCGGCGCCCGTAATGCCGGCCATTGCAGGTCGGCCAGGGAGTCGCCGAGGGCGAGTTGCATGCCGCCGTCGGCCAGGGCCAGGCGACTGACGCGGAAGTCCAGGCGCGGCGGCGGGAACAAACCGTCGAGGTCGACGCGGATGCGGTTGCCGACCAGTTCCATGTGCCGGGTCTTCAGCTTCAGCACCTCGGACATCTCGATCGAGGCCGCCGCCAGCGACGAAGTGACCTCGACCCCGTCGACGAAGATCCGCCGGGGTACCAGGGTCACCTCCAGCGGACCGCTCAGCTCGATCTCGGTGAGCATCCGCAGCGGCCGCCAGCGCCCCTTGCGCAACAACTCGCCACGCACTTCCTGGCCGTCCTTGCGGGTGTTCATACTGAGGTTGCGCACGGCCGCGCGGGACGCGGCGAGGTCCTGGTTGAGCAGGGTCGCCAGGGTGGCGTCGCTGACGAATATCTCGCCGGCCTGGATCCGCGCCACCATCGCCGTCGGATCGTCGAGCGACAAGGGCGCGCCGGGACGAGTCGGCTCCATGCGGATCAGCATGCGCTGGATGAAGAAACCGATGTCGTCGTGCAGGCGGAAGTCGGTATCGGCGATCCACAGTCGCGAACTCGCCGATCCCGAGCCGCGGGCGCCGACGCTCGCCTCCAGCGTGCGCGGCGGCACGGCGCTCATCAGGCTGTCCGGCTGGCGTCCCCAGTCATCGGTAGCGGTCGTCGGCACACGCGCTTCGACACGGGCCGGCGGCGCCACGGCCTGGCCGCCGCCGTGGGCATCGAAGGCCAGCCAGGCGCCCAGCAACAGGCAGGCCAGTTGCAACGACAGGCAGGGAAACGCGGAGGCAGGTTGCGCGGAAGCCATCACCGATCCTCTTATTGTTATGCGAGCGCCGTCACCCTATACCCTGCCCCGGCCGTCCGCCCCTTTCGTTGGATTGGCCGGGAAAACGCCGACGTCGTCACGCTGGCGGCGATTGTCACGGGAATGTCGCGAAACGGGCAAAGAAGTATCACCTGGCTGCGTCAATCTGCTGGACTGGAACACTCCCGAACCGCCGACGAGGACCCGTCATGCAACCAGCCTTCCTGCGCCGCCACCTCGGCGCCGCCTGCCTGATGCTCGCCGCTGGCCTGGCCAGCGCCGCCCACGCCGACACCGGCAACGTACAACGCGCCATCGACTGGGCCCAGGGCCAGGCCTCCGTTCGCCACCCGGCCAGCGACGAACGCTCGCCGCTGGTCATCGCCCACCGTGGCGCCAGCGGTTACGTACCGGAACACACCCTGGGCGCCTACGCCCTGGCGGTGATGATGGGCGCCGACTACGTCGAGCCGGACCTGGTGATGACCCGCGACGGCAAGCTAGTCGCCCGCCACGACAACGAGCTGGGCCTGACCACCGATGTCGCCCAGCACCCGGAATTCGCCGACCGCAAGCGCACGCAGAAAGTCGACGGAGTGGAACTCACCGGCTGGTTCAGCGAAGACTTCACCCTCGCCGAACTGAAGACCCTGCGCGCCATCGAGCGCATCCCCACGATCCGCCCGGGCAATGCGCGCCTGGACGGCACCTTCGAGATCCCCACCCTGCAGGAGATCATCGACCTGGTGAAAAGCCTGCAGATCAGCCAGCAACGCACCATCGGCCTGTACCCCGAGATCAAGCACGGCACCCACTTCCAGCGCCTCGGCCTGGCCATGGAACGCCCACTGGTGAAGACCCTGCACCGCAACGGCTACCTCGGTCCGCGCGCGCCGGTATTCATCCAGTCCTTCGAGGTGAACAACCTGAAGGAACTCAAGCGCCTCACCGGCATCCGCCTGGTCCAGCTCTACGGCAGCGGCCAGCCCTACGACCAGCAGGCTGCCGGCGGCAGCCTGACCTACGCCGAGATGGCCACCGCCAAGGGCCTGCGCCAGGTGGCGCGCTACGCCTACGGGGTCGGTCCGGACAAGAGCTACGTGATTCCCCGCGATGCCAACGGCAACCTCGGCCAGCCGACCCGCTTCGTCGGCGACGCCCACGCCGCCGGGCTGAAGGTGCATCCCTACACCTTCCGCGCGGAAAACAGCTTCCTTCCGGCGGAGTTCCGCAGCGCCGACGGCAACCCGCAGTCGCGCGGCGACCTGGCCGGCGAGATCAGGGCCTACCTCGACGCCGGCATCGACGGCCTGTTCAGCGACCAGCCGGACGTCGCCGTGCGCCTGCGCGAGCAGCGCTGACGCAGCCCGACCGGCGCTCGTACGCGGGCGCCGGCCTCATGGACACTCGATGTAGCCGTCGAAGGGCTGTGCCTTGCCTTTCTCCAGTGCCTGCCGCCTGATGTTCCGGCAGATCCGCCGATCGCGCTCGTGCATGGCGTCGATCGACGGGTTGCCAGTGGGTTCCATGCCCTTGTGGTCCTTCACGCCAAAGGTCACCAAGGGCTGCTCCGGCTCCACCCGGAAGCGCGACGGCGTTTCCTTCTCCTCCTTGCGCGACGGCGGATCCGCCGCCAGGGTCGGCAACTGGTCGGCCTGCACGCCATAGCGTTGCAGCAAGGAGCCATCGGGCAACTCGTCGGCCAGCGCGCCCGCCATCCCCAGCAACAGCGCCAGGGGGTATCGGCGTACTACCTTCATCTCAGTGTTCCTCTCGCTACCGGCGCCGAACGCTTTCGCCACGGCACCAGTCAAAATCCCACACCCCGCCGCCAGCCGGCTGGCAAGCCAGCATGAGCCGCCGGGGCGCTTTTTGCTATGTTTGGCGCTGATCAGACGCCGTTGGCCGGGCACGATTCACGCTCGGCAGGGAAATCGACACAGGAGGTGACTTGAGTCACACGACGCATCCCGGCCTCGACGCCCTCTGGCTGACCGAGGCCGTTCGCCTGCGCGAGGAGCAGGCCGGTCCGCTGGAAGACAGCGAGGCGGTTCGCCAGGCGCTGGCCCAGGGCGGTTCCCTGCCGCGCCGTATTCTCACCCGCGCCCACTGGCTGGGCCGCCGCGAGGGCCTGCTCGACGCCCAGCGGACCTGGCGCCAGGGTTCGCGGCTGGCGCTGGCCCTGCTGCTGGTGCTGGCCCTGGCCAGCGGCGCCGGACTGGCCTTCGCCGCGCTCGGCGATGGCCAGCGCCCGGTCAACGTGTTCTGGGCGCTGGCCAGCCTACTCGGCCTGCACCTGCTGACCCTGCTCGGCTGGGCCCTCGGCCTGCTCGCCGGCGGCGAGGCCGCGGGCGCGCTCGGCCGGCTCTGGCTGTGGCTCAGCGGCAAGCTGGCGCGCGATGCCCGCGCCGCGCACCTGGCGCCGGCGCTATTGGTCCTGCTCGGCCGGCGCCGGCTGGCGCGCTGGGGCCTCGGCGCGCTGGTCCACGGGCTCTGGCTGCTCGGCCTGCTGACCGCGCTGGCCATGCTCCTCGGCCTGCTGGCGACCCGCCGCTACGGTTTCGTCTGGGAAACCACCATTCTCGGCAGCGATACCTTCATCGCCCTTACCCAGGCGCTCGGCGCCCTGCCGGCGTTGCTTGGCTTCCCGTTGCCGGACGCCGAGCTGATCCGCGCCAGCGGCGACGCCGCCCTGGCCAGCGAAGCCGCACGGCACGCCTGGGCCGGCTGGCTGGTAGGCGTACTGCTGGTCTATGGGGTCCTGCCGCGCGCGCTGCTCGGTCTGCTCTGCCTGTGGCGCTGGAAACGCGGCCTGGCCCACCTCGACCTGGACCTCGACGACCCAGGCTACAGCCTGCTGCGCGAACGCTTGATGCCGGCCAGCGAACGCCTCGGCGTCAGCGACGCGGCACCGGACTGGCTGCCGAAGCTCGCCGAAGGCGTCGCCGACGCCGGCATCCTCGACGACGGCCAGCAGCGCCGTCGCCTGCTCGAACAACTGACCCGCTACCCGCCGGCGCGCCTGGCCATCGCCTGCGACCCGCGTCGCTCGCCGGACCGCGGCACCCTGGCACTGCTCGGCGAACTCGCCCGCTGCGCCGCCAGCACCCGCATCTGGCTGCTCCAGGCTCCGCCCGGCGAAGCGCTCGACAGCGACCGCCTGGGTGACTGGCACGCCGCCCTGGAACGCCTGCAACTGCCGCACGGCGAGACCTCGCCGCTGGCCTGGTTGGAGACCGGCCATGACTGAGCCGCTGATCCTGGCCGTGGTCGGCCACACCAATACCGGCAAGACCTCGCTGCTGCGCACCCTGACTCGCGACCGTGGATTCGGCGAAGTCTGCCATCGCCCCAGCACCACCCGCCACGTCGAGGGCGCCAGGCTGTCGGTGGACGGCAAAGCGCTGCTGGAACTCTACGACACGCCCGGCCTGGAAGACGCCATCGCCCTGCTCGACTACCTGGACGCCCTGGAGCGCCCCGGCGAGCGTCTCGATGGCCCGGAACGCATGGCGCGGTTGCTGGACAGCAACGAAGCGCGCGGGCGTTTCGAACAGGAAGCCAAGGTGGTCCGCCAGTTGCTCGCCTCCGACGCCGGGCTCTACGTGATCGACGCCCGCGAACCGGTGCTGGCCAAGTATCGCGACGAACTGGCGGTGCTCGCCGGCTGCGGCCGGCCGCTGCTGCCGGTGCTGAACTTTGTCGCCAGCCCGCAGCATCGCGAGGAGGAGTGGCGCGCCGCCCTCGCTCGCCTGGGCCTGCACGCCCTGGTGCGTTTCGACAGCGTGGCGCCGCCGCTGGACGGCGAACGGCGCCTCTACGAGAGCCTGGCGCTGCTGCTGGAGCGCGCCCGGCCGCAACTCGACCGGCTGATCGCCGACCATGAGACCCAGGCCGCCGCGCGCCTGCGCGCCGGGCAACGGCTGATCGCCGAATTGCTGGTCGACGTCGCCGCCTGCCGGCGCCTGGTGCCCGGCGGCGAAAGCGCCGTGCAGGAAGCCACCCGCGACCTGCACCAGCAGGTGCGCAAGCGCGAGCAGGCCTGCGTGGAAGCGTTGCTGCGGCTCTACGCCTTCGCCAGGGACGACGCCCGCGCCGCCGACCTGCCGCTGCTCGACGGCCGCTGGGGCGACGATCTGTTCAATCCGGAGACCCTGCGCCAACTCGGTATCCGCCTCGGCGGCGGGGTTGCGGCCGGTGCCGCGGCCGGCGCCGGCATCGACCTGCTGGTGGGCGGCGTCACCCTTGGCGCCGCCGCCGCCCTCGGTGCCCTCGCCGGCGGCGCCTGGCAGACCGTCGGCCACTATGGCTCGCGCCTGCTCGGCAAGCTCAAGGGCGCCCGCGAGCTGACCGTCAACGACGCCGTGCTGCGCTTGCTCGCGCTGCGCCAACGGCAGCTCCTGGCAGCCCTGCAAACGCGCGGCCACGCGGCGGTCGAGGCGATCCGCCTGGAAACCCCGGAGGACAAGCAGTGGCGCGAAGGCAAGCTGCCGGAAGCGCTGCGCAAGGCGCGCGCGCATCCGGAGTGGTCGTCGCTGAACGGCAGGCGGGTGGGCGGCAGCGACCGCCAGGAACAGATCGACGCGCTGGCCGAATTGCTGGAGAGCGGGCGCGGGGAATGACAGACTGGGCGACGATCGCCCAAGAGGTAGGCCCATGCCCTTCGTTTCCTACGCGCAGAACCTGGAAGACGTCCGACTCTGCCGGGCCCTGAAACTCTTCCCCAGGGGGTTCTACATCGACGTCGGCGCCAACCACCCGCGGATCGACTCGGTCACCCTGGCGTTCTACGAGCGCGGCTGGCGCGGCATCAACATCGAACCGCTGCCCCACCTGCACCGCGAGCTGGAGCGGGAACGGCCGGAAGACCTCAACCTGAACCTCGCCATTGGCGAGCGCGAAGGCCGCGCCACGCTCTACGAGATGGCCGCCTCGGGTCTCTCCACCCTGGACCCCGAGCTAGCCCGCCAGCGCCAGGCCGAGGGCTGCACGGCCACCCCGCGCGAAGTGAAGGTCAGCACCCTGGACGCGATCTGCGCGGCCCATGTCGAAGGGCCGATCCACTTCCTCAAGATCGACGTCGAAGGGCTGGAAGGCGCGGTGCTCCGCGGCCTCGACCTGAACCGCTGGCGCCCGTGGCTGATCCTCGCGGAAACTCCATTCGACCACGACCCCGAGTGGAAAGCGCCGCTGCTCGCCGCGGGCTACCGTTTCGTCCACTTCGACGGCCTTAACGGCTATTACCTGGCGGAGGAACAGGCCCGCCTGGAAGGCGCCTTCGCGCTACCGCCGAACCTGCTGGACGACTTCCAGCTCTGCCATGGCCACGCCATGAGCCATCCGGTCGCACCGCTGGAGCAGGCCCTGGAGCAGGCGCTGCAACGCGCAGAAGATGCGGAGCGGGCTTTGCGGGACTGGCGCGCGCTTCCCTGGTACCGTCGCCTGTTCGGTTGAGCGGAGCCGACGGCTCCGCCGAAGGGTCAGACCGCGACCGGTGCCTTGATGTGCGGATGGGCCTCGTAGCCGACCAGCTCGAAGTCCTCGAAGCGAAAGTCGAACAGATCCTTCACCTCGGGATTCAGCTTTATGCTCGGCAACGGCAGCGGCTCGCGGGTCAGCTGCAGGTCGGCCTGCTCCAGGTGGTTGGCGTACAGGTGGCAATCGCCGCCGGTCCAGATGAACTCGCCCGGCTGCAGGCCGGCGACCTGCGCCACCATCAGGGTCAGCAGGGCATAGCTGGCGATATTGAAGGGTACGCCGAGGAAGATGTCCGCCGAACGTTGGTAGAGCTGGCAGCTGAGCTTGCCGTCGGCGACGTAGAACTGGAACAGCGCGTGGCAGGGCGGCAGGGCCATCTCGTCGATCAGCGCCGGGTTCCAGGCGGAGACGATCAGCCGGCGCGAGTCCGGATTCTTCTTCAGCATCGCCATCAGGTTGGCGATCTGGTCGATGTGGCGGCCGTCCGGCGCCGGCCAGGAGCGCCACTGGTAGCCATACACCGGGCCGAGGTCGCCGTTCTCGTCGGCCCATTCGTCCCAGATCGAGACGCCGTGCTCCTTGAGGTAGGCGATATTGGTGGAGCCCTTGAGGAACCACAGCAGCTCGTGGACGATCGACTTGAGGTGGCACTTCTTGGTGGTCACCAGGGGGAAGCCCGCGGCCAGGTCGAAGCGCATCTGGTGGCCGAACACGCTATAGGTGCCGGTGCCGGTGCGGTCGCTCTTGAAGGTGCCGTGCTCGCGCACGTGGCGCATCAGGTCGAGGTACTGTTTCATCGGAGGCTCGGATCGATATCGGTGCGGCGCCGACGTGGCGGCTCCCACCGAGGGATGACAGAAGGATGGCCAAGTCTACGGCGACGGAGCCTGCATCGCCAGTTCGGCGCGACCGGCGCAAGCCATGCACGCCCTGGAGCGGAAAGCCGGCTGCCCGGAGCGGATGACGCCTGCGACGTTATCCGCCCCGGGCAGGAAAAGCGGCTCAGGCCGCCTTCGGCTGCGCCGCGTCGCGGCGGTAGGCCCAGACCATCAGGGCAATGCCGGCCAGCACCATCGGTACGCAGAGCACCTGGCCCATGGTCAGCCAACCCCAGGCGAGGTAGCCGAGCTGGGCATCCGGCACGCGGACGAATTCGACGACGAAGCGGAAGATCCCGTAGCACAGCACGAACAGGCCGGAGACCGAGGCGGTCGGCCGTGGCTTGCGGGTGAACAGCCAGAGGATGACGAACAGCGCCACGCCTTCCAGGGCGAACTGGTACAGCTGCGAGGGATGCCGCGGCAGCGGGCCGCCGTTGGGGAAGACCATGGCCCAGGGCACATCGCTGACCTTGCCCCACAGTTCCGAGTTGATGAAGTTGCCGATGCGCCCGGCGCCCAGGCCGATGGGCACCAGCGGGGCGATGAAGTCCATCAGCTGGAAGAAGCTCTTGCCATGGCGCTTGCCGAACCACCAGACCGCCAGCATCACGCCGAGCAGGCCGCCATGGAAGGACATGCCGCCTTTCCAGACCTCGAAGATCAGCGTCGGGTTGGCGATGTACTCGTCCAGGTTGTAGAACAGCACGTAGCCCAGGCGGCCACCGAGGATCACGCCGCAGGCGACCCAGAAGACCAGGTCGGAAAGGCGCTCCTTGGTCCAGGTCGGGTCGAAGCGCTTCATCCGGCGCGACGCCAGCAGCCAGGCGCCGCCGATCCCGATCAGGTACATCAGCCCGTACCAGTGGATCTTCAGCGGGCCGATGGCCAGCGCAACCGGATCGATCTGGGGATACGTCAGCATCGATAACTCCTACGACAGAAAAGCGAGATCGGGGGTCAGGAAACTTATGCCCACGCTGAACAGCAGCAGGGCGAACAGTCGCTTGAGTACGCGCGGCGACAAACGATGCGCCAGGCGCGCGCCGAAGCGGGCGAACAGCATACTGGTGGCGGCGATGCCGACCAACGCCGGCAGATAGACGTAGCCCAGGCTCCACTCCGGCAACTGCGGGTTGTGCCAGCCGACCGCGATGAACGACAGAGCGCCGGAAATGGCGATAGGAAGGCCGCAGGCCGAGGAAGTCGCCACCGCCTGCTGCATCGGCACGCTGCGCCAACTGAGGAAAGGCACGGTCAGCGAACCGCCGCCGATGCCGAAGATCGCCGAGGCCCAGCCGATCACCGCGCCGGCCAGGGTCAGGCCGCCCTTGCCGGGCACCTCGCGGCTACCCTTGGGCTTGAGGTCGAGAACCATCTGCAAAGCGACCAGGATGGCGAACACCCCGATTATCTTCTGCAACAGCGGCCCCTTGATCTGCGCCGCGGTCAGCGCGCCGAGGGCACTGCCGATGAGGATGCCGAGGGTCATCCAGGCGAACACCGGCCAGCGCACCGCGCCGCGCCGATGGTGTTCGAGAATGGAATTGATCGAAGTGAAGACGATGGTCGCCAGGGAGGTGCCGACCGCCATCTGGGTCAGGACGTCGCCGCCGAAACCGTGCGCGGTGAAGCTGAAGACCAGCGCCGGGACGATGATCAGGCCGCCGCCGACGCCGAACAGTCCGGCCAGCACGCCGGCACAGGCGCCCAGCACGATATAGAGGAGAAACTCCATGCACGCCCCCGTTGGAAAGCCGGCATGGTAACGGAATTGCGCGCCGTGCGGCAGGCGTCGTGCTTGAACGGCGATGGCGGATGCCTTTAGCCTGACGGCCAGCCCATCCCAAGGATCGCGCATGTGCCTGATCGTCTTCGCCTGGCAACCGGGGCACGCCCTGCCGCTGCTGGTCGCCGCCAACCGTGACGAATTCTATGCCCGCCCGAGCCTGCCGCTGGCGGCCTGGGAGGACGCCGAGGGGGTATTCGCCGGACGCGACCTGGAGGCCGGCGGCACCTGGCTGGGGCTCGGCCCGGCCGGCCGTTTCGCCGCCCTGACCAACGTCCGCGATCCGTCGCAGGCTCTCGGCAAGCGCTCCCGTGGCGAACTGGTGGCGGACTTCCTGCGCGGCGGCGGCAACCCGGCCGACTACCTGGCGCAGGTCGCCGGGCGCGCCGCGGACTATTCCGGCTTCAACCTGCTCATTGGCGATCGCCATCAGCTCTGGCACTACAACCCCCGCGTAGGGCCACCGCGCCTGCTGCCGGCGGGGATCTACGGGCTGTCCAACGCGGCCCTCGATACGCCCTGGCCGAAGCTGCTCAAGGCTCGCGCCGCCCTCGCCGAGCGGCTTGCCGAGCCGCATCCGCAGGCCCTGCTGGAGCTGCTGGCCGACGCAGCGCCGGCCGCCGACGGCCAGTTGCCGGATACCGGCGTGGGTCTGGCCACGGAACGCCTGCTCTCCAGCGTGTTCATCGCCAGCCCGAGCTACGGCACTCGCGCCAGCAGCGTCGTACGGGTACACGCCGACGGCACGCGGGAGATGATCGAGCGCAGCTTCGGGCCGTCCGGCGCCCGGCTCGGCGAGGTCAGCCTGGTGCTGCCGCCAGGCTGACCTTCAGCAACAGGCCACGCAATCGCGACGCTGCTTGGCCCGATAGAGGGCGTCGTCCACCCGGCACAGCAGCAGGTCGAGGGTCTCGCCATCATTCAGCACGCCGACGCCAAAGCTGGCGGTCAACCGCTCGCCCATCTCGAAGGACTGCGAGCGAACCCGCTGGCGCAGGCGTTCGGCCAAGGCCGCCGCGGCCTCCAGGCCGGTTTCCGGGAGCAGCAGGATGAACTCCTCGCCACCCCAGCGCGCCAGCACGTCGACCTCGCGCAGCTCGCTGGCAACCAGGCGGCCGAAGGCGACCAGCACGCGATCACCGGTGGAGTGGCCGAACAGGTCGTTGATCCGCTTGAAGTGATCGACATCGATCATCACCAGTGCCGTGGCGCGTCCATGGCGCTGCCGGCGCATCCATTCATGGTGCAGGCACTGCTCGAACTTGCGTCGGTTGTACAGCTCGGTGAGCGGATCGATTTCGCTCAGGCGCTGGGCCTCGGCCATCTTCGAGGCCAGCGCCTGGTTGACCCGGTGCAGCGCCTCGGTGCGCTCGGCCACCAGTTCCTCGAGACGCAGGTTCCAGTCGAACAGTTCCTCGTTGCGCTGCTGCAACTCCAGCTCGACCAGCTTGCGCTGATGGATCTCGTGGTGCGCACCGATCATCCGCCGCGGCTCGCCGCGCTCGTCGAACTCGACGAAACGCCCGCGATCGCTGATCCACAGGTAATCCCCGCTGTAGGTGCGGCAGCGGTATTCCTCGCAGTATTCCGGGCTTTCGCCGTCGAGGTAGGCCTGGAAGCTGGCCATCACCCGCGGATAGTCCTCGGGATGGATGATGCTCTTCCAGGTCTCCACGCTCTCCGGCAGGCTATGCGGCGGATAGCCGAGCATCAGGTACCAGCCGGCGCTGCGGCTGACCTGGTTGGTCGCGATGTTCCAGTCCCAGATCCCGTCGCTGACGATCTCCAGGGCATATCGCAGGGTTTTCTCAAGGTCTTCGCGTGACAGCGGAAGAAGACCTGGCGGCTTCGACGCCCGTTCGTCCATTTTGCGGCAATCCCTCGCACGTTCGACTGGCCAGTGGCCTCTACCGAATGGCAGGCAGTCTATACGCTTGCGGGGAAAGCGTAAGCGCCGCACGACGAAGCGTCCGGCGCGCGGGAAATCAGGGCTGGACGGTAGCCGCCGGGTTGATCACGCGACCCAGGCCGAGGTTGCGCAACGCCAGGTGCAGCGAGCTGTGGATGACCTGCGGGTTGTCGAAGGTGAGCAACTGGCCGAGCAGGTCCCGGGCCTTGTCCAGGGTGATCTGGCGCAGCAGCCACTTCACCTTGGGCAGGTTGGTGGCGTTCATCGACAGGCTGTCGAAGCCCATCGCCATCAGCAGCACGGCAGCCGCGGGATCGCCGGCCATCTCGCCGCAGATGCTCACCGGCTTGCCTTCCAGGTGGGCATCGTCGACCACCTTCTTCAACGCATGCAGAACGGCCGGATGCAGGTAGTCGTAGAGGTCGGCGACCCGCGGATTGTTGCGGTCGACCGCCAGCAGGTACTGGGTCAGGTCGTTCGAACCGACCGAAAGGAAGTCGACCTGGCGGGCCAGCTCGCGGGTCTGGTACACGGCGGCGGGAATCTCGACCATCATGCCGATGGGCGGCATGGCGATGTCCACGCCCTCGTCGCGCACCTCGCCCCAGGCGCGGTGGATCAGGTGCAGGGCCTCTTCCAGCTCGTGGGTGCCGGAGATCATCGGCAGCAGGATGCGCAGGTTGTCCAGTCCTTCGCTGGCCTTGAGCATGGCGCGGGTCTGGACCAGGAAGATCTCCGGGTGGTCGAGGGTGACGCGGATGCCGCGCCAGCCGAGGAACGGGTTGTCTTCCTTGATCGGGAAGTAGGACAGCGCCTTGTCGCCGCCGATATCCAGGGTGCGCATGGTCACCGGCAGCGGGTGGAAGGCACTGAGCTGCTCGCGGTAGATCGCCAACTGTTCCTTCTCGCTGGGGAAGCGGTCGTTGATCATGAACGGCACTTCGGTGCGGTACAGGCCCACTCCCTCGGCGCCACGCTCCTGGGCGCGGGCGACATCGGCGAGCAGGCCGGTGTTGACCCAGAGCGGCATGCGGTGGCCGTCGAGGGTCTCGCAGGGCAGCTCGCGCAGGGCCGCCAGGCCCTTGCTCAGCTCGCGCTCCTCGGCGACCACGTCGCTGTACTGGCGCACCAGCTCGGCGGAGGGGTTGGTGTAGACCTCGCCGTGGTAGCCATCGACGATCAGGTCGATGCCGTCGACCTTGGAGTACGGCAGGTCGACCGCCCCCATCACCGTGGGGATGCCCATGGCACGGGCGAGGATCGCCACGTGCGAGTTGCCCGAGCCGAGCACCGAGACCAGGCCGACCAGGCGCCCTTCCGGCACCTCGCCGAGCATCGCCGGCGACAGCTCCTCGCTGACGATGATGGTCTGTTCCGGGTAGGTCAGGTTCTGCTTGCGTTCTTCCTGCAGGTAGGCGAGCAGGCGGCGACCTATGTCCTTGACGTCGGAGGCGCGCTCGCGGAGATAGGCGTCGTCCATCAGCTCGAAGCGCTGCACGTGCTCCATCACCACCTGGCGCAGGGCGCCCTGGGCCCACTGGCCGGTACGGATGATGCGCTTGACCTCGTTGCCGATGGAGGCATCGTCGAGCATCATCAGGTAGACGTCGAACAGCGCGCGTTCTTCCTTGCGCAGCTGGCTGGCGAGCTTGCTCGACAGCGCGCGCATGTCGGCGCGAACGCCCTCCAGGGCCTGCTTGAACAGGGCGATCTCGGCGTCGATGTCGTCGACCTGCTTGTCCGGCACCACTTCCAGGTCGGCCGGCGGCAACACCACCACCGCCTTGCCCACCCCGACCCCGGGGGCGCCGGGCACGCCGACGAACTTGGCTTCCTGGATGCCCTTGCCGAGCTTGCCCAGGCCGCGGATCGAACCGGTCGCCTCGGCATGCGCGATGACCCCGGCGAGCTGGGCGCTCATGGTGACGAGGAAGGCCTCCTCGCCTTCGTCGAACTGGCGGCGCTCCTTCTGCTGCACCACCAGCACCCCCATCACCCGCCGATGGTGGATGATCGGCGCGCCGAGGAACGACGCGTAGCGCTCCTCGCCGGTCTCGGCGAAATAGCGGTAGCGCGGGTGGGCGGCGGCGTTCTCCAGGTTGAGCGGCTCCTCGCGGGTGCCGACCAGGCCGACCAGGCCTTCGCTGGGAGCCATGCTGACCTTGCCGATGGAACGCTTGTTGAGGCCTTCGGTGGCCATCAGGACGAAACGCTGGGTCTCGGTGTCGAGCAGGTACACCGAGCAGACCTGGGTACCCATGGCTTCCTTGACCCGCTGCACGATGATGCCCAGCGCCGCCTTCAGATCCTTGGCGGAGTTCACTTCCTGGACGATCTTGCGCAGCGTGTTGAGCATGCTCGGGGCCTTGTCTCCGTGTTCAGTCCCGCGCCAGAAGGCGCGGGGCCAGTTCCTTCAGGGCGCGGCGGTAGACCTCGCGCTTGAAGGTCACCACCTGTCCCAGGGGGTACCAGTAACTCACCCAGCGCCAGCCGTCGAACTCGGGCTTGCTGGTGATATCCATGCGCACGCGCGCCTCGTCGGACATCAGCCGCAGCAGGAACCATTTCTGCTTCTGGCCGATGCACAGCGGCTGGCTGTGGGTCCGCACCAGGCGCTGCGGCAAACGGTAGCGCAGCCAGCCGCGGGTGCAGGCCAGGATGCGCACGTCCCCGGCCTCCAGCCCGACTTCTTCGTTCAACTCGCGATACAGCGCCTCTTCCGGCGTTTCGCGATCATTGATGCCTCCCTGCGGGAACTGCCAGGCTTCCTGATTGATACGCCGCGCCCACAGCACCTGCCCCGCCTCGTTGGCGAGAATGATGCCGACATTCGGGCGAAAACCATCGGAATCGATCACGCTGGGACATCCTCGAAATCGCATGTGCCCGCATTGTTCCATAAAGCTTGTGATAGCGGCAACGCGCGGCTTTGCGACTCGTGCGGGGAGGATACAGGGCCGGCAAAAGCCGGTAGGCTAGGGGCTTTCCCAAGGCCCGGTGGGAGCCTTCGCAAAAGGCTCTCGCGGCCCTTCCGCCACCCGCCAACCGATGGAGTCACCCCGTGCGTCTGGCCCTTTTCGATCTCGATAACACCCTGCTCGCCGGCGACAGCGACCATAGCTGGGGCGAATGGCTGTGCCAGCGCGGCCTGGTCGACGCCGCCGAATACCAGGCGCGCAACGACGCCTTCTATGCCGACTACGTCGCCGGCAAGCTCGACGTCCTTGCCTACCAGGCCTTCACCCAGGCGATCCTCGGTCGCACCGAGATGGCCCAGCTGGAAACCTGGCACCGCCAGTTCATGCAGGAAGTGATCGAGCCGATCGTGCTGGCCAAAGGCGAGGCGCTGCTCGCCGAGCACCGCGCCGCCGGCGACCGGCTGGTGATCATCACCGCCACCAACCGCTTCGTCACCGGCCCGATCGCCGAACGGCTCGGGGTGGAGACCCTGATCGCCACCGAGTGCGAGATGCGCGACGGCCGCTACACCGGGCAGACCTTCGACGTGCCCTGCTTCCAGGGCGGCAAGGTGGTGCGCCTGCAACGCTGGCTCGACGAGAACGGCCTGGACCTGGAAGGCGCCAGCTTCTACAGCGACTCGCTGAACGATCTGCCGCTGCTGGAAAAGGTCAGCCGGCCGGTGGCCGTCGACCCCGATCCGCGCCTACGCGCCGAGGCGGAAAAACGCGGCTGGCCGATCATTTCCCTGCGTTGACCCACTGACAAGCGCGCCGTCCGACGGGCGGCGCCACGGCGGCCCCAGGATGCCCCACACAGCCCCCGCTCCCGGCTCGCTGCGGCCGGTCGTGATCGTCGCCCTGGTCACCGCGCTATGCCTGGCCGGCGACTCGATGCTTTATATCGCCTTGCCGATCTACTGGCACGAGGTCGGCCTGGAGGCGCTCTGGCAGGTCGGCGTGCTGCTGTCGATCAACCGCCTGATCCGCCTGCCCTTCAATCCGCTGATCGGCCGCCTGTACAAGCACCTGGCACTGAAGACCGGCCTGCTCCTGGCGGTCGTCATCGGCGTGCTGAGCACCGCCGGCTACGGCCTGGCCAGCGGTTTCCTGGCCTGGGTGCTGCTGCGCGGACTGTGGGGGATCGGCTGGTCGTTCTTCCGCATCGGCGGACTCTCGGCGGTGGTCTACTGCGCCGCCGACCACCAGCGCGGCCGCGCCATGGGCCTGTACAACGGCCTCTACCGCCTGGGCAGCCTGGTCGGCATGCTGCTCGGTGGGCTGCTGGTGCCGGTCCTCGGCCTGCCGGCGCTGGCGCTGTCCTTCGCGTTCCTGGCACTGCTCGGCCTGCCGCTGCTGGCGAGGGGTTTCGACCTGCCGGAGAATCCCGCCGGACATGCGCGGACCTCCGCCGCAACGGCAGCCACCAGCGTCGCCAGGCGCCCGCCTCCGCGCGGCCTGGTGATCCTCAGCGGCTTCGCCACCGCGCTCCTGATCCAGGGCGTACTCGCCGCCACCCTGAGCGCGCTGATCGCCCGCAGCTTCGGCACCGAGGTCAGCCTGCTCGGCCTGGCGCTCAGCGCCGCCGGCCTCTCCGGGATCATCCAGGCCCTGCGCTGGTCCTGGGAGCCCTGGCTGGCCGGGCGCTTCGGTGCCTGGTCGGATGGCCCGCGCGGGCGTCGGCGCTTCTACGTGGCTGCGCTACTGGTCGGCGCAATGGGCTTCGGCCTGCTTTCCAGCAGGCTGCCCATTCTCGCCTGGCTGGCCATCGCCCTGCTGGTGATGCTGGTCGCCACCGCCCTCACCACCCTGACCGACGCCCTCGCCGCCGACGTCGCCCGCGCCGGCGACGTGGTCGGCTTCATGACCCGCTATTCCATCGTCCAGGACCTCGGCGCCGCGCTGGGCCCGGCCCTGGCCTTCCTCCTGCTGGAGCGGCCCGGCGGCTTCGCCTGGTTGTACTGGGGCGGCTCCCTGGCGTTCCTGGTCCTGGCGTTGCTCTGGTTGCGCCGAGGGGACTCTCAGACCGGCTTGTTGACCATCAGGTAGAAGATGACCATGAAGGCGATGAAGGCCGGCCAGCCGAGGATGAACCAGGCGTTCATGTAGCGGTACGCCAGCGGTTCGATGGGCCGCGCCTCGCGCAAGGCCGCCTCGGCCATGTCGCGTACGCGGATCTGCAACCACACCACCGGTAGCCAGCAGAGCCCGGCGAACACGTAGAGGCCCAGGCTCCACAGCAACCAGCCCTGGGCCAGCGACCAGCCGGCGACATGCACCATGGCCAGGCCGCTGAGCGGCTGGAACACCGCTGTGGTGGCGATGAACAGCCAGTCGGCGGCGACCAGGTGGCGGAAGGTCACCGCGATCACCGGCAACTGCCCGCTGCGCCAGGCGCGCAGGGCGTAGTAGGCCGACCCCAGGCCGGTGCCGAAGAGAATGGTCGAGGAAAGGATATGCAGGGTTTTCAGCAGCAGGTAAAGGTTCATCCACGGGCCTCCCTGGCTCGAGGTTCGTCGCCCAGCAGCCAGAGCGTGGCCACCATCAGCACGATGTTCTTGCCGACCGCCATGTAGGGGTCGTACCAGTAGTGCGGCAGGATCAGGCTGATCGCCAGGCTGTAGCCAAGCATCAGCCAGAACTGCGCCAGCAGCGCGCGCCGGCGCCAGCGGCGGAGCAGCAGGCCGACGCCGAGCGCACCGTCGAGCAGGGCCCCGGCGATCACCGCCAGGCTCGCCGGCCAGCCGTGGATGCCGGCCTCGCCGAGGATCCGCAGGCCCCAACCGTAACCCGGCCCCAGGCAGGCGACCAGGGTACCCAGCCAGATCAGCACCAGGGCCGCCAGCATCAGCGGCCGCATCAGCGCCGCCAGGCTGCGTGCCGCCTGCGGCCAGCCGAGCAGGCGACTGGCCAGCGGCGCGCAACGATAGCCGCAGGCCGCATCGAGGAGTGCCGGGTCGGCCAGGTTGTCGTGGCGCACCAGCTTCAGCATCGATGGACTCAGTGTCCGCCAGCCAGCACGCCGGCCAAGCCCGCCCAACGCATCGAGAAGCGCCGCGGGCGGCACCACATAGCGGCCGCGCGGCCAACCCTGGGCGCGGCGCAGCTCGTCCAGCAGCTCGCCCTGGGTCAGCGCCTGCGGACCCACCAGCGGAATCACCTGCGCCCGCTCCGGCCAGCGGCGCAGCAAGGCCAGCACCGCGCCGACCAGGTCCTCGACATGCAGCGGTTGCAGGCGCGCGCGATTGTCCAGCAAGGGAATCAGCGGTAGCGGCGACAGGCGTTCCAGCCAGGCGCTGCTGGCGCCGCCCGGCCCCAGCAGCAGGGACGGGCGCAGCACCAGCGCCGGGATGCCCAGTTCCAGCAGGTGGCGGTCGGCCGCCGCCTTGCTGGCGAGGAAGGCCACGTCCGGGTGCGCACCGGCGCCCAGCGCGGAAATCTGCAGGACCTTCGCCCCATGGGCTGCAGCGAGGTCGAAGAGTGTTCGCGCGCCGCTGTCCTGGACGCGAGCCATGCTCGCCTCGTCGAGGCTCATGGTGCCGGCGGCATTGATCAGCAGGTCGACCCCGGCGGGCCAGGCGAAGCTGTCCGGCCTTTCCGCAAGCCGCTCCAGGTCGAGCGCCAGCCAGCGTACGCCGGCAGGCGCATCGACCGGCGGGCGGCGCGCGGTGAGGAGCAGTTCGTGTCCGGCGGCGAGCAGCGCCGGGAGCAGGTGCCGCCCGACGAAACCTCCCGCGCCTACCAGCAGAATACGCATGCGTTCCTACAGAACCGGCGAAGGCCGGTGAAGTCCATTTCGTTGGCGTTTCAGAGCGGCTTGCTGACCATCAGTACCGCCACCGCGATGAAGCTGGCCGCACCGAGCAGGGCCATGACCAGGCCCACCTTGATCTCGCGCAGGGTCTGCTCGCCCAGCGCGGCCCCCGCCGTCTCGGCGGCGCCGGCCTGGTGCTGGACCCGCGCCAGGCGGCCGGCGAGGACCAGCCAGAAGATGCAGCCGAGCAGATAGAGGCAGGCGCCGAACAGCAGCCAGCTCTGGCCCAACGGCCAGCCGGCCAGGTGCACCAGCCACCAGCCGCTGACCGGCAGGGCCAGCAGGCTGAGCCCCAGCAGCGGCCAGCCGATCAGGCGGACCCGCTTGAAACCGCGCGCGACCCGAGCCGCGTCGCCCGTCCGCCAGCTGCGCCAGGCGTAGAACGCCAGGCCGAGCAGGCCGCCGAACAGCAGCACGGTGGCGACTCCGTGGAGAATCTTGATCTGGAGAAAATGTTCCATCAGCGCATCCTTGTCCGTGTTCCCGGCCCGTTTGAGGGGCCGGGGGCGGGCTCAGTTCCCGAGGAAGGAGATCACCTGCCCGTGAAGCTTAGCAGCCCGTGTCGGCGAGCCGCCGCGGGTCAGCCGAGGAACAGCTGGTAGGCCGGGTTGGCGGTCTCGTCCCAGTACGGATAGCCGATCGCCTCCAGGGTCTGCGGGATCAGGTGGCGCTCGTCTTCCGGCACCTGCAACCCGGCCACCACCCGGCCGTCGGCCGCGCCATGGTTGCGGTAGTGGAACATCGAGATGTTCCAGCGCCCGCCGAGCTTGGTGAGGAAGTTGAACAGCGCGCCGGGCCGCTCGGGGAATTCGAAGCGGAACACCATCTCGTCGCTGACTTTCACTGCATGGCCGCCAACCATATGGCGGATGTGCAGCTTGGCCAGTTCGTTGTCGGTCAGGTCGAGGACCGGGAAGCCCTTCTCGCGCAGATAGGCCACCAGCGCCTCGCGCGGGTCGTTCTCCGGGTGGGTCTGCACGCCGACGAAGATGTGCGCCTCGCTGCCGCTGTGGTAGCGATAGTTGAACTCGGTGATCTGGCGCTTGCCGACCGCCTCGCAGAAGGCCTTGAAGCTGCCCGGCCGCTCGGGAATGGTCACCGCGATGATCGCTTCGCGGCGCTCGCCCAGTTCGGCGCGTTCGGCGACATGCCGCAGGCGATCGAAGTTGACGTTGGCGCCGGAGTCGATCGCCACCAGGGTCTGCCCCTCGGCGCGCTCGCGCTCGACGTACTTCTTGATCCCGGCCACCGCCAGCGCGCCGGCCGGCTCGGTGATCGAGCGGGTGTCGTCGTAGATGTCCTTGATCGCCGCACAGATCTCGTCGGTGCTGACGGTGATCACTTCGTCGACGTGGTCCTTGCAGATGTCGAAGGTGTGCTGGCCGATCTGCGCCACCGCCACGCCGTCGGCGAACAGCCCGACCTGGCCCAGCACCACCCGCTCGCCGGCGGCCATGGCCGCCTGCAGGCAGTTCGACTCGTCCGGCTCGACGCCGATCACCTTGATCTCCGGACGCAGGTACTTGACGTAGGCGGCGATGCCGGCGACCAGTCCGCCACCGCCCACCGGGACGAAGATCGCATCGAGGCGGCCGGGCTGCTGGCGGAGGATCTCCATGGCCACGGTGCCCTGGCCGGCGATGGTGTCCGGATCGTCGTAGGGATGGACGAAGGTGTAGCCCTTCTCGTCGACCAGCTTCAGCGCGTGGGCCAGCGCCTCGGGGAAGGCGTCGCCGTGCAGCACCGCCTTGGCGCCGTGGGCGCGCACCGCCTGGACCTTGATCTCGGGGGTGGTCTTGGGCATCACGATGACCGCCCTGATCCCCTGCCGCTTGGCCGCCAGGGCCAGGCCCTGGGCGTGATTGCCGGCCGAGGCGGCGATCACCCCGCGGGCCTTCTCCTCCTCGGTGAGCTGCGCGACCTTGTTGTAGGCGCCGCGGATCTTGAAGGAAAACACCGGCTGCAGGTCCTCGCGCTTGAGCAGGACCTGGTTGCCGAGGCGTTCGGACAACTGGCGGGCGGGTTGCAGGGGCGTTTCCACCGCGACGTCGTAGACGCGCGAGGTGAGGATCTTCTTGACGTATTGTTCGAGCATCGGAGGCGGTTCGGCGGACTTCACGGAAGCCCGGAGTCTACTCCAGGCCCGCCGGGCGGACTACCGGCGCGCCGCAGGAAAACACCGCGACTGCCGGTCATCCGGGGCAAGACCGGAGGACGCCAGGCCGCTATAATTCGTCCCTTCGTATCGCAGCGGCACAGGACGTGCCGGAAACCCGCCGGGCCGCCCCGGCCGCGCGCACCCTCCGCCTGCGCCGCCGGGACGGCCGGCCAGGCAACCAGACAGGCACCCGGGATGAACCAGGATCAGCTCAAGCAGGCAGTGGCACAGGCCGCCGTCGACCACATTCTTCCGCACCTCGACAGCAAGAGCATCGTCGGCGTCGGCACAGGCTCCACCGCCAACTTCTTCATCGATGCCCTGGCCCGCCACAAGGCCGAGTTCGACGGCGCAGTAGCCAGTTCGGAGGCCACCGCCAAGCGCCTGAAGGAGCATGGCATCCCGGTCTACGAGCTGAACACGGTCAGCGAGCTGGAGTTCTACGTCGACGGCGCCGACGAAAGCAACGAGCGCCTGGAGCTGATCAAGGGCGGCGGTGCCGCGCTGACCCGCGAGAAGATCGTCGCCGCGGTGGCCAAGACCTTCATCTGCATCGCCGATGCCAGCAAGCTGGTGCCCATCCTCGGCCAGTTCCCGCTGCCGGTGGAGGTCATCCCGATGGCTCGCAGCCACGTCGCCCGCCAACTGGTGAAGCTCGGCGGCGATCCGGTCTACCGCGAAGGCGTGCTGACCGACAACGGCAATATCATCCTCGACGTGCACAACCTGCGCATCGACAGCCCGGTGGAACTGGAAGAGAAGATCAACGCCATCGTCGGCGTGGTCACCAACGGCTTGTTCGCCGCCCGCCCGGCCGACCTGCTGCTGCTCGGCACCGCCGACGGCGTCAAGACCCTCAAGGCCTGAGCCCGCTCGCCCCAGGCCGATGACCGGAGCGGGGCGACACTGCAACAAAAGCGGCTACGCTGTGTCTCAGCAGACGGCTGGTCCGTTGCGATCCGCCTCACCCTGTGAACAAGGAGCTAGACATGGCAGCCAAATTCCATCTGAAGAAAGCGAAAGACGGCCAGTTCCACTTCAACCTGCATGCCGCCAACGGCGAGATCATTCTCACCAGCGAACTGTACAAGGCCAAGGACTCGGCGCTCGGCGGCATCGAGTCGGTGCGCAAGAACTCCCAGCGCGACGGTGCCTTCGAGGTCAAGCCGGCCAGCAACGGCAAGTTCCACTTCGTACTCAAGGCCACCAATGGCCAGGTCGTCGGCCAGAGCCAGCTCTATGCCAGCCAGGCCAACGCCGAAGCCGGCGTGCAGTCGGTGAAGCGCGCAGCGCCGGAAGCCGGTCTCAGCGACGAAAGCTGACCCAGCCCTGGCCGCCGTCGACACCGGCGGCGGCTGCGGGCCTCAGGACAGCCATTCGATGGCGAACGGCTTGTGCCGGATGCGCAAGCGCCGCGCCTCCTGGCGCGCCTGCGGCGGCCGACGCTCCAGCGCCTCGACGCAGGCCTGCGGATCGTCCAGCGGCAATTCGCCGAGCACGTCCAGCGGCAACTCCCACCAGCGACTCGCCAGCAGTCGCTCGATCAGCTCCGGCGCGAAGCGATAGCGGAGTACCCGCGCCGGCGAACCCGCCACCACCGCGTAGGGCGGCACGTCGCGATTGACCAGCGATTGCGCGCCGATCACCGCGCCGGTGCCGATCTCCACCCCATCGAGGATCAGCGCGTCGCGCCCGATCCATACATCGTGGCCGATCCGCGCCGGGGTCGCTTCGCGCTCGGGCTGCAACGGCTTGCGCAACAGCTTCGGATTGGCGGTGAAGGCGTGGGTGCTCAGCCAGTGCATTGGATGCGAGCGGCGCGGCTGACCGATCACCACCCCGGTGGCGATCGAGCAGAAGCGGCCGATGCTGGCCACCTCCAAGAACTCGCAGCCGCTGACCACGTCGGTATAGGCGCCGACCTCCAGTGCCGGCGAATGGATCTTCGCCTTGCCCAGCTTCACGTTCGGCTCCAGCGTCACCTGCGTGCCGTCGCGCAGCGTCTCGACCCCGCTGGCCATGCGGCAACCGTGACGTGCCAGGGCCTTCTTCAGGCGACGGTTGAGCAGGGCTTCGCGGAAAATGTTCATGCGACGGGTATCCAGGAGATCGGCAGGGCGAGCACTGTAAATCGACTGCTCGCGGTTACCAAGCCCCGAAACGGGAAGTCACGCCCCAGTACCGGCCATCGCCGGTAACACTACGTCCAGCACGAAGCTTCCCGCCCATCGCCAGGAGCGACGCTTCTTACAGCCTGGCGACACCGCAGGTCGACCAGGCGTCACTTCGTGCCACCGGGACATGAAACGGTCCGCATCCTGCTTTCCGCGGCGCGAGCATCATTCGATGCACCATCGTACCGACACAGAGGAAAGTGCCGTGTTCAAACCATTAGCTGTCGCTGTAGGCCTGGGATGTGCCGCGCTGTCGTTGGGCGCCAACGCCTACGAATACGGGGAATACGCCGGGGAGACCCTGGAGCGCCTGATCACCGACTACCCGGGCCGCTATCGCGGCACCGCCAGCTTCGCCGGCGCCAGCGAACTGATGCAGTCGCGCCTGGGCTTCGGCTACCAGACCAGTCGCCAGGACTTCACCTGGGCCGGCAACCGCAGTTCACAGAACGTCATCGCCTCGGCGCCCGGTAGCAGCGGGAAGTTCCTGGTACTCGGCGCGCACTACGACACCTACTACGGTCGCCCGACCCTGCAGGGCCTGGACGACAACGCCTCGGGCGCGGCGGTGCTCACCGAGATCGCCCGCAACCTCGGCGGCATCGCCCTGGAGAACGGCCTCGAGGTGGTCGGTTTCGGCGCCGAGGAGGAAGGCCTGCGCGGTTCGCGTGCCTACGTCGAGTCCCTCGACGCCAGCCAGCGCGCCAACCTGCTGGGAATGATCAACCTCGACAGCCTGGTCACCGGCGACAAGATGTACGCCCATGCCGGCTCCAACAGCGTGTCCAGCCCGGCCCTCGGCGCCTACCGCGAACAGATCCTGCGCATCGCCCGCGAGCTGGACATCCCGTTGTTCACCAACCCCGGCCTGAACGCCGAATACCCGGCGGGTACCGGCTGCTGCAGCGACGGCGAAAGCTTCAACGGGATGGACATCCCGGTGTTGTTCATCGAGGCGACCAACTGGGAACTGGGCGACCTGGACGGCTACGAGCAGACCGACAACCCGGCGATTCCCGGCGGCTCAACCTGGCACGACCCGGCCGAGGACAACAAGGAAGTACTGACCAACGCCCTCGGCCAGGAGCGCATCGAGCAACGCATGCGCGACTTTTCCCGCCTGCTGACGCGCCTGGTGCTGGAGCTGACCAACGCCGACCTGCTGGCCTCCACCGCCTCCGGCGGCGCCCTGGCGCGGCAGATGGAAGACCAGTTGCAGCGCCAGCATCAGGCACTGACCCGCCTGCACGACCGCCGCTGGCTGACCCTGCTCGGCAGCAACCGGCCGGTAGGCAGCTTCGACGGCGAGGTGGGCGCGGAGGGCGAGGTCTCGCCGGACAGCGGTTTCGACATGCCTGGCAATCCGGAGTCCAGGCGCGCCGGCGTGCATCTGCTCGGCGACTACCGCTACAGCGAGGCCCTGACCCTCGGCGGCAGCCTGGCCTTCCAGCGCAGCCGCGACAAGCTGGACCATGGTGGGCGCATCGAGGGCGACACCTGGCAGCTCGGCCTGTTCGGCCTGTACAACGACGGCGGTCCGGAATGGCTGGCCGGCGAGCTGAACCTCGGGCATACCCGCTACGACAGCAAGCGTTCGGTCTACCTCCAGGCCGCCGGCGGGCCGGTGCTGCTCGACCAGCGTCTGTCGGGCGACACCTCGGCCTGGTCCTGGGGCGCCCGGCTGGAAGGCGGCTATGACTTCAGCTTCGGCGAACTGCGGAGCGGGCCGCTGGCCGGCCTCGACTACATGCACTACCGCATCGACGACTTCCGCGAGGACGAGGCCCTGCGTACCGCACTCGGCTACGAGAAGCAGGACTACGACTCGCTGGAGGCGAGTCTCGGCTGGCGTCTGCGCGGCGAGCTGGCGCTGGGCGCGAGAATGCGCCTGCAACCCTACGCCAGCCTGCGCTGGGTCCGCGAGCTGGCGGACGGACGCCTGGACGACATGGACCTGACCAGCCGCGGCGACGGGCGTGTCCGGGTCGCCGACATGGGCGGCGTGGACAAGGATTTCGGCCGCGCCCAGCTTGGCGCGCAACTGGCGATCACCGAGCAGCTCGGGGTCTTCGCCGAAGCCAACAGCCGCTTCGCCCACAGCGAAGGCAACCAGGCGGGCTATTCGCTCGGGGTGAACTGGCAGTTCTGAGCGGGCCAGGGGACGCTCCTGCCGTCCCCGTATGCCGCGTCAGGGCTGCGCCGGCTCGTCCTTGCTGAACACGTAGAACAGGTTCGGCTCGCTGACCAGGTAGAGCACGCCACGGTCGTCCATCGCCACGCCCTCGGCCTGCGGCACGCTGCGCTTCAGGCCGTGCATGCCGCGCAGCAGCGACAGGGTGCTGACCGGCTCGCCGTCGGTGTCCAGCTCGACTACCAGACGCGACTCGTCGGACAACGCCAGCAGGTGCCCGGTGCCCTCGTCGAACTGCAGGCTGGACAGGTCGCGGACGAACAGGCGCTTGTCGCGCCCGGGGTCGTCCACCACGTGCACGGCGAACGGTTTGTCCGCCTGGGTGTGGGGGAAACCGTGGATCTCGTAGATGCGCACCGGGTCACGCTCCTTGGCGACGAACAGGCGCTTGCCCTCGGCGTCGTAAGCTAGCCCTTCGAAACCCTTGTTGCCGTTGAGGCCGATACCCAGCGAAAGCTGCTGGGCATCGGCAGCGTCGATGAAGCGCGTGTCGTCCTCCAGGCGCACCTTGACCAGGCGTTGCTGGCGCTCGTCGGTGATCACGTAGACGCCGCGGCTGATGTACTCGATGGCCTCGGCGTCGCCGAAGCCGGTCAGCGGGATGGTCCGCAGTACCTTGCCCTGCAAGGACAGCTCGATGATCTGCGCCGGCTGGTTGGTCACGGTGAACAGGGTGCGCCGGTCGGGATCGAAGGTCAGCGCGGAAACGTCGTCGTTCAACCCCTCGATGGGCTGCGCCTCGATCCGCACGCGGTAGTCCGGCAGCCATATCGAGCGCTCTTTCCAGGCATCGGCGTGACGCCACTCCTGGACGGCGAACCAGGCCCGGTCGAAGACCCGGAAGCTCTGGCCGAGAAGGACCAGCGCGGCCAGCGCGACCAGCAGGACGGCCAGCAGCAGACGGCGAGGCGTGAAAGCTCGGGACATGGAAAACGGCTCGGGAGTTTGGGCGTGGATAGTCATAGCATAGAGCCTGTACGCTGTATGGAAACGGGCTGCGCCCGACCTTTCCTACGCAAGCTACGGCTCCAGGCTGAAGCCAAGCTTAAAGTCAGCCAGCCGCCCGGGCGACTCGGACAGGTCCGAGTTTCCTGTCCGAAAGAGACGACAAGAGAGCATCCGCAGTCTTCTTCCAGCGCCACCAGATTGGCCTGTTCGATCCCTTATTGGCCGCATCTATCGTTCTGCGCCCGCGGCGCCCCGGTCATTATCGAACCGCAGCAGGTGAAGCGGGCCCCAGAAACCGCAAAACCTCAACAATAACAACTGCTTGACTGCATGGAATTCAGCATGACCAGCGCGATAGCCATCGAGCGGATCTGCATGGAATTCGGTACCCCCGGCCAAGGCCTGAAGGCCCTTGACGATGTGTCCCTGGATATCCACGCCAACGAATTCTTCACCCTCCTCGGCCCTTCCGGCTGCGGCAAGACCACCCTCCTCCGCCTCATCGCCGGCTTCGAACAGCCCAGTTCCGGCAGCATCCGCCTCTATGGCGAACACATGGAAGGCCTGCCGCCGTTCCGCCGCCCGGTCAACACGGTGTTCCAGAGTTATGCGCTGTTCCCGCACATGAGCGTCGCCGACAACATCGGCTTCGGCCTGGAGATGCAGGGCCGCCCGCGCAGCGAGATCGACGCCACCGTGAGCCGCATGCTCGACCTGGTGAAGCTGCCGGAGGTCGGCAAGCGCCGCGCCGACCAGTTGTCCGGTGGCCAGCAGCAACGCATCGCCCTGGCCCGCGCGCTGGCCAGCCGGCCCAAGGTGCTGCTGCTCGACGAGTCGCTGTCGGCGCTGGACCTGAAGCTGCGCAAGGAAATGCAGATCGAGCTGAAGCGCCTGCAGCACGAGACCGGGATCACCTTCATCTTCGTCACCCACGACCAGGAGGAAGCGCTGACCATGTCCGACCGCATCGCGGTGATGAGCAAGGGCAAGGTGTTGCAGGTCGGCACGCCCAGCGACATCTACGAGGCGCCGCTGAACCGGGCGGTCGCCGACTTCATCGGCGAAACCAACTTCCTCGAGGGCCAGGCCGACGCCGACGGCGTGCGCCTGGCGGACGGCCAGCGGCTGGCCGCGACGACCCCGGGCAGCGGCGCTGTGACCTTGGCGATCCGCCCGGAGCGCACCGAACTGGCCGCCGACGGCCAGTTGGAAGGCGTGCTGGAAAACATCGTCTATGTCGGCACCGATACCGTCTACCACCTGAACGTGGCCGGACAGCCGGGCTTCCGCGTGCGCCAGCAGAACCGCGACGGCGCACGCTGCCCGCACAGTCCGGGGGCGAAGGTGCGGGTGCGGATTCCCGCCGCCGCCATCCGGGTGCTTGCCGAATGAGCACCGCCGGCCGACCTACCGCGCAACAGTCGGCCGAACGCCGGCAGCTGCGTCGGCGCCTGCTGCTGAGCAGCCCGGCGATGCTGATGCTGGTGCTGTTCCTGGTGATCCCGCTGGGCATCATGTTCGCCGTGTCGATCCAGCAATCCGGCGACTACGGCGGAGTGAAATGGGGCCAGCACAGCCTGGAGGCCTACCTCAATTTCCTCTGGGAACGCGACCTGGACGACAGCCTGGTGTTCAACGCCGACTACCTGGGCATCTTCCAGCGCTCGTTCTGGCTGTCGCTGCTGACCACCCTCGGCTGCCTGGCGCTCGGCTTCCCCACCGCGCTGTACCTGGCGTTGCAACCGGAACGCCGGCGCAACCTGCTGCTGTTCCTGGTCACCGTGCCGTTCTGGACCAACCTGCTGGTGCGGGTCTACGCCTGGATCCTGCTGCTGCGCAACGGCGGGCTGGTGGACGCCGGCCTGCAAGGCATCGGCCTGACCGACACCGGGCTGGGGCTGCTCTATACCGACAACGCGGTGATCATCGGCCTCCTTTATACCTACCTGCCGTTCATGGTGCTGCCGATCTACAGCAGCCTGGAAAAGATGGACTGGCGCCTGGTGGAGGCGGCATTCGACCTCGGCGCCAACCGCTGGAAAGCGCTGCGCCGGGTGATCGTGCCGCTGGCGATGCCGGGGATAGTCGCCGGCTGCATCCTGGTATTCATCCCGGCCCTGGGCAGCTACATCATTCCGGAATTGCTCGGCGGCGGTAAGGCGCTGATGATCGGCAACCTGATCCAGCTGCAATTCGGTACCGCGCACAACTGGCCGTTCGGCGCCGCCCTTTCGTTCGCCCTGCTGGCCTTCGTCCTGCTGGCGATGCTGATCTACAACCTGCGCTTCCGGGCCAACGCCGGCGGAGGCCAGCCATGAACGGCCGCAATCCACTCTGGACCTTCAGCGGCGTGCGCCAGGCCGCCTGGCTGTTCTTCGCCTTCCTCTACATCCCGATCCTGGTGCTGGTAGTGCTCAGCTTCAACAGCGGCCAGTCGGCGACGCTCTGGGAGAGCTTCAGCCTGAAATGGTATGCGGTGGTGGCCAACGATCCGGAAATCCTCCGCGCGGCGAAGAACTCGCTGCTCGTCGCCACCCTCGCCACCCTGGCCTCGACCGTCCTGGCCACCCTCGCCGCGCTGGGCATGCGCGGTCGCGCCTTCCGCGGGCAGACCCTGATGAACGGCGTTCTCGGCCTGCCGCTGCTGGTGCCGGAGATCGTCACCGCGGTGGCGACCCTGATGTTCTTCTCCTTCATCGGCCTGAAGCTGTCGTTGTTCACCATCCTCATCGCCCACGTCGTGTTCTGCATCCCCTTCGCCTACCTGCCGATCCGCGCCCGCCTGGAGGGCCTGGACCCGCGCCTGGCGGAGGCCGCCGCCGACCTCTACGCCTCGCCGTGGAAGGCCTTCTGGAAAATCACCCTGCCGCTGCTGATGCCCGGCGTGCTGTCCGGGGCGATGCTCGCGTTCATCATCTCGATGGACGATTTCGTCATCACCTATTTCGTCGCCGGCGCCGGCGCAACCACCCTGCCGGTGTACATCTTCAGTTCCATCCGCATGGGCATATCCCCGAAGATCAATGCGATTTCCTCGATCATCCTCATGATTTCCATCGCCTTCGTCGCCCTGTCGTACTACCTCGGCCAACGCCGCCGCTGAGAACCTGCCTCCACGAAGAAAAAACAGAAGATCGCCAGGAGTCCATCATGACCTACCGCACACCGCTCACCCTGCTCTTCGCCGCCGGTCTAGCCCTGGGCGGCCAGGCTCGCGCCGAAGGCACCCTGCACTTCGCCAACTGGTCGGACTACTACCCGCCGGAGTTACTGAAGAAGTTCGAGAAGGACACCGGGATCAAGGCCACCCTCGACGCCTACGACAGCAACGAGACGCTGCTGGCCAAGCTCAAGGCCGGTGGCGGCGCCTACGACGTGGTGGTGCCGTCGGACAGTTTCATAGAAATATTCGTCAAGGAGGGGCTGCTGCAAAAGCTCGACAAGAGCCAGTTGCCGAGCCTGGGCAATCTGAAGGAAAACTTCCGGACCCTTGGCTTCGATCCCGGCCACGACTACAGCATTCCCTATCTCTGGGGCACCACCGGCTACAGCTACGATACGGCGAAGGTGCCGGGCGGCAGGCTGGAAGAAAGCTGGAAGCCGTTCTTCGAACCACCAGCCGAGCTGAAAGGCAAGGTGGTGGCTCTAAACTCCATCGAGGAACTGTTCATTCCCGCCACCTACTACCTCGGCATCGACGAATGCACCGAGGACGCCAGGGAAGCGCAGAAGGTCCTCGACCTGCTGCTCAGGCAAAAGCCGGCGCTGGCCATGTACAACAGCGACGGCACCATCGAGCGCATGGCCGCCGGCGAGGTCGCCATGCACCAGCAGTGGAACGGCGCCTTCCACCGCGCCCACGCCCAACGCGCCAGCCTCGAATACGTCTATCCGAAGGAAGGCATCCGGCTGTTCATCGACAACTTCGCGATTCCGCGCGACGCCAGCAACGTCAAGGAAGCCCACGTCTTCATCGACTGGATGATGCGCCCGGAGAACATCGCCGCCGCCTCCAACTTCGCCAAGTACAACAACGCCATCGTCGGCTCGGAGAAATTCATGGAGAAAGCACTGTTCGACGACCCGGCGATCAACACCCCGCAGGACAAGCTCGACCGCCTGAAGCCGTTCAAGCTCTGCTCGCCGAAAGCCCTGGCGTTGCGCAGCAAGGTCTGGACCAAGCTTAAGAAATGATCGACGCGGCGCTGGCGGCCAGCTCGCGCCAGCGCTGGCCGGCCAGCCAGCTTGGCCATTTCGATCCCTTTTTGACCGTCTACAGGGTTCTCCCCGGCGAAACCGGATTGCTAGAGTCGAACCGCGCCCTCCTCGAGGGGTCGCCCGGAGCCGCGGAAACGGCGCCGGCAGAGCCCAAGGGAACCTCGCGACCGCGAGCTAGAAATCCAACAAGAACGCTTCCTGAGAACGCCATGAACACTATCGACGCCCCAACGCCCGTGCCCGCACACGCCACGCGCCCTCTCGTCACTGCCATTTCCACCGACCCGGCGGAAACCCCAGCGGTTTTCCACTAGCCCGTCCATTCACCCGGCGCAGGAAAGGTCCGCCCAAGCGGCCGCCTGCGGGATCGATACGGCATTTCGCGAGGAGCGGAACATGGCCAGCGAACGCAACAACGGCATCCTCATCGGCGGCAAGCGCCCCGAGTACGTCCACAGCGCCCAGGGCACCGGCCTGCGGCGCATCCTCGGGCTTCCCGCCCTGGTCTTCTTCGGGCTGGTCTACATGGTTCCGCTGACCATGTTCACCACCTACGGGGTAGTCACCGAGATCACCGGCGGTCGTACCGCCAGCGCCTACCTGATCACCCTGGCGGCGATGCTCTTCACCGCCTTTTCCTACAGCTTCATGGTGAAGAAATATCCCATCGCCGGCTCGGCCTATTCCTATACCAGCCTCAGCTTCGGCCCCTGCGTCGGCTTCCTCGCCGGCTGGTCGCTGCTGCTCGACTACCTGTTCCTGCCGATGATCAACTACCTGCTCATCGGCCTGTTCCTCAACATCGCCTTCCCGATGGTGCCGGCCTGGGTCTTCGTGCTCGCGGCGATCGGCCTGGTCACCGTGCTCAACGTGATCGGCATCAGCTCGGTGGCCGGCATGAGCAACGTGATCGTCGGCGCCCAGTTCGTCTTCGCCGTGGTGTTCGTCGCCATGGCGGTCAAGCACCTGGCCGGCATCCCCTCGCTGGACCTGAGCCTGCCCTTCGTCGGTGACGGCAGCCAGCCGGGCTTCGCCCCGTTGATGGCCGGCGCGGCGGTGCTGTGCCTGTCGTTCCTCGGCTTCGACGCGGTCTCGACCCTGGCCGAGGAAACCCGCGACCCGCAACGCGACATCCCGCGCGCCATCGTCATCACCACGGTCGGCGCCGGCCTGCTGTTCACCGTGCTGGCGGTCTTCAGCCAACTGGTGTTCCCCGGCAGCGTATTCCAGGACGCCGAGTCGGCGGCCAACGAAGTGATGCTGGCGGCCGGCGGCAAGTTCCTCGCCAGCTTCTTCACCGCCGCCTACGTCGCCGGCGCCGCCGGCTCGGCGCTGGCCTCGCAGGCCTCGGTGTCGCGCATCCTCTACAGCATGGGCCGCGACGGCATCCTGCCGCGGCGCGTGTTCGGCAGCCTCTCGGAGCGCTTCAAGACGCCAGTGATCGCGATCCTGGTGGTCTCGGTGATTTCCCTGCTGGCGGTGGTCATCGATCTCACCACCCTGGCCTCGATGATCAGCTTCGGCGCGCTGGTGGCGTTCTCCGCGGTGAACCTGGCGGTGATCCGCAGCTACCTGCTGCTCGACGGCCGCCGCGCCCCGCGCGACCTGCTGCGCTACGGGCTGGTGCCGACCATCGGCCTGGGCCTGACCCTGTGGCTGTGGACCAGCCTCTCGGCGCTGACCCTGGTGATCGGCCTGACCTGGTTCGCCGCCGGCCTCGCCTACCTGGCGTTGCATACCGGCGGTTTCCGCCGCAAGGCGCCGACCGTGACCTTCTCCGAACAGAACTGAGCCCGGGAGCCCGACATGCTGACCATCTACAGCGACGACCATCGCCTGCACCACGGCCGGCACGAACTGATCGGCGGCCAGTTCACCCCCTGCTTCGAAAAACCCAGCCGCGCCGACATGGTCCTCGACCGCGTGAAGGCCGTCGGCCTCGGCGAAGTCCGCGCACCGCGCGACTTCGGCCTGGAACCGATCCGCCGGGTGCACAGCGAGGGTTTCGTGCGTTTCCTGCAGAACGCCTGGCAGGACTGGCTGGCCACCGGCCGCAGCCACGACATGCTGCCGATCGCCTGGCCGACCCGGCGCCTGCGGCAGACGGAGCCGGACAACATCGACGGTCGCCTCGGCTACTACTCCTTCGACGCCGGCGCGCCGATCACCGCCGGGACCTGGCAGGCGATCACCAGTTCGGCCAACGTCGCCCTCAGCGGCCAGTCCGAACTCGCCAACGGCGCGCGCTCGGTATTTTCGCTCTGTCGCCCGCCGGGCCACCACGCCGCGGCCGACTACATGGGCGGCTATTGCTTCTTCAACAATGCCGCCATCGCCGCCCAGGCCTTCCTCGACCGGGGCGCCGGGCGGGTGGCGATCCTCGACGTCGACTACCACCATGGCAACGGCACCCAGGACATCTTCTACGACCGCGCCGATGTGCTGTTCACCTCGATCCACGGCGATCCGCGCTTCGAATACCCCTATTTCCTCGGCTACGCCGACGAGAAGGGCAACGGCGTCGGCACCGGCTACAACTTCAACTACCCACTGGCGGCCGGCAGCGACTGGGCGACCTGGAGCCAGGCGCTGCAGGCGGCGATCCGGCAGATCCAGGCCTATGCGGCGGACGTCCTGATCGTTTCCCTGGGGGTGGATACCTTCAAGGAGGACCCGATTTCCCAGTTCCGCCTGGACAGCCCCGACTACCTGCGCATGGGCGAAGCCATCGGCAAGCTCGGCCTGGCCACGCTGTTCGTGATGGAGGGAGGCTACGCGGTGGAGGAAATCGGGATCAACGCGGTGAACGTGCTACAGGGTTTCGAAGGGGTTCACCGGTAAGCCCGCCCGCAACTTCGCCCGGTCGGAACGCGAAACGGCCCGCCTCTCTTCCGGGAGGCGGGCCGTTTCGATTCAGGGCCTTACTTGATCACTTCGACGAACTCGACGTCGATCTCGCGGCCGACCAGGTCGCGGTCGACTTCGCCGGTCAGCTTGACCCGGGTCTTGTCGTTGATTTCCATCGGCGGGAAGTCTTCGTCGTCGATCTCCACCTTCATGCTGCCGGTGGCATCGCGGAACTCGTAGATGTCGCCCTTGATGCGCTTGACGATGGTGCCCTGGAGGACCACCGGGGTGTCGTCGGCGGCTTCCAGCGCGGCCTTCACCGTGGTGGTGGTCGGGGTAGCGCCCGGGCCGGTATAGCCGGCGGCCAGGGTGACGGTGGAGAACAGGCCGATGGCAGCGATGAGGGGCAGGTGACGAAGTTTCATGGGTAACGCCTCGTAGTTGGTTTCGATGGGTCCAGGCTACGAAGCCTTGCTGAAACCAGGCTTAATCGGCGCTTAAGCGAAGCTTAATCGGCGTCGCTGGTGGCCAGGCGCTCGCCGCTCTTCTTGCGGAACACGTAGAACAGGTTCGGCTCGCTGACCATGTAGATGGTGCCCTCGTCGTCGATGGCCACCCCTTCGGCGCGCGGGATCTTGCTGTCCAGGCCGTTGAAGCCGCCGAGCAGGCTGATGAAGCTGACCGGCTCGCCCTTCTCGTCCAGCTCCAGCAGCAGATGCGATTCGGCCGACAGCACCAGGGTATGGCCGGTACGCGGGTCGACGCTGAGGGCCGAGACGTTGCGCATGTACAGGTCGTCGCTCGGTAGCGCGGTCATCGCCCCGCTCAGGCTCGGCCCGCCGTCGCTCTTCCAGCTGAACAGGGTCATCGGATCGCGCTCCTTGCTCAGCAACAGACGCTGCTGGCGCGGATCCCAGGCGATGCCCTCGAAGCCCTTGTTCTTCTTGCCGATATTGCCCAGCGGGAATTCGGCCAGGCTCTTGGTGCTCAGCTCGGCGGTCTGCGGGTCGACATGGAAGATGGTCAGGGTATTGCGGCGCTCGTCGGTCACCGCGACGTTGCCGTTCTCCAGCACCGCCACGCCTTCGGGATTGCTCAGGCCGAGCAGCGGGATGGTACGCAGCACGTCGCCGGTGAGCGACAGCTCCACCAGCAGCGGCCGCTTGCCGGTAACGGTGAACAGGGTCCTGGTTGCCGGGTTGTAGGCCAGGTCCGAGGTTTCTTCCTCCTCCAGGCCCTGCAACGGCTTGGCGTCGATCACCACCCGATAGCCCGGCAGCCAGATGCTTTCGTCGCGCTGCTGCTGGCTGGCCTGGCTTTCCTTCCACCAAAGGCCGGCGCGATCGTCCCAATGCATGACGATGGTCAGCACCACGCCGACGAGCACGACGAACGCCGGCAGCAGCCAGCGGAAACGGGGAAGCTTGGAGGCAAGGGACATGGGCGAGGCTCGACTGTTTGGCCAGGTGTTTTCTTGGGCGTCGCCATGAAAGGGCATTGCCCCCGGCCTGTCAATCGAAGCGTCGGCCAGCCGACCGACAGTCGCTTCCGCTGCCGGCGCTAGGGAAGTCGGCCGCCCCCGGCGGCCGCAGCGGTTCAGAGCACGCGGGTCTCGAAACGGCTGGCGCCCGGCAATTCGAGCAGCAACTCGTCGCCGCTGTTCAGCGGCCCGACCCCGGACGGCGTGCCGGTCAGCACCACATCGCCGGCCTGTAGCGAGAAATGCCCGGCGATGTGCTGGATCAGCGGCACGATCGGATTGAGCATGTCGCGGCTGTTGCCGTCCTGGCGCACCTCGCCGTTGATGGTCAGGCGGATGCCGATGTCGGTCGGGTCGGGAAACTGGTCGGCGTTCACGAACGGCGACAGCACGCCGGCGCCATCGAAGCTCTTTGCCAGCTCCCAGGGCAGGCCCTTTTCCTTCAGTTTCGCCTGGACCTCGCGCAAGGTCAGGTCCAGCGCCGGCGCATAGCCGGAGATCGCGTCGAGGACCTCCTCGCGGTTCGGCTTGCGCGACAGCGGCTTGCCGATCAGCACGGCGATTTCCGCCTCGTAGTGTACCGAGCCGCGCTCCTGCGGCAGGCTCAGCCCGCCGCTCACCGGCACCACGCAGGAGCCGGGCTTGATGAACAGCAGCGGCTCGGTGGGAACCGGGTTGTTCAGTTCCTTGGCGTGTTCGGCGTAGTTGCGCCCGACGCAGACCAGCTTGCCCAGGGGGAAGTGGATCGGGGTGCCGTCGATATATTGATGCTGGTAACTCATTTACCGACTCCTGAACGGGTGGAAAGGCATCCGTGGCGCCCGCCACAGACGAGAAGGGCCGGATGACCGGCCCTCTGCGTTGCGACACCTGCTACTCGGCGAAGATCTTGCCGGGATTCATGATCCCGTTGGGGTCGAACACCGCCTTCAGTGCCTTCATATAGGCAATTTCGGTTTCCGAGCGGGTGTAGGTCAAGTAGTCGCGCTTGGTCATGCCCACGCCATGCTCGGCGGAAATCGAGCCGTTGTACTTCTCGACGGTCTCGAACACCCACTTGTTGACGGTCGCGCACTTGGCGAAGAACTCGTCCTTGCCGAGGTTTTCCGGCTTGAGGATGTTCAGGTGCAGGTTGCCGTCGCCGATGTGGCCGAACCACACCACCTCGAAGTCCGGGTAGTTGGCCTCGACGATGGCGTCGATGTCCTTGAGGAAGGCGGGCACCCGGGAAACCGTGACCGAGATGTCGTTCTTGTACGGCGTCCAGTGGGAGATGGTCTCGGAGATGTACTCGCGCAGCTTCCACAGGTTCTGCAACTGCTGCTCGCTCTGGCTCATCACCCCGTCCAGCACCCAGCCCTGCTCGACGCAGTGCTCGAAGGTGGCCAGCGCCTCGTTGGCGACTTCCTCGGTGGTCGCCTCGAACTCCAGCAGGGCGTAGAACGGGCAGTCGGTTTCGAACGCCCGCGGTACGTCGCCACGGGCCAGGACCTTGGCCAGGGCCTTGTCGGAGAAGAACTCGAAGGCGGTCAGGTCGAGCTTGCTCTGGAAGGCATGCAGCACCGGCATGATCGAGTCGAAGTCGGGCGTGCCGAGGACCATAGCGGTGAGGTTCTTCGGCGTGCGCTCCAGGCGCATGGTCGCCTCGACCACGAAGCCCAGGGTGCCTTCGGCGCCGATGAACAGCTGGCGCATGTCGTAGCCGGTGGCGTTCTTGATCAGGTCCTTGTTCAGCTCGAGCAGGTCGCCCTTGCCGGTGACGACCTTCATCCCGGCCACCCAGTTACGGGTCATGCCGTAGCGAATGACCTTGATCCCGCCGGCATTGGTGCCGATATTGCCGCCGATCTGGCTGGAACCGGAAGAAGCGAAGTCAACCGGGTAGTACAGGCCGTTTTCCTCGGCGAAGGTCTGCAGTTGCTTGGTAACCACGCCCGGCTGGCAGACTACGGTGCGGTCGAAGGCATTGAAGTCGAGTATCCGGTTCATGTAGTCGAAGGCCACCACGACTTCGCCGTTGGCCGCCACGGCCGCGGCGGAGAGCCCGGTACGACCGCCCGACGGGACCAGACCGACCTTGTGCTGGTTGGCCCAGCGGACGATCGCCTGGACCTGCTCGACGCTCTTGGGGAACACGATGGCCAGCGGCGCAGGGGCGAAATGCTTGGTCCAGTCCTTGCCGTAGGCGTCCAGGGAGGCGGCGTCGTCGAGCAGCTTGCCAGGCTCGACCAGGGGCTTGAGCGATTCGATCAGGGCTTCGCGGGTCATTCGGGAACTCTCAAATGATTCATGGTCGTCCTGAGAACAACTCAGGTCGCAACCGGGCAAGGAAAAGGGAGAACATGCTAGCATACGCCCCCCGCGCTTAGTGCCTCTGGGCGCCGAGTTGCGGGTGCCGGCCAGCGCCGGCCGGACCCGCTTCGCGCAGTTCGCTTTCCAGCCACTTCCTCCGGGACAACAGGTTTACGCAGATGAGCAAGACCTCTCTCGACAAGAGCAAGATCAAGTTCCTTCTTCTCGAAGGTGTCCACCAGAACGCCGTGGACACGCTGAAGGCCGCCGGCTACACCAACATCGAGTACCTCAAGACCGCGCTTTCCGGCGACGAGCTGAAGGAAAGGATCGCCGATGCGCACTTCATCGGCATTCGCTCCCGCACCCAGCTGACCGAAGAGGTCTTCGACTGCGCGAAGAAACTGATCGCGGTCGGCTGCTTCTGCATCGGCACCAACCAGGTCGACCTCAACGCCGCCCGCGAACGCGGTATCGCCGTGTTCAACGCGCCCTACTCGAACACCCGCTCTGTGGCTGAGCTGGTACTGGCCGAGGCGATCCTGCTGCTGCGCGGCATCCCGGAAAAGAACGCCTCCTGCCATCGCGGCGGCTGGATCAAGAGCGCGGCGAATTCCTTCGAGATCCGTGGCAAGAAGCTCGGCATCGTCGGCTACGGCTCGATCGGCACCCAGCTCTCGGTACTCGCCGAGGCCCTGGGCATGCAGGTGTTCTTCTACGACACCGTGACCAAGCTGCCGCTGGGCAACGCGGTGCAGATCGGCAGCCTGCACGAGCTGCTGGGCATGTCCGACATCGTCTCGCTGCACGTTCCCGAACTGCCCTCCACCCAGTGGATGATCGGCGAGAAGGAAATCCGCGCGATGAAGAAGGGCGGCATCCTGATCAACGCCGCGCGCGGCACAGTGGTCGAGCTGGACCACCTGGCCGCCGCGATCAAGGACGAGCACCTGATCGGCGCCGCCATCGACGTGTTCCCGGTCGAGCCGAAATCCAACGACGAGGAATTCGCCAGCCCGCTGCGTGGCCTGGACCGGGTGATCCTGACCCCGCACATCGGCGGCTCCACCGCCGAGGCACAGGCCAACATCGGCCTGGAAGTGGCGGAGAAGCTGGTCAAGTACAGCGACAACGGCACCTCGGTGTCCTCAGTCAACTTCCCCGAAGTGGCCCTGCCGTCGCACCCGGGCAAGCACCGCCTGCTGCACATCCACGCCAACATCCCCGGCGTGATGAGCGAGATCAACAAGGTCTTCGCCGACAACGGCATCAACGTTTCCGGCCAGTACCTGCAAACCAACGAGAAGGTCGGCTACGTAGTGATCGACGTCGATGCCGAGTACTCGGACCTGGCCCTGGAGAAACTCCAGCAGGTCAACGGTACCATCCGTAGCCGCGTGCTGTTCTAAGGCAGCGTCCGGCGGAAAGGAAAAAGGAGGCCCAGCGGCCTCCTTTTTTCGTTTCCGTCACTTGACGGTAACGGTGATCTTCTCCGACTCCACGGTCGGCTCCAGCGGCACGTGGTTCTTGTCGCCCACCAGCAGTTGCAGGGTGTGCTTGCCCGGCGGCAGGGTGATCTCGGTTTCGGTCTGGCCCTTGCCGAAGTGGCGGATGTTGTCGGTCATCGGCAGCGGCAGGTTCATCGCCGGCTGCTCCTTCAGGTCCACCAACAGGTGATGGTGGCCGGTATCCGGCATGTCGACGCCGGCCGGCGCCACGCCCATGCCTTTCAGGCCGAATTTCACGGTGAAGGTCTTGTCGACGGTTGCACCATCGGCCGGCGTGATGAAATACACTTTCGCCCCTTCGGGCGCCTTCGTCCGGGGCAGGTCGGCAGCCATCAGGCTGGCGGATGCGCCGAACATCAGGGCGGCTAGACCGAGGCAAGGCAATGTCACTCTCATGGGAGTCTCCTGTTTTCACTTCCGTTAGCACCCGGGAAACACCACTGGACGGAATTTCCCCGGCACTCTTCGTGCCTTCCGAATCAGGGAAAGGCATCGCTGGCACAGCGATTTCCACTGCGAAGCCCGTGTTAGAGCGGCGCTCGCGCACATAATCCGGGTCAATGCCCGCAACCCCTGGAAAGACCGCATGCAACCCAGTAGGTTCGCGATTGTCCAGGACGCGGGCCCGGCTAAGCTGAACGAACAGCATAGGCCCGACCGACGTTCATTCCCACCCGAGGAGTACTACATGCGATTTCTGCCCCGCCTGCTGATGCTGGTATCCCTGGCCGCTCCGCTGGCCCATGCCGAGCTGCTCGACGACGTCCACCAGCGCGGCGCCCTGCGCATCGCCCTGGAGGGCACCTATCCGCCGTTCAACTTCAAGCAGGGCGGCAAGCTCACCGGCTTCGAGACCGAACTGGGCGAACTGCTGGCCGCCGAACTGGCGGTCAAGCCGGAATTCGTCACCACCGAATGGAGCGGCATCCTCGCCGGCCTGCAGAGCGGCAAGTACGACATCGCGCTGAACCAGGTCTCGGTGAACGAGCAGCGGCGCAAGGTCTTCGACTTCAGCGAGCCATACACCATCTCCAGCGCCCAGTTGATCGTGCGCGCCGACGAAACCCGCCAGTTCAAGTCGCTGGAAGACCTCAAGGGCCTCAAGCTCGGCGTCGGCCAGGGCACCAACTACGCCGACCTGGCGAAGTCGGTGGCCGGCGTCAACGTGCGCACCTATCCGGGCGCCCCGGAATACCTGCAGGACCTGGCCAGCAAACGCATCGACGCGGCGCTCAACGACCGCCTGCTGATCCCCTTCGCCATCCGCGAGGCCAAGCTGCCGGTCAAGCCCGGCGCGGCGGTGGGACCGGTGGCGAACATGGCGATTCCCTACCGGAAGAACAATCCGAAGTTCGGCGAGGCGCTGAATGCGGCGCTGGAGAAGATCAAGGCCGACGGCCGCTTCGCCAAGCTCTCGGAAAAGTGGTTCGGCCTGGACGTCAGCCAGCCGCCGAAGTGAGCTCCCGCCCGAACGGGGGAAGCGGCCGCGCCCGAGAGACGCGGCCGTCGTGTTTGTCGATGGAGTGTTGAATGAATTCGCTGCAGAAATTGCTCGAATGGCTCGCCAACCTGGTCGAGCTGCTCGGGATGGCCTGGCCCTTCCTGCTCCAGGGCGCGATGTATACCGTGCTGTTCGCCGCGGTATCGATGGTCCTGGGCCTGATCCTCGGCTTCAGCGTCGCGGTGGTCCGGGTGACCAAGGTGCCGGTGGTCTCGCAGATCGCCGCGGTCTACGTCAGCGCCTTCCGCGGGACGCCACTGCTGGTGCAGATCTTCGTCCTGTACTACGGGCTGCCGAGCGTAGGCATCGAGTTCACCCCGGTCACCGCGGGCATCCTGGCGCTGACCCTGAATGTCGCGGCCTATCTCTCGGAGTCCATGCGCGGGGCGATCCTCGGCATCGACAAGGGACAATGGGAAGCCGGGCTCTCGGTCGGCCTGACCTGGGGCCAGACCCTGTGGAACATCATCACCCCGCAGGCCCTGCGCCTGGCGGTGCCGAGCCTGTCGAACAGCCTGATCAGCCTGATCAAGGACACCTCGCTGATCTCCGTGATCACCGTGACCGAACTGATGCTGGCGACCAAGGAGGTCATCGCCGAGACCTTCCAGCCGCTGCCGCTCTATCTCGCCGCCGCCGGGATCTACTGGCTGCTTTCGGCACTCTTCGAGCGTGTGCAGAAAGCCCTGGAGAACCGCCTGACCGCGCCGCTGCGGCGCTGAGTTCAGCCGCCGGCGTCGAGGCCGGCCAGGCAGACCGCGGCGCGGTCCAGTTCATCCTCGTTGAATACCAGCACGCCCATGCGCTTGAGGGCGGCGGCGGTAACGCCCTCGCCGGCGACCCGGTTGCCGTTGAAGCGCCCGTCGTAGTTCTCCAGGTTGCCGCAGGAAGGACTGCGCGCCTTGAGCACGGCCATCCGGATGTCATGGCGGCGGACCAGCTCCACTGCCGCCTCCGCACCCAGCAGGAATGCTTCGCTGACATCCTCGCCGTCGACGGTGAAGACCCGGTTCAGCCGGTCCAGCACTTCGCCGCCCTGGCCGCCGGGGATCTCCGCTGGCGGGCGGGGCGTCGGCAGGCCTCCGGCGACCTCCGGGCAAAGGGCGACGATCCGCCCCTGCGCATGCCAGCGCGAGAGCAGGTCGAACGGGCCATGGCTGCCACCGTCGTAGCGCACCAGGTGGCCCAGCAGGCAACGGCTGACCAGAACCTTCTGCATGGATGCTCCACCCCTTTGACAGGCACACAGAGTAGCCCGCCGCTCGCCGATGGTCACGCCCGGTAACAGTAGCCGGGAAACACCAGGGAAACCCGCCCTCGACCCAACCGGAGTTAGGCCTCGCGGTCGCGCTCCAGCGCCCGTATGGCGGGGACCAGGGCTATTTCTTGCCGATCCTTAGGATAGAACTGCGGGCGGCCCATGGCGAACCTCCGCCGCCCCGAGCAGACTGGCTTCCCGCGCAACCGCGAAGGACCCGCCCGTCATGCTCCCGACCCGCTCGCTTCTACCGTTTTTCCTGGCCCCCGCGTTGCTCGCCAGCGCTGCCAGCCAGGCGGCCATGGAGGCCCTGGACAACGACAGTCTCAGCCAGGTCACCGGCCAGGCCGGCATCAGCCTGCGCCTGGACCTGCGCGCCGGCGCGGCCAGGGTCGCCTGGGTGGACGACGGCGGCAGCCTCTCGCTGCGCAACCTGGTGATCGACAACGGCTGCGTGAAGGCCGGCGACTGCCCGGACGGGCGCGGCGGCAACATCCCCCTGGGCGCCGCCCAGCTCGGCCTGAGCTTGCCGATCTTCGGCGTCGAGCAGCCGACCCTGGCACTGGACGTGACCACCGGCAGCGGCGGCGGGCAGCAACTGGCGATCAGCCTGCCGGACCTCGCCACCATCAACGACCAGTTGATCGCCAGCGGCCTGCCGGCGCAGCGCATCCGCCTGCGGGTGGCCAGCGACCTGTACATCGGCGACAACTCGATCGGCCGCATCGAACTGCGCGACATCACCGACCTGCGCGGCACGATCAAGGTCTGGGGTCACTGAGGCGGCGACCCCGCCGAGGGTTCAGGAGAGTTGCAGGAGGGATTCGTTGCGCCGGCGGAACCAGCCGGTCAGCGACAGCCGGTCGCGGCTGGCGGGCAGGACTTCGTGCTCGGTGCCGGCGGACATAAACACCACCAGGCTACCGCCCATCGGCTGGATGTCCACCTGCCGCTGCGGCAGGTGCAGGCGCAGCGCGCCGCCATGCTCGGGCAACCAGGCATCGTTGAGGTAGAGAACCGCGGAGACGGTGCGTGCGTCGTCGTCGCGGAAACGATCGACATGCTTCTGGTAATAGGCGCCCGGCGGGTACAGCGCGAAGTGGCACTCGAAATCCTCGAGGCCGAGGAACAGCGAGGCGTTGAGCGCCTGGCGCAAGCTGTCCATCACCCCCAGGTATTCGTCGCAGGCCTCGGATTCTCCGGGCTCCAGCCATTGCGTGAGGTCGCCGCGGATGCCTTCGCGGATCACCTGGCCGTCGCCGCGGCCGATCGCCGCCGGGGTCAGGTCGCCCGCGACCGCACGGGTGCGGCACTCTTCGGCCAATCTGGTGGTCAGACGCTCAGGCATGAAGATGCTCTGGTGCGACCAGCCCTGGTCGACCAGTTCATCGACGATGCGATGCAGGAGGGGATGATTGACGTTGATGTGCATTGTCCATTGTAGCGTGCCGCCCCGGTGTCTCGACAAGCGGTCCGCCGCATGTCGACAATAGCGCCCCATGGACGGCACCACCCGAACGACGAGGCTTTCGCCGCCAAAGGAGTATCAATGCGCGCTTTGCTCGCCTTCGCTTTACTGCTGGTTGGTCTGCCCGCCCTGGCCGACCCTTATCAACGCCTGTACCAGGCCGCTGGCTGGCCCGACCAGCGCGCGCATTTCAGCGATGCCCTGGACGCGGCGCAGAAGCGCTACCAGGACAAGCTGCCGCCCGCGCTCTACCAGACCCTGGTGGACAACAGCAATCGCCGCTTCGCCCCGGCCGAAGTCGACCAGCGCGCCCTCAACGGCCTGCGCGAGAACCTGCCGGACAGCGCCAGCCCGCTGAATTTCTTCGAGTCGCCGCTGGGGCGCAAGGTGGTCGCCGCCGAGGTGCTCGCCACCCGCCGCGACCAGTTGCTCCAGCACAGCAACGGCCTGCCGCGGCAGACCGCCAGCGAGCCACGCCGGGCCCTCGTCAAGCGCCTGGCCCAGGTCCTTCCGGCCCGAGAGGCCGGCGCGGAAGTCAGCCTGGCCCTGGCCGGGGTCGCCGCCGACAGCCTCAGCCAGATGCTTCCGGGCCTCCCCGGCCTGCTTGGCGGCGGACAGACCGGCCAGTTGCTGGAAGGCCAGCGCCAGCGCCTGGTGCAGCAGATCGGCGCGGACCTGGAGAACACCCTGCTGTATGTCTACCGCGATCTCTCCGATGCGGAACTCACCCAGTACGTGAACTTCGCCGAGTCGCCGGCCGGCCGCAGCTACTACCAGGCGGCCCTGGCCGCGCTGAAAGCCGGCCTGGCGGTGGACCAGGCGGTCGCCCCCTGATCGCCGCGGGGCCTGGAACTCAGGCCCCCAGCGCGTCGCTCAGGAAATCGAAATAGCGCCGCCGCAGCCCCTCGCTTTCGTTCGCCAGGTGATGGCGCGCCTCTTCCAGCAACAGTATCCGCGGCTCGTCGAATTTCTCCCGCAGCACCTTCAGGCCATGGCGCCAGTCCACCGTCTCGTCGGACTCGCCCTGCACCACCAGGGGGCTCAGGGCACGCCGAGGCGCCCGCTCGATGCGCGGCACCCAGCGGGTCAGCGCGCCGACCCAGGCGGTCGGCAGGGTGCGTGGCTGCAACGGATCGTGCTCGCGGAGGAAGTCGAGGAACTGCGGATCGCTGGAGTTCTCCGAGAAGCGCCGCGGGATCGAGTCGACGAAGGGGCTCAGCAGGCGGTAGCTGAGCTTCGACCAGCCCCAGGCGCGCGGGCGCACCAGCGGCGCCAGGAGAATCGTCTCGCCCAGCTCGGGACGTTCGCCGCCGTGCAGCAGGTAGTCCAGCAGGATCGCCCCCCCGGTGCTTTGTCCGCAGAGGTGCCAGGGCGCCGCCAGGTCGAGTTCGGCAGCCTGGCCCAGCAGGCCCTTGAACACCGCCTGGTATTCGGCGAAGTCGCGGATGCTGGCCCGCTCGCCTTCGGACAGGCCATGCCCCGGCAGGTCGCAGGCGAGCACCGAGAAGCCCATGCCCAGCGCCCAGTCGACCACGTGCCGATACAGTCCCATGTGGTCGTAATAGCCATGCATCAGCAACAGGCTGCCGCGCGCTTCCGGCAGCAGCCAGGCCTGCACCGCCAGGCGGCGCCCGTCGACCGCCATGCTGCCGAGCCGCGCTTGCAGGCGCGGATGGCGGGAGCGCAGGTCCAGGCCGTAGTAGGCCTGGTAGGCGAGGACGGCGGCGTCCGCCTCGGCCGCGGCCAAGGGTCGCAGGTGCTGGCGCAGGTAATCGGGGTTGAAGGCTTCTGACATCGGCGGTTCCGGGCTGCAATCGATTCGTGGCCGGGCCACGGGCGAAACCCAGGGATATTCAGCTGCGCGCGAACACATGGCAAGCTTGGCACCCGTTTTCCGTGTGAATGCCATGACTCCCCGCCGCAAGACGCTCCTCGTCAGCCTGGTCGGCCTGCTCTGGGCCGGCGGCCTGCTCGCCGCCTACTGGTGGTTCGAGATCCGCTACATCCGCCCGTTCAGCGAGCAGACCACCCTGTTCTCCGGCGACAGCCTGCGCCTGCCGGCCGAGCTGGCCGGGCCGGGGGCGATCCGCCTGGTGCATTTCTGGGACCCGGCCTGCCCCTGCAACGTCGGCAACCAGCAGCACCTCGGCGAGCTGATCGAACGCTTCGCCGGCAAGGGCGTGGAGTTCCATGTCCTGCAGAAGCCTGGCAGCCAGGGCCGCCTGCCGGACAACCTGGCCGCCCTGCGCCCCCTCGCTGGTCTGCCCGGTTCCGAGCAGTTGCCGGCCAGCCCGGCCGTGGCGATCTGGGACCGCGACGGCCGCCTGGCCTACTTCGGCCCCTATAGCGAGGGCGCGGTATGCACCTCCAGCAACAGCTTCATCGAACCGATCCTCGAAGCGCTGCTGCAGGGACGTCCGGTGGATGCCACCCATACCCTCGCCGTGGGTTGCTACTGCCCCTGGACCCCGGAAAAAGGCTGACCTGGCTCAACACCGGGCCTTCCGGAGGGGGCGCCGGAAGGCGTAGCGGCTACACTGCCCGGGTCGGCCCACGAGGGGCCGTTGCCGAACCAAGGAGTCGCTGCATGTCCCTACGTCCCACCCTCGCCCTGCTCGCCCTCGTCAGCCTGCCGCTGATGGCCGCCCAGAACGACCCTCAGCCCAGCAGCAAGGAACTGATGAAGGAGCACCAGGCGCAGATCCAGAACGACCTGGCCGACGTCGACTACAAGCGCAAGCGCATCGTCGAGGCCAACATGAACCTCACCGACCAGGAAGGCGAGAAGTTCTGGCCGATCTACAACACCTACCGCACCGAGTCGGACAAGCTCAGCAAGGAAACCCTCAGGCTCCTGCTCGACTACGCCCAGGCCTACAACAGCGGCAACGTCAGCGACGACCAGGCGAGCAAGCTGATCGAGCGTGTCGACGACCTCCAGGAGGACCGTCTGGAACTGCGCGACAAGTACGTCAAGCGCATCGCCAAGAACGTCTCGCCCAAGCGCGCCATGCGCTTCCTGCAGATCGAGATCCAGCTCGACGCCATCGCCACCCTGGAGATCGGCCGTCAGGTACCGCTGGTCGAGTAACCCTCTTCCCGCTTCGCCAGCCGCGCCCTGTATTGCTCCGGGGGCGCGGCGTGCCAGCGGCGAAAGGCCCGGTAGAACGGCGACAGCTCGGCGAACCCGCAAGCCTTGGCCACCTCGCGGATGGCGCGACCGGCCAACAGCATCTCGCTCGCCCGCTGCCGGCGAACCTCATCGCGAACCTGCCGGAAACTCGCTCCCCCAGCGGCCAGCGCACGCTGCAAGGCACCGCTGCCAAGGCCCAGCTCCGCCGCGCACTGGCGCAAGCCATAGCCCTCCCCGAGGCGCAGCTCGATCAGGTAGCGCACGCGATTGAGCAAGCGGTTCTCGCTGAGTTCGCGGGACTGTTCTTCCGCGTGGCGGGTCAGCACGTCATGCATGTCCGGATTGGCGTTGCGCGAAGGACGCCGCAGCAAGGCGGCGGAAAACACCAGGGCATCGTGCGGCCGCGAGAACAGCGGCAGCCTGCCGAACAACCGGCGGTGTTCGCCCAGCCGCGGCGGGGCTCGGTGGCGGAACTCGATGCGCTCGGCGACGAACTCGTCGTCGCTGATCAGCGCCAGCAGCTTGAGGAACAGCAGCATCAGGCATTCGATCTGCTGGCGCAGCGAGGCATAGCCCAGGTAGTTGATGTCGAGGATCAGCCTTGCCGTTTCCCCTTCGACCTCGAGGCGCGCGGCGAAACCGCCGGAGAGAATGTGCTGGAAACGCACGAAGCTGCGCAGCGCCTCCTCCAGGTCGCGCGCGGACAGCAGCAGGTAGCCGACCACATCGAGCAGGCGCGGCTTCATTGCCTCGCCCAGGTGCAGGCCGATGTCGGCATCGCCGGTCACCGCCGCCAGTTCGGTCCAGAACAACGGGGCGTTGTCATGCACCAGGCGGCCGCCCAGGGTCGGCGGCGGCAGCGGGATACGCCGGTAGACGCTGCGGTAGACGCGGGTGGGGTCGAGCCCGAGGGCGTCCAGGGCTTCATACAACAGACGCCGCAACGTGGCGGAATGGGTCAGGGGGCTGGTAGACGGGTCGTCCTGCATGGCGGCTCCTCGCGATTGACCAAAGACTTCCAGGGTCCGAGCATTCGGTCAATGCCGCGGGCCGGCGGCATCCGCAGAATGCTCGGCACTACAACAAGGAGAAAGGATCGATGAAACGCACCCTGACCGTGATCGCCGTGGCGGTCGCCGCCGCGGCTGCCGGCGGCGCCTGGTACCTCCATGCCAAGCAGCCGCTCCGCAACGGCTCGCTCGCCGTGGCCCACCTGCAGGCGCCGGTCGACGTGCGCTACGACGAGCGCGGGGTTCCGCACCTGTATGCGCAGAACCAGACCGACCTCTACCGCGCCCTCGGCTACGTGCACGCCCAGGACCGCCTGTTCCAGATGGAAATGCTGCGGCGCCTGGCGCGCGGCGAGCTGGCCGAAGTGCTCGGACCCAAGCTGGTGGATACCGACCGTCTGTTCCGCACCCTGCGCATCCGCGACCACGCCGCCGAGTACAGCGCCCGCCAGGACAAGCAGTCGCAGCCCTGGAAAGTGCTGGAGGCCTACCTGGACGGGGTCAACCAGTTCCAGGAAAACAACCCGGCGCCGCTCGAATTCGATCTGCTGGACATACCCAGGCGTCCCTTCACCCCCGAAGATACCCTGAGCATCGCCGGCTACATGGCCTACAGCTTCGCCGCCGCCTTCCGCACCGAGCCGGTGCTGACCTACATCCGCGACGAACTGGGCAGCGACTACCTGCGCATCTTCGATCTCGACTGGCATCCGCAGGGCGTGCTGACGCCCTCCGGCGCACTGGGCGCCGGCGACTGGAAGGACCTCGGCGCCCTCGCCCGTCTCAGCCAGCAGGCCCTGGAGGACGCCGGCCTGCCGCAGTTCGAGGGCAGCAACGCCTGGGTCGTCGCCGGCAGCCGCACCGCCAGCGGCAAGCCCCTGCTGGCCGGCGACCCGCATATCCGCTTCGCCGCGCCGGCGGTATGGTACGAGGCCCAGCTGAGCGCGCCCGGCTTCGAACTCTATGGCCACCACCAGGCGCTCAACCCCTTCGCCTCGCTGGGCCACAACCGTGCGTTCGGCTGGAGCCTGACGATGTTCCAGAACGACGACCTCGACCTGGTCGCCGAGAAGGTCAACCCGGACAACCCCAACCAGGTCTGGTACCAGGGCGAATGGGTCGACCTGCAGAGCGAGGAGCAGGAAATCGCGGTCAAGGGCGCTGCGCCGGTGAAGCTCACCCTGCGCCGCTCGCCCCACGGTCCGATCGTCAACGACGCGCTCGGCGCCAGCTCCGGCAAGACCCCGATCGCCATGTGGTGGGCTTTCCTCGAGACCGAGAACCCGGTGCTCGACGCCTTCTACCAGCTGAATCGCGCCGATACCCTGGCCAAGGCCCGCGCGGCGGCCTCGAAGATCCATTCGCCGGGACTCAACCTGGTCTGGGCCAATGCCGCCGGCGATATCGGCTGGTGGGCCTCGGCGGCCCTGCCGAAGCGGCCGGAGGGGGTGAACCCGAGCTTCATCCTCGACGGCAGCAAGGGCGAGGCGGACAAGTCCGGCTTCTATCCGTTCGCCGACAACCCACAGGAGGAAAACCCGGCGCGCGGCTATATCGTCTCCGCCAACTTCCAGCCGGTCCCGGCCAATGGCCGGCCGATTCCCGGCTACTACAACCTGGCGGACCGCGGCCAGTGGCTGGATACCCAACTGGCCGACCGCGGCACCAAATGGAACCTGGACAACAGCCGCGCGCTGCAACTCGGCAATCGCACCGGCTACGCGCCACGCCTGCTCGCACCCTTGCTGCCGGTCCTGCGCGAGGTGGTCGACGACGCCGAAGGCAAGCGCCTGGTCGAGCAACTGGCGGCCTGGAACGGCGACTACCCGGTCGACTCGACCGCCGCCACGCTGTTCAACCAGTTGCTGTTCCAGATTGCCGAGGGCGCCTTGCACGACGAACTGGGCGATGCCTTCTTCGACAGCCTGATCGCCACCCGCGCCATCGACAGCGCGCTGCCTCGGCTGGCTGCCGACGCCGACTCGCCCTGGTGGGACGACCGCCGCACAGAACGCCGGGAAACCCGCGCGGATATCGTCAGGGCCGCCTGGAACGCCTCCCTCGCGCATCTGCGCCGCACCCTCGGCAACGACCCGTCCGGCTGGCTGTGGGGCAAGGCGCATACCCTGACCCACGAGCACGCCCTGGGCCAGCAAGCGCTGCTCAGGCGCCTTCTCAACGTCGGTCCGTTCGCCGCCCCCGGCACCCACGAGGTACCGAACAATCTGTCGGCGAAGATCGGCCCGGCCCCCTGGGCGGTCACCTACGGTCCATCGACCCGGCGCCTGGTGGACTTCGCCGACCCGACCCACAGCCTCGGCATCAACCCGGTCGGGCAGAGCGGCGTGCCCTTCGACGGCCACTACGACGACCAGGCCGAGGCCTACATCGAGGGCCACTACCTGCCGCAGCACTACGAGGAAAACGAGGTGAAGGCGAACAGCAAGGGCGTGCTGGTGCTGGAGCCGAAGCGCTGAGCCGGCCGGCGTGGGGTCGGGCGAGTAGCCGCATGGTGGTTGTCCGCCGGATACAACGGGCTATCGGCGGATAACGCCTCGGGCGTCGCCCTACGGAGCGTAGCCAGGCATTTCCCGCCACCGACGCGCCAATGAAAAAGGCCACCCGCAGGTGGCCTTTTCTTTTCGGCGGAGGGCTCAGGCCGGGGTCGGCGAGCCTTTCTGCCAGTCGGTCGCGGTCTCTTCCATCGCCTGCTGGATCGCCCGGCGACGCCGCTCCTCGGCCTGGCGGGTGAAGTACCAGGCGAAGAAGGTGAACAGCGAAACGCTCAGCAGGATCAGGCTGGCCACCGCGTTGATCTCCGGCTTCACGCCCAGGCGTACCGCCGAGAACACTTCCATCGGCAAGGTGGTCGAGCCGGGTCCGGAGACGAAGCTGGCCAGTACCAGGTCGTCCAGCGACAGGGCGAAGGACATCATGCCGCCCGCCGCCAGCGAGGGCGCGATCATCGGGATGGTGATCAGCAGGAACACCTTCCAGGGCTTGGCGCCCAGGTCCATCGCCGCTTCCTCGATCGACAGGTCGAGTTCACGCAGGCGCGCCGACACCACCACCGCCACGTAGGACGAGCAGAAGCTGGTGTGGGCGATCCAGATGGTCACGATACCCCGTTCCTGCGGCCAGCCGATCAGTTGCGCCATGGCCACGAACAACAGCAGCAGCGACAGGCCGGTGATCACTTCCGGCATCACCAGCGGCGCGGTGACCATGCCGCCGAACAGCGTACGACCGCGGAAGCGCGGGATGCGGGTGAGGACGAAGGCCGCCAGGGTGCCGAGGAGCACCGAGGAGAACGCCGTATAGAAGGCGATCTCCAGGGAGCGTCCGACCGAGCTGACCAGTTGGGTGTTGTCCAGCAGGCCGACGTACCACTTCACCGACCAGCCGCCCCACACCGTCACCAGCTTGGAGGCGTTGAACGAATAGATCACCAGGATCAGCATCGGCAGGTAGATGAAGAGCAGGCCGACGATCAGCATGACGTTGGAGAAATTCCAGCGCTTCATACCTTGCCCTCCAGTTCTTTGGCCACGCTTCTGGATGGAGAGCCTGTTGAACGGGATACGGAGCGGGATACGCTGTGCTGGCTCATACCTTGCCCTCCAGTTCTTTGGCCTGGTTCTTGTTGAACAGGATGATCGGGATGATCAGGATCGCCAGCATCACCACCGCCAGGGCGGACGCCACCGGCCAGTCGCGGTTGTTGAAGAACTCCTGCCAGAGCACCTTGCCGATCATCAGGGTCTCGGGGCCGCCGAGCAGTTCCGGGATGACGAACTCGCCCACCGCCGGGATGAACACCAGCATGCAGCCGGCGATGATGCCGTTCTTCGACAGCGGCACGGTGATCTTCCAGAAGCTGGTGAAGTTACGCGCGCCCAGGTCGGAAGCGGCCTCCAGCAGGCTCGGGTCGTGCTTCACCAGGTTGGCGTAGAGCGGCAGGATCATGAACGGCAGGTAGGAATAGACGATGCCGATGTACACCGCGATGTTGGTATTGAGGATGGTCAGCGGCTCGCTGATGAGCCCCAGCCCCATCAGTACGCTGTTGAGCAGGCCGTTGTTGGAAAGGATGCCCATCCAGGCATAGACCCGGATCAGGATCGCCGTCCAGGTCGGCATCATGATCAGCAGCAGCAGGACGGTCTGCGAGGACTGGCTGGAGCGGGCGATGGCGTAGGCCATCGGGTAGCCCACCAGCAGGCAGATCAGGGTACTGATGAAGGCCATCTTCAGCGAGCCGAGGTAGGCATCGATGTAGAGCGGGTCATCGGTCAGCATCAGGTAGTTGCCGAGGTTGAGGAGCACCTGCAACTGCTGGTCCGCGTAGGCGAAGATCTCGGTGTAGGGCGGGATGGCCACGTCCGCTTCCGCCAGGCTGATCTTCAGCACGATGGCGAAGGGCAGCAGGAAGAACAGGAAGAGCCACAGGAACGGCACCCCGATGACCGCATGCCGCCCGGTGGGCATGCGCTTTTTCAGGCTGTTGGCGAATTTCATGACTGCAGTACCACGCCGCTGTCGTCGTACCAGCTGATGTACACCGACTGGTCCCAGGTCGGCCGGGCGACGTGGCGCTCGGCGTTGGCCATGAAGGCCTGGACGATCATCCCGGAGGCCAGCTTGATGTAGTACACCGAGTGGCCGCCAAGGTAGGCGATGTCGTAGACGGTGCCCTGGGCCCAGTTGTGCCCGGCGTGTTCCAGGTTGTCCGGCTTCTGCGCGCTGATCATCACTTTCTCCGGCCGCAGCGCGTAGGTGATGCGCTTGTCCTCGGCGCGGGTGCTGATGCCGTGGCCGATGTAGATCGGGTTCTCCAGCTGCGGGCAGGCGATCACCGCATGGTCCTGCACGTCCTCCACCAGCACGCCGTCGAACAGGTTGACGTTGCCGATGAACTCGCAGACCAGGCGGCTCGCCGGGGTCTCGTAGATGTCCATCGGGCTGCCGATCTGCTCGATGCAGCCCAGGTGCATGATGGCGATGCGCTGGGCCATGGTCATGGCCTCTTCCTGGTCGTGGGTCACCATCACGCAGGTCACGCCGACGCGCTCGATGATCTCCACCAGTTCCAGTTGCATCTGCGAGCGCAGCTTCTTGTCCAGCGCGCCCATCGGCTCGTCGAGTAGCAGCAGCTTCGGCCGCTTGGCCAGCGAACGGGCCAGGGCCACCCGCTGGCGCTGGCCGCCGGAGAGCTGGTGCGGCTTGCGCTTGGCGTACTGGGTCATGTGCACCAGCTTGAGCATCTCGGCCACGCGCTCGTCGATCTCGGCCTTGGGCAGGCCGTCCTGCTTGAGGCCGAAGGCGATGTTCTGCGCCACGCTCATGTGCGGGAACAGCGCATAGGACTGGAACATCATATTGATCGGCCGCTCGTAGGGCGGCAGGTCGGTGATGTCCTGGCCATCGAGGAAGATCCGCCCCTCGGTGGGCCGCTCGAAACCGGCGAGCATGCGCAACAGGGTGGATTTACCCGAACCGGAGCCGCCGAGCAGGGCGAAGATCTCGCCCTTGTTGATGGTCAGGGACACGGTGTCCACCGCCAGCGTCTCGTCGAACTGCTTGGTTACCCGGTCGATCTTTACCAGCACCTCTTTCGGCTGCTGGTTGCCCTCTAGGGCTTTCTTGTAGGCACCGGAGGCTATCGCCATTACCACAACTCCCAAGTCGTTGAGCCCGGTCACGCTACCGGGCGGAATTTGAACTTATTTGCCGGTCTTGATCCGGGTCCAGGTACGGGTCTGCAGGCGCAGCACCTTGGCCGGCAACACGGCGGAAACGTAGAGCTTGTCGAGCACGGCCTGCGGCGGATACACCTCCTCGCTGTCGCTGACGCTCTTGTCCATCAGCGGGCGGGCCCCCGGTATCGCGTTGGCGTAGCCGACGTAGTCGCTGACCTTGGAGATCACCTCCGGACGCAGCAGGTAGTCGATGAACGCGTAGGCGTTATCGGCGGCCTTGGCATCGGCGGGAATCGCCATCAGGTCGAACCACAGGTTGGCGCCTTCCTTGGGAATCACGTACTGGATGTCGATGCCCTTGCCGGCCTCTTCGGCGCGGGCAGCGGCCTGGAAGACGTCCCCGGAATAGCCGAAGGCGACGCAGATGTTGCCGTTGGCCAGGTCGGAGATGTACTTGGAGGAGTGGAAGTAGCTGACGTAGGGGCGAACCTTGGTCAGGACTTCCTCGGCCTTCTTGTAGTCCTTCGGGTCGTGGGTGTTGGGATCCAGCCCCAGGTAGTTGAGGGCGGCGGGCAGCATCTCGTCACCGCTGTCCATGAAGGCCACGCCGCACTTGGCGAGCTTCTTCATGTTCTCCGGCTCGAAGAGGATGGCCCAGGAGTCGATCGGCTGGTCACCGAGGACTTCCTTGACCTTGGCCACGTTGTAACCGATGCCGTTGGTGCCCCACAGGTAGGGAACCGCGTACTGGTTGCCCGGGTCGCTGACCTCCAGTTGCTTGAGCAGCGCCGGATCGAGGTTCTTCCAGTTCGGCAGCTTGCTCTTGTCCAGCTTCTGGAAGGCACCGGCCTGGATCTGCTTGCCGAGGAAGTTGTTCGACGGCACCACGATGTCATAGCCGGAGTGGCCGGAGACCAGCTTGCCCTCGAGGGTCTCGTTGGAGTCGAAGACGTCGTAGCTGACGTCGATCCCGCTCTCCTTGGTGAAGTCCTTGAGGGTGGTGGGAGCGATGTAATCGGTCCAGTTATAGATGTGCAGGCTCTTCTTCTCCGCCTGCACGGGGCCCGCGATCGCCGTAGCCAGAGCGGCTACCAGCAGTGTCTTGCCAATGGAATGTTGCATGTCCGACTCCTGTTCCGGGCCTTTTCACGGCAGCACCCTGCCTGTTCGACCCGTGTTCTTCAAGTGCCGATGTAAGCCCAGATCACTCGGGTTTCATGACAACCCGACGATTCCGCCGGGAAACATGAGTGAGCTGGGTTCCCTACCGGCGTGTTGGTTTCAGGTTTTCCGGGCCCTCGGCCCCGGTGCGAGCGACACGACCGGCCCCGGCGCGGCAGATTGGCGCAGCGCCCATGGCAGCGTCTTCGTCGTCGATACTGCGTCCGGTCGTCGGGCCCCCAGGAGGAAGCGTCTGGACGAACGGGCAAAAGAGTCGAACCTCTTCGCAGGGGAGCGTGGCCGGAGGAAACCCGGCCGCGTTCCGGTTCTCTCGTGCCGGAGCGCCGGCGGCTTCAGGCGCCGCCGGGCTCCTCGCGGATCACTTGCCGGACTTGATCTTGGTCCAGCTGCGGGTCATCGCCCGCTGGGTCTTGGCCGGCAGGTCGGGGAAGGTATACAGCTTCTTCATGACCTCTTCGCTCGGGTAGATGCCCGGGTCGTTGCGGATCGCCTCGGACACCAGCGGGGTGGCCGCCGCGTTGCCGTTGGGGAACTGAACCACGTCGGTGATCTCGGCCATGATTTCCGGCTTCATCAGGAAGTTGACGAAGGCCAGGGCGCCCTCGGTGTTCTCGGCGTCCTTCGGAATGGCGACCATGTCGAAGAAGCTGCCGGCGCCTTCCTTGGGAATGTTGTACTTGACGGTGACCTTGTTCTTCGCCTCTTCGGCGCGGGACTTGGCCTGGTAGATGTCGCCGGAGTAGCCGATGGCGACGCAGATGTTGCCGTTGGCCAGGTCGGAAATGTACTTCGACGAGTGGAAGTAGGTGACGTAGGGACGGATCTTCAGGAACAGCTCTTCGGCCGCCTTGAGTTCCTTGGGATTGTCGGTGTCCGGCTTGTAGCCGAGATAATGCAGGGCCGCCGGGAGGATCTCGGTCGGCGAGTCGAGGAAGCTGACGCCGCACTGCTTCAGCTTCTGGATGTTCTCCGGCTTGAATACCAGGTCCCAGGAATCCACCGGCGCGTTGTCGCCGAAGGCCGCCTTGACCTTGTCCGGGTTGTAGCCGATGCCGATGGTGCCCCACATGTAGGGAATCGCATGCTCGTTGCCCGGGTCGCTGACTTCCAGGGTGTGCATCAGGTCCTTGTTCAGGTTCTTCCAGTTCGGCAGCTTGGACTTGTCGAGCTTCTGGTAGACCCCGGCCTTGATCTGCTTGGCGAGGAAGGAGTTGGACGGCACCACCACGTCGTACCCGGACTTGCCCGCCAGCAACTTGGCTTCCAGCACTTCGTTGCTGTCGTAGACGTCGTAGACGACCTTGATCCCGGTTTCCTTGGTGAACTTCTCCAGGGTGTCCGGCGCGATGTAGTCGGACCAGTTGTACACGTGCAGCACCTTGTTGTCCGCAGCCTGCGCCATACCGGCCACAGAGCCCGCCAAGGTCAGGGCGAGCAGGGTCTTACCGAAACGTTTCATCATGCGGGGTAGCTCCATTTTTGTTGAAGTATCCGGGCGGTGGCGCAACCGATCGCGTCACCACCCGGTGAGCCTGGCCAACGCACTGGCGCAGTCTGGCAAAAGTCCGCTCAGGGACTCAAGCCAGGACGGCGGCGGCGGTCTGATCGAGGCACTTGCGCGCCAGGGTGATCAACTCATCGATCTGCGACGGATCGATCACCAGCGGCGGCGAGATAATCATAGTGTCGCCCACCGCGCGCATGATCAAACCGTTGCGGAAACAATGTTCCCGGCACAGCATCCCGACGCCCTTGTCGGTGAAACGCTCGCGGGTCTTCTTGTTCTTGACCAGCTCCAGGGCGGCGACCATGCCGACCCCGCGCGCTTCGCCCACCAACGGGTGGTCGGCCAGCTCCTGCCAGCGTTTCTGCAAATACGGTGCCGTTTCCGCCTTCACCTTCTCGATGATCTTCTCTTCGCGCAGGATGCGGATGTTCTCCAGGGCCACGGCGGCCGCCACCGGGTGACCGGAATAGGTGAAGCCGTGGTAGAACTCGCCGCCCTGGTTGAGCACTTCGACGATCTCGTCGCGCACCACTACCCCGCCCATGGGGATGTAGCCGGAGGTGAGGCCCTTGGCGATCGGCATCAGGTCCGGGGCGTTGCCGTAGTACTGGCTGCCGAACCACTCGCCGGTACGGCCGAAGCCGCAGATCACTTCGTCGGCGATGAACAGGATGTCGTACTTGGCGAGGATCTCGCGGATCTTCGGCCAGTAGGTGTCCGGCGGGACGATCACGCCGCCGGCGCCCTGGATCGGCTCGGCGATGAAGGCGGCGACGTTTTCCTCGCCCACTTCGAGAATCTTCTTCTCCAGCTGCTCGGCGGCCCAGACGCCGAACTCGTCCGGCGACATGTCGCCGCCCTCGCCGTACCAGTAGGGCTGGGCGATGTGGACGATGCCCGGGATGGGGAAATCACCCTGCTCATGCAACGCCTTCATGCCGCCCAGGCTGACGCCGGCGACGGTGGAGCCGTGGTAGCCGTTCCAGCGGCCGATCACCACTTTCTTCTGCGGCTGGCCCTTGGTCGCCCAATAGTGGCGGACCATACGCAGCACGGTGTCGTTGGCCTCGGAGCCGGAGCCGGTGAAGAACACGTGGTTCATGCCTTCCGGAGCGACGTCGGCGATCGCCTTGGCCAGCTCGACCACCGGCGGGTGGGCGGTCTGGAAGAACAGGTTGTAGAACGGCAACTCGCGCATCTGCCGGGTGGCGGCCTGGACCAGCTCCTCGCGGCCGTAGCCGACGTTGACGCACCAGAGGCCGGCCATCGCATCGAGGATCTTGTTGCCCTCGCTGTCCCAGATATAGACGCCTTCGGCCTTGGTGATGATCCGCGCGCCCTTCTCGTTCAACTGCTTGTAGTCGGTGAACGGCGGCAGATGGTGGTCGCGGCTCAACGCCTGCCACTCACGGGTCTTGGCGTTGGTGATTTGGCTGTTCATGTCACACCTCTTCTATTCAAGACTGTCCGGGAGCGGCGGACCACGCCGGCCGCCCCCGGTCAGGATCAAACGGAAAGCAGGAGGAATTCCCGCTCCCAGGAGCTGATTACCCGCTTGAAATTCTCGTGCTCCGCACGCTTCACCGCGACGTAGCCGCTGATGAACTTGCTGCCGAGATACTGCTCGAGGGGCTTGCAGTTCTCCATGCGCTCCAGCGCCGCTTCGATCGTCAGCGGCAGGCGCAGGTTGCGGCGTTCATAGCCGCGACCTTTGACCTGGGCGCTCGGCTTGATGCCTTCGACCATGCCGATGTAGCCGCACAGCAGGCTGGCAGCCAGCGCCAGGTAAGGGTTGGCGTCGGCGCCGGCGAGACGGTTCTCGACCCGGCGGTTCTCCGGGCTGGAGTCCGGCACGCGCAGGCCGACGGTACGGTTCTCTTCGCCCCACTCGACGTTCACCGGCGCCGAGGTATCGGGCAGGAAGCGGCGGAACGAGTTCACGTTGGGCGCGAACAGCGGCAGCACTTCCGGGATGAACTTCTGCAGGCCGCCGATATGGTGCAGGAACAGCTCGCTCATGGTGCCGTCGGCATTGGAGAAGATGTTCTTGCCGGTCTTCACGTCGACGATGCTCTGGTGCAGGTGCATCGCGCTGCCCGGCTCGCCGGTCATCGGCTTGGCCATGAAGGTCGCGGCGACGTTGTGCTTGAGCGCGGCCTCGCGCATGGTGCGCTTGAACACCAGGATCTGGTCGGCCAGGTCGAGGGCGTCGCCATGACGGAAGTTGATCTCCATCTGCGCGGTGCCTTCCTCGTGGATCAGCGTATCCAGGTCAAGGCCCTGGGCCTCGCACCAGTCGTACATGTCCTCGAACAGCGGGTCGAACTCGTTGGCGGCGTCGATGGAGAACGACTGACGCCCGGTTTCCTGGCGTCCGGAGCGGCCCACCGGGGCCTGCAACGGATAGTCGGGGTCGTCGCTGCGCTTGGTCAGGTAGAACTCCATCTCTGGCGCCACGATCGGCCGCCAGCCCTTATCGGCATACATCTTCAACACGCGCTTGAGGATGTTGCGCGGCGACAGCTCGATGGGATTGCCGAGCTTGTCGAAGGTGTCGTGGATCACCATCGCGGTGGGCTCGATGGCCCAGGGGACGAGGAACACGGCATTCTCGTCCGGGCGGCAGACCATATCGATGTCGGCCGGGTCGAGCAGGTCGTAGTAAATGTCGTCTTCCACGTAGTCGCCGGTGACGGTCTGCAGCAGAACGCTCTCCGGCAGGCGCATGCCCTTTTCCGCGATGAATTTGTTGGTCGGCGAGATCTTGCCGCGGGCGATGCCTGTCAGATCGGAAATCAGGCATTCCACTTCGGTGATCTTGCGTTCCTTCAGCCAGCTGGTCAGCTGGTCTAACTTGGTAGTCATAAAGACCTCAGGGTTGAGAGTCCGGCCCCAACAGCCGGACTCAACGTTGCCCCGCCCTCTTGCTGCAGGCCTTACCGAAAGCCTGGAAGATAGCGAGATAGTTGGGGTTCGTCAGAACCTGCCACTCCGGGTGCCATTGCACACCAAGAGCGAAGGCTTTTGCACCTTCTACGGAGATGGCTTCGACCAACCCGTCAGGCGCCAGTGCTTCTACTCGAAGGCCCGGCGCCAGACGATCAACGCCCTGGCCATGGATGGAATTGACCTGGAACTCGCTCGGCAAGCCGATACCGGCGAGCACTCCGCCCGGCTGCACATGCATGGCATGGCGCGGCGCGTACTGAACCTCGAGCGGCTGGTCGGCCGGCTCGCGGTGGTCCATGAAGGTTCCGACCTCGTGCACCTTCTGGTGCAGGCTGCCGCCGAAAGCCACGTTCATTTCCTGGAAACCGCGGCAGATGCCGAGGACCGGAATGCCGGCGTCGATGGCGGCGCGGACCAGCGGCAGCGTGGTGGCGTCGCGGTCGGAGTCGTGGAGGGTGCCGGGCTCGCTCGCCGGTCCACTATAATGACGGGGCTCGACGTTCGACGGCGAGCCAGTGAAGAGCAAGCCGTCGACGCTGTCCAGCAGGGCTGCCTGGTCGATCGACTCGCCCAGCGCAGGAATGATCAGCGGGAGACCGCCAGCGCCGTTGACGACGGCACGCAGATATTTGTCGCCGGCAATGTGGTAGGGATGAAGACCGATCTGCTTGGTGCAGGCGGTGACGCCGATTAACGGCAGGCGAGACATGAGACACCCGTTGTTTGTAGATGTTATGGGGTTTGGCCGAGCTTAGCGTTGTTCATTTTTTTACACAATAGGCCTGTAAAAAATTGAACACGCACTCCTGAACACCCTTCGACGCGAGGTTTTTTTCGGCTTTTCGTCCGGCGAAAATGCCCTGAAAACGGCCTCAACGCCCCACAAGAGGGCGTTTTTGGCGGCTATTGACATCCCACAGGCTTTCGGATTGACTCATAGCCTACCCCCCGCATGATTGAAATTTTTAACAAAAAAGGTGTTGCATCATGTCGGTACCCCAGCGTGCCGTTCAGCTCACTGAACCGAGCGAGTTCCTCAAGGAACATCCCGAGGTCCAGTTCGTCGACCTCCTTATTGCAGACATGAATGGCGTGGTTCGCGGCAAGCGGATCGAACGCAACAGTCTGAACAAAGTCTTCGAAAAAGGTATCAACCTTCCCGCTTCCCTGTTCGCCCTCGATATCACCGGCTCCACCGTAGAGAGTACCGGCCTGGGTCTCGACATCGGCGACGCCGACCGGATCTGCTACCCGATCCCCGGCACCCTCTCCATGGAACCCTGGCAGAAGCGACCGACCGCGCAACTGCTGATGACCATGCACGAACTGGAAGGCGAGCCGTTCTTCGCCGACCCCCGCGAAGTCCTGCGCCAGGTGGTGGCCAGGTTCACCGAGATGGAACTGACCATCGTCGCCGCCTTCGAGCTGGAGTTCTACCTGATCGACCAGGAGAACGTGAACGGCCGGCCGCAACCGCCGCGCTCGCCGATCTCCGGCAAACGTCCGCAGTCGGTGCAGGTGTACTCCATCGACGACCTCGACGAATACGTCGAGTGCCTCCAGGACATCATCGACGGCGCCCGCGCCCAGGGCATCCCGGCCGACGCCATCGTCGCCGAATCCGCACCGGCGCAGTTCGAGGTCAACCTCAACCACGTCAACGACGCCCTCAAGGCCTGCGACCACGCGGTGCTGCTCAAGCGCCTGGTCAAGAACATCGCCTACGACCACGAGATGGACACCACCTTCATGGCCAAGCCCTATCCGGGCCAGGCCGGGAACGGACTGCACGTGCATATCTCGCTGCTCGACAAGCATGGCAACAACATCTTCACCAGCGAGGATCCCGAGCAGAACGCCGCATTGCGCCATGCGATCGGCGGTGTGCTCGAGACCCTGCCGGCCTCCATGGCCTTCCTCTGCCCGAACGTCAACTCCTACCGCCGCTTCGGTTCGCAGTTCTACGTGCCGAACGCGCCGAGCTGGGGCCTGGACAACCGCACCGTGGCCCTGCGCGTGCCCACCGGCAGCCCGGACGCGGTACGCCTGGAACATCGGGTGGCCGGTGCCGACGCCAACCCCTACCTGCTACTGGCAGCGGTGCTGGCAGGCGTTCATCACGGGCTGACCAACAAGGTCGAGCCGGGCGCGCCGATCGAAGGCAACTCCTACGAGCAGATGGAGCCGAGCCTGCCGAACAACCTGCGCGACGCCCTGCGAGAGCTGGACGAAAGCGAGATCATGGCGAAGTACATCGACCCGAAGTACATCGACATCTTCGTCGCCTGTAAGGAAAGCGAGCTGGAGGAGTTCGAGCACTCGATCTCCGACCTCGAGTACAACTGGTACCTGCATACCGTCTGAGGTAGCGGTATCGGCGCGCCGGTCCTGGGCCGGCGCCGTACGCAGCGAAATCCGGGGCGGTTTCGCAGACACTCAACGCGGGGGCGTCTGTGTCTGGGAAACCGCCCCGGTCCTTTTCTCGGAACCGGGAAATGTGCGCCACGGCACAGCCTGCCGCCACGCCTCCCGCCAGACTCGATGCTGGCCTGCATCAATGCCTCTGCCGCCTGGCTCCGGCACCATCGTCCGCTCCGTTCCGTCCAGCGAGAAGATTCCATGCCCCGCCTTTCCGCCCTGCTGTTCCTCGCCCTCGCACCCTGGCTGGCCCAGGCCGAGGAGACCCTGCGCGTCTACAACTGGAACGACTACATCGACCCGCAGGTGCTCGAGTCGTTCCAGAAGGACACCGGCATCCGCGTCGAGTACCACACCTTCGCCACCGCCGAGGAACTGGACAAGGCGCTGCGCAGTGGCGAGGCGATCGACGTCGCCGTCCCCTCCCACGACACCCTGCCGGCCCTGCTGAAGGACAACCTGCTGCGGCCGCTGGACTTCACCCAGCTGCCCAACCGCAGCCATCTCGACCGTCAATTGCTGAGCAAACTGGCCGCGGTCGATCCTGACAATCGCCACGCCGTCCCCTATCTATGGGGTGCCGTAGGCCTGGCCATCAATACCCCGCAGGCCGAAGCCGCCTATGGCGGGCCGCTGCCCAACAGCTGGAGCCTGCTGTTCGACGCCAGCCAGAGCCAGCGCCTGAAAAGCTGCGGCATCAGCCTGCTGGACGCGCCGGACGAAACCCTGGCGATCCTCCTCAACTACCAGGGCCGCAACCTCGGTCGTACTGCGCCGAGCCAGGTACGCCGCGCCGCCGAGGCGCTGCACGGACTGCGACCGAACCTGCGCTACGTCGACAGCGAGCGCTACATCGCCGACCTCGAAGGCGGTCGCCTCTGCCTGGCCATGGCCTGGGTCGGCGACGCCCTGCGCGCGGCCAAGGCGGGCCAGCCGGTAAGTTTCGAGGTACCGCAGGAAGGCTCGGTGCTGTTCATCGACAACCTGGTGATCCCGGCCGGCGCCCAGCATCCACGCGAGGCGCACCGTTTCATCGACTACCTGATGCAACCGAAGATCGCCGCACAGATCACCGCCGCCACCCTCTACCCCAGCGGCAACGCCGACGCCGCCGGCTTCCTCGATCCCGCCCTGCGCCAGCAACCGGGCCTGTATCCGGACCGCGACACCAGCCGCCGCCTGTTCGCCCTGGAAACGCCGCCGGAAAAACTCCGGCCGGTGGTCGACGAGATCTGGAAGGCCTTCCGCGGCGCCAGCCACTGAGCGGCTTGCCCCGGTCGCGTGAGCTGGCGTCCAATAGCCGCTCACGCCCGGAGACCCGCCATGCAGCCCACCTCGTCCACCCGCAAGCCCCGCGCCAGCAGCCAGGCCCGGATCGCCGCGATCCTCGACGCCGCCCGCGGCCTGCTCGCCGACGAAGGCATCGGCGGCCTGACCATCTATAGCGTGGCCGAACGCGCGGAAATGCCGCCATCGTCGGTCTACCACTTCTTCCCCAGCGTGCCGGCCCTGCTCCAGGGGCTGACCGGCGAGGTCCACGCCGCCTTCCGCGCGTGCCTCGAACAGCCGGTGGACCATGCAGGCCTGCGCTGCTGGCGCGACCTGTCGCGGATCGTCGAGGAGCGCATGCTGGCGGTCTACGCCCGCGACGCGGCGGCCCGCCAACTGATTCTCGCCAGCCACGGCCTGGCCGAAGTCACCCAGGCCGATCGCCAGCATGACGTGCAACTCGGCCAGGCCATGCGCGCCCTGTTCGAGCGGCATTTCCTGCTGCCACCGCTGCCGACCGATATCGAGATCTTCAGCCTGGCCATGGAGCTAGGCGATCGCGTCTACGCATTGTCGGTCCAGCGTCACGGGATCATCGACGCACGCCTGGCGGAAGAAGGCATGCGGGTGTTCGACGCCTACCTGGGGCTCTACCTGCCGCCGATCCTGGAAAAGCGTAGCGAACCATTATCCGGATTTATATCCGATTTAAATCGATAGAAAATCCATAACACTCTCTTAAACCGCTTCACAGTCCGATTTTTATCGGATATAAATCCGCCCATCACTCGATCGGGCGCGACACCCCGTTCCCGCCCGCCCGACCCACAACCGGCCGCCGCCAAGCCCGGCAGCCATCCGAGCCAGCACACGAGGTGCTCCATGACCCGCAACGTCACCGTCGCCGCCACCCAGATGGCCTGCTCCTGGGATCGTCCGGCGAACATCGCCCGCGCCGAGAAACTGGTGCGCCAGGCCGCCGCCAGGGGTGCGCAGATCATCCTGATCCAGGAACTGTTCGAGACCCCCTACTTCTGCCAGAAGCCGAACCCGGACTACCTGCAGCTGGCCACCACGGTCGAGGAGAACGCCGCCATCGCCCACTTCCAGGCCCTCGCCCGGGAGTTGCAGGTGGTATTGCCGATCAGCTTCTTCGAACGCGCCGGGCGCGCCCGCTTCAACAGCATCGCGGTCATCGACGCCGATGGCGGCAACCTCGGGGTCTACCGCAAGAGCCACATCCCGGACGGCCCGGGCTACCACGAGAAGTACTACTTCAATCCGGGCGACACCGGCTTCAAGGTCTGGCAGACCCGCTACGCACGGATCGGCGTCGGTATCTGCTGGGACCAGTGGTTCCCCGAATCGGCGCGCAGCATGGCCTTGCTCGGCGCGGAACTCCTGTTCTACCCGACCGCCATCGGTAGCGAACCGCACGACGCCAGCATCAGCTCGCGCGATCACTGGCAGCGCGTGCAGCAAGGCCATGCCGGAGCCAACCTGATGCCGCTGGTGGCTTCCAACCGCATCGGCCGCGAGGAGCAGGATGGCTACGACATCACCTTCTATGGTTCTTCGTTCATCGCCGACCCGTTCGGCGAGAAAGTCGAGGAGCTGAACCGCACCGAGGAAGGTATCCTTGTCCACACCTTCGACCTCGATGCGCTGGAGCGCACCCGCAGCGCCTGGGGCGTGTTCCGCGACCGCCGGCCGAACCTCTACGGTCCGCTGAAGACCCTGGACGGTTCGCTGGAGTCGTGAGGCCTCGGGAAACGATCCGCGCGGGGACGCCCCGCGCATTCCGCGCCGGCGTCCGCCGCGCATAGCAACGATTTCAGGAGCAGCGATGAGCAACCCGACCAGCACCCCACGCGCCGACGGCTTCCGCATGCCCGCCGAATGGGAACCCCACGAGCAGACCTGGATGGTCTGGCCGGAACGCCCGGACAACTGGCGCAACGGCGGCAAGCCGGCCCAGGCGGCCTTCGCCGCGGTGGCCAAGGCCATCGCGCGCTTCGAGCCGGTCACCGTCTGCGCCAGCGCCGGGCAGTACGAGAACGCGCGCGCACGCCTCGACGACGGCAACATCCGCGTCGTGGAAATCAGCAGCGACGATGCCTGGGTCCGCGACACCGGCCCGACCTTCGTCATCGACGACAAGGGCGATGTACGCGGCGTCGACTGGGGCTTCAACGCCTGGGGCGGCTTCGAAGGCGGCCTGTACTTCCCCTGGCAGCGCGACGACCAGGTGGCACGCAAGATCCTCGAGATCGAACGGCGCGCCCGCTACCGCACCGACGACTTCGTCCTCGAGGGCGGCTCGATCCACGTCGACGGCGAAGGCACGCTGATCACCACCGAGGAATGCCTGCTCAACCACAACCGCAACCCGCACCTGAGCCAGGCGGAGATCGAGCGGACCCTGCGCGACTACCTTGCGGTGGAGAGCATCATCTGGCTGCCGAACGGCCTCTACAACGACGAGACCGACGGCCACGTCGACAACTTCTGCTGCTACGTGCGTCCCGGCGAGGTGCTGCTGGCCTGGACCGACGACCAGGACGACCCGAACTACCTGCGCTGCCAGGCCGCCCTCCGCGTGCTGGAAGAAAGCCGCGACGCCAAGGGACGCAAGCTGGTGGTACACAAGATGCCGATCCCCGGCCCGCTGTACGCGACCCAGGAAGAGTGCGACGGCGTGGATATCGTCGAGGGCAGCCAGCCGCGCGATCCCTCCATTCGCCTGGCCGGCTCCTACGTGAACTTCCTGATCGTCAACGGCGGCATCGTCGCGCCGAGCTTCGACGATCCCAAGGACGCCGAGGCCAGGGCGATCCTCCAGCGCGTGTTCCCCGAGCACGAGGTGGTGATGGTCCCGGGGCGCGAGATCCTCCTCGGCGGCGGCAACATCCATTGCATCACCCAGCAGCAACCGGCGCCGCGCAAGGCCTGACGGGCATCCCGCAGGGCGGATGGCCAGCCGCGGCGCTGTTCGCCCTGGCCGGCCCGGCACGCCGAGTGGCGCCATGAATGAAAAAAGCCCGCGTCCTCCAGGAGGACGCGGGCTTTTTCCTGTCCGGCCGGAGCTTACAGCAGCGGCAGGGTGTAGCTGACGATCAGGCGGTTCTCGTCCTGGTCGCGCTGGTTGTTGCTCGAACCGGCAGCCGGCAGGCCGCTGCGGAAGGAGGCGTTCTTCCAGGTGAAGCCCAGGCCCTTGAAGGTGCCGTCCGGGATCACGTAGGCCAGGGAGATATCGCGTTCCCACTCGCTCTGGTCGCCGCGGGCGGTCTTGATCTTGTCGCCGCTCAGGTAAATGGTGTTGAAGGTCAGGCCCGGCACGCCGACGGTGGCGAAGTCGTAGCCGTAGCGGACCTGCCAGGTGCGCTCGCCGGCACGCTGGAACTTGCCGATCTGCACGTCGGTGATCAGGTACGCGGTAGAACCTTCGCCATCGCCACGGTTCAGGAACGGGAAGTCACTGTCGCCGTTGAGGATCTGGTAGCCGGCGCCGATGCTGTGGCCGCTGACGGTATAGGTGAAGAGGCCGCTGAAGGCGCGGTTGTCGACTTCGCCCTTGGTCACGCCGCTGCCGTAGTAGCCGCTGCTGACGTAGCCGTCGGCACGGCCGGAACGGCTGCCGTTCTTGCCGTCGGAGCTGCTGTCGAAGGCGCGCAGGTCGGTCTTCAGGACGCCCGGGCCAATCTGCCAGTTGTGGATCAGGCCGAGGAAGTGCTGCTTGTAGAAGTCGTCCAGGTTGCCGTAGTAGTACTGCAGGGTCAGGTCCTTGTTGACCTTGTAGTCGCCACCCGCGTAGTAGAACTTGTTGCTGTCGCGCGAACTGGCGCTGCTGCCGTTGGCGCCGGCGATGCTCAGGCTGCGGTTGTCGGTGGAGTTACGGCCCTTGGAGTGCTCCAGTTGGCCGGCAACCAGGGTGAAGTCCTTGAGGTCGGTCGAGGTGACCTGGCCGCCCTCGAAGGTGACCGGCAGCAGGCGGCCGTCGTTGTAGGTGACCACCGGCAGCTTCGGCTGCAGGGTGCCGTAGCGGAACTCGGTGTTGGACACCTTGGCCTTGGCGGTCAGGCCCAGGCTGGCGAAGTCGTGCACCGGCTCGCCGTTGCTTTCCAGCGGGAACACGGTGCCCGGCTGGCGGTCCAGGCCGCTCTTGCCGGCACGGCCGCCGCCGTCCAGGCGCACGCCGAGCAGGCCCAGCGCGTCGACGCCGAAGCCGACGGTGCCCTGGGTGAAGCCCGACTGGTAATTCAGGATGAAGCCCTGGCCCCACTCTTCCTGCTTGCTCGGCGAGGCGGTGCCATTGCGGTTGTCGGTATTGATGTAGAAGTTGCGCAGGGTCAGCGATGCCTTGCTGTCCTCGATGAAACCGGCGGCGACCGCCTGTTGCGCCAGGGCACCGAGGGTACCGGCAGTGATGGCCAGGGCCAGTCGTGACTTGTTGATCTTGCGACTCTTCATTGGTCTTTTCCCCATTGGTATTGCTAATTGTCTTCCGGTCGGGGGAAGTGGAACGCGTGGGCCCGACCGGTCGTTGAAACACTGAGCGCCGTACCATCCCGGAAGATGGCGCGCGCGAAACTCGGCATTCGATGGATCAGGAAACGGCGCAACCCGCGACGATGGAACGACGGGGCAGGCAAGCAGGCAGGGAGGCAGCGAACGGAAGCGTGTGCATGGGCGTACTCGTGTCTTGTTATTGTGCGGCGGGTGTCTCGACCCACCGCCAGTGAAGGCAATTTGTAAGCCAATCTTTCCATCGGGCTCCGCCTTCGCGTCCTCTCGGGCTTCCTGCCCTTCTCCCGGCTGACGGGCCGAAGGGTGTCGGCAGAAAACCGCCTATTACAGCTTCCTTTGTGGCGAGTTACCGCCACGTTTCAGAAATCGTTATTTCCCGCGCTTTATAGCGCGTGGGTAATAAACAGTAAAATATCCGCAATAAACCTAAAAAGAATTAATTATTCATATTTAATAGCTTTAAGGAATATTGTACCGCAGCCGCGACCTGCCGGTCGCCTCCCCAAAGAGGTATTCCGTGGCGCCGTCGACAAAACGGAAACGTTTGCCCAGCGGTCAGCCCACGACGATGCAGTCCTTGCCCTGGCGCTTGGCCGAGTACATCGCGGCGTCGGCCCGGCTGTAGAGGGCGCCGAGCCCCTCGTCATCGGCCTGGAGGACCGTCAGGCCCTGGCTGACGGTGATCCCGAAGCTGTGCTCGCCCTCCTGGAAGCGCAGGCGTTGCACCTCGCGCTGCAGGCGTTCGCCGATCTGTCGCGCGGTCTGCTCGTCGCAGCCGGGCAGCAGCACGGCGAACTCCTCGCCGCCGATCCGCCCGAACAGGTCGCCACGGCGCAGCGCGGCACTGCCGCTCTGGGCGATACGCTGGAGGACCTGGTCGCCGACCTGGTGGCCGAAGCGGTCGTTGATCTTCTTGAAATCATCGACGTCCAGCAGCAGGAACGCCAACGGTATCCCCTCGCGGCGACACTCCTTGAAGGCCGCCTCGGCACTGTCGAAGAAATAGCGACGGTTGCTGCTCTGGGTCAGCACGTCGGTGGTGGCCAGCCGTTGCAGCTCGCTCTCCATGTGCTTCTTGTCGGTGATGTCCTCGGCGATGCCCACCACCATCAGCGGCAGTCCCGCCTCGCCCTGGCGGCTGACGAAGCACTTGTCGTTGAGCCAGCGGACCTCGCCGTCGCCACGCACGATGCGGTATTCGCGTTGTTCCACGGCGCCACGTTCGAGCACCTGCAGCAGGCTGCTGTCGGCGTAGTCGAGGTCGTCCGGGTAGATGCTGTTGCGCCATTCCTCGTAGTCCGCCAGCAGCAGCGCCGCGGAACGGCCGAAGATTTTCTCGTAGGCGGGACTGACGTAGACCATTCGCCGGTTCTGCCAGTCGTAGGCCCAGAGCACCGAGTTGACGCTGGCCAGCAAGGCGCTGAAGAGTTGCTCGCGCTCCTTCAGCCGGGCCACTTCGGCACGGCTGTGCAGCAAGGCCAGCGCGGCCTCCTGCGGGTCTTCGGGAATGCCGGTTAGGTCGTCCATGGATCGTCGCTCTGCTCGCGGAACGGGTTCGACCGCCAACTTAGCGCAGGGGTCGCGGCGATACAGAAATGCCCGCCGAACGGCAGGGAAAGGCTCCAGCCAGTGCGCTTGATCACAATTGCCGAGCGATGCCGTTCGTATTCGCCGGAGCCTGCACGCCCAGTTGTTTCTGCGCCTCGAACAGCGAGCGCAGGAACAGGGTCAGGGTCGGTCGTTCTTCGTGTCCCTGACGGGTAATGCAATGGAATTCCGAGTCGTAGGCCAGTTGCCGTGGCCGGATCGCCCGCATGCGCCCTTCGGCGACCCAGGTGGCGGCATAGTGCGTCGGCAGGTAGCCGATGTAGGTGCCGCTGAAGACCAGGGTAGCGATGGCCTCCATGGTGTAGGCGTCGGTCCCCTGGTTGAAGCGCAGGTCGTGCGGGCGATGGTTTTCCGCCATGTAGCCGCGGCCGACATAGTCGGCGGCGCAGATCTCGTCCAGCGCCGGTTCGTCGTCCGCCCGGGCGAAGAAGGGGTGCGCGCTGCCGCAATAGAGGTTCTGCTCCTCGCGGAACAGGGGTTGGTAGTAGAGCCCGGACAACCGGTGGTGGAAGGCCCCCACCGCCAGTTGCAGGCGCTCTTCCAGCACCGCGTGCTCGAGTTCGTCGGGACGCCGCGTGTGCAGCTTGAGTAGGACCTCCGGGGCGCGCTGGCGAAACAGCCGGATGGCCAGCGGCAACGGTAGGCAATGCTGGCCGATGACGCCATCGACGCAGCCCAGGTGCAACGCCTCGCGATCGCGCCCGCCGAGGCCACGGACCTGCTCGCGGAAACGGGCGATGTCGCTGAACAGGCCGAGCGCGGCGTCGTAGAGTTCCTGTCCCTCCTCGGTCAACTGGAAACCGCCGTTGCCGCGCCGGCACAGGGAATAGCCCAGGCGCACCTCCAAGTCGCGCACCAGCACGCTCAGGCGCGACAGGCTGGTGTTCAGGCGCGCCTGGGCGGCAGTGAAGCCGCCGGCCTCGACGATGGCGCAGAAGGTGCGCAGCATGCGCAGGTCGATGTCGTTGAGGTTGCCCAGCATTCCCGCCCCCATGGCGTTCGGTCCGCCTTCGTTATAGCGCCAAAGCCGGGCCGGCGGAACGCCGTCAGGCGCTTCGCGCGGCCGACTCGGCAAGCAGGCAGAGCAGCTCGAACATCATGGTCGCCCCCACCAGCGCCGTGGCGCCGCCGACATCGAACGGCGGCGAGACTTCCACCACGTCGGCGCCGACCAGGTCCAGCCCGCGCAGGCCGCGGACCAACTGCTGGGCCTGGAGGCTGGTCATGCCGCCGATCTCCGGGGTACCGGTGCCGGGCGCGAAGGCCGGGTCGAGCACGTCGACGTCGAAACTCACATAGGTCGGCCCGTCGCCCACCACCCGCCGGGCTTCGGCCAGGGTCGCCTCGACGCCCAGTTCGACGAACTCTTCCATGTGGATCACGCGGATGCCGCACTCGCGGGCGAAAGCGTCGTCGTCCGGCGAATACACCGAGCCGCGGATGCCGATCTGCACCGTGCGCAGCGGATCGAGCAGGCCTTCCTCGATGGCTCGGCGGAATGGCGTGCCGTGGGTGTAGGGGTTGTCGCCGAAGTAGCGGTCGTTGGTATCGGAATGCGCATCGAAATGCACCATGCCCAGCGGCCGCTCGCGACCCAGGGCGCGAAAGATCGGCAGGGTCACCAGGTGGTCGCCACCGACCGACAGCGGCAGGGTGCCGGCGGCATGGACCTGGCGATAGAAGCCTTCGATGCGGCGCAGCGAATCGAGCAGGTCGATGGGATTCACCGGCGCGTCACCGAGGTCGCCGACCCGCACCAGGTCGTAGGGCGCGATGCGGCTGACGTGATGCACCTTGCGCATCAGGCTGGACAGGTTGCGCACCTCGCGCGGGCCATGGCGGGCACCGGCGCGGTTGGTGGTACCGCCATCCCAGGGCACGCCGATCAGGCCGACCTGCAGCGCCGCCGGGTCGGTGAACGCCGGCAGGCGCATGAAGGTCGGGATACCGGCGAAGCGGGGAATCTCGGCGGCGTCGAGGGGCTGCGGATGGTCGTTCGACATGGGGCGTCTCCGTGTGGCGGGAAGAAAGCGCCGGGCGCCGCCCGGCGCGGTGGGTTCATTCCGGCTGGGCTCGCAGGCTGGCGGCAGGACGGGTAGCCAGGCTGACCGCGACGAAGGTCGCCAGGCTGGCCAGCAGGCCGTAGACGATCGGCGAGTTGGCGAGCAGGCCGTCGCGGGCCATGCAGGCGATCACCGCCAGGCAACCGGCGACGATGCTGGCGATCGCTCCCTGCGGACTGGCCCGACGCCACAGCAGCGCGCCGACGATCGGCACCAGCAGGCCGCCGACCAGCAGGTTGTAGGCGATGCTCAGGGCCGCGATGACGTCGTTGACCAGGCACGCCAGGACCAGCATCGCCACCCCCATCAGCAGGATGATGCAACGGCTCAGGCGGATGTCGCTGGTGATACCGGGGCGGAGGAAGCGCGCATAGATGTCTTCCTGCAGCACGGTGGCCGCCGCCAGCAGACACCCGCTGGCGGTGGACATGATCGCCGACAGCGCGGCCGCCACCACCAGGCCGCGTAGGCCCGGCGCCAGTACCTCGCGGGTGATCTCGGCGTAGGCGTTCTCCGGCACCGCCAGGTCCGGCAGGAGGACCCGCGCCGCCGCGCCGATCAGCGCGCAGGCGGCGCCGTAGAGCATGCAGTAGACGCCGGCGCCAAGCCCGGCGTAGCGCACCACCGTCTCGCTGCGCGCGGTGAACACCCGCTGCCAGATGTCCTGGCCGATCAGCGCGCCGAAGAAGTACAGGAGGAAGTAGGTGAGTATGGTATCCAGGCCGATGTGGCCGAGGTCGAAGAAGCCCGCCGGCAGCACCTCCTGCATGCGCGCCAGGCCACCGGCGCCGTCGATCGACAACGGCAGCAGGACCAGGAAGATACCGACGGTCTTGATCACGAACTGGATGATGTCGGTCAGCGTAAGGGACCACATGCCGCCGATCACCGAATAGACGATGACGATCCCGCCACCGCAGAGGATCGCCGGGATCCGCGGGATGCCGAATACCACCTCGGTGACCGAGCCGATGGCGATGGTCGCGGTGACCGCCACCATCAGGTCGTAGGCGACCATGACCACCCCGCCGATCAGGCGCGAGGAGGCCTGGTAGCGCTGCTCCAGCACCTGGGTCACGGTGAACACCCGCAGGCGCGCGATCTGCCGCGAGAACACCAGGCTGAGGACGATGATCCCCAGGCCGAGCATGAACACCAGCCACAAGCCGGACAGGCCGAACTGGTAGCCGAGCTTGACCGTACCGATGGTCGACGCGCCGCCGAGCACCACCGCGGCCATGGTTCCCAGGTAGAGGCCGGGGCCGAGGCGGCGTCCGGCGACGAGGAAATCGCTCTGGCTCTTCGCCTTGCGCATTCCGTACCAGCCCAGGCCCAGCATGGCCAGGGCGTAGACCAGCATGATCAGGTAATCCAGCAACATCGCCCGCGCTCCTTTTCTTGTTGTTCTGCGTGACGCCCGGCGTGGCGCCTGGGCACGCCGAAGATAGGCCGGGCGCCGCCCGGGCTGAATCCCGGATCGGGCAAGTCGACTTGCGGAGGAAGAGAAGTATCGGCGGGGCGTCGCACTGGCGACGCCGAAACGCAACGCGCCGGCAGGAGCCGGCGCGTTGCAGAGGCGGCTGACGCACCCGCGAGGGCGTGCCAGGCGTCAGGCGGGACGCAGCGAGTAGGTCTTCAGTTGCGCGGCGAACTCCTTCAGCGACTGGATACCGCTGGCTTCCGCCTCATGCACCCAGTCCTTGATCGCCGCCAGCATGTCGTGGCCGTTGGCGCTGGTCTTGGCCCAGATCTGCTGCAACGCCAGGCGCTTCTCGTAGATCACCTTCAGCGCCTGGCTGTGGGCGAGCATCGAGTCGATGCGCACGTGGTGGCGGTCCTGCAGCAGGCTGGTCTCGCGCGACAGCAGGCGCTTGGCGCGGCGGAACAGGTGGCGCACCGACTCGTCGGCCTTGGCCACTTCCTGCTTGACCAGCGGCGCGATCACCAGCTTGCGGTACTGCGCCATGATCTGGAAGCGGTTGTTGAGGATCGCCATGGCGGTGTCCATGTCCAGGCTGTGCTTGCCCTCGACCCGATGGGCGATCGGCGCGACCCGGGCGACCCTGGCCAGGCGCAGGAAGCTGAACAGCTTGATCCAGGCCCAGCCCAGGTCGAATTCCCACTTCTTCACCGACAGCTTGGCCGAGTTCGGGTAGGTGTGGTGGTTGTTGTGCAGCTCTTCGCCGCCGATGAGGATGCCCCAGGGCACCAGGTTGGTGGCAGCGTCGCGGCATTCGAAGTTGCGATAGCCGACCGCGTGGCCGAGGCCGTTGACCACGCCGGCGGCCCAGAACGGAATCCATACCATCTGCACGGCCCAGACGGTCAGGCCAAGGGCGCCGAACAGGGCCAGGTCGATGAGCGCCATCAGCACCACGCCGCCGATCGGGAAGCGCGAGTAGAGATTGCGCTCGATCCAGTCGTCCGGGCAGTTCTTGCCGTAGATGCGCAGGGTGTCCTGGTTCTTCGCCTCGGCCTTGTACAGCTCCGCGCCTGCGCGCAGAACGGTGAACAGGCCCTTGTGCACCGGGCTGTGCGGATCCTCGACGGTCTCGCACTTGGCATGGTGCTTACGGTGGATCGCGGTCCATTCGCGCGTGTTCATCCCTGTGGTCAACCACAACCAGAAACGGAAGAAGTGCTGCAGCGCGGGGTGCAGGTCGAGTGCACGGTGGGCGGAATAGCGATGCAGGTAGACGGTCACGCTGACGATGGTGATATGCGTCAGCACCAGGGTAACTGCCACCAGTTGCCACGGCGACAGGTCGAGAAAACCGTTGAACCACATAGGCGGTACTGAACCTCGGGGGGACTTGGGAGTGATGAGGGCCTTGTCTGACAAAACCTGGGGGCATTATCACCAAGCGGCTGGGGATTACCATCCGTTCTTTTAGATATGAACAGGGCCGGATGGCCATCATTTATACTGCCCGGCCAATAATTGCCCACTGAAAATCCCATGAGCCCCCGCCTGAGTGCCCTTCGCCTGAGCCTGGCTTATCTCGCAATCGCCATCGCCTGGGCGTTCCTGAGCGATCATTTGTTACAAAACCAGGTCCAGGACCACGACCAACTGGTGTTCTGGATGACCGCCAAGCGGCTGTTCTTCTTCGCCGCAACCGGCCTGCTCCTGTACCTCTACCTGGTACGCCAGTTCCGCCGCAAGGCCCAGGCCTACGACGAACTGCACGGCAGCGAGCAGCGCCTGAACCGCGCCCTGGAAGCGGTGCGCGACGGACTCTGGGACTGGGACCTGGTGACCGACCGGATGTTCGTCTCGCCGGGCTACGCCGCGCTGATCGGCCTCGCTCCGGAGGAACTCGGCGACCCCATCGAGACCTGGAAGAAGCGCCTGCACCCCGAAGAGTACGCCACCGTGCTGGAGGCCCACCGCAACCACCTGCAGGGCCTGACCGACAATCTCGACCACATCTACCGCCTGCGCCACAAGGACGGCGACTACCGCTGGATCCACTCGCGCGGCCGGGTCCTCCGCGACGCCCTGGGCAAGCCGCTGCACTACACTGGCGTGGCCCGCGACATCACCCTGCAGCGGCTCAAGGAAGACCACCTGCGCCAGGCCGCGGCGGTATTCGACAGCACCCGCGAGGGCGTTCTGGTCACCGATGCCCAGGCGGTGATCGTGCACGTCAACCCTTCCTTCGAGCGCATCACCGGCTACCGCTCCGAAGACGTGCTCGGCAAGACCCCGGCGATCCTCCGCTCCGGCCGCCAGGACCAGGCGTTCTACCAGCGCCTGTGGCTGGCCCTGCGCGAGCAGGACGTCTGGAGCGGAGAAATCTGGAACCGGCGCAAGAGCGGCGAGATCTACCCGCAGTGGCTGCACATCCGCGTGGTGCGCAACGACCAGGGCCAGCTGACCCACTACGTCGGGGTGTTCTCCGACCTGAGCAGCATCAAGCGCTCGGAGAACGAGCTGGACTTCCTCGCCCACCACGACTCGCTGACCGGCCTGCCCAACCGCGTGCTGCTGCGCGAGCGCATCGAGCAGGCGCTGGAGAACGGCAAGGACCGGACGGTGGCCGGGGCCCTGCTGCTGATCGACCTCGACCACTTCAAGCACATCAACGACAGCCTCGGCCATACAACTGGCGACATGCTCCTCAAGGAGGTCAGCAAGCGCCTGCAACACCAGCTCGACGAGCGCTGCCTGCTGTCGCGACTGGGCGGCGACGAATTCGCCATCCTCGTCGAGAACGACGACCCGGAAGCCGTCGCGCGCCTCTCGCAGCGCATCCTCGACGGTTTCAACGCGCCGTTCGACATCCACTGCCAGCCGATCTATATCAGCGCAAGCCTCGGTGTCAGCCTCTACCCGGAAGACGCCAGCGACGTCGACCACCTGATGCAACACGCCGACGCCGCGCTGTTCCAGGCCAAGGACAGCGGGCGTAACGCCTACGCCTTCTACACCCGCGTGCTGACCGCCCGGGCCCGCGCCCATGTCCAGGTGGAATCGGCCCTGCGCCATGCGCTGGATCACGACGAACTGCGCGTCCACTACCAGCCGGTGCACGACCTGGCCAGCGGGCGGATCGTCGGCGTCGAGTCGCTGGTGCGCTGGCAGCATCCCGAGCGCGGCCTGGTGCCGCCAGGCGAGTTCGTCCCGGTGGCGGAGGAATGCGGGCTGATCGCCGCGCTGGACAACTGGGTGCTCAAGCGTGCCTGCCGGCAGATGCGCGAGTGGCAACAGCGCGGCGTCGAGCTGGAGTTCGTCGCGGTCAACGTCTCCAGCCGGCTGTTCAACCGCGGCGGCCTGGAGGAAAGGATCGCCAATGCCCTGGAAGAGTCCGGACTGGAGCCCCGCTACCTGGAGCTGGAAGTCACCGAAAGCGCGGTGATGGAGGACTTCGAGCAGTCCCTCAACCTGCTCTGCCGCCTGCGTATCCTCGGCGTGAACCTGGCCATCGACGACTTCGGCACCGGCTATTCCTCGCTGATGCGCCTCAAGCGGCTGCCGGTGCACAAGCTGAAGATCGACCAGGGCTTCGTCGCCGGCCTGCCCGGCGCGGTGGACGACGCCGCGATCGCCCGGGCGATCGTTGCCCTGGCGCAAAGCATGGGGCTGCGGGTGGTTGCCGAGGGCATCGAGCATCAGGACCAGGCGCTGTTCCTGCGCGAACATGGCTGCGACTTCGGCCAAGGCTACTGGTACGGACGGCCGCAACCGGCGGAAGCGCTGCGCTTCGACCTGCCGCCCGTGGCGCTGCCGGAAGACTGAGCCTGGCGGCGAAGCCGGGCCGCTTCGCCGTCTTATAACCACTTTACCTATAAAGATTCTTAAACAATATTTTTAAGAATATTGCCCACTGCTTACTATGCGCCTCACGCCGCCTCCACTTCGTCGAGCAACGCGGCACCTCGAGCCACAGGAGCAGAGACCCATGAGCGCAACCCTCAGAAGCCTGGATGGCCAGGACGAAGCCACCATCCTGCGTGAAATCCAGAGTGCCCTGCGCGGCCTGCGCTTCGGCGCCGTCGAGATCACCGTGCACAACGGCCAGGTGGTGCAGATCGAGCGCAAGGAAAAATTCCGTCTGCAGCAACCGGCCGTCAAGCAGGCCTGAAGCACACGACCCGACTGGACCACCGGAGGCGTCTCGCCATGAACATCCGTTCGATACCCCATCCGCACCGGTACTGCAGCTGTCGGCCGCGAATGCGCGCCTGACGCCCCGTGTTCCCGTCGTTCCGCCAACACCCCATTAGAACAATCGAAACAGCACACACCTAGGAGCTGCACATGTCCCTTCGTCGTTTCGCCCTGGCCGCACTCGCCAGCGCCCTGGTCTCCGGCCCGGTTGCCGCAGCCACGCAACTGCTGAACGTTTCCTACGACCCGACCCGCGAGCTGTACCAGGCCTACAACGCGGCCTTCATCAAGCACTGGAAGGCCCAGGGCGGCGAGGACCTGACCGTCCAGCAGTCCCACGGCGGCTCCGGCAAGCAGGCCCGCGCGGTGATCGACGGGCTCAAGGCCGACGTGGTGACCCTGGCCCTGGCCGGCGACATCGACGAACTGCACAAGCTCGGCAAGCTGCTGCCGGCCGACTGGCAGGCACGCCTGCCGGACAACAGCACCCCCTACACCTCGACCATCGTGTTCCTGGTGCGCAAGGGCAACCCCAAGGGAATCAAGGACTGGGGCGACCTGACCAAGGAAGGCGTGGAAGTCATCACGCCGAACCCGAAGACCTCCGGCGGCGCGCGCTGGAACTTCCTCGCCGCCTGGGCCTGGGCGAAGAAGCAGTACGGCAGCGACGAGAAGGCCAAGGACTACGTGCAGGCGCTGTACAAGCACGTACCGGTACTCGACACCGGCGCCCGCGGCTCGACCATCACCTTCGTCAACAACCAGATCGGCGACGTGCTGCTGGCCTGGGAGAACGAGGCGTTCCTGGCGAAGAAGGAACAGGGCGGGGAAAACTTCGAGATCGTCGTGCCCTCCATCTCCATCCTCGCCGAACCGCCGGTCGCGGTGGTCGACAAGGTGGTCGAGAAGAAAGGCACCCGCAAGGTCGCCGAGGCCTACCTGCAATACCTGTACAGCGAGGAAGGCCAGCGCATCGCCGCGCAGAACTTCTACCGGCCGCGCAACCAGAAGGTCGCCGCCGAGTTCGCCACGCAGTTCCCGAAACTGAACCTGGTCACCGTCGACTCCGATTTCGGCGGCTGGAAGACGGCCCAGCCGAAGTTCTTCAACGACGGGGGCATCTTCGACCAGATCTACCAGGCGCAATGATCGCGACGGCAGACCCGTCGCCCGAACCACGGCCCCTCTCCCAGACCCTCTCCCGGACGGGCGAGGGGGCTAGCAGGCCCGGTCCCGTACCGGGCCCACTGCCGGAAGGAACCGGCACCGGGAGAGCCACCAAGCGTTCCAACGCAGAGTAAGGACAGAACATGTCACGACGCATTTCCCCGGTCATACCCGGCTTCGGGCTGACCCTGGGATACACCCTGGTGTACCTCAGCCTGCTGGTCCTGATCCCGCTGGGGGCCATGTTCCTCAAGACCACCCAGCTCAGCTGGGAGCAATTCTGGGCCATCATCAGCGCGCCGCGGGTGCTCGCCGCGCTCAAGCTGAGCTTCGGCACCGCGCTCGCCGCCGCCGTGCTCAACGGCTTGATCGGCACGCTGCTGGCCTGGGTCCTGGTGCGCTACGAATTCCCCGGACGGAAGATCATCGATGCCATGATCGACCTGCCCTTCGCCCTACCCACCGCCGTCGCCGGTATCGCCCTCACCGCGCTCTATGCGCCGGCCGGCCTGGTCGGACAGTTCGCCAGCGACCTCGGCTTCAAGATCGCCTATACCCCCCTGGGGATCACCCTGGCGCTGACTTTCGTGACCCTGCCGTTCGTGGTCCGCACGGTGCAGCCGGTGCTCGCCGACATTCCCAAGGAAGTCGAGGAAGCCGCCGCCTGCCTCGGCGCCAGGCCGCTGCAGGTGTTCCGCCATATCCTCGTGCCGGCGCTGCTGCCGGCCTGGCTGACCGGTTTCGCCCTGGCCTTCGCCCGGGGCGTCGGCGAATACGGCTCGGTGATCTTCATCGCCGGCAACATGCCGATGAAGACCGAGATCCTGCCGCTGCTGATCATGGTCAAGCTGGACCAGTACGACTACACCGGCGCCACCGCCATCGGCGTGCTGATGCTGGTGGTGTCCTTCATCCTGCTGCTGCTGATCAACCTGCTGCAGCGTCGCATCGAAACCCCGTAAGGAGGGCGCCATGTCCAGTGCAAGCATTTCCGCTGCCACCGCCAGCGCCTCCCGCCGCGGCAACGCCGGCGGCCGCCTGGCCCTGATCGTCCTGGCCTGGCTGGTCTTCGCCCTGTTCCTCCTGCTGCCGCTCTACGTGGTCCTGAGCGAGGCGCTGAAGCAGGGTTTCGGCACCTTCTTCGAGGCGATCCTCGAACCCGACGCGCTGGCCGCGCTGAAGCTGACCCTGATCGCGGTGGCCATCTCGGTGCCGCTCAACCTGCTGTTCGGTGTCGCCGCCGCCTGGTGCGTGAGCAAGTTCGAGTTTCGCGGCAAGAGCATCCTGGTGACCCTGATCGACCTGCCGTTCTCGGTCTCGCCGGTGATCGCCGGCCTGATCTACGTGCTGTTGTTCGGCGCCCAGGGCTACTTCGGCGAATGGCTGAGCGACCACGACATCCAGATCGTCTTCGCGGTGCCCGGAATCGTCCTGGCGACCCTCTTCGTCACCGTGCCCTTCGTCGCCCGCGAACTGATCCCGCTGATGCAGGAGCAGGGCACCCAGGAGGAGGAAGCCGCCCGCCTGCTCGGCGCCAACGGCTGGCAGATGTTCTGGCACGTGACCCTGCCGAACATCAAGTGGGGCCTGATCTACGGCGTGGTGCTCTGCACCGCCCGGGCGATGGGCGAGTTCGGCGCGGTGTCGGTGGTTTCCGGACACATCCGCGGCGTCACCAACACCCTGCCGCTGCACGTCGAGATCCTCTACAACGAATACAACCATGTCGCCGCCTTCAGCGTCGCCAGCCTGTTGCTGCTGATGGCGCTGGTCATCCTTCTGCTCAAGCAGTGGAGCGAATCCCGCATGTCCCGACTGAAAAGCAATGCTGACGAGGAATGAACCATGAGCATCGAAATCCGTAACGTCAGCAAGAACTTCAACGCCTTCAAGGCCCTGGACGACATCAACCTGGACATCCAGAGCGGCGAGCTGGTGGCCCTGCTCGGCCCCTCCGGGTGCGGCAAGACCACCCTGCTGCGGATCATCGCCGGGCTGGAAACCCCGGACGCCGGCAACATCGTGTTCCATGGCGAGGACGTCTCGCAGCACGACGTGCGCGACCGCAACGTCGGCTTCGTCTTCCAGCACTACGCGCTGTTCCGCCACATGACGGTGTTCGACAACGTCGCCTTCGGCCTGCGCATGAAGCCCAAGGGCGAGCGGCCGGGCGAGTCCGCGATCAAGGCCAAGGTCCACGAACTGCTCAACATGGTGCAGCTCGACTGGCTCGCCGACCGCTATCCCGAGCAGCTCTCCGGTGGCCAGCGGCAGCGTATCGCCCTGGCCCGCGCGCTGGCGGTGGAGCCGAAGATCCTGCTCCTCGACGAACCCTTCGGCGCCCTCGACGCCAAGGTGCGCAAGGAGCTGCGCCGCTGGCTGGCGCGCCTGCACGAGGAGATCAACCTGACCTCGGTGTTCGTCACCCACGACCAGGAAGAGGCGATGGAAGTGGCCGACCGCATCGTGGTGATGAACAAGGGCGTGATCGAGCAGATCGGCTCGCCCGGCGAGGTCTACGAGAACCCGGCCAGCGATTTCGTCTACCACTTCCTCGGCGACTCCAACCGCCTGCAACTGGGCAACGATCAGCACCTGCTGTTCCGCCCCCACGAAGTGTCGCTGTCGCGTTCCGCGGTGGCCGAGCACCGCGCCGCCGAGGTCCGCGACATCCGTCCGCTGGGGGCGATCACCCGGGTAACGCTGAAGGTCGACGGCCAGGACGAACTGATCGAAGCCGAAGTGGTGAAGGACCACGACAGCCTGGCCGGCCTGGCCCGCGGCGAGACCCTCTACTTCAAGCCGAAGGCCTTCCAGCCGGTGGCCAATCTCTGATCCCGCGGCGGGTTCAGCCCGCCGTGCGCTCCGCCAGGCCGCGCAGTCCCGCGCGGCCCTTCGACGACACCTGCAACGCCCGCGAGCCGTCCTGCGGCCGCAACCAGCCCTGGCGCAGACAGGCCTCCAGCAACGCCGCCCCCAGCGCGCCGCCGAGGTGCGGCTTGCGTTCGCTCCAGTCGGGGCAGGCGCAGGCGAACTGCCGACGGCGGCGGCGGACCTCCGCCAGGTCGATTCCCAACCTGGCCAGCCCGGCCTCGCCGGTCGCGCTCAGGCGCAGCGTCCTGCCCTCCTGCTCGATCCAGCCGGCATCCAGCATCCGTGCGAACACACCGACCGCGAGTTCGCCGGCCAGGTGGTCGTAGCAGGTCCGCGCCTCGCGCAACGCCGACGGCGTGCCGTGGCTCGGCGGCAGGCTGCGCCGCTGCGGCTGCAGGGCCAGGGAGGCGCTGGCCAGCGCTTCCACCGCCTGCCCCACTTCGGGCCCGGCCAGGCGATAGAAGCGATTGCGCCCGCGCGCCTCCAGGCTCAGCACGCCGCCCTCGACCAGCCGTCCCAGGTGGCCGCTGGCGGAGGACGGCGAGACGCCCGCCAGCAGCGCCAGCTCGCTGGCCGGGCGGGCGCTGCCATCCATCAGTGCCCAGATCATCTGCGCGCGGCCGGGATCGGCGAGCAGCGCCGCCAGCGAACTGAAGCCGGGATTGAATTGCATGCTTCACCTCCGGATGAAACATTGCCTGTCGACGACGAGAGATACTGGCCGCCATCGCCCGTTCGCGCCAGCCCGAGACAAGGAAGAACCCGCATGTCCGTCGACCTCCACGCCCTGATCCCGCTGATCGCCCTCACCTTCCTTCTCGCCGGCTTCGTCAAGGGCGTGGTCGGCCTGGGCCTGCCGACGGTCTCGGTGGGTCTGCTCGGCCTGGCCATGCCGCCGATGCAGGCGGCGGCGCTGCTGATCGTACCGTCGATGGTGACCAACCTCTGGCAGCTCGCCTGCGGCCCGCGCTTCCTCGGCTTGATGAAGCGCCTGGCCGGCCTGCTGCTCGGGGTGGTCGTGGGCACCCTGCTGGTCGGCGCATGGCTCGGCGGCGACGCGCCAAGGCAGGCCACCGGCGTGCTCGGCCTGGCCCTGGCGGCCTACGCGCTGCTCGGCCTGGCCGCGATCCCGCTGCACCTGCCGGCACGCCACGAGCCCTGGGCCGGCCCGCTGGTCGGGCTGGCGACCGGCGCGCTGACCGCGGTCACCGGGGTTTTCGTGATTCCCGCGGTGCCCTACCTGGGAGCCCTAGGATTGCAGCGCGACGAACTGGTCCAGGCCCTCGGCCTGTCGTTCAGCGCCTCGACCCTGGCCCTGGCGGTCACTCTCGGCGTGCATGGCGACCTGCTCGAACCGCAGATGCTCGGCGCCTCGCTGCTGACCCTGGTCCCGGCGCTGGGCGGGATGCTCCTCGGCCAGTGGCTGCGCCAGCGGATCAGCGCGACGCTGTTCAGGCGCTGCTTCTTCGTCGGTCTCCTGCTGCTCGGCGCCGACCTCGCCTGGCGCGGTTTCCACTGACGCCAGGGACGCATTGCGCACCCGCCAGGGCGGGCCTGCGGCCTTCGCGGGACTTCCGACGAACGGCACAAGCCGCTATCATCCGCCGCCGCGCGACCCCCACCGGGCGCGCGGCACCGGGCGGAACACGCCCGTCCGGCACGGAACGCCACCTATCGCAAGGAGCACACGATGAAGACCCGTCTTTCCCTTTCCGCCCTGGCCCTCGCCTGCGCCACCCTGGCCGGCTGCCAGAACCTGCCCCAGGGGGACCTCATGCAGCACGGCATGATGGCGGTGAAGGCCGCCACCCTGAGCGACGCCGAGGTCCGCCAGGTCGCCGACCAGGCCTGTGCCGAGTCCGACCAGCAGAACCGCATCGCCCCGGCCAACAGCAAGTACGGCCAGCGCCTGGACAAGATCGCCAAGGCCCTGGGCGACCAGATCGACGGCGTGCCGGTGAACTACAAGGTCTACCTCACCGAGGAGGTCAACGCCTGGGCCATGGCCAACGGCTGCATTCGCGTCTACAGCGGGCTGATGGAACTGATGAGCGACAACGAGATCGAAGGCGTACTCGGCCACGAGATGGGCCACGTCGCCCTCGGCCACACCCGCAAGGCCGCCCAGACCGCCTACGCGGCCGCCGCGGTGCGCGGCGCCGCCGGCGCCTCGAAGAGCGGCGCGCTGGCCGCCCTGTCCGGCTCCCAGCTGGGCGAACTCACCGAATCGCTGATCAACGCGCAGTTCTCCCAGTCCCAGGAATCCGACGCCGACGATTTCTCCTACGAGCTACTGAAGAAGCGCGGAGTGAACACCCAGGGCCTGGTCACCGCCTTCGAGAAGCTGGCCAAGCTGGGCGGCGGCGACAGCAGCATGTTCGATTCGCACCCGGGCTCCCAGGCCCGCGCCGATCACATCCGCCAGCGCATCGCCGCGGATCGCAAGTAACGCTCCCACCCCGGTCTCCCGCGCTCGCGGGAGACCTTCTCACGCCGCCCGCTTGTGCTCGCGAATGCAGGTCGGGCCGGCGCGCTCCTCGACCTCGCGCTGCACGTCGCCGCGCAGCCCCAGCAGAAAGGCTAGTTCCGCCAGCACGAAGAGCGGACCGACGATCAACCCGCTGAGATCGTCGACGAAGGCCGGCTTGCGCCCTTCGTAGTAATGACCGACGAACTGGATGATCCAGCCGACCACGAACAGGCCGACGCCCCAGCCCAGCCAGGCAGCGGTAGTCCCCGCCGCCAATTGCGCAGCTCCCCACACCGTCAGCGCCAGCAGCGCCGTCATGGCCACGCCGAAGCGCAGGTCCAGGCGCAGGTAGAACAGCGCCGCGGCGAGCGCCAGCAGCAGCGCCGGAGACAGGCCGAACCCCAGCGCCGGCCGCGCCAGCAACACGGCGATGGAGAGGACGATCATCGGAATGCCGATGAAATGGCTGAAGATGTTGCGCCGGTCGCGGTGGTAGGCGGCGTATTGCGCAAGGTGATCGACTAGGGTTTTCATTGTTGTGGTCTCACGCCAGGGTTCTCGCATCATCGCGCCGCCCCGGTTTTCCACTCTGTCAGCTAGACGACAAACATGAACGAGCGTACCGACTACCGTTCGCAACTCCAGGCCGGCCGCTGGTTCCAGGGTTTGCCGGAGGCCTTGCAGACGCACCTGCTGGCACTCGCCCAACCGCGCCAGTTGCCGCCGGGCCAGCGCCTGTTCGCCCGCGGCGACGCGCCCTGCGGACTGTACTGCGTGGTCGAGGGCGCGATCCGTATCAGCGCGGTCAGCGAGAACGGCAAGGAGGCGCTGCTGATCCTGGTGGAAGCGCCGCACTGGTTCGGCGAGATCGCCCTGTTCGACGGCCAGGCGCGCACCCACGACGCCTACGCCGAAGGCCACACCCAGCTACTCCAGGTGCCGCAGGCGGCGCTGCTCGAACTGCTTCGCCGCGAGCCGCACTACTGGCGCGACGTGGCCCTGCTGATGAGCCACAAGCTGCGCCTGGCATTCATCGCCCTGGAAGAGATGGCCCTGCTGCCGGCCGCACAACGCCTGGCGCGGCGCCTGCTGATGCTCGCCGAGGGCTACGACAACAGCCGCAGCCGGCAGGTCCTGCACCTGCCGCAGGAGCAGTTGGCATTGATGCTGTCGCTGTCGCGGCAGACCACCAACCAGATCCTCAAGGACCTCGAAGCCCAGGGCATCCTCCAGCTCAGCTACGGCGGCATCGAGATTCTCGACCTCGCCGGCCTGCGCGCGGCCACCCACGGCTGAGCGCGAATCACACTTTCGAACGCTTGCAGGCGCGCCATGGCCGGCTACCGTGTGCAGGGCACCTGCCCTCGGTGCGGATATCCATAACGACAACAACAGGATCTCCCCATGCTCCGTCCCGCGCTTCCCGCTGTCCTCTGTCTTTACTGCCTGCTGCTGGTGCTGCCGGCGCGCGCCGCCCTCGACGACCAGCAACGCGCCCTGCAACAACTGCAGGTCCAGGCCTGTCGCGCGGTGGGCAGCCTGTTGTTGCTGCGCGGCGAGGGTTTCCAGGAACAGCACGCGGCGCAACTGGAGAAGGACCTCGCCAGCCTCGACCGCGCGCTCGCCGCCGCCCCCGAGGGGGTGCTCCTGCGGCAAGACGAAAAGACGCTGGTGGCGCGCATCCGTGAAGGCGCGGCCTACGGCCCCCGCGAAGAGGACCTGCCCTGGCGCTACCCGCAGCAACTGAGCCGCGCCCTGCGTGACTTCCTCAACCTGGTGGAACGCCAGGTGCCACCGCCCCCGCCAGGCCAGCCCCTGCCGCTCTGGCAGTTGCCGGTGCGGGTCGAGTACCTGTCCCTGCAATACCTGGCGCGCGCCTACCTGGGCGGGCTGGAGACTGCCCGCGAGCAGCCCCGGGACTATCTCGGCCAGGACGAGAGCGTGCTGGTCCCGCTGATCGACCGGCGCATCGCCCTGCTGGTGGCGCAAAGCGCCAACCCGGCGGGACTGAAGAAACTGGAAAACCGCTGGGAGTACCTGAGCCAGGCCCTGCGCGACCTGAACAGCAAGAGCAGCGCGCTGGTCAGCGCTTCCGGCAGGCCCTGGGCGCCGATCATCGTCGACCGCCACGCGCGGGCCCTGAGCGAAAGCCTGATGCGCTTGAGTGCGGAGTGAGGCCACGCGCCGCACGGGGCGGATAACCTCGCGACTCGCAACGTTGCGCCAGCGTCCGCCCCGACTCCCTGGCCAGCGCATTTTTTCGAATCCGCCCTGCGGATTTTGATTTGCCGCCACGCCCTGGCGCAGGCGCAATGGTGCTCCCGAAAGGAGATCGCCATGCCCACTGCCAACCCACCCGGCCGCACCCTCTGGCTGATGGCCGCCATCGTCCTGGTCGGCCTCAACCTGCGGCCCTCCATGGCCGCCGTCGGCCCACTGCTGAACGCCATGCGCGGCGAGATCGCGCTCAGCTTCGGCGACGTCTCGCTGCTGACCGCCCTGCCGGTGCTGACCCTCGGCCTCGGCATGTTCTTCGGCCTGGGCATCGCCCGCCGCGTCGGCGAGTGGCGTTCGGTGGCCCTCGCCCTGCTGCTGATCGGCACCGCCAGCGCCCTGCGCCTGGGCAGCCGAGGCCTGCCCGACCTGCTCGGCAGCGCCATGCTCGCCGGTCTCGGCATCGCCCTGATCCAGGCGCTGATGCCGGCCCTGATCAAGGCCCGTTTCGGCGCGCGCACGCCGCTCTGCATGGGGCTCTACGTCACCGCCATCATGGCTGGCGCGGCGCTGTCCGCCAGCGCCGCGCCGACCCTGGCGGAGCACGCCGGCTGGCGGCTCGGCCTCGGTGCCTGGGCGGCGCTCGCCGCGCTCGCGCTGCTGGCCTGGTGGCTGCAACCCGGCACCCGCCTGCGCCTGCCCGCCGCGCAGCCGGGCAGGAGCCTCCTGCGCTATCCGCGGACCTGGCTGCTGGTCCTGTTCTTCGGCCTCGGCACGGCCTGCTACACCTGCGTGCTGGCCTGGCTCGCGCCCTATTACCTGGAGCAGGGCTGGAGCGCCCAGGAATCCGGGCTGCTGCTCGGTTTCCTGACGGCCATGGAGGTGCTCTCCGGGTTGCTCGCGCCGGCCCTGGCCAGCCGCTCGCGGGATCGCCGCCCGGTGCTGGTCGGGCTAACGGCGCTGATGCTGGCCGGCTTCCTCGGCCTCGCCTGGGCGCCGGCCAGCCTGCCGCTGCTCTGGGCGCTGTGTCTCGGACTGGGCATCGGCGGGCTGTTCCCCATGGGCTTGATCGTCTGCCTCGACCACTTCGACGCGCCGCAACGCGCCGGTCAACTGGCTGCCCTGGTACAAGGCGCCGGCTACCTGATCGCCGGGGTCTCGCCATGGATCGCCGGGCTGCTGCGCGACAGCCTCGGCAGCTTCACCGGAGCCTGGCTCGGGCTGGCCACGGTGGCGGCGCTGCTACTGGGGCTGGGCCTGCGCTTCGACCCGCGGCGCTATGCGGCACTGTTCGACGAGCGACAGCCGCAAGGCGTCGGCGCCGAAAGCTTGCGCTGAGGAAAGGGACGGGTTCTGATGGCGCTCCCGACGCCGTCAGGACGCCCCGATGCTGATCGCCAACGGCCTGCGCAAGGTCGACATGCAGGACCTGCTGGTCTTCCTACAGGTCCACCAACGACAGAACCTCGTCGAGGTCGCCGAACACCTGAACCTCAGTCCGTCGACGGTCAGCTACTGCCTGAAGAAGCTGCGCCAGGCCTTCGACGACGAGCTGTTCATCGCCACCCGCGGCGGCATGCAGCCGACCCACAAGAGTCGCGCCATGCTGCCCCACGTGGAGGAAATGCTCGCCCGCATCAACGCCTGTCACGCCGCCCAGGGCAGCTTCGACCCGCGTGGCGAGCCGCGGACCTTTACCCTCTGCGCGCCGGAATATGTCGAGCTGCTGATCCTTCCGGCACTCCTGCGACGGCTCGCCGCCAACGGCCCGAGGATCGGCCTGGACATCCGCCGCCTGGGTCCCGAACTGCCCACCGAAGCATTGCTCGACGGCCAGGTCGACCTGGTCTTCGACTTCGGTCCCGAGTACCACCGACCGGCACCGGAGCTACAGGCGCTCGCCCTGTTCAGCGACGAGCTGCTCTGCGTACAGGATCGTGCCCAGCCGCGCCACGAGCGCCTGGAACTGGACGAGTTCTGCAGGCGCCGCTTCGTCTTCCCGACCCCGCTCGACGCCAGCAACGCCAACCTGGTGGACACGTGGCTGCGACGCCAGGGCCGCAGCCGCGAGGTCGCCGCGCGCGCCAACAGCTACGTCGCCGCCCTGCAACTGCTGTCGGGCAGCGACTTCGTGCTGATGCTGCCACGGCGTATCCATGCACTGCTCGACGATGGCCGCCATCACGCCTGCCTCGCACCGCCCGGGCTGCCGCCGTTCGCCCTGCACCTGTCATGGAGCCGCGCCGCCGACCAGGACCCGGCGAACCTCTGGCTGCGCGAACAGGTGCTGATCGTCTGCGCCGAGCTGGGTTTGCTCTAGCCTGCGTCATCCTGCACTTCGAGGCTCGCCGCCAGGGAGCGCCAGAGCACTTCGGCGAATACCTGCTGGATGCCGCCGGCCAGGTAGTCGAACATCTGCTGCGCTTCCCGCCACTGGCTGCACACCAGCCAGAGATCCGGCTCGAGGGCGTCCCTGCGCACCTGGTACTCCAGGCAACCCGGCGCCTCCAGCCCCGGTTCGACCAGTTGTTGCAGGCGCAGGCCAAGCCGTTCCGACTGACCGTTGCGCGCGCGAATACGGATGACCTGGCTGGCGCTCATGACGGACGCTCCTCCGGACGAACGAGCGACGCCTCAGTGGGCGCCGCGCTCCAGTGGCTTGAGGATCGGGTCGCCCTCTTTGAGCAACTCCCAGACCAGCAACTTGGCCGGCTTCATCGGATCGGGATTGCGTGCCAGCAGGTGCGGCACGTTCGCCGGCTCGTACCAGCTCTGGCCCACCGTGTAGGTTTCCACCGGGCCGCCTTCCAGTTGCGTCTGCACGGTGCCTTCGAGCACGTAGACGAACACCGAGCCGGGATGCACATGGGGCGCGGAGACCTGGCCGGGCTTGAACGACACCGTCAGCATCAACCCACGATGGCCGGGAATCTCGGCCAGGGCCTGGTCGCGCAGGGTTTCCACCTTCTCCGCAGCATGGGCGCTGGCCAGCGTCGGCAGCGCGGCGAGCAGCAGGCAGGCGATCGATCGATTGGCCTTCATCGCCGCCCACCTCACTCCGGTTGCATGCCCATGCCGACGCCGAAGCGGTTCCAGGCGTTGATGGCCGAGACCGCCAGGGTCAGTTCGGCGATCTCCTTGTCGTCGAAGTGCTCGCGCAGTTCGTCGAGCAGGCCGTGCGGCAACGGACCCTGACTGAGGCGGGCGAGTTGCTCGGTCCAGGCCAGGGCGGCGCGCTCGCGCGGGGTGAAGTAGGGGGTTTCCTGCCAGACGCAGAGCGCTTGCAGACGCTGCTCGGTCTCGCCGGCCTTGCGCGCGTCGTTGGCATGCATGTTCACGCAGTAGGCGCAACCGTTGATCTGCGAAGTGCGCAGGTAGACCAGTTCGATCAGCGGGCGCTCCAGGCCGGCCTTGGCCAGGGCCTTTTCCAGGCCGAGCATGGCGGCATAGGCGTCGGGGGAGGCTTTGGCCCATTCGAGGCGGGTGGTCATGGCGAATCTCCTTGGCTGATTGGCAGCCGCGAGAGTGGAAAGCGGCGCGGCATGGGGTAACACTAAGCCTGCCTTTGGCTTCCACGAAGAGCCAATTACCAGAAATACCAGGTAGCCAATTTCGCCATGGAACTGCAACTGATCCTCGACGGCCGCCACGACCTGGTCGGCCAGCTCTATCGCCAGCTGCGCGACGCGATCCTCCACGGTCGCCTGGCCACCGGCGATCGCCTGCCAGCCACGCGCTACCTTGCCGAACGCCTGGAAGTGTCGCGCAAGACCGTCAGCGAAGCCTACGAGCGCCTCACCAGCGAGGGCTTCCTCGAAGGCCGGGTCGGCAGCGGCACCTTCGTCGCCCGCGGGCCCGCCGGGGAAGCGCCGCCGCAGCGCGCCGACGGTCCGCTGCGGCCGGCCGCGCGCTGGGCACGCATCGAACCGCAGTCCGGTCTGATGGACCAGCGAGCACCGCTCCGCTACAGCTTCGCCGGCGGCACGACCGACAAGCGCCGCTTTCCCTTCGATACCTGGCGTACCTGCGTGCTCCAGGCGCTACGCCTGCAACAGCGCTCGCCGGCGTTCTACAAGGAAACCGAAGGCGACCCCGAACTGCGCCTGGCGATCTCCCGCTACCTGGCGATCAACCGCGCCGTGCAGTGCGACTGGAACGCCCTGATGGTCACCCAGGGCGCCCAGCAGGGACTCGACCTGCTGGCCCGGGTGATGCTCGACCCCGGCGACCTGGCGGTGGTCGAGGAACCCGGTTATCCGCCGGCCCGCGCCAGCCTGCTGGCCACCGGCGCCGAGGTGCGCGGAGTGCCGGTGGACGCCGAGGGGCTGCGCGTCGACCTGCTGCCGGACAACGCCAAGCTGGTCTACGTCACCCCGTCGCACCAGTTCCCGCTGGGCATGCCGATGAGCCTGGAGCGGCGCCTGCAGTTGCTGGACTGGGCGCAGCGCCACCGGGCGCTGATCATCGAGGACGACTACGACAGCGAGTACCGCTTCGACGGGCGTTCGCTGGAGTCGCTGCGCAGCCTCGACCGGAACGGCCAGGTGGCCTACCTCGGGACCTTTTCCAAGACCCTCTTCCCCGAGCTGCGCCTCGGCTACCTGCTGCCGCCGGCAAGCCTGCGCGAAGCGGTGCTGGCGGCGCGCAAGCTGGTCGACCGGCACAGCGAGACCTTGCAGCAACGCGCCCTCGCGCTGTTCATCCAGCGCGGCGACTTCGCCCGCCATACGCGCCGCTTGCAACGCGAATACGCCCAGCGTCGCGGGCGCCTGCTGGAACGCCTGCACGGCGACCTGAGCCCCTGGCTCGAAGCGCTGCCGGCGGTGGCCGGGATCCACCTCGCGGCGCGCTGTCGCGAACCGCTGGATGTGCTGCGCATCGCCCGTCATTTGCGCCAGCAAGGCCTGGAGGTCGGCACCCTGCCGCCCTTCTACGCGGAAACCCCGGCACAGGCCGGCTTCCTCTTCGGCTTCGGCTGCATCGAACGGGACGACATCGACCCGGCGTTGGACCTGTTGCGCGCCGAGCTGCGGCGCTAGGCGCGCTTCCGCCCATCCACGGCCGGCAACTCGGCGGCGTGCGTAGGAGCCGATCTCCCCGGCAAGAGGCTCGATTGCAACCGCGCCCATGCCCAGCGGCGCATGACGCGCCGCGTTATCCGCCCTATGGGACAAAGGCCCGGCGAGGACGGCTCAGGGCTGCAGCAGTTTCGCCAGTCGTTCGCCGTCCAGCCCGAGCATGCGGGCAGCCTTGCTCTCGGCCAGTTGCTCCGCGTCGTCCTCGGGCAGGCTGGCGGCCTGGGTCGCCAGGCTGAGGATCAGCTCTTCGCGGGAAAGCACGCCACCGAACTGGTACGCCGCAGCGATCAGCCGGCGCAGCTCCAGCGGCAGCCGCCAACGCGCCCGCAGGGCCGAGCCGAAGCTGGCGCCGAAACGCCCCAGCAGCTCGTCGAGCCGCGCCTCGTCCAGCGCGCCGCCGCCATCGCACCAATCCTGCAATGTCCGCAGCAGCGCCAGGTCGCCCAGGCGATGCAGCAGCCCTGCGGTATAGCAGCGCTCGACGTCCGCGCCGAGGGCGTCGGCCAGTTCCCAAGCGATGTCCGCGCAACGTTGCGAAAGATCCCAGAAGTGCATGGCGCGCTCGGCCAGTAGCGGCTCGCCGAGCTGGATGGCCCGCTGCAGGCTGAAACCGAGCACCAGGTTCAGGCTGTGCCCGAGTCCCAGCCGCCGCAGGGCCTGGCCCAGGGTCTGGCAGGCCGGACCGACGTGCCGGGCGGCGCTGTTGGCGGCGGCGATCAGGCCAGCGGTGATCTGCGGGTCGCGACCGAACTCATCCTCCAGCACGCGCAGCGGATGCTCCTCGGCGCTCAGGCAACGATCGCTGGCGGCACGCACGTCGGCCAGCAACGGCGCCCCCTCCGCGGAGTCGCGCGCACGTTCGAGGAAAGCCTCCAGGTTCTCGCCCGCGTCCCGCTCCGGCAGCGGACAGGCGACCACCTCGTCGCCCTTCAGCAACAACCCTCGCAGGCGTTGCATCAGGTTCTCGGCCTGGAACGGCTTCACCAGGTAGGCGGTCGGCGCCAGTGCCACGGCGGCGCGCACGCTGGCCTGGTCGGCGCGGTCGCTGATCAGGATGAACGGCTGCTCGGCGACCGAGCGGCGCAGGCGCGCTTCGCGCAGTAGCTCGAAGCCATCCACCTGCGGCAGGTTCAGCTCGGCCAGGATCAACGCGAAGCGCCGGCGCCGGCAATGCGCCAGCGCTTCTCCGCCATCGCCGCAGAGGACCAGCCGGGCATCGCAACGCACGCCGAGGACCAGTTGGCCAAGCAAGTCGCGACTCCAGGGGTCCGGGTCGGCAATCAGGATGACGGGGGCCTTTTTCGCGGCACTCATGGCGTTCCTCTTCGAACCTGGCGAACCGAGCGGGACGCACCAGGCATGACAGGCGGGCACGACACGGCCCGCGGGCACACAAGGGTATGACGGACGAACACGGTGCGCCTCTAGGACCTGTCCTAATCGCCACGAACGGAACGACCGGAGGAATGCGGGAGGATTCGTATGCGCCAGGCGCCCAAGGGTAACAGGGGAAAACCGTTCGTCGGGCGTTTCGCGGAAAACCCTGGCAGAAAAAAGAGGCTTCCGTTTCCGTGAAGCCTCTGAAAGAAAGGCCCGCGCGGACGCGCGGGCCTCGGGGGTATCGCTTTGCCGGTGAAGCTTAAGCGAGTTCGTCGAAGCACTCGGCCAGGATGGCCAGGCCCTTCTCCAGTTGCGCGTCGGGGATGGTGACGGGCATGAGGAAGCGGATGACGTTGTAGTAGGTGCCGCAGGAGAGCAGGATCAGGCCCTTCTCGCGCGCACGGACGACGATCTTGCTGACCAGCTCGGCGGCCGGCTTGTGGGTATCGCCGCCCTCGAACAGCTCGATGGCCACCATCGAACCCAGGCCACGAACGTCGCCGATCACCTTGTGCTTGGCCTGGATCTCGCGCAGGCCGGCCTTGAGGCGCTCGCCGACGGCTTGCGAACGTTCCAGCAGCTTCTCTTCCTCGAACACCTTCAGCACGGCCAGTGCCGCGGCGCAGGCGATCGGGCTGCCGGCATAGGTGCCGCCCAGGCCGCCGGGCGCGATGGCGTCCATGATCTCGGCCTTGCCGGCCACGCCGGAGATCGGGAAGCCGCCGCCGACCGACTTGGCGAAGGTGGTCAGGTCAGGAACGATGCCCAGTTGCTCGGTAGCGAAGAAGGTGCCGGTACGGCCGGCGCCGGTCTGCACTTCGTCGGCGATCAGCAGGATGCCGTGCTGGTCGCACAGGGCGCGCAGGCGCTGCATGAAGGACTTGGAGTTGACGTAGAAGCCACCCTCGCCCTGCACCGGCTCGATGATGATCGCGGCGATGTCCTGGGGCTGGGCATCGTTCTTGAAGATGCGCTCGATGCTGGCGATGGAGTCGTCCTCGCTCACGCCGTGCAGCTCGCAGGGCGCCAGGGCGCGGAAGATGCCGCCCGGCATCAGGCCCATGCCGGCGGAGTACGGGACCACCTTGCCGGTCAGGCCCAGGGTCATCATGGTGCGGCCGTGGTACGCGCCGGTGAAGGCGATCACGCCAGCGCGGCCGGTGGCGGCGCGGGCGATCTTGACAGCGTTCTCCACGGCTTCGGAGCCGGAGGTGACCAGCAGGGTCTTCTTCGGGAAGTCGCCCGGCACGCGCTTGGCGATTTCCTCGGCCAGCTCGATGTAGGGTTCGTAGGCCAGCACCTGGAAGCAGGTGTGGGACAGCTTGCCCAGTTGCTCCTGGACCGCGGCGATCACCTTCGGATGCAGGTGGCCGGTGTTCAGCACGGCGATGCCGCCGGCGAAGTCGATGTACTCGCGGCCTTCCACGTCCCAGACGGTGGAGTTCTCGGCGCGCTCGGCGACGACCGGGTGGATCTGGCCCACGCCGCGGGGTACCGCGGCCTGGCGACGCTTCAGCAGGGATTCGTTGGTCTTGCTCATGGCTTCCTCAGTGGCCGCTCATCGGGTCGGCCGGGTCAAAGGATGAAGGCGGGAAGGAAGCTCCCCAAGGCAGCATGCGATGATCGACTGCCTCGGGACTTGCAGGCCCGCCAGGGCTCGGAGCCGCTTCGCGATCGGCGACCGCGTCTCCCGGTTCGTCCGGTGCCACCACCGGCAACGTCGACACCGGACGGCGCAGCTCTTGCCTGCCGTCCGGCCCCTCCGGATGCGTTCCTCGCCGGGCTCAGATACCGCCCAGGCAGAGGTACTTGATCTCGAGGTAGTCCTCGATCCCGTACTTGGAACCTTCGCGGCCCAGGCCCGAGGCCTTGATGCCGCCGAACGGCGCCACTTCGTTGGAGATCAGGCCGGTGTTGATGCCGACCATGCCGTACTCCAGTTGCTCGGCGACGCGGAACACGCGGGCCAGGTCGCGGGCGTAGAAGTAGGACGCCAGGCCGAACTCGGTGTCGTTGGACATGGCGATGACCTCGGCCTCGTCCTTGAAGCGGAACACCGGCGCCAGCGGGCCGAAGGTCTCGTCCTTGGACACCAGGGCGTTCTTCGGCACGTCGACCAGGATGGTCGGCTCGAAGAAGGTGCCGCCGAGGGCGTGCGGCTTGCCGCCGGAAACCACCTTGGCGCCCTTGGAGACCGCGTCGGCGATGTGTTCCTCGACCTTGGCCACGGCCTTGGCGTCGATCAGCGGACCGGTGGTCACGCCGGCTTCCAGGCCGTTGCCGATGTTCAGCTTGGCCACGGCGGCCTTCAGCTTGTCGACGAAGGCGTCGTACACGCCGTCCTGCACGTACAGGCGGTTGGCGCAGACGCAGGTCTGGCCGTTGTTGCGGTACTTGGAAATCAGCGCGCCCTCAACGGCGGCGTCCAGGTCGGCGTCGTCGAACACGATGAACGGCGCGTTGCCGCCCAGCTCCAGGGACACCTTCTTGATGTCCTGGGCGCACTCGGCCATCAGTTGGCGGCCGATTTCGGTGGAACCGGTGAAGGTCAGCTTGCGCACGATCGGGTTGCTGGTCAGCTCGCCGCCGACTTCGCCGGCGCTACCGGTGACCACGCTGAACACGCCCTTCGGAATGCCGGCGCGCTCTGCCAGTTCGGCCAGGGCCAGCGCGGAATACGGGGTCTGCGAAGCAGGCTTGAGCACCATGGTGCAGCCGGCGGCCAGGGCCGGGCCCGCCTTGCGGGTGATCATCGCCGAGGGGAAGTTCCACGGCGTGATGGCCGCGGTCACGCCGATTGGCTGCTTGATCACGATGATGCGCTTGTCCGGCTGGTGGCCGGGAATGGTGTCGCCGTAGATGCGCTTGGCTTCTTCGCCGAACCATTCGAGGAAGGAGGCGGCGTAGGCGATCTCGCCCTTGGCCTCGGCCAGCGGCTTGCCCTGCTCGATGGTCATCAGGCGGGCCAGGTCGTCCTGGTTCTCGATCATCAGGTCGAACCAGCGGCGCAGCTTGTTGGCGCGCTCCTTGGCGGTCAGCGCACGCCAGGCCGGCAGGGCCTTGTCGGCAGCCTCGATGGCGCGGCGGGTCTCGGCGGCGCCCATCTTCGGCACGCTGCCGATGATCTCGCCGGTGGCCGGGTTGTTCACCTTGATGGTCTGGCCGTTGTCGGCATCCACCCAGGCGCCATCGACGTAGGCTTGTTGACGGAACAGCTTGGCATCTTTGAGTTGCATGACCTGTCTCCTTCGAGGAATGCCGTGAGCAGCGGGTCTACCTCGACTACCCCGCGTGCCTGGTTGTCTGGTTCGGTTGTAACCGGAAAGTGTTGCCTGCTGGTTATTCGAAAGGGCCAGCGCCCCGGTGTTCCATTTCCTGCGCCCTGTGCCAGCGGCGTCGCCGTTACCGGCCGGCCACCGTGCGCAACGGGCGGACGCGGACGAACGCGACCGCCGACAGGCGTCGGGGAGGATACGAAAGGCTCGTGCGGGAAAGGGAACGCGGACGAAACGCCACGCCGGCACCACGGCGGCCCGGCAGCGCGAAAGGCCGGACGAGCGACGGGCAGGTCAGAAAGAGGTCATTCCAGGGGCACGCGGCCGGCTGAACTGATGCCAATTCCCCGGTCTCCTGTTGTTGTGGCTTTGGGGGCGTTTGAAATCTCAAACGAATCCTAGGGCCACCACTGACAAAGGGCAATACCCCGTTCGATAAAATCAACGAAAGTCGGAAAATTCTGCTGCTTTTCTGAGCACATCCTCGACGGACGGTCGTTTTCGTTCGAAATCACGAACGTACGCACATGGAATGGACTCCCGCCGACGAGATGCGTATGATTGCGGCCTGCCGCGCGAGCCGCGGCGCTGCATCCGTAGCTCAGCTGGATAGAGTACTGCCCTCCGAAGGCAGGGGTCGTGGGTTCGAATCCCGCCGGATGCGCCATACAAATCAAGCACTTACCAAAAGTCATTAGCCACAAGCCACCTCTCATGGGTGCATGGTGGGTGCAGTAAGCCTAAAGGAAAGCCCCGTCCTGAATCGCTCAGGCGGGGCTTTTTTATGCCGGCCAGCTCAAATGTCTGTCGTCAGTTCCAGCAGGGCAACCGGGTGGCCTGCGTCGCTCCCGGTAAGTTCGATCCCCTGGCGATTGGTCAGGCAAGGTGGGATTCTCCTCACTTCCCCCATTGGTGGTTGTGAGATAGCGCCGCGTTAGCCCATGGCTCAGTTCGGAGCCATCGCTGGTCGCGCCAAGGGGCGCACTTGAAATGCGCCCCCTTCCCGGTAACGCGATCAACGTTAGTCCACCGTTAGCCAACGTTGCTCCAACGTTAATGCCCGAGGCCGTAACTCAGCGGGGTCGCCATCTCCACAAAATTGCGGCCACGGTCGCGCGATCATCTCCTGAAAAATCAGGGCATGTTCACTACGAATATTTTGTAGTGGCGGCTTCAGCCGGTGGCTGGAGTGAGAGTTTTACGAGACTCTCGTAATACCCCGAATCTGGGGGATTTTGTGCGTCCGAAATTCGGACGCACAAAACACCGACTGACGACGAATTTCGTCCGCAGTCAAAAGGACGTTTTGCGTACTTTTCAAGCCGGGTTTTCAAATGCGGGATATTCCCGTATTTGCGCTTGAACGCAGCGAGCCTTTGCCTGCAATGCAGGAGATCCAAAACCGGCGATTTGCCGGTTTTGAGGTCAGACTATCCGACTTCAAGCCGGCCGCCCGCATTTGAACGGCGGTTCGCCCCCATTGGGGGAATACCGGCTGAGGGAGAGGTCACGCATACGGTGGAAAGGTGAGCTTGTACCGGCTGGGCTTGGTGAACGTTTGGACAATCAGACTACCCGTGCTGAAGCGTTGTTTGGATAGGGGCAGAAAATACTCCGACCATTCAGCCTCACAATCCAAAAGCCATTGTGCAACTTTTTGGTGGATAAAGCTGTGGATAGAACGCTAGGGAGCAAATACCCAAAGGGCTCCGAGAGAGTGCGCAACTTTTTGCAAGCGGTGCGCAAAAAGTTGCGCAATTTTCAGTGTTCTTCCCATGAGAATCGCCAGCGAATTTTTGGCTTCCCCCAATAACGCCTTGATGGAAAAGAGTTTCAAGACTAGTGGCACGGTTCTTGTCTAGCACCGATGCCCCCGGCATATCGCCTGGGCACTTTCAACGACAAGGAACGTATCCATGGCAACCCCCGCCTACATGTCCATCACCGGCACC
>NZ_JAEMVM010000029.1:96886-141415 GCF_016463925.1 Pseudomonas sp. P20 | reverse complement strand
CGAGCATCCATTTCGAGTTCGGCGAGAACGCCTCGGCGGCGTGCGCCGCGTTGCACAGCAGGGAGGCGGACAATAGGCCGCCGGCCACGGGGCGCAGGGCCGGGCGGAGAAGATGGGATTTCACGCGAACGCTTCCTCGTTGCGAATGATCGACTGGCCGCACGCAGCGACCGCTCTACTTCCTCGATAACCTTGCAAGGAGCAAGGGTTTATGAAGAGGACTCATGATCTGAGCCAAGCAGAACAATGGTTAATTTGCGAATGATAAGGTCTTTGCAAGTAAAGCTGAAACGTTTCAGGCTGGAAAACAGTGTTACGGAAACGACAACGAAGCCAGGCGGCGGGCCTTCGAGCGGGTCACCCGGGTGGTGGCCGTGGCGGGACGGGGACAACGCAGGGATTGGCAACAATCTGAAACCCATGAACACGCTTCACGTTGTTGCCGGGAGCGGAACAATACCCGCCTCAGAGTTCGTCGCGCAGATAGGACCAGGGGTAGATACCGCGCTCGTGACCATCGTCGAACAGCAACTGCACGCCGTAGCCCTGCAGGCGGATATCGCGCAGGCGCACGCCCTGCTCCGCCGCGACGATCCGTCCGCGCAGGCGCTGCGCCCGGCATTGCGCACAGGGACAGGCGGCGCGCAGGCGCGCATGGTCGATCCGGCTGACCGCGCCGTCCGCCCATTCGAGCATCAGCCAGCCGTCCCTGGCGGAATTGCGCAGGCGCAGCGGCGGCTGGGTCATGCCGGCATCCGCAGTTGCGCCAGAGCGATGCGCACCGCCTTGCGCACCTCGGGATCGCCGTCGCCTTCGGCGACCCGCAAGGCCTGGGCCGAGGCCGGGTCCGCCAGTTCGCCGAGGGCCAGGGCGGCCTCCTTGCGCAGGTTGCCGATGGGATGGCCGAGCAATGCTTCCAGCGCCTCCCGCGCCGGGCGGTGGCGCAAGCGCCCGAGCGCCCGCGCGGCGCGCAGGCGGACCTGCCAGTAGTCGTCCGCCAGGGCCTTCAGCAGCGGCTCGCCGGCCTCCTCCCGGCCCAGCTTGCCAAGGGTCGTCGCCGCCTCTTCGCGAACCTGCCATTGAGCGTCCGCCAGCGCCGCGCAGAGCGCCGGCAGCACCGTCGCCTCGCGGCTCAGGCCGAGGGCGCCGGTGGCCGCCCGGCGTACCTCCGGGTCGACATCGGCGCTGGCCAGCCTGGCCAGTTCGGCCAGGGCCGGCTGGTGGCGGAGCCAGCCGAGTACCGCCACCGCCTCGCGGCGCACCGCCGCCTGCGGATCGCCGAGGGCGGCCAGGGCCGGCACGGCGCTCTCCTCCAGGCGCAGTTCGCGCAACGCACGCAATACGCTGGCGCGGACGAAGGCATCGGCATGCCCGAGCCACGGCAGCAGGCGCCGCCCGGCGGCCGGTTCCTTGAGTTCGCCAAGGCTCTGCGCGGCGGCCTCGGCCACCGCCGGCAGCGGATCGGCCAGGGCCGCACAGAGCGCATCGACCACCGCGTCTTCCTCCCAGGCCTCCAGCAGGCGCGCGGCCTCGCCGCGCACGCCGGGGTCGGGATCGCCGCGCAGGGCCGCAACCAGCAACGGCAGCGCCTCCGGCAGCTCCAGGTCGGCCAGTTCGATCAGCGCCAGGCGGCGTACGCCGGGGTCGGCGTCCTCCAGGCGCGGCGACAGTTCGAGGATTTCGGGCAGGGTGGCGTTTTTACAGGTCATATGGCGATCCGCAGTCGGTCCGGGGTGATGCCCGGCGGCAAGCCGAGCGGGGTCAGGCGCGGCAACTGGCGGCCGTCGTCGTGGTCGAGCAGTTCCAGGCAGTGGCGTTTCAGGCGCACGAAGTCGGCGCTGGTCACCAGCCGGGTGTCGCGAGGGCGCGGGAAGTCCAGCGCCAGGTCGGCTATGATCCGTCCCGGACGGGGGCTCATCACCAGCACCCTGTCCGCCAGGTACAGGGCCTCGTCGATGTCGTGGGTGACGAACAGCACCGTGGTGCGGACCCGCGCCCATACGTCCAGCAGCAAGGTCTGCATCTTCAGCCGGGTCTGCGCGTCGAGGGCGCCGAAGGGCTCGTCCATCAGCAGCAGGCGCGGCCGGTTGACCAGCACCCGGGCGATCTCCACGCGCTGCTGCATACCCCCGGACAGTTGGCCGGGCCAGCGCCCGGCGAAGTCCGCCAACCCCACCAGTCCGAGCATCTCCATGGCGCGCCGGTTGCGCTCGGCGCGGGCCAGGCCCTGCATCTTCAGGCCGAAGGCGACGTTGTCGCGGACCCGCCGCCAGGGGAACAGGGTGTGCTGCTGGAATACCATGCCACGCTGCGGCGAAGGTCCTTCCACGCTCCGGCCGTCGACCCTCACGCTGCCGGCGCTTGGCCGCAGGTGGCCGGCCAGGGCGCCGAGCAGGGTCGACTTGCCGCATCCCGAAGGCCCGAGCAGGCAGACGAACTCGCCCGGCCGCGCCTCCAGGCTCAGATCGCGGACCGCCTCGAAGGCTTCGCTCCCCTGCCCCAGGCGGATGCTCAGGTCGCGGATCTGGATGCGCCCCAGGCTGTTGCCGGCCGTCGTCATCGGACCTTGCCTCCCGCCGCGTACCAGGGCGTCAGCGACGCGCCGACGCGCTTCACCAACCCACTGCTGCCCATGCCGAAGAGGCCGATGAGCAGCATGCCGACCACCACCTCGTCGTAGTTCTGGATGTTGTAGGAAGCCCAGGTGTAGTAACCCAGTCCCCATTGCCCGGAGATCATCTCGGCGGTCACCAGGCAGAACCAGGAGGTGCCCATGCCGATCGCCAGGCCGGTGAAGATGCCCGGTCCGGCGCCGGGCAGCAGCACCTCGCGCAGCAGCGCCCGGCGCCCCGCCCCCAGGCTGCGCGCCGAAGCCAGCAGGCGCGGATCGAGCGCCTCCACGCCATGCACGGTATTGAGCAGGATCGGGAACAGCGCGCCGGTGAAGGTAATGAAGATCATCGAGGCCTCCGACGAAGGGAACATCAGGATCGCCAGGGGAATCCAGGCCACCGCCGGGATCGGCCGCAGCACTTCCAGCGGCGGCAGCAGCAAGGCCTCGGCCCAGGCCGAGCGGCCGATCGCCAGGCCGAGGGCGATGCCCAGCGCGGCGGCCAGCAGATAGCCGGCGAAGACCCGCGCCAGACTGGCGCCGAGGTGCGCCAGGAGCACGCTGGACTGGGCCAGGTTGCAGGCCGCCAGCAACACCGCGCCGGGCGTCGGCACGTTGGCGAAGGTCACCAGGCCCAGATTCAGTTGCAGACCGGCGGCGAGCTGCCAGAACGCCAGGCAGGCCGCCAGCGAGGCGGCGCGGGTGGCCCAGCGCCAGGGTCGGGAGATCGGAAGCGAACTCATGGGCGGACTCCGAAGACGCCCGCCTCAGCGGAGCGCCAGCGCCTGCTGGCTGGCGGCGGCAAAGTCGCGTACCTCGCCACCATGGCGGCGGGCATAGTCCTGGGCCTGCTCGCGGAGCAGGAAGGCGTTGAGGCGACCCTCGCCGTCGCGGACGAACCACGCCTGGTTGGCCAGCAGCTTGATCCCGCTGTCACGATCCTGGGCGTAGATCGCACGAATCGCCTTGCCCTGCGCCTTCAGCTCGGCAAGATCGGCCAGGGCCGACTCCGGCGAAGCGTAATGGCGCACCCTGGCCTCGCCCTTCACCCAGATCTGCGCTACCCGTTCGAACTCCTCGATCGGCCGGCCGCTGCGCGCGTCGCTGGCGCGCAGCGGCGACGGTGCGTAGTCTGCCAGCGCCGCCTGGTAGTCCAGCCCGGCCTGACGGTAGGCCTCGCGGATGTAGCGGTCGTCGACGAAACGCTCGACGTCCAGCCCACGGTCGGCCTTCTTCAGCAGCTTCAGGGTGTCGATGGAGGTCGCCAGCGCCTGGCGGTATTCGGGTTTCCAGGCCTGGTCGCGGGTCTGCAGGCCGAGCGGACCGTGGAACAGGTAATTGACCTCGGCCTCGATGCCGGTGACCTTCTCGATCAGCTCGCTGTATTTCTCCGGTTCGGCGGCCAGCAGTCGATTGGCTTCGATGCTCGCCCGCAGGTAGGCCACCACCACCTCCGGATAGCGCTCGGCGTAGGCGGCGTCCACCAGCGCGCCATGGAAGGTCGGCGCGTTGGCCTGGGAACCGTCGTAGATCTTGCGGGCGAAGCCGCGATTGGGGAACAGCTCGGCGAAGGGTACGAAGTCGGCATGGGCGGCAATCTTGTTCGCCTGCAAGGCCGAACCGGCGATTTCCGGCGGCTGGGCGATGATGGTCACGTCGCGCTGCGGGTCCCAGCCTTGCGCCGCCACCGCGCGCAGCAGCATGCCATGGGCGGTGGAGGCGAACGGTACGGAGATGGTCTGGCCTTTCAGTTCGGCCAGCGACTGCACCGGCGAGCCGCTCGGTACCACGATGCCGTTGCCGCTGCCACGGGTGCTGCCGGACAGCACGCTGATGAACAGGCTGCGCTTGCCGGCGGCGGCGAAGGCCACGCCGTTGAAGGTGCCGGGAAAGTCGGCCATGGCGCCGAAGTCGAGCTTGCCGGCGACCATCTCGTTGGTCAGCGGTGCGCCACTGGTGAAGTTCTTCCACTCCACCCGGTAGTCCGCATCCTTGTAGCGGCCGTCGCGCGGCAGGTATTTCTCCAGCAGGCCCAGCTCGCGGATCAGCAGCCCGCCGGCGGCGCAGTTGATGGTGGTGTCCTGAGTGCCGATGGCCACGCGGATGGTTTCCGCCTGGGCACCCAGGGAAGTCAGGGCCAGCGCCAGGCTGGCCAGGATTGCACGCAGTCGCATGGGGATTCCCCTCGAATCATGGTCATGGGAATCGTCTCCGCCACCCGGACGGTGGTGGGAAACGAGGGGTGTTTCAGAGTGGCGTCCGGGAGTGGCCGGATGGCGGGTTCTGCCTCGCTTGCCGGGAGCGGGCGTCAGCGCAGCAGGTAGGGAATCTCGACCTTCACCGCGCCGGTCGGGCAGTCCTTTTCGCAAGGCATGCAGTACCAGCACTCGTCGTAGGCCATGTAGGCCTTGCGGGTCGTCGGATCGATGGCCAGCAGGTCCATCGGGCAGACCTCGACGCAGACGGTGCAGCCCTTGTCGGCGATGCAGCGGTCTTCGTCGATGGTCACCGGGGCGCTGCTGCGGAAGAAGATGTCCTGGGGTCGGTAGGCCATGGCACGCGGTCCTCGTGGTTCGATCTGGCCCGCTTTCGTGGCGGCGGGCTCGGTGTCTAGCGGTACTACGCCGGGGCGTGGGGCCCTAGGCGGCGTCGTTCCTCAGCCGCAGGCGCTGGTAGGCCTGCTGTTCGCCCTCGTCGATGGCGAACAGGTAGGGTTCGACCGGTTTCCTGAAGCTGGCCATGCGTCCCTGCTCGTCCTTCTTCAGGTGCGCGTGGCAGAACCAGGCAGCGTCGTCGCGCCGCGGATAGTCCACCCGGTGGTGGTACAGGCCCCAGCGGCTCTCGGTGCGGAACAGCGAGGCGCGCGCGGCCATCTCCGCGCAATCGCGGATAACGCTGACTTCCAGGGCGCGCATCAGCTCGTGGGGGTTGTCCGCCTTGATCCGCTCCAGGTCCTCGGCGATGGCCTGGATGCGTTGCAGGCCCAATTCCATCTTGCGGGTCACCTTGGGCGGTTGCAGGTAGTCGTTGACCAGCCGGCGCAGCTTGTACTCCACCTGCGCCGCCGGCAGGCCATGCTCGCGCAGCAGCGGCGCCTCGATCCGCGCACGCTCGCGCTCGACCTGGGCGCGGTCGACCGCGCTGAAGGCGCGCCCGGCGACGTATTCGGCGGCGTTGCGCCCGGCGAACCAGCCATAGGTGAAGGCGCCGAGCATGTAGTTGTGCGGCACCGCGGCCATGTCGCCGGCGGCGTAGAGGCCCTTCACGCTGGTCTCGGCCTTCTCGTTGACCCACACGCCGGAGGCCGAGTGGCCGGAGCAGAAGCCGATCTCGGAAATGTGCATCTCGACCATCTGCTGGCGGTAGTCGGTGCCGCGCCCGGCGTGGAACTGCCCGCGACTGGGGCGTTCGTTGCCATGGAGGATGTCCTCGATGGTCTGGATGGTTTCCTCCGCCAGGTGGTCGAGCTTGAGGAACACCGGGCCATTGCCGCCTTCGAGTTCCTGGTGGAACTCCCACATCATCTGCCCGCTCCAGTAGTCGCATTCGATGAAGCGCTCACCCCTGGCGTTGGCGGTATAGCCACCCAGCGGGCCGGTGACGTAGGCACAGGCCGGGCCGTTGTAGTCCTTGATCAGCGGGTTGATCTGGAAGCATTCCAGGTTGGCCAGCTCGGCGCCGGCATGATAGGCCATGGCGTAGCCGTCGCCGGCGTTGGTCGGGTTCTCGTAGGTACCCATCAGGTAGCCCGAGGACGGCAGGCCCAGGCGGCCCGCCGCGCCGCAGCAGAGGATCACCGCCTTGGCGCGGATCACATGGAAGTCGCCGCTGCGGCAGTCGAAACCGAGTACGCCGTTCACCGCGCCCTCGGCATCGGTGAGCAGGCGGGTGCAGACCAGGCGGTTGGCGATGGGGATCCGCGCACGCTTGAGCTGGCGGTAGAGCACCTTCTTGATGTCGTGCCCTTCCGGCATCGGCAGCACGTAGGCGCCCATGTGGTGGACCTTCTTCACCGCATAGTCGCCGGTCTCGTCCTTTTCGAACCTGACGCCCCAGCGATCCAGTTGCCGCAGGGTCTCGAAGCTGTGGCTGGCATAGGCGTAGACCGCCGCCTGGTTGACGATGCCGTCGTTGGCCACGGTGATTTCCCGGGTGTACTGCTCGGCCGTGGCGTGGCCGGGGACGATGGCGTTGTTCAGCCCGTCCATGCCCATGCTGATGGCGCCGCTGCGCTTGACGTTGGCCTTGTCCACCAGCAGCACGCGCAGTTCGCGGTCGTGTTCCTTGGCCTTGATCGCCGCCATCGGCCCGGCGGTGCCGCCGCCGATCACCACGATGTCGTATTCCTGCTCCAGGGTGTTCATGCCCGCTCTCCCTTCTGCCGATCGATGCGCAGGCGATACTGGAAAGCGTCACCGCGGTAGTAGAGGTATTCGAAGTCCAGCGGCGCGCCGTCGGCGGCATGGGTCAGGCGCTCGATGCGCATGATCGGCGCGCCCTCCTCGACCGCCAGGGCGCGGGTCAGGTCGGCATCGGCGAGCACCGCGTCGATGGCCAGGTCGGCATGGCCGAGGGGAATGCCGCAATCGTTCTCGAGGATCAGGAAGATGTCGCGGGTCACCAGGTCGGCCTTCTCCAGGCGCTCGCCGAGCGCCTGCGGCAGGTAGGTGACTTCCAGCGAAACCGGCTCGCGGTTGACCAGCCGCACCCGCTTGATCTCGCACACAGGGCTGCCCTCTTCCACCCGCAGGCGCTCGGCCACCTGCGCGCCGGCCGGCACGTAGCGCAGGCCGTGCAGGCGGTTGATGACCTCGTAGCCCATCTGCGTCATGGACTCGCCCAGGCCTTGCAGGGTGCTGACGTTCTGGAACGCCTTCGGCCGAGCGACGAAGGTGCCCTTGCCGTGGATCTTGAAGATCAGCCCTTCCTTCTGCAGGTCGCCGAGCGCCTGGCGCACGGTGATGCGGCTGACGTCGAAGGCCTTGCCCAGCTCGTTCTCCGAAGGCATGCGGCTGAGCGGCGGGTAGACGCCGTCGAGGATGCGCCCGCGCAGCAGCTCCTTGAGCTGGCTGTACAGCGGCACGGGAGAAAGCGGGAGCAGTTTGCCCATGGTCGGATTCGCTCGTCGGAGTGGCTCGGACACTTGTTATAACAAGTTATGCTGTGATGGTAAACGCCATGAACGATCAAGCGGAAATACCGAAAACGCATATGGATAGGCCACCGCCCCGTGCGTGGTTCTCGCCGGCCAAAGGGCCGGCCCGCGGCGCGGACCGGCCCGCCCCCTCAGCGCAGCGGCCGCCAGAGGGTGAAGGCTACCGGCGGCGTCCAGCCGCTGTTGGAGGTGTGCGCCTGCAGGCAGAGATAGCGCAGCCCCTCGTAGGTCACCCCATCGTCGACCCGGTAGGCCTGGTTCTCCCGCCACTGCGGGAATTGCGGATCCACCGCCCCGCCGCTGGTGCTGACCTCCAGGCCTTCGCTGGGCAGCGACTGGTTGCCCTGGGTATCGGTGGCGGTGACGAAATAGCTGTAGCGGGTGTCCGCCGTCAGGCCGCTGTCGGTGGAACCCAGCGCGGCGCTCTGGCCAACCATGGCGCCGTCGCGATAGAGGCTGTAGTAATCGATCGGACGCTGCCCGCTGGAGGCGTTCCAGGCCAGCACCAGGCTGGTCTCGCCGCGCTCCAGCAGACGCAGGCCCTGCGGCGCCGCCGGGCGCTGGTCGCCGCCCTCGCCGTCATGGATGAGGCTGGCGTAGCGCTTGCGGAACTCCCAGTTGTAGCGCTCGCCGCGCTTGTTCAGGCCATCGTCCCAGTTCACCGACCAGGTCATCAGGCCCTTGATCGCGTGACCGGCGGCTTCCAGGCGGCGAAACGCGTTGCTCACCGCGGCGGGATCGATCACGTAGCCGGTAGCCGCCGCATCGACGTTGCTCGGCAGGCCGATGGCCAGGCGCTGCGCCGGGATCCGCACGAAGTCGCGGCTGCCGGTGGCCAGGCTCTCGGTGAGGTAGTAGAGGAAGTCTTCTTTCATCGCGTCGTTGTTCTGCGCGATCCAGGCGCCCTTGCCGCCGTTCGCCTCCTGGACCCACAGGCCGTCGCCGCCCTGGTTGTAGTACTGCGGCGCGATGAAGTCGTAGACGCCTTCCAGGGCCTGCAGATAAGGCACGTACTTGCCGTTCTTGTGCAGATAGGGAAACTCCGGGGCCATGCTGACGATGAAGTGCTTGCCCTGCCCGGCGTAGTGCTCGCGCACCAGCTTGAGGGCCGCCGGCAGCACCCGCTGGTTGTCGGCCAGGTCGATGGCGCTCTGCTCGAGGTCGATGTCCAGACCGTCGAAACCGTAGGTTTCCACCAGACGGACGATCTCGGCGGCCAGCGCCTGCTCCTGCCCGGCGTGCAACTCGATGTGCGCGTCGGCGCCCCCCAGCGAAATCAGCACCGCGCGGCCCTGGGCGTTGAGCACGCCGACCTGGCGGCGAAACTCCGCGTCGGACAGGTTGTATGGCTGGAAGGTCGGGATGCCGCGCCCTTTCATGAAGGCCACGGCGACCACGTTGTACTCGCTCGGCACGTCTTCCAGCGCGATGTTGGCGAACGAGCCCTGCTGGTAGCCGTCGGCGGCGCCGGCCGGCCAGTTGTGCCAGAAGCCCATGAGAATCTTCTTGCCGGCGATGCTCGGCATGGCCGCCGCGGCATCTTCGCGGGCCTGGTGCAACTGGGAAAAGTCGATCCTGATCATTTACCGCTCCTCGGATGAAGGTAGGAAACGCATCCGGAGGGGCTGTCCGACGAACCGCGCCGTGGCCGCCGCGAACGCTTAGAAAAAACAGGCGCGAGCGTCTACCACGGGGCATTCCGGCGTTTGTCGCGATCAGGGCGGGGGCATGGTTGCAGAGACGGCGGAAGGCTTCACCTACCACAATTGGCAGAGCCGCGGCGGCGATGCTCCGCGCCGGGTTCAACCGGCTTCGCTGAGTTCGGCGACCACCACTCCGGGAAGGTCTTTCAGCAGTGCCGGGGACAGCAGCAGCTTGGTCTCGCGGACCCCGGCGCCCATCACCACCAACGGCCGTTCGAAGACCGCCGCGTCGACCAGCAGCGGCATGCCTTCGGGCAAGCCGAACGCGGTGATGCCGCCGAACTGCATGCCGGTCAGCTCGGTGGCGACCTCGCGGGCGGCGAAGGACAGCCGGCGGGCCCCGAGCAGCGCCTTGACCGCGCCGTTCACGTCGAGCCGCCGCGAGCCCAGGTTGACCACCGCGGCATAGCCTTCGGCGCCGTCGCGCTTGTAGCGCAGGACCAGGGTGTTGGCGCAGTCCTCCAGGCCAAAGCCGTAGCGTGCGCTGAACGCCGCGGTGTCGGAATGCTCGTCGGCGACGCGGAACACCACCAGCTCGGCGGAAGGCAGGCCGCGCGCGACCTGCTCCGGCAGATGGCGGTGGTAGTCGGCCGGGGCGACGGCGTCGAGCCGGTGGCGTTGGGTGTATTCGCGCAGAACCATGGGCAACCTCGAATGAAGACGGACGGCACCGGCCCCTGCCGCCAGGCGGGCGGCAGGGGCCGGCGGTTCAGGTTGCCAGGTTCGCCGGCACGCCGCCAGGCACATCGGGCGCCAGGCGCTGCCGCAGGATCGCGCAGACCTCCTCCGCCGCCGTCACCACCAGGCCGTGGCCGCCGGCCAGGGTCTCCAGCTCGTAGCGGCTGGCGTGCCGCCGCCAGCCGTCGATGGCCACCCTGGAGACGCCCGGGTCCTGCTCGCCGAGGATCGCGGTGATCGGTATGGCCAGCGGCTCGCGCGGGCGGTAGCGATAGTCGGCGGCCAGGCGCGAATCGGCGCGCAGGGTGGCCAGGCTGATCTCGCGCAGCTCCGGGTCGTCGAGCACTTCCAGCGGCAGCACGTCGTACTCGCGCAGGGTTCGCAGCAACTCGGCGTCGCCCATCGCATGGAAGCGCGGGTATTCCAGGTCCGGCCCCGGAGCGCGGCTGCTGATCACGAACAACTGCCTGGCGCGCAGGCCGTGCAGGCTTTCCAGGCGTGCCGCCAGTTCGTAGGCGAGCATGCCGCCGAGGCTGGCGCCGATCAGGGCGAACGGACGGTCGAGCAATGGCAGGAGCGCGTCGTCGATGGCACAGAGCATGGCCTCTACATCGGTGACGAATGGCTCGTCCTGGCGTTCCTGGCGCCCCGGATACTGGATCGCCAGCAGCTCCACGTCCGCCGGCAGGCGCGCGTCCCAACCACGGAAAGTGCCGGCGTTGCCGCCCGCGGGCGGCAGCGCGATCAGGCGCAGGCGCGGCTGCGCGCTCCCGCTGCGCTGCAACCACAGGGCCCGGGCGCGCTCGGTGGCGGGCGGCAACGGCGGCGCGTCGGCGGCATGGCAGCGGCGCACCACTTCGCGGGCATCCGGATCGCCCTGCAACAGCCCCAGGCTCAGTTGCCTGCCGGTCAGCCGGCGCAATTCGGCGATCGCCTGCACGCCCAGCAGCGAATGCCCGCCGGCACTGGCGAAGCCCTGGTCGGCCGCCAGCGGCCGGCCGAGCACCCGGGACAACACCTTGAGCACCCGCCGCAGCTCCACGCTGTCCTCGGCCTGGGCCGCCGTGGGCGGCTGCGCCGGGTCCTCGAGCAGCGCCAGCAACGCCTCGCGGTAGGCGTCGGCCAGCGCCTCGGCGCGCTCGGCGGGGAAACGTCCGGCGGCGTACTGGAAGCCCACCTCGAGGCGCTCGCCGGCCACCTCGAAGTCCACCGCCAGCGGCACGTCGACGTCCACCACCACCTGGTCGAGGATGCCGCCGTGCCTTACTCCCGCCGTCGGCGCGGCGTCGTCCTGGTGGAAGTCGACGAAGTTGAACAGGCTGTCCAGGCGCAACTCGCGGTTGCGCCTGCGAATCGCCGCCAGCGGATGGCGCCGATGTTCCAGGCTCGCGCGCTCGTAGTCGAATGCGCGACGGGCGCTGTCGAGCAGATCGACGGAAGCCGACAGCCGGCACGGCAGGGTGTTCAGGAACAGGCCGAGCAGGCGGTCCGCTCCCGGCTCCTCGGGGCGCCCGTGGCTGACGAAGCCGGTGACTACTTCATCGGCATCGCTGAAGCGGCACAACGCTCGGCCATGCGCCGCCAGCAACAACGAACGCAAGGGCAAGCCGCTGCGTTCGGCCAGGGCGCGCAAGCGCGACAGGCTGCCGGCCGGCACGTCCACGCGGACCGCCGCCATGCGCCGGGGTCCCTCCTCCGCCAGGCCGGGCAACGGCCGGTAGCGGGCGCCGGCCAGGTAGTCGAGCCAGAACAGCGCCGAGGCGGCGTTGGCCTCGGCCTCACGCTCCAGCGCCACGTAGTCGCGGAAGCCTACCGCGGGCGCTTCCGCTTCCCGCGCGACGACACCGGCGAGAAGGTCGGCGTAGACCGCCAGCAGCTCGTCCACCAGGCTTTGCAGGCTCCAGCCGTCCAGCACGCTATGGTGTTCGGCGACGCCCAGGGCGAAGCGCCGCTCGTCCAGCGCCAGCGCGGCGAGGCGCACCAGCGGTGGGCGGCTCCAGTCGAACGGGGTGGCCTGCTCTTCCTCGATCCAGGCACGCAGGCGCAGGCGCCGTGTTTCCCCATCGAGGCCACACAGGTCGTGCACCGGCACCTCGGCGGCGACCGCAGCGGCCGGGTGGACCCATTGCAGGGGAACCTGGCCACCGTGCAGGTCGAAGCCGGTACGCAGGATCGCGTGGCGGCCGATCAGGATCGCCCAGGCGCGCGCCAGCAACTCGCCGTCCAGGCGTCCATGCACCTCGTGCAGGACGACGTTGTGCAACAGCCGTGGATCGCCGCTGGCCTCGCTTTGCAGGAGCATGCCCTGTTGCAGGCTGGTCATCGGATAGGCGTCGTCGAGCCCCTCCGGCAGGCGCTTGCGTTCCGCCGCCGACAACAGGGCGAACGGCTCCAGCACCCGCGGCGCCGAGCTCGCGGCCGCATCCGCCGGACTCGCCGGAGCGGCCAGCAGGCGCGCCAGTTCGCGGATGCTCTGGTGGTTGAACACGTCGCGCAGGGTAAAGGCAAGCCCCGCCTCGCGCGCCATGACCTGCATCTGGATCAGGCGGATGGAGTCGCCGCCGACCTGGAAGAAATTGTCGCTGACGCCGATCGCCGGGCGTTTCAGCACGCTCTTCCAGATCTCCAGCAGGGCCGCCTCGGTGGCATTGGCCGGCGCTTCCAGGGTCTGCGCGGCCGCCTCGGCGGCCAGCGCCGCCAACAGCGCGCGACGGTCGAGCTTGCCTTCGGTGGTCAGCGGCAGGCGTTCGACCCGGGCGATCCGGCTCGGCAGCATGTAGGCCGGCAGGCGCGCCTCGAGGAAGCCACGCAGGGCCTGCTCGCTCAGCTCGCCGCCGAGGGCCGCGGCGGGGCGCGGCGCGAGCGCGCGCCAGTCGATGCGCTCGGCCAGCGACTCGGCATAGCCCGGGCGCACCGCGTAGCAGTTGTAACGGTCGGTACCCTCCAGCAGCGCGTCCTGACGGATGCTCACCTCGAAGCCATGGCGGCGCAGCAGGTCGCTCAAGGCATCGGCGCGGCCGGCGGTGGCACCGTCGCGCTTGTCATGGACCTCCAGGACGATCTGCCGGACCTTGGCCAGCGCCGCATCGTCGAGACCGAGCAGCACATCCATTTCCGCGCGCTGCACGTCGATCTTCAGCAGGTCGATACGCTCCAGGCCCAGTTCGCCGATCACCTGGTCGAGGCGGCGCAGGCGGCAGCGGTGGGCTTCGGCGCGCAGGCGGTCGTCGAGGATTTCGTCGATGTTGTCCAGCAGCAGGTTGGCCCCGCCCTCCTCGCCCTGGTTGCTCAGGTAGCGTCGGATGACGTCGCGTTCGCCGCTGGCGTCGGCGTACTCGGCGATCCCGGAGAAGGTCGAGTAGCCCGGATAGTAGGTGAAGGTTTCCTCGCGCTCGGCGTCGGACAGGCCGATGCCGAATACCTCGACCTGCGGTGCGTAGCGTCCGAGGTTGGCCTCCAGGCGCCGGCGGATCGGTGCCAGCGGCTCGAAGGCGACCACTCGCGCGCGCGGCGCGCGGCTGGCGATGTACAGCGAGAACAGGCCGATGTTGGCACCGACGTCGAGGACCACCGCGTCCGGCGGCAGGACGATGCCGTCGCGGCTGTAGACCTCGTCGACGAAGATTTCCTGGTAGACGTACTCGGTTTCGTTGAGGTTCAGTCCGGCGACCCGGTGCCCGCTGGGCAGGTCGACTTCCAGCCAGGACTCGTCCGCGGTCTCCTCGGCGGCGGTGACGAAGGCGACGATCCGGCGATCCGCGCCCGGTTCGGCCGCATCGGCCTCGTCGGTGAGTACCGCCGCCTCGCCCACCGCCGGGTGTTCCAGCAACGCGCTGCGGATCTCGCCCAGTTCGATGCGGTAGCCGTTGATCTTCACCTGTTCGTCGATCCGCCCGAGGAACTCCAGGCAACCGTCGGCGCGCCAGCGCACCAGGTCGCCGCTGCGGTACAGGCGGCCGCTGCCCGGCCAGCCCTCCTCGAGGAAGCGCCCGGCCGCCTCGCCGGCGTCGCCGGCATAGCCGCGCGCCACCCCGGCGCCGCCGATCCACAGTTCGCCGCTGGCGCCACGGGTCTTGCGACGACCGAGGCCATCGACCACATGCAGATCGACGTTGGCCAGGGCGCGGCCGATGGTCGGCCGCGCATGCTCGGCGACCCGCGCCAGGCTGGCGTTCACCGTGGCTTCGGTAGGACCGTAGAGATTGAACACCTGGCAGCGGCGCCAGCCGGCGGCGACCTCCCAGGACGCTTCGTCGAAGCGCTCGCCCCCTACCAGGATGCGCCCGGGCAGCGCCGGGTGGGCATCGTCGAGGCCGGCCTGGAGCAGCAGGCGGAACAGCGACGGGGTGCAGTCGAGCACGTCGATGCGCCGTTCTTCGAGGAACCCCAGCATCCGCTGCGGATCGCTGCGCACCTCCTGCGGCACCAGGACCAGGCAATGGCCGGAGAGCAACTGGAGAATCTGCTTGATCGAGGAGTCGAAGGAGAACGGCGCGTTGACCGTCACCCGCAGGCCCTCGCCCACCACGTTCGCGTATACCGTGCGCGCCAGGGCCTGGGACAGGTTGAGCGCGCTGGCGTGCTCGACCACCACGCCTTTGGGCTGGCCGCTGGTGCCCGAGGTGAAGATCATGTAGGCCGCATCGCGCCCGCCCGGCGCCGGCAGGCTCATGCCGCTGCCGGCAAGCGGCAGCGTCGACAGGTCCAGGGAGGCCCCGGCGAAGTCCTCGCGGGCGCGCCCGGCGCACTCGGCATCGGCAAGGGCGAAGACGATCCCACCCGCTTCGCGCATCCGCTCCACCCGCGCCGCCGGAAACTCCGGATTGACCGGGGTATACACCGCCGCCGCGCGCATCACCCCGAGCAGGGCGACGATCGCCTCGCGGTTGCGCCCGGTCATCACCGCCACCGCCTGGCCGGGCCGCACGCCGGCAGCCAGCAGCGCTTCGGCGACCGCTTCGCTGCGCGCGCGCAGCGTGGCGAAATCCAGGCTGCCGTGGGCATCCAGCAACGCCGGCGCCTGCGGCTGCAGGGCGGCGCGCAGATCGAACGCGGCCACCAGGGATTCCACCGGCGCGGGCTCCACGCGCTCGCCCTGCCAGGCCTGGTAGCGCTCGCGCTCGGCCGCGCCGATCAACGGCAGCCCGGCCAGTGGCAGTTGCCTGTCGGCGGCGATGCTTTCCAGGCATTCGACCCAGGCGTCGAGCAAGCGCCCGGCCAGCGTTCCGTCATGGTCGCGGCGGACCCGCAGGCTGGCCAGCCGGCCTTCGCCGTGGGGCAGCACCTGCAACTCGAGGAACCCGCCCAGCGGCGGCTGACGGCAATCCAGCTCGGCCACCCCGGCGCCATCCAGTTCGCCCGCCAGCCAGGCGAAGCCCAACTCGGCGAGCGGCCAGTCGGGGGCAAAGGGATCGCGCAGGGCCGCTGCCTCCTCCTGGGCGAGGATCGCCGCCTGGAGGGCGTCGAGCCGCTCGCCGACGCTGCCCGCGCGGACATTCTCCAGGCACAGCGGCGCGACCCCGGCGAACGGTCCGGCCAGCTCGGCGAACTCATTGAACAGGCGCCCCGAGACCAGTCGCGCCATTTCCAGAGGGAGTCCCTCGTCGCCCTGGAACTGCCCGGCGACCTGGGTCCAGGCCAGCAGGGCGGCCGCCTCCGGCAAGCCGTTGGCTGCCAGGCGTTCGAGCAGCGCGCGCGGCAGCAGGCGCCGCGCCGTCCACTCGCCTTCGCCCAGGTCGTCCGCCAGCGCCAGCGGACTCTCCGCCGCAACGGCCGCCTGCTCTCGCCAGTAACCGCTGGCGCTTTCGCCGTCTTCGCCGGCCAGCGCCTCGTTGGCCCACTCGGAGAAATGCTGGAACAGCAGCGCCTCGTCTCCCTCGTCCGCGCTCGCCTGGCCGGCCGGCCCCAGGCCGCGGCGCAGCAGCGCCACCAGGCTGGCCGCATCGACGACGAACGCCGGCGCCGCCAGCAACAGCCCCTGGAGCGTCTCTCCGGCGGCGTCCAGCAGCAGGCCGAGCGCCAGTACCGGCTGGCCTTCCCCGCCCAGGGGCGAAGCGGCGAGACGCTCGCTTTCGCGCGCGAAGCGTCCGGCCCAGTCGCCGTCTCCCGGCAGGCGCTCGACCAGCAGATCGGCCGCGCGCCCATCCAGTACCTGCACCGGCAGGCTCATGCCCGGCATCGTCCGGTAGGCCACGCGCAGTTGCGCCTCGCCGTCCAGCGCCCGGCGCAGCCGCTCCAGCGTCGCCACGGGATCGGCCGGGGCGTGCAGGCGCACGCCGACAACCGTATTTTCCGGCCGCTCGGCATGGCGGCGCCAGGCGCGGGTCTGCAAGGGAGACAGCGGGAATCCTTCGAGCGCTTCGCTCGCGGCCGGTTGCACAGCGGATTGCAGGTCTTCTGACGCACTCATGGCTATCCCTCGCACGGGTTCAGGGTTGGTGGACATGCAGGTCGGTCATCGCCACCAGCACCTTGCGCTCGCCGGTGTACGGCTCGCGGCCGTGGACGCTGATGAAGTTGTCGAGCATCAGGACATCGCCGCGCTCCCAGGCGAACGCGCGGGTTTCCTCGCGGTAGGCGGCGCGGATGGTGTCCAGCACCTCCGCCTCGATCGGGCTGCCGTCGCCGTAGTAGGCGTTGCGCGGCAGGCCCTGTTCGCCGACCTCGTCGAGCAAGGCCCGGGCCAGGGACGGCGGCATGTTGGAGACATGGAACATGTGCGCGTGGTTGAACCACAGCGTCTCGCCGCTGAGCGGGTGGCGCACCATCGCCTGGCGTACCTGGCGGGTATTCAGGCGCTGGTCGTCGAGCCAGGTCCATTGGGTACCGGTCTGCCGGCAGTAGGCCTCGACCTCGGCGCGACTGTCGGTCTGGAAGCCTTCCTGCCAGGTCAGGTCGATCTCCGGCCCGTAGTTGCGCACGTAGCACACCCCATGGCGGAGGAAGCGCTGCCTGATCGCCTCGGGTATCCGAGCGCTGACCCGGCGCTCGTCGGCCAGGGGCGTGCGGCCCTGGGTGGCGGGCGGTGTCTGGCAGTAGAAGTGGATATAGCTCGGCCAGTTGTGCGAGTAGGACATCTCGTGGTGCGGCGGAATCCAGCCGTCCGGCGAGAACTCGGTGGAGGTGAACACCCGGTGCGCCACTTCCTGGCGTGCCGCCGCGCGCTCCAGGTAGTCGAGCATGTTCGGCGAAAAGCTTTGTACCGCCTGGGAGAAGCCCTCCGCTCCGTCTACCGCGAAGCCACGAAACAGGATGCCGCCATGCCGCAGCAGGCTGTCGCGCAGCCCTGCGCCGGCGGCGGCGATCCATTGCCGCAGGTCCATGCCCGGCTGGCGCGCGCGGACGATGCGCAGGTAGTCGTTGGCCGGGTCGAGCAGGCTTTCCTCCACCAGGTCGCCGGCCGAGAGCTGCCGGGGGCGCAGGCGCGGCGCGCTGAACGAGGCGCTCATGCGGCACCTCCGAGCGCCAGGCGCGAAGGTGTCGGCGGGACGTCGGCGGGCGCCAGGCTGGAATACGGCGTGGACATGATGGTGAGGATCCGTCGCGGCCCGCGGAACGGCTCGCGGCCGTGCTGGGCGAGCATGTTGTCGAGGATCAGCACGTCGCCCACGCGCCAGTCGAAGCGCCGCGTCTCGCGGTCTATGGCGCTGCGGATGGTCGCCAGGGTCTGCGCCTCGATCGGGCTGCCATCGCCGTAGTAGGTCTGGTACGGCAGGTCTTCCTCGGCGACGCTGCGCAGCAGCGCATCGCGCAGGCCCGGCTCGAGACTGGTGGCATGGAAGAACATGCCGTGGTTGAACCACAGGCGCTCGCCGGTATACGGGTGGCGTTGGAACGCCGCGCGCCTCTGCCAGGTGCGCAGGTGCTCGTCGCCGATCCAGGCATGGGCGATCCGGTGCTCAGCGCAGAACGCCTCGACCTCGGCGCGGCTGTCGGTCTGGAACGCTTCGCGCCAGGACAGGCCGAGGCCGGCGCGGTAGTTGCGCACGTAGAGGATGCCCAGGCGCCCGAAGCGTTCCAGCAATTCGTCCGGCAGGTGGCGGAGCACCAGCCGGTTGGCCGCCACCGGGGTGGCGCCGCCCTCGAGCGGCGCGACCTGGCAATGGAACATGATGTACAGCGGCCAGTCGGCGGTATAGGACTGCTCGTTATGCAGGAAGATCGGCTGGTCCACCGGATGCTCGGTGGAGGTGTAGACCTCGCCGCTGACCTGGCTACGCGGCGAGGAACGCTCCTTGTAGTCGAGCAGTTGCGGGGCGAAGGCAGCGGCGGCTGCGCGGAAGCGCTCTGCCGAGTCGACCTCGAAGCCTCTCAGCAACAGGCCGCCAGCCAGGTTCAGGTCGTCGTGCAGGGACTGGCCCTGCTCGCGAATCCAGTCGGCCAGGGACAGGCCGGGAGCCTGTGCCTCGATCAGCAGCGGCAGGCCGTCGCGCTCCGCCGCCGGGCGCCGCACCAGCGCCTCGCTGCTGCGCGGGCTGAGATTGCGCGGCCGGGCGAAGCCGCGACCGGTGAGACTGGGAGCTGTTCGTTCCATCGCTGTTCTCCGTGGGAGGCTCGGGGTCGTCAGGAAGCGTTGCAGCCCTCCGGCGACATGCGTTTCGAGATAGGTTCGCCGGCATTCGCCAGCAGGCGCCGCTCCCAGGCCTGGTGCAGGCGCTCGATGCGGTGCAGGTCGAAGATCGCGCTGGCCCCGGTCCAGACGGCCAGCCAACCCTGCGGCTGGTCTTCCAGCCACAGCGTCAGGTCGAGGCGCGCGCCAGGCACCGGGATGAAGTCGGCTTCGACGCGCACCCCGGCATCCACCGCCGGGGCCGCCCGACCGTTGTGCGCGCCGCAGGCGATGCGGATCGGCAGGCCGCTGGCGCCGCGCTGGCGCAGGGCCTGGGTCACGCATTCGAGGGGCACGTCCTGGTGTTCGAGCAGTTCCAGCAGATCATGGCCGACCTGGCGCAGGCGCCACTCCACGGACTGCTCCGGACGCAGGCCGACCGCCAGCGGCAGGAGGTTGACAAAGCAGCCGACCAGCCCCTGCATTTCCAGGCGCGAACGCCCGGCCAGGGCCACGCCGACGAGCAGGTCGTCGACGCCCAGTTCGGCGCCGAGCACTTCGGCGAAGGCCTGTAGCGCAGCACTGAACGGGCTTACCGAGGTGCGTTCGGCCAGCGCCCGGCAGGCGGCATGGACGGCGGCGGAAACCGGCAGGGCGAGGCGTTGGCCGGCGCGCCCGCCGCTCTCCTCCGGGCGCGCCGGCGCGGCGCCGGGAGCCTTCGCCAGCGGCAACAAACGCTCAGCCCAGCGCTCGGCGACGCGGTCCAGGCGTCCCGAGGCCAACGCCGCGCGCTCGCGGGCGGCAACCTGTTCCGGCGTGCTGGCGAGCACGCCCAGGCGACCGCCATCGAGCAGCGTCTTCAGTTCCGCGGCAAAGACCGCCAGCGACACATCGTCGAAGGCGTAGTGATGGACGCTGAGCAGGAGGTCGGCGCGCGCGCTGTCGCGGGTGACGACCAGCAGCAGGCGTGCCGGCGCCTCGTGGGCGAGGTCGAAGACTCGCGCGCCCTCACGGCGCACGCCATCCTCCAGCAACCGCTCGGCGTGGACGGCGTCGCTCGCCAGCAGGCGTTGCAGGGGCACCGCATGCGCCGCCAGCGCATGCGGCTGCGGCCCGTCGACGCCCGTTTCGACACGCCGGCGCAGCGCCACATGCCGTTCCAGCAACTGGCGCAAGGCCTGTTCGATGGCGTCGGCCGTGGCGCCGACTATGCGCAGGTGGGCCAGCAGGTTGTAGGAGGTGTCCTCCGGCGCCAGTTGCTGGGCCACCCACAGGCGCCGTTCGGCGAGGCTCAGCCCGGCGGCGCCGGCGCTCGGCTCCGGCTCGTCGCCCTCGGGCGCGGCCTGGCGCAGCAGTTCCAGCAGGGCCTCGGGGGTCGCCGGGCCACCGGCGAACGCCTGCAACGGTACGCGTCGGGACAGTCGCTGGCGCAGCGTCGCGAGCAGGTGCACCGCCCGCAGGGAATCGCCGCCGGCGGCGTAGAAGCCCTGTCCGGCGCGCGGCGGCGCACCAAGCTGCGCCTGCCAGGCCTGGTGTAGCGCCTGCTCCAGCGGATCGCTGGGCAGCGCCTGGGGCTCGGCGCCGGTCGCCTGGGGACGCGGCAGGGCCTTGCGGTCGATCTTGCCGTTGAGCGTCTTGGGCAGCTCCGCCAGGACCACGAACGCCGACGGCAACATGTAGTGCGGCAGACTTTGCCCAAGGTGCTCGTTCAGCGCCTGGAGCGGCGGGGCGAACGGCGCCGCCAGGTAGCCGACCAGCCGACGCAGGCCGGCGCTGTCCTCGGTGAGCATGGCGCAGGCTTCGCTCACCCCGGGAAAACTCGCCAGGCACGAGGCGATCTCGCCCAGCTCGATGCGGAAGCCGTTGAACTTGACCTGGTCGTCGAGCCGGCCGAGGTGTTCCAGCACGCCGTCCTCGCGCATGCGTACGCGGTCGCCGGTGCGATAGCGGCGCTCGCCGCTGCCCGGATCGACGCGGAAACGCTCGGCGGTCTGCTCCGGCTTGCCGAAATAGCCACGCGCCAGGCCGATGCCGCCGAGGTACAGTTCCCCGGCCACGCCCAGCGGCAGCGGCGCCTCGAAGCCGTCGAGCACCTCCACCGTGGTGCCGGGCAGCGGTCGGCCGATGGGCGGCTCGTCGAGCGCTTCGGCGTGCAGGTCCAGTTCGTGCACCGTCGAATAGGTGGTGTCCTCGGTCGGCCCGTAGAGATTGACCAGGCGCCGTACCTGGGGTTGGCCACGAATCTGTCGCACCAGGTGGCCGCGCAGCGGTTCGCCGGCCAGGTTCAGCGTGCGCACCCCGCCCGGCAGGTCGCCGAGGGCGAGCAGCGCGGCGCACACCGAGGGCACGGTATTGAGCAGGCTGATCTCGTCGCGGCGCGGGTAGTCCGGCAGGCTGAACAGGTTTTCCACCAGGTGCAGCGTGCCGCCTTCGGCCAGGGTGCCGAACAGCTCGTAGACCGACAGGTCGAAGCACACCGAGGTCGCCGCCAGTACCCCGCTCCATTCTTCGGCGGCATAGTGCTGGCCGGCCCAGCGCAGGAAGGCATGGGCGCTGCCGTGCTCGATGGCGACGCCCTTGGGGCGTCCGGTGGATCCGGAGGTATAGATGATGTAGGCGAGGTGGTCGGCGCCGACCTCGCTCGCGGGCAGCGCCAGGTCGTTCGCCTGGTCGCCGCCCTCCTCCAGCGTCAGGCATGGCCGGCCCAGCGCGGCGACCCGCTCGCGGGTGCTCGCGTCGACCAGCACCAGCAGGCAGTCGGCGTCGTCGAGCATGTAGGCCACCCGTTCCTCCGGATAGGCCGGGTCCAGCGGGACGTAGCAACCGCCGGCGCGGAGCACGCCAAGCAGGCCGACCAGCAGGCCGCTGTCGCGCCGCAGGCAGACCCCGACCCGCTGCTCCGGAGCCACCCCGGCGGCGCGCAGGCGCACGGCGAGCGCGGCGCTTTCGCGCTCCAGCTCGGCATAGCTGAGGCTACGGTCGGCGGCGTGCACGGCGATGCGCTGCGGTGTGCGCCGCGCCTGGGCCTCGAACAGATGGTGGAGTACGCCGCGCGACGGGGCGGCCTGGGGCTCGCTGCGCAGGGCCTGCAAACGGCGCTCTTCGTCGGCGTCCAGCCAGGGCAGCCGGCCGACGCAGGCCTGGGCGTCGACCAGGCCGCGCGCCAGGCGCGCGAGATGGCCGGCGATACGCCGCAATTCGTCGTACTGGGGATCGCGCAGAGCCAGGCCGACGCTGCCGTCCGCCGCCAGCACCAGGGCCAGCCAGCCGGGGCTGCTCGCCGTCGGCCGCGCCGCCAGCACCTGGACCGCGCAGCGCCCGGCCAGGGCGGCGCGCTCCTGGCCGTCGGCGGATAGCTGCCGCCGGGCGTCATCGAGTTCTTCCGCCAGCCGCGCGCTACGTTCGGCGGACGACTCCATCGCCCGGTAGGAGGAACGCAGCAGCGCGGGCGCCTGCCGCCCGCGAACCGTGATCGGCTCGGGAAAGCCCAGGGTGATCTCTTCGTTGCCGTAGCGTCCCAGCAGTACCAGGAACGCCGCCAGCCAGTGCGCCGCCGGGAACGCTTCCGCGGCCGCCTCCGGCTCGAACCATTGCCAGGCGCAATGCGGGTCGCGCAAGGCGATTCGTCCCGGCAACTCCAGCCCCAGCGGGGCGCCTTGCAGGTAGCGCCGCTCCTGCGCAACCTCCGGGCGCACTGCGCGTCCCGCGGTCAGCGCCTTGCCCGACGAAAAGCTGCGTAACGGTAAGCCATGTCGCTCCTGCATCGCTCTCCCCCTTCCGAGGCTGGGCACCGAGCGAAAAACTCTTCACGAAATGGCGACGAGTTACGAGCTAATACAATTGATAGGGTGGTGACAGGTCAGGCCGAATGGTTTTCCGCGAGGATCGGGTACAGCGACGCGACCAACAGCAGCGCCATCCCTACGTTGAACACCCTCAGCCAGCGCGGATCGCGCAGCACGTTGCGCAGCATGCTGCCGAAACCGGCCCAGATTCCGATGGTCGGCGCGTTGATCAGGGCAAATACCGTCGAGATCACCACCACGTTGGTGAAGTAGCCCTGCAACGGCGTATAGGTGCTGATGGCGCCGACCGCCATCACCCAGGCCTTCGGGTTGACCCACTGGAACGCCGCCGCGCCCCAGTAGCTCAACGGCTTGCCACGTCCCTCCGGGTCGTTGCCGGCCGGGCCGGAGGTGGCGATCTTCCAGGCCAGGTACAGCAGGTAGGCCGCGCCGACGTAGCGCAGGATGGTGTACAGCACCGGATAGGCCTCGAACACCGTGCCCAGGCCGAAGCCCACCGCCATCACCATGATGAAGAAGCCGCAACTGATCCCGAGGATGTGCGGGATGGAGCGGACGAAACCGAAGTTGACCCCCGAGGCCAGCAACATGGTGTTGTTCGGACCGGGCGTGACGGAGGTGACGAAGGCGAACAGGGAGAACGCCAGCAGCAGATCCACGGAGAGCGACATTCGTTCCATCCTTTGAAGTGGGTGCGGGCAAGACGTTACTCCGCTTTGCCGCCGCGCCAGCGCAACAGTTGCCGAGAAAGTTGCCGTAACACTCCACCCGTCCGCCGCCCTAGCGTTGCACTCCCCAGCGCTTCACCGTGAGGCGCTCGATGCTGCCGAACACCAGGTTCTCCACCAGCAGGCCGATCAGCACCACCACGGCCAGGCCGGCGAATACCTTGTCGGTGTACAGCTCGTTGCGGTTCTGGAAAATGTACCAGCCGAGCCCGCCCTTGCCGCTGCTCGCGCCGAACACCAGTTCCGCGGCGATCAGCGTGCGCCAGGCGAAGGCCCAGCCGATCTTCAGCCCGGCGAGAATCGACGGCAGCGCCGCCGGCACCAGGATCAGCAGGACGAAGCGCAGGCCACGCAGGCCGTAGTTTCGCCCTGCCATACGCAGGGTCTCCGAGACACCGAGGAAACCGGCATAGGTGTTCAGCGCCAGCGCCCAGAGCACCGAATGCACCAGCACGAAGATCAGGCTGTTCTGGCCCAGGCCGAACCAGAGCAGCGCCAGCGGCAGCAGCGCGATCGCCGGCAGCGGGTTGAACATCGCCGTGAGGGTCCCGAGCAGGTCGCGGCCCAACTGCGTGGAGACCGCCAGGCTGGTCAGAACGAAGGCCAGGACGATCCCCAGCAGGTAGCCCTTGAACAGCACCAGCAGGGAGATCCCCGCCTTGGCCGGCAGTTCGCCGCTGGCCAGGCCCTCGCCGAGGGCCCTGGCCGTCTGCAGGAAGCCTGGAAGCAGCAGGTCGTTGCCCTGGACCCGCGCCGCCAGCTCCCAGGCCAGCGCCAGCAGCGCCAGGATCAGCCCCTTGCGCAGCCAGCCCTGTTGCCAGAGACGCTGGCTCAGGGGCAGGCGCCGCTCCAGGGAGACCTCCAGCAGGGGTTCGAGCTGGACTTCGTATTCTTCGCGAACGCGCGTGACTCGACTCATCGATCGATTCCTCTGCTCAATGGGCCAGCCGGATATCGGCGAAGTCGAGGGTCGCGGCCGCCGTCGGTTCGCCGCCCTCGTCGAACAGCAAGCGGTGGATGCGTCGCGCCGCGGCTTGCAGCGGCTCGCCGCCAAGGCTGTGCAGCCCGAACGGGTGGCCGTGCACTTCGGCCCGGACCCGCCCCGGGTGCGGCGAGAGCAGCAGGATGCGGTTGCCCACCACCAACGCCTCCTCGATGGAGTGGGTGACGAACAGCAGAGTGAAACGCACCTCTTCCCACAGGCGCAGCAGTTCCTCCTGCATCTTTCGCCGGGTCAGCGCGTCCAGCGCGGCGAACGGCTCGTCCATCAGCAGGATCTTCGGCTGCATCGCCAGCGCCCGGGCGATCGCCACCCGCGCCTTCATGCCCCCGGACAGCGTGTGCGGGTAGGCCTCGGCGAAGCCCGCCAGGCCGACCTTCTCGAGGCATTCGTCGGCGCGTCGCTCGGCCTCGTCGCGCGTCACCTGGCCGGACACCCGCAAGGGGAACAGCACGTTCTGCCGTACGGTCTTCCATGGCGGCAACTGGTCGAACTCCTGGAACACCACGATACGGTCGGGGCCGGGCGCCCTGACCGCCTGTCCCTGAAGGCGGATCTCGCCCTCGCTGGGCGTGATGAAGCCGGCCACCGCCTTGAGCAGGGTCGACTTGCCGCAACCGGACGGGCCGAGCAGGACGAAGCGATCGGCCGGGTCGACTTCGAAGCTGACCCGCTGGGTGGCCCGCACCACGCGCGAGCGGGTGCGGTATTCGAGGCTGACTCCGTCCACCGCCAGCAGGGCGTCGGCGGGGAGCGTGGAAGGTTGGCGGGAGGCGGCGTTCATCGGCGTCTCAACTCCCCTGCAACGGCGCGCCGTCCTGGAAGAAATAGTCCTGCCAGGAGGCCGGCTTGTTGCGGATCGCACCGACCCGGTAGAGAAACTCCGCCAGCGGATAGGTGTTCTTCGGCGTGACGCTGAACTCCACCTGCGGATTGGCGATGATCTTCAGCAGCGCGGCTCGGTCGATCTTCGCCCCGGTCACCCGGATATAGGTATCGGCGGCGGCCGCCTTGTCGTTCTGGGCGAAGGCCGCCGCTTCCTTCAGCGCCTCGACGAAGGCCCGGTAGGTCTTCGGGTTGTCCTGGCGGAACTTCTCCGTGGCGAACAGCACGGTCGGCGAATTCGGCCCCAGCAGCTCGTAGCTGTCGAGCACCACGTGGACCTTCGGGTTGGCCAGCGCCTGGTCCTGGAACGGCGGGTTGGAGAAATGCCCGGTCAGCTCGGTGCCGCCGGCCACCAGCGCGGCGGTGGCGTCCGGATGCGGCAGCGCCACGGTGTACTTGTCGAGGCGGTCGAACTGCTTGTCGCCCCACTGCTTAGCCGCGGCGTACTGGAGGAAGCGCGACTGCACCGAAACCCCCACCGCCGGCACGGCGATGCGATCCCCGGCGCCGAAGTCGGCGATGCTCCTGACCCGCGGGTCGTTGCTCAGCAGGTAGTAGGGGAAGTTGCCCAGCGAAGCCACCGCCTTGACGTTCTGGCGCCCGCGGGTACGGTCCCAGATGGTCAGCAGCGGACCGACGCCGGCACCGGCGATATCGATCGCCCCGGACAGCAGCGCATCGTTGACCGCCGCGCCGCCGGACAGTTGGGTCCAGTCGACCTTGATTTGCAGGCCCTCGGCCTGGCCGTGCTTTTCGATCAGGCGCTGGTCGCGGACCACGTTGAGCAGCAGGTAGACGATGCCGAACTGCTCGGCGATGCGGATCTCGCCCTCGGCCTGCGCCGGCCGGCTGGCCAGCAGCGTGGTGGCGAGGCTCAGGCCCAGGCCGAGCGCGGCGACCAGGCGGGTGAAACGGGGAATGCGGTTCATGGAAACGCTCCTGGCGAAAAGGGGGAAGCGCGTGCCGTCGTCAGAACGGCGCGTCGCCCTGGATGGTGGTGCGGTAGAGCTTGCGCCGCAGGTGGGCCGGGCAACCGCCGGCGAGATGGATCAGCGAGCGGTTGTCCCAGAACACCAGGTCATGCGCCTGCCAGCGATGCCGGTAGATGTGCTCGGGGCGCACGCTGTGCGCATACAGCTCGGCGAGCAGTTGGGCGCTCTCGTCGGCCGGCAGGCCGACGATGCGGGTGGTGAAACCTTCGCTGACGAACAGCGCCTTGCGCCCACTTTCCGGGTGGGTGCGCACGATCGGATGGACCACTTCGCGCACCTCGGCGAGCTGGACGGCGCTCAGGGTCGGCCGCCAGTTGCCCTCGAAGCGCGGTTCGCTGTAGCGGGCGGTATAGGAATGCGCCGCCGTGCGTCCCTCGATGGCCTTGCGCAGGGCTTCCGGCAGGCTGTCCCAGGCCTTGTGCATGTCGGCGAACAGAGTATCGCCGCCCTCCTCCGGCAGCTCCTGGGCATGCAGCATCGAGCCGAGGCTCGGCAGCTCCTTATAGGAAAGGTCGGAGTGCCAGAACTTGCCGGCATCGCCGAGACCGACGGGCTGGCCGTTCTCGACGATGTTGGAAACGATGAGGATCTCCGGATGCCCTGGGAGCAGGAACTGCTTCAGCACATGTATCTGCAACTCACCGAAGCGCCGGCTGAAGGCGATCTGCTGCGCCGGGGTGATGCGCTGCTCACGGAACACCAGCACATGGTGGTCCAGGTGCGCCCGGTGGATACGGCGGAAGTCCTCGGCGGCCAGGGGCAACCCGAGGTCGAGGCCGAGCACCTCGGCGCCGAACGCAGCGTCGAGGGCACGGATCTGCAAGGGAACGTCGGCGCGCGCTGGCGCCGGAAGGGAAACGGACATCGCTGACTCCCACGCAAGCCCGGACACGCCGGGCACGAGATACCGCGCGAGGCGGCATGGATTCGGTGCGACGCGCCGATTGGTCGGCAGGTACGCGAGAGCCTTTAATTTATTGGAATAAGAAAATTAATTTAAATATCTTTAAAGAATATAAATATGCTGCTCCGTACGGTTCGGCGTCCCTTGTAAGCACAAAAGTGAATTAATAAATAAAAACTTAGTATTTATGGCTCTAAGCGGCGAAGGGATAGTCTGGCTGCCATCGAACCCGCCGCCCGAGGAATGCCTCATGGACCGCACCGACAACGTCATCGATTTCGCCCGCTACCGCTCGCGCCGCCAGGCACGCCGCCTGGGCGAAATGATGTGGGCGGTGTACGCCTGGCGGGCCGGCTACGCCGTGCCGCAACCGCCAGCCAGGCACGACGAGCGCAGCCGCCGGGCCTGACCGATGAACCTGCCCGCCAGCGATGGCGTTGCCCACCTGGAACTGGCCGCCGGCGTGCATACCGAACCCGATGATCTGATTGGCCAGCGCGTCGCCCACAACCTGCTGCGCCTGCGCGGCAAGCGCAATCTCTCGCTGGACGCCCTGGCGCGGATTTCCGGTGTCAGCCGGGCGATGCTGGCGCAGATCGAGTCCGGGCGCAGCGTGCCGTCGATCAAGGTGCTGTGCAAGATCGCCCAGGGTCTCAAGGTGTCGGTGGCAGCCTTCCTCGACGATCGCGCCTTCGCCGGTGTCGCCGTGCTGCCGGCGCAACAGAGCAAGCGCCTGGTCAGCGCCGACGGCGCCTTCACCAGCCGCGCGCTGTTCCCCTTCGATGTGGCGCGCCAGGTGGAGTTCTACGAACTGCGCCTGCGCGGCCTCGGCCAGGAAGACGCCGAAGCCCACGCCCCCGGCACCCAGGAGAACCTGGTGGTGGCGCAGGGGGTACTGGAAGTGCGGGTCAACGAGGAGCGCTTCCTGCTCGCCACCGGCGACTCGATCCTGTTCTACGCCGACCAGCCGCACAGCTACCGCAACCCCGCCGATAGCGAAGCCCTGGCGTACCTGGTGATGACCTACCCGGAGCGCCTGGACTGACCCCGGCCCTGCTGCCATGGACGAAGAAAGGCCCGCCCGGTCATCCCGGGCGGGCCTTTTCCATCCGGCGACGGATCAGCAGGTGCAGCACATCATCGGCATGCCGTTGCAACTCATCATCATCGGCATGCCGCACTCCATCATCTTCGCCATCAGCATGCAGCAGTTCTTGAACATCTCCATGTCCATGCCCTGCATCGGCATCATCCTGCAGTGCATGGCGTCGCCCTGCATGGAGCACTCCATCATGCACTTCATCGGAGCCATGCCCATCATCGGCATGCCCATCCCCATGCCCATCGTCGGCATCATCGCCATGCAGGCCTGGGACATGCCCATCATCGCCAGGTTGCCGCACTGCATCATCATGGGCATGCCGCAGTTCATCATCATCGCCATCATCTCGGCGCTGTTGCGGAACTGGCCCATGTCCATACCCATCGCCGGCATCATCTTGCACAGCATGCCGTCGTCCATCGTTTCGCACTGCATGGTCGCCATCATCATCGGCATGCCCATCATGGGCATCATCGGCATGGCGGCATTCATGTTCATCGGCATCTGCATGGCATTCATCATGGCGGTAACTCCTGTAGGCGAAGCGGGGGTAGGTGCGAATGGGGCCGATTCTAGGCAGCGCCGACGCACCGGCAAGATGCCGGTGCAACAGCCGAGCCGGGCGCTGCATGGTGGCTAGCGGCGAGACAGCGAAGATGTTCGGCGCAATGACAGCGGATTCCGCTGCATGGCGGAGGAACGCATCGTCACAGCCGGTATTTCGACGCGATGGATATTCGAAATGGACCTATCCAAATAACCCAGGTGAATAAACATTCTAAGACCCGCAGCCTTTTTCCCCTTGCCGGGCGCAGCCCCGTCTATTGCGCCGCTTTCCGGTGCTCGGACGATGCCCTGCGGAAGTCGCGCGGGCCGACGCGGAAAGCGTGCGCGGCATTGCCCCAGACCAGCACGGCGGCCAAGCCGATCAGCGGTAGCAGGGTCCAGGGCAGCATCTCGCTGCCCCAGCGCTGCAACACCATGCCACCCAACGCTCCGCCGCCGGCGATGGCCAGGTTCCAGGCCACCACGATCATCGATTGGGCCAGGTCGGCGCCCTCCCCGGCGGCGTCCGCCGAGGCGGTCTGCAGCAGCGTCGCCGCGCCACCGAACGTCAGCCCCCAGAGGGCCAGGCCGGCGAACGCCAGCCAGCTCCAGCGAGCGCCCAGGCACAGCGCCAGCGCCGCCACGGCGAACAGCGCCAGGCTGGCCAGGACCATCCGCCGCAGGTGCCGGTCGACCAGCACGCCGACCAGCCAGATTCCCGCCACCGCGGCGCTGCCGAATACCAGCAGGGCCAGGTCCACCGAGGCGCCCAGGCCGACCTTGGCGAGGAACGGCGCGATATAGGTGTAGAGGATGTTGTGCGCCAGCACCCAGGCGACGATCACCAGCAATACCGGACGCACGCCCGGCGTGCGCAGCACCCCGAGCAGGCGCAGGCGCCGCCCGGCCGGCTGGCCAGGGAAGTCCGGCACGCTGCGCAGCACCCAGCCGACCAGCAGCAGCGCGGTCAGCGACAACAGGCCGAAGGCCCAGCGCCAGCCGAGCAGGCCGCCCAGCCAGGTGCCCAGCGGAACGCCGAGCGACAGCGCCAGCGGCGCACCGAGCATGGCCACCGCCAGCGCCCGCCCCTGCTGCTCCGGCGGCACCAGGCGCCGCGCGTAGCCGGCCAGCAGGCCCCAGGCGAGGCCGGCGGCGACGCCGCTGCCGAAGCGCGCCAGCAGGGTCAGGCGGTAATCCGAGGAAACGGCGGTTAGGCTGTTGCAGACGAAGAAGATCAGCAGCGCCAGCAGCAGCACCCGGCGCCGCCGCCAGCCCTGGGTCAGGCTCGCCGCCGGCAGCGCGGCCAGTAGCGAACCCAAGGCGTAGACGCTGAGCAGTTGCCCGGCCAGCGCCTCGCTGACCGCCAGCCCCGCGCCGATTTGCGGCAGCAGGCCGGCCGGCAGGGTTTCGCTGAGAATGGCGACGAAGCCGGACATCGCCATCGCCAGCAGCGCACTCAGCGGCAGCCGCGGCGCCACGGCCGACGCAGCGGCCCCGGCGTTCTCCGGAAATGCTTCGCGGCGTCCCATCAGCGCAGCTCCGCGGAACGGTAGACGGCGTCGCGCAGGTCGTTGACGAAGCGTCCCGACATGCCCTCGAACAGGGTGTTGGTAAGCGCCACCACCGACAGTTCGCGGGCCCGGTCGACGAACCAGGAATGCCCGTAGGCGCCACCCCAGCGCCAGGTGCCGGGAGCCTCCGGCGATTGCGCGATAGCCGGGTCGCGCAGCACGGAGAAACCCAGGCCGAAGCCGAAACCGGGATTGGCCGGCAGTTCCAGGCCGGGTACCTGGTCGCGGCCCATCTCCTCCACCAGGCCAGGCGTCAGCAACGGCGCGCCGCCCTGGCGAAGGATTTCCAAAAGGCGCAGCACGTCGCCGGCGCTGCCGATCATCCCCGCCCCGCCGGACGCATAGGCAGACGGTTCGAAGGCCCGACTCGGCTCGAAGCGAATGCCGACGCTGTCCTCGAACGGCGCCACGGTCTCCCGCCCGGCCATTCGGCGCGGGCGTGGCCGGTCGCTGACGTAGACCGCCGCCAGTCGGCACGCGTCGGCGCAGAGGAAGCCGCTGTCGCGCATGCCGGCTGGAATCCCGACCCGCTGCCGCAGCGCTTCCGCCAGCGGCCGCCCGTCGACCCGCTCCACCAGCGCGCCGAGCACGTCGGTGGCCAGCGAATAGCCCCAGGCGCGGCCGGGTTCGTAGAGCAAGGGCACGGAGGCCAGGCGACGGAGATTCTCGGCCAGGTCGAAACCCGGCAGGTCCATGCCGTCGGAAATCCCGGCGCGGGCATAGGGGCCGTCTGCGTCGGCTTCGAGGAAGCGATAGCCGAGGCCGGCGCTGTGGCTCAGCAACTGCCGCGGCGTGATGCGCGCCTCGCGGCCGTCGGCCAGGCGCGGACGGAACGCCGGCAACCAGTCGGCGATCGGCTCATCGAGGGCCAGCCGGCCCTCGTCCACCAGGCTCAGGGCCGCGACGCTGACGATCGGCTTGCTCACCGAGGCCAGGCGGAACAGGCTGTCCTCGCCCATTATCCGGCCGGCTTCGCGGTCGGCCAGGCCGGCAGCCCGTCTATAGAGCCACTGCCCCCGGTGTGCCACCAGCACCACCGCCCCCACCAGGCGCTGGTCGGCGAATGCCGCCTCGATCACCTGATCGACATTTTCCGCCAGGCCGCAGCCTGGCTCTCGTTCGAAACTGGACATGCGGGACTCTCCGCAGATGAAGGATGCGGACAGGCTAAGAGCGCTGCAAAAGCGGAAAAAGACGGATAGAGTTCCGTTCTATCCGGACCATCATGTCCGTAATCGGAGCCTTGCATGGACAGCCTCAGCGGTTTCACCGTCTTCGTCCGCGTCGCCGAGACCCGCAGCATCGTCGGCGCCGCCCGGACCCTCGGCGTCAGCGCCTCGGCGGTGGGCAAGCGGGTCGCCCGCCTGGAAGAGAAACTCGGCGTGCGCCTGTTCCACCGCAGCACCCGCAGCATCACCCTGACCGCCGAAGGCAGCCTGTTCCTCGAGCGCAGCCGGCGCATCCTGGCCGAGATCGAAGCCACCGAGCTGGAGCTGTCGCAAAGCCGCGAGACCCCGCGCGGGCGCCTGCGGGTCAGCCTGCCGCTGGTCAGCGGGCTGGTCCTGCCGACGCTCGCCGATTTCATGCAGGCCTATCCGGACATCGAGCTAGACCTCGACTTCAGCGATCGCGTGGTGGATGTCGTCGACGAAGGCTTCGACGTGGTCCTGCGCACCGGCCAGCCGGTGGATTCGCGGCTGTCCATGCGCGAACTGGGTGAGTTCCAGCTGAAGCTGGTCGGCTCGCCGGCCTACTTCGCCCGCCACGGCACGCCGCGCTGCCCGGAAGACCTGCTGCGGCACACCTGCCTGCACTACCGCTTCCCCAATACCGGCCGCCTCGAGGAATGGCCGCTGCGCCGCGCGGACGGCGAAGCCCCGCCGCAGATTCCGGTGTCGATGGTCTGCAACAACATCGAGACCCGCGTCTGCTTCGCCCTGCGCGACCAGGGCATCGCCTGCCTGCCGGACTTCTCGATCCGCGAGGCGCTGCGCGAAGGACGCCTGGTCAGCGTCCTCGACGCCTTCTGCGAGCGCCGCGCGCGATTCTTCCTGCTCTGGCCGTCCGGCCGCCAGGTCTCGCCCAAGCTGCGCGCCTTCATCGACTTCGTCGCGCCACGGGTGATCGCCACGCTGGGCTGAAGCGCGCCTGGCAGGGCCGGTCAAGCCGGCGGCAGACAGGAACAAGACCGCGGCGGCCACGGAGCGTCTAATAGGTACATCCACCCCTTGCCAGGCCGCATCCATGATCAACATCGAGACGCCGACCTACTACACGGCGACCAAGAAGTACGAATTGTCCTTCCCCTCCCTGGAAACCGACCTGGACGCCGACGTGGTGGTGATCGGCGGCGGCTTCTCCGGGATCAACACCGCGCTTGAGCTGGCCGAGCACGGCATCACCGACATCGTCGTGCTGGAGGCCCGCCACCTCGGCTTCGGCGGTACCGGGCGCAACGGCGGGCAGATCATGGCCGGCATCGGCCACGACCTGGAGAAGATCCGCAAGGACGTCGGCGAGGACGGCCTGCGGGCGATCTTCGAGATCAGCGACCTCGGCGCCGACATCATCAAGGGCCGTATCGAGAAGTACGCCATCGACGCCGACTTCTGCCATGGCTACGGCTACATGGGCTTCAACGCACGCCAGGCGAAGACCCTGCAGGCCTGGGAAAAGGAATTCCGGTCGCTCGGCTCGCCCCATGAGATCCGTTACCTGCACGGTGCCGAGGTGCGCCAGATCATCGGCTCGGACGCCTACGGCAGCGCCCTGCTGCACATGGGCGGCGGCCATGTGCACTCGCTCAACCTGCTGCTCGGCGAAGCCAAGGCGCTGGCCGGCCTCGGCGCACGGATATTCGAATACAGCCCGGCGCTGGAGGTGCAATACGGCGAGCGCATCCGCGTGCGCACGGCCAAGGGCTCGGTCACCGCGAACAAGCTGCTCTGGGCCTGCGACAGCTTCCTCAACCGGCTCGAACCCGAGCTGCACCGCACCACCATCAATACCTACGCGTTCCAGATGATGACCGAGCCGCTGCCGGACGAACTGATCCAGCGGATCAGCCCGATCCGCGGCGCCTACAGCGACATCCGCCCGGTCATCGACTACTACCGGGTGACCAACGAGAACCGCCTGCTGTTCGGCGCCGCCACGCCCTTCGTCGAACGCATCCCCGGCGACCTCAAGGCCTGGAACCGCAAGCTGATGCTGAAGATCTTCCCCTACCTGGAGCACATCCGCATCGACCTCGCCTGGGGTGGGCCGATGGCTTGCAGCGCCAACCTGTTCCCGCAGATCGGCAGCCTCTCGGGGCGGCCCAACGCGTTCTTCGTCCAGGGTTATTCCGGGTTCGGCGTGACCCCCAGCCACATCGTCTGCAAGGTCCTCGCCGAAGGCATGAGCGAAGGCTCGGCGCGCTACGACCTGCTCAGCTCGGTGCGCCGCATCCCGATCCACGGCAAGGACCACTTCCGCCCGCTGCTGCTCAGCGCGGGCAAGACCTGGCACCAGCTCTCCGGCTACTGGAGCGGCCGGCGCTGAAACCTACCGATCACTCTACAAGGAGCATTCCCATGGCCATTACCGTTATCCGCCACGGCATCACCCTCGACGAACTGGACGCCTGGGGCAGCGTCGCCGACCTCGGCTCGGAGATCCTCGAAGGCGAGGTGAAAGCCTTCGGCAAGATGACCGCAGGAGCCCCCACCGACCCGGTCAGCGCCGCCTACTTCGGCACCACCGCCGGCAAGTTCCGCATGACCTATCCGTTCAGCGAACAGGCCACGGTGGTCAGCGGCGAGGTCCGCCTCACCGACGAGTCCACCGGCCAGAGCACGCTCTACAAGGCCGGCGACAGCTGGTTCGTCAGCAAGGGCACCCCGGTGCTCTGGGAGGTTGCCGACGGCGGCTTCGTCAAGCATTACTACGCGGTGGCTTGAGACACCGGCGTAACGGCGAGCCATTACGCCCGGAGGCGCTGCCAGCCCTCGACACGCCCCCGTAGGGCGAATAACCGCTCGCGGTTATCCGCCGTGAAACCCGGCGTAACGGCGGATAGCGCCTGCGGCGCTATTCGCCCTACCCGGCAAGCCGTTACGCCCGGAGGCGCAACCCAGCCCTCGACACGCCCCCGTAGGGCGAATAACCGCTCGCGGTTATCCGCCGTGAAATCCGGCGTAACGGCGGATAGCGCCCGCGGCGCTATTCGCCCTACCCGGCGAGCCGTTCCGCCCGGAGGCGCTGCCCAGCCCTCGACATGTCCCCGTAGGGCGAATAACCGCTCGCGGTTATCCGCCGTGAAACCCGGCGTAACGGCGGATAGCGCCTGCGGCGCTATTCGCCCTACCGGCAAGCCGTTACGCCCGGCGACGCTGCCCAGCCCTCGACACGCCCCGTAGGGCGAATAACCGCTCGCGGTTATCCGCCGTGAAACCCGGCGTAACGGCGGATAGCGCTTGCGGCGCTATTCGCCCTACCCGGCAAGCCGTTACGCCCGGCGGCGCTGCCCAGCCCTCGACACGCCCCCGTAGGGCGAATAACCGCTCGCGGTTATCCGCCGTGAAACCCGGCGTAACGGCGGATAGCGCCTGCGGCGCTATTCGCCCTACCCGGCAAGCCGTTACGCCCGGCGGCGCTGCCCAGCCCTCGACATGTCCCTGAACGGCCGCACCGTCGGGCCGCGGGCTCAGGTGCTCTCCCGCGCCATCAGCTCGAACCCCATGTCCAGCGCGCTATCGCGCACCTCCTTGCCAGCGATCAGCGCCAGCAACTGCTCCGCCGCGCGCCGGCCGATGGCTTCGCGCGGGGTGCGGATGCTGCTCAGGCGCGGGACCGTGCAGTCCGAACCCGGCAGGTCGTTGAAACCGAGCACGGCGATCTGTTCCGGCACCTTGACCCCACGGCGCAGGGCCTCCAGCAGCGCGCCCTGGGCCAGGTCGTCGTTGCAGAAGAACACCCCGTCGACCTGCGGCTGGCTGGCCAGCAACTGCACGAAGAGTTCGCCGCCGAGGGCCACCGAGGACGGCCGCGGCGTAAGGATTTCCAGCCCCGGGTCGTAGCAGCCGGCCTTTTGCAAGGCGCGGCGGAACCCCTCGCCGCGCAGCAGGGTGCGCTGGTCGAGCTGGGCGCCGATGTAGGCCAGGCGCCTGCGGCCGCGTGCCAGCAGGTGCTCGGCGGCGGCCTCGCCGGCGCGCAACTGGGAGAAGCCGACGCAATTGAGCCCGGAGCCGGAGTCCAGGTCCATCATGTACACGCAGGGAATGCCGCTGGCCTCGATCATCCGCCGGGCGCTCTCGGTGCGCTCGAAGCCGGTCAGCAGCAGGCCGCGTGGCTGGTAGGCCAGGTAGTTGCGGATCAGGTCCTCTTCCTCGTTGCGCGAGTAGTGGAAGTTGCCGATCAGCACTTCCAGGCCCTGCGGCCGCAGTACCGCGTGGATCGCCTCGAGGGTCTCGATGAACAGCAGGTTGGCCAGCGACGGCACCAGCACCGCCACGCTGTGGCTTTGCGCCGAGGCCAGCGCGCGCGCCGCGGGGTTGGCCACGTAGCCGAGTTCGCGGGCGGCGTCGCGGACCTTCTGCGCCAGTTCTTCGGCGACGCTGGCGACGCCGCGCAACGCGCGCGACGCGGTGATCGGGCTGACCCCGGCACGGCGCGCGACTTCGTTGAGGGTGGGACGTCCGGTGGTTCGCGTGTTCTTGTCGTTCTTGGTGATGCTCATCGTGGCCTGCTTGCCAAACAAAATTCCAGGCACTAAGGTAGCGCTGTCTCGCGACCTGGGCAATCGCCTGAGGCGGCCTGTCCGCCACTGCCCGCGCGGGATTCGACAGACCACAACGACAAGAAGGCGGAGCCAGGCTCGCGCGATTTTTTCCAGGTCGCAAAGACAGCGCTGTCTCACGCTTGAGGTGTTCCATGCATCCACCCCTCCAAGCCCTGGTCATCATGGGTGTCGCCGGTTGCGGCAAGTCCAGCGTCAGCCAGGCCCTCTGCCAGCGCAGCGGCGCCCACGGCATCGAAGGCGACAGCTTCCATCCCGCCGCCAACATCCGCAAGATGAGCGCCGGCATCCCCCTCACCGACGACGACCGCGCCGGCTGGCTGGACACCCTCGCCGAGCAGCTGCGCCAGGCGGTGGCCGCCGGCAAGCTGCCGGTACTGACCTGTTCCGCCCTCAAGCGCGCCTACCGCGACCGGTTGCGCCGCGCGGTGCCCGGCCTCGGCATCGTCTACCTGGAACTGACCCCGGCGGTCGCCGCCGAGCGCGTCGCCCAGCGCCCCGGCCACTTCATGCCGGCGACCCTGATCGACAGCCAGTTCGCCGCCCTCGAGCCGCCGCTCGACGAACCCCTGACCCTGCGCCTGGACGCCACCCTGCCGGTGGAATGCCTGGCGCAGGCCGCCCACGCCTGGTGGCTGGAGCACGCCGCCGCCTGAAGTCTTTCGCTTGTCCGACAAAGATAGCGCTACCCCGAAAAAGCGCTTCAATGAAACAGCAACTCCGGTAGAACAACGACAAAAGGAGAGCCCTCCATGTTCGGCATGTCACACGATGCCTACCTGCTCCTCGACGCCCTGGTGACCATCATCGGCCTGATCGTGCTGATCACCCGCTTCAAGGTGCATCCCTTCATCGCCCTGATCATCGCCGCCGGCTTCCTCGGCCTGACCTCGGGGATGCCGGTGGAGAAGATCGTCAAATCCTTCCAGGACGGCTTCGGCGGCGTGCTCGGCTTCGTCGGCGTGATCCTCGCCCTGGGCACCATGCTCGGCAAGCTGATGGCCGATTCCGGCGGCGCCGACCAGATCGCCCGCACCCTGATCCGCGCCTTCGGCAAGGAGCGGGTGCACTGGTCGATGATGCTCGCCGCGTTCCTGGTGGGCATCCCGCTGTTCTTCGAGATCGGCTTCATCCTGCTGATCCCGCTGGTGTTCATCGTCGCCCGGCGCAGCGGCGTGTCCCTGATCAAGATCGGCATCCCGTTGCTCGCCGGCCTTTCCGCGGTGCACGGTCTGGTGCCGCCGCATCCCGGCCCGCTGCTGGCGATCGGCGTGTTCGGCGCCGACATCGGCAAGACCATCCTCTACGGCCTGATCGTCGCCCTGCCCACCGCCGCCATCGCCGGCCCGCTGTTCGGCGCGCTGGTCTCGCGCTACATACCCGGCACGCCATCGGCGGAACTGGTCGAGCAGATCGCCCACGAGCCCGAGACCCAGGACCTGCCCAGCTTCGGCGTGACCCTGGCGACCGTGCTGCTGCCGGTGTTCCTGATGCTGCTGAAGACCTTCGCCGACGTCGCCTTCCCCGATGGCCACGCGTTCCGCGCCTGGATGGACATGATCGGCCATCCGATCAGCGCCCTGCTCCTGGCCCTGCTGGTGGCGCTCTATACCTTCGGCTACGCCCGTGGCTTCGACTCGAAGAAGATCCTCAGGCTGCTCGACCAGAGCCTGGCACCGACCGCCGCCATCGTGATGATCATCGGCGCCGGCGGCGGCTTCAAGCAGATGCTGGTGGCCAGCGGGGTCGGCGACGTCATCGGCCATCTCGCGGTGAACGCGCAGATCTCGCCGATCCTGCTGGCCTGGCTGGTGGCCGCGGTGATCCGCATCGCCACCGGCTCGGCCACCGTCGCCACCATCACCGGGGCCGGCATCGTGGTGCCGGTGATCGACCTGATTCCCGGCGTCAACCGCGAGTTGCTGGTGCTCGCCACCGGCGCCGGCTCGCTGATCCTCTCCCATGTCAACGACGCCGGGTTCTGGCTGGTCAAGCAGTACTTCAACATGAGCGTCAGCGAGACCTTCAAGACCTGGACCGCGATGGAGACCATCCTCTCCGTGGTCGGCCTGGTCTTCATCCTGTTGCTGTCGCTGGTGCTCTGAGCACCAGCCCGACCGGAGTTCAGCCATGACCGAACCAATGCAACGCCCCGACCACGAAGCCTCGCGCTGGCCGCGCGACTTCGATATCCGCCAGCGCTATGCCGAGCAGCAGGAACTGCTTGAGCCACCGCCGGCGCGGCCCCGCGAAGAGCCTACCGCCGACGCCTGAAGCCAGCCGGCGCCATGCCTTTGCTCCCGCCCCCCACGAAGCGGGAGCAAAGGCTGATTTCCGGCAAGGGCGCGACGGTTTTCCTGCTGAAACGATTTACCTTCGATCCGGACCGCGCTACAACAGTCCCACGCCTTTCATCCACGTCATTCGAGGACCCGCCATGACCGCCCCGCTCCACCTCGATTCGCTGTTTCCCAGCCTCGACGCCATTCCCGAGCAGTACCGCCCCGACGCCCCCATCGAGCAGCGCGACTACCTGGTCGACGGCCAACTGCGACATTGGGACGGCCCGCTGGCGCCGGTACGCAGCCCGGTATTCCTCGCCGAGGCCGACGGCGAGCGCCAGGTGATCCTCGGCAGCACCCCGCTGCTCGACGCCGACGCCGCGCTCGCCGCGCTCGACGCCGCGGTGCGGGCCTACGACCACGGCCAGGGCCTGTGGCCGAACCTGCGGGTGGCCGAGCGCATCCAGCACGTCGAACGCTTCCTGGCGCGGATGCGCGAGCAACGCGAGGCGGTGGTCAAGCTGCTGATGTGGGAAATCGGCAAGAACCTCAAGGACTCCGAGAAAGAGTTCGACCGCACCTGCGACTACATCGTCGATACCATCGAAGCGCTGAAGGAACTCGACCGCCACTCCAGCCGTTTCGAACTGGAACAGGGCACCCTCGGCCAGATCCGCCGGGTTCCACTGGGCGTGGCGCTGTGCATGGGGCCGTACAACTATCCGCTGAACGAAACCTTCACCACCCTGATCCCGGCGCTGATCATGGGCAATACGGTGGTGTTCAAGCCGGCCAAGTTCGGCGTGCTGCTGATCCGCCCGTTGCTGGAAGCCTTCCGCGACAGCTTCCCGCCAGGAGTGATCAACGTCATCTACGGGCGCGGCCGGGAAACCGTGTCGGCGCTGATGGCCAGCGGCAAGGTCGACGTGTTCGCCTTCATCGGCACCCATTCCGGCGCCAGCGACCTGAAGAAGCTGCACCCCCGCCCGCACCGCCTGCGCGCCGCCCTCGGCCTGGACGCGAAGAACCCGGGTATCGTCCTGCCGCAGGTCGACCTGGACAACGCGGTGAACGAGGCGGTCACCGGCGCGCTGTCCTTCAACGGCCAGCGCTGCACCGCGCTGAAGATCCTGTTCGTCCACGAAAGCGTGCTGCGACCGTTCCTCGACAAGTTCAGCGCGCGCCTGGCCAGCCTCAAGCCGGGCATGCCGTGGGAACCGGGAGTGGCGCTGACGCCGCTGCCGGAGCCGGGCAAGGTCGACTATCTCGAAGGCCTGCTGAACGACGCCCTGGCCAAGGGCGCACGAGTGGTCAATGCGGGCGGCGGCGAGCATCGGCAAAGTTTCTTCTACCCCGCTCTGCTGAGTCCGGTGAGCCCGGACATGCGCCTCTACCACGAGGAGCAGTTCGGTCCGCTGGTGCCGGTGGTGCCCTATCGCGAGCTGGACGAGGTGATCGACTACGTCCTGCGCTCCGACTACGGCCAGCAGTTGAGCCTGTTCGGCAACGACCCGGCGCAGATCGGCCGGCTGGTCGACGCCTTCGCCAACCAGGTCGGCAGGATCAACGTCAACGCCCAGTGCCAGCGCGGCCCGGACAGCTACCCGTTCAACGGCCGGAAGAATTCGGCGGAAGGCACCCTGTCGGTCCATGACGCGCTGCGGGTGTTCTCCATCCGCACCCTGGTGGCGACCCGCGACACCGAGGCGAACAAGACCCTGGTCAGCGAGATCATCCGCAACCGCGCGTCGAACTTCCTCACCACCGACTACATCTTCTGAAGCGCCTGTCCCTCTCCCGCCGGGAGAGGGACCTGCCGCCACCTCCCCCACTGTCCGCCAGGCAGCAGCCGCGCAACAGGCTGCCGCCCCGGCAACACCTCCTGCTCGCGCGAACCCGCGCAACCAGTGGCCTGCGCGGGTCGGCACAGGCTGTGCAACGGCCCGGACTCCAGGGTAGCCGTCGACCGGACGGCCCCGCTGCCTACCAGGAGTCCGCATGAACGCCCGCGTCCATCCCGAAGCCACCGCCGCCAGTCTCTCCGAAGGCGCCGACTACGAACTGCTCGCCCAGCGTTTCCGACCGATCTTCGCGCGCATCGCCGAAGGCGCCGTCGAGCGCGAACGGCAACGCGAACTGCCCCACGAGGCGATCGCCTGGCTCAAGCAGGCCGGCTTCGGCGCCGTGCGCGTGCCGCGCGAGCACGGCGGCGCCGGCGCCTCGCTGCCGCAGTTGGTTCAGTTGCTGATCGAACTGGCCGAGGCCGACTCCAACATCACCCAGGCCCTGCGCGGCCACTTCGCCTTCGTCGAGGACCGTCTCAATGCCGAGCCCGGCCCTGGCCGCGACCGTTGGCTGCGGCGCTTCGTCGAGGGCGACCTGGTCGGCTGCGCCTGGACCGAGGTCGGTTCGGTACGGCTGGGCGAAGTGCTCACCCGCGTCTCGCGCAAGGACGACGGTCGCTGGGTGGTGAACGGCAGCAAGTACTACAGCACCGGCAGCCTCTTCTCCGACTGGATCGATCTGTATGCCCAGCGCGACGACACCGGCGCCGACGTGATCGCGGCGATCCGCACCGACCAGCCCGGCGTGCGCCAGAGCGACGACTGGGACGGCTTCGGCCAGCGCACCACCGGCAGCGGCACGTCGCTGTTCGAGGACGCCGAGGTGGAGGAAGAGAACCTCATCGACTTCGCCAGCCGCTTCAAGTACCAGACCGCGTTCTACCAGTTGGTCCTGCTCGCGGTGCTGGCCGGCACCGGCCGCGCCGCCTTGCGCGACGTCGCCGCCGAGGTGCGCGGGCGGACCCGTATCTACAGCCACGGCAATGCCCCGCGAGTCAGCCAGGATCCCCAGGTGCAGCAGGTGGTCGGGCGCATCGCCGCGCGCGTCTACGCCGCCGAGGCGGCCACCCTGCGCGCCGCCGAAGCGGCCCAGCGCGCCTACCTGGCGCGCTTCGTAGGCGACCCGCAGGCGGAGAAGGAGGCCAATATCGCCGCCGAGATCGAATCGGCCAAGGCCCAGGCGATCGTCGCCGAACTGGTGTTGCAGGCCACCAGCGAGCTGTTCGACGCCAGCGGCGCTTCCGCCGTCGGCCGCGGCAAGCAGCTCGACCGCCACTGGCGCAATGCGCGCACCGCCGCCTCGCACAATCCCCTGATCTACAAGCAACGGATCGTCGGCGACTGGGAGATCAACGGCAGCGAGCCGCCCTACGTCTGGCAGATCGGCAGCGGTCCGGCCACGGCGTCCCGCTGAACCTCGCCCATCCCATCGCAAGGAGTTGCCATGAGCGCACTGGAAAAGAACGCCGCCGATCCCTATCGGCAACCGCTGCCACGGACCCCGGCCCGGCGCATCGCCGACGACGCCGAGGCGATCCGCGTCGCCCGCGAACTGGCCGGGCTGTTCGCCGAGGAAGCCTCGCTGCGCGACCGCCAGCGCCGGCTGCCGGTGGCCGAACTGGAAGCCTTCTCGCAGAGCGGCCTATGGGGCATCAGCGTACCGCGCGCCTACGGCGGCGCCGAGGTCGGCTACCGGACCCTGGCCGAAGTACTGAAGACCATCGCCGCGGTAGACCCGTCCCTGGCGCAGTTGCCGCAGAACCACCTGGCGGTGCTCGACCATTTGCGCCTGGACGGCAGCGAGGAGCAGAAACGCTTCTTCTACGGCCTGGTGCTAGACGGCGTGCGCTTCGGCAACGCCTTCTCCGAACGCCACAGCCGTACCGTCGCCGAATTCCAGACACGAGTCCTGGCGGATGGCGACGGGTTCCGCATCGACGGCCGCAAGTTCTATTCGAGCGGCGCCCTGCTCGCCCACTGGGTACCGGCCGTCGGCCTCGACGCCGAGCAGCGCGCGCACCTGGCGTTCATCCCGCGCGACGCGCCGGGGCTGACGGTGATCGACGACTGGTCCGGCTTCGGCCAGCGCACCACCGCCAGCGGCACCGTCATCCTGGACAACGTGCGGGTGCCGGCCGAGCACGTCATCCCGGTGCACCGCGCCTTCGACCGCCCCACCGCCGCCGGCGCCGTATCGCAGTTCATCCAGGCCGCCATCGACGCCGGCATCGCCCGTGGCATCCTCGCCGAGACCGTGCAGCAGGTGCGCCGCCACGCGCGGCCATGGATAGACGCCAACCAGCAGCATGCCTGGGAAGACCCCTACACCATCCAGCAGGTCGGCGACCTGCGCATCCGCGTGCGCGCCGCGGAAGCCGTGCTCGACCTGGCGGGCGACGCCATCGAAGCGGCGCTCGCCGCCCCCGACGAGGAGAGCGTGGCCGCCGCCTCGATCGCCGTGGCCGAGGCCAAGGTGCTCACCACCGAAGCCGCCCTGCTCGCCGCCAACCGGCTGTTCGAACTGGCCGGCACGCGCTCGACCCTGGAGGAACTCAATCTCGACCGCCACTGGCGCAACGCCCGCACCCACACCCTGCATGACCCGGTGCGCTGGAAATACCATGCCATCGGCAACTACCAGTTGAATGGGGTGAAGCCACCGCGGCACGCCTGGCTCTAGGAGCCGTCCCGGGCCCTGGGGCGGATATCGCCACCGGCGTCATCCCGCCGTCCGCCCAGGTCAGGCCGGCAGCGCGTTGCGCCCGGCCTCCTTCTCCCAGAGCGCCCGCAGGTCGCGATAGCCGGCCGCCGGATGGGAATCCGGCAGCCGCGGGCCGTCGCCGAACAACTTCTCGCGCAGAGTCCCCGGCGCATATTCGGTCTTGTACACCCCGCGCTTCTGCAACTCCGGCACCAGCAATTCGACCACGTCGCTGAAGGTTTCGTGGGCCAGCGCATAGGCCAGGTTGAAGCCATCCACGTCGGTGTCCTCCACCCACTCCTGCAACAGGTCGGCGACGGTCGCCGGGCTGCCGACGAACAGCGGGCCGAAGCCGCCGATACCGACCCAGTCGGCCAGCTCGCGGACCGTCCAGGTGCGCGTCGGATCGGCGCTGGAAAACGCTTCCACCGCCGATTGGATCGCATTGGTGTGGATGTGCCGCAGCACCTGATCCGGCCGATACTGGCCGAAGTCGATCCCGGTCCAGCCGGAGATCAGCGCCAGGGCCCCTTCGTAGCTGACGAAGGCGCGGTATTCGTCGAACTTGGCCCTGGCCTTGGCGTCGGTTTCGCCCAGCACCACCGTCTGCAGGTTGAACACCAGTACCTTGCGCGGATCGCGGCCGGCCTCGGCGACGCGCTGGCGGATGTCGGCGACCGCCTGCTTGAGCACGGTCTTCGATGGCGCGGCGACGAACACGCACTCGGCGTGCTCGGCGGCGAAGCGCTTGCCACGACTCGACGCGCCGGCCTGGTAGAGCACCGGCGTGCGCTGCGGCGACGGTTCGCAGAGATGGATGCCGGGTACCTGGAAGTGCTCGCCGACATGGCGGATCTCGTGAATCTTGCCCGGGTCGCTGAAGATCCTTCGGCGACGGTCGCGGAGCACCGCGCCGTCCTCCCAACTGCCTTCGAAGAGCTTGTAGAGCACCTGGAGGTATTCGTCGGCATAGTCGTAGCGGCGGTCGTGGTCGAGCTGGGCCTGCTGGCCGAGGTTGCGCGCGCCGCTTTCCAGGTAGGAGGTCACTACGTTCCAGCCGATCCGGCCCTTGGTCAGGTGGTCCAGGGTCGAGAGTCGGCGGGCGAAGGGATAGGGATGCTCGAAGGACAGCGAGGCGGTCAGGCCGAAGCCCAGGTGGCGAGTCACCGCGGCCATCGGCGTGATCAGCGCCAGCGGGTCGTTCACCGGTACCTGGGCGGCCTGGCGGATCGCCGCGTCGCCATTGCCGTCGAGCACATCGTAGATGCCCAGCACGTCGGCGATGAACAGTCCGTCGAAACGGCCGCGTTCGAGCAACCGCGCCAGGTCGGTCCAGTACTCCAGGTCCTTGTACTGCGAGGAGCGGTCGCGCGGATGCGCCCAGAGGCCGGGCGACTGGTGGCCGACACAGTTCATTTCGAAGGCGTTGAGACGGATTTCGCGCGGCATGGGGACTCCTTGGCTTGCCTGTGCATCCGGCACCCCGTGCACAGCCCGTGCCGGGCCGCGGGGCCGCGCCGGATAAGGCCTGGGTGGCAAGCCCCTGTCGCTGTGCGGGCGCAACTGCTGGGCAAGTGTTGGTGGATCAACACATTCGCCCGCCCCACCCGAGCCCCGAACCCCGTAGGGCGAATAGCGCCCCAGCGCTATCCGCCAACGCACCGGTACCCCACCCGGCGGATAGCCGCGAGCGG